>CAYTGR010000033.1:8371-37298 GCA_964437445.1 uncultured Anaerolineales bacterium | reverse complement strand
TTGTGACCCGGATGGTGGAGACGCCGCGCCTGAGGCAGCATGTCTACTTCTCCGGGCCGGAGGATGGCATCCCGGTGGTCTTCCTGCACGGCAACTTTTCCGCTGCGCTCTACTGGGAGGAGACCATGCTCGCGCTGCCGGCCGGCTATCGGGGCATCGCCCCCGATCTGCGCGGCTACGGCTGGACAGAGGATAAGCTGATTGACAGCACGCGCGGGATGGCAGATTGGAGCGACGATGTCGCTGCGCTGCTGGACACTTTGCAGATCGAACGGGCACACTTCGTTGGCTGGTCGATGGGCGCCGGCATCCTCTACCGCTTCATCGCCGACCAGCCGGCCCGCGTGCTGACGGCCACGCTCATCTGCCCGGTCTCGCCCTACGGCTTCGGCGGGACCAAAGACGCCGCCGGCACCCCCTGCTACGATGATTGCGCCGGTTCTGGCGGTGGCGTGGTCAATCCCACCTTCGTGCAGTTGATCCAGAAGGGTGACCGCAGCGCCGACGATCAAAATTCACCGCGCAACGTCATCAACGCCTTCTACTACAAAGCCCCGTTCCGCGCGGCCCGCGAAGAGGATTTCCTGACGGCGGCACTGATGGAGAAAACCGGCAGCGACCGCTACCCTGGCGATTTCGTCCCTTCCCCCAACTGGCCCAACGTTGCGCCGGGGGTGCGGGGGCCGGTCAACTGCTGGTCGCCCAAGTATCTGGCGAACGACGTCGCCGGGCTGCTGGCCGCCACGCCTAAACCGCCGGTCCTCTGGATCCGCGGCGACAGCGACATGATCGTGGCCGATCTCTCTATGTTTGATTTTGGCGCCCTGGGCAAGCTCGGCTTCATCCCCGGCTGGCCCGGCGATGAGGTCTACCCGCCGCAGCCGATGGTCACGCAGACCCGCGCGGTGCTGGAGCAGTACGCTGCGCGCGGCGGCTCCTTTACCGAGCACGTCATCGCCGACACCGCTCACAGCCCGCACCTTGAGAAGCCGGCGGAGTTTAATGCGCTGTTCCACGAATTTTTGGGAAGAGCATGACGTATTGCGTAGTGCGTATTCCGTTTTTCGCACACTACGCACTACGCAACACGTATTCCACACTATACCAGGAGGAAGTTATGACTCAACGCAAACTCGGTCGTGGGGTCGCCATCGTCGGGGCGGGGATGAGCAAGTTTGGCGCGTTCCCCGGCCTGACCAGCCGCGACCTTTTCGTGGAGGCCTTCAAAGAACTGCGCGCCTCCATAGATAAAGAGTTGGATGCCAATGAGATTGAGGCGCTCTATATCGGTAATTACACCAGCGACCTGTTTGAGGGGCAGGGGCACATTGCCCCCCTCATGGCCGATTGGGTCGGGCTGACGCCACGCCCGGCCACCCGCGTGGAAGATGCCTGTGCCAGCGGCGGCGTCGCGCTACGCCAGGGGGTACTCGCGATTGCTTCTGGCCTGTACGACATGGTGCTGGTCGGCGCAGTGGAAAAGATGACCGACTTGCCGACCGAGCGCGTCACCGATACGTTGGGGACGGCAGCCGATGTGCTCTACGAGGCAGCGGCTGGTTTCACCTTTCCCGGCCTCTACGCGGCGATGGCGACCGCGTACATGGCGCAGTACGGAGCAACGCCGGATACCTTCCTCAAGGTGGGGATGAAAAACCATGAGCACGGCTCACTGAATGAGAAAGCGCAGTTTGGGCAACGCATCAGTGACCTGATGGAAGGGCGCAAGAAGAGTGCTGCCAAAAAGGGGCAGCCGGTTCCAACCTGGGCCGATGAGCTGGAATTTCTGCGCGACCCGCGCGCCAATCCTACCATCGCCTGGCCGCTGCGGCTCTACGATTGCTCGCCCATCTCCGACGGCGCGGCCGCCGTGCTGCTGGTCAGTGAGGATCTGGCCCGTCGCTTCAGCGACCGGCCGCTCTACATCATCGGCTCTGGTCAGGCCAGCGACGCCGCGACCTACGGCCGCCCGACGTTGACCTCTCTCCCGGCGGCGAAACGGGCGGCGGAGCAGGCCTACGCCATGGCCGGGGTCACGCCCGCCGACATCAAAGCGGTGGAGGTCCACGACTGCTTCACCATCGCCGAGATCATCGCCAGCGAAGACCTGGGCTTCTTCGCGCCAGGGACGGGCTGGCGGGCCGCCGAGGAAGGGGTGACCTCCCGCGAGGGCGCCCGGCCCATCAACTCCTCCGGCGGGCTGAAGTCCAAAGGGCATCCCGTGGGCGCTTCGGGGATCGGCCAGGTTGTGGAAATCTGGAAGCAGGCCCGGGGCGAGGCGGGCGCCCGCCAGCTGCCCGGCGATATCAACCTGGGGATGACGCACAACGTCGGCGGAACCGGTCAGACTTGTGTCATCCACATCTTTGAGCGGAGGTAACCCATGAGCGAGAAAGCCTTTACACCGGCGGAATTCTACCAATTCCTGGGCGAGCACAAGCTCATGGGGACGCGCTGCCGCCAGTGCGGCGCGACCTTCCTGCCGCCGCGCCCGCTCTGCTCCCACTGCCACACGGGGGAGATGGAGTGGGTGGAGCTCTCCGGCAAAGGGAAACTGACCGGCTTCAGCATCATTTCCATCGCCCCGACGCTCATGCTGGCCGCCGGCTACGACCGCAAGAATCCCTACTGCGCCGGGTTCGTGCAATTGGAGGAAGGCCCCAGCATCAGCGCCCAGATTTTGGGCGTGGATGTCTGCCGGCCAGAAGCCATCGCCATCGGCGCCCCGGTCACCGTCGCCTACGTGGAACGGGGCGAGGGCGAGGCGAAGAAGACCTACCTGGCGTTTCAGGTTGAAGCGTAAAGCGTGAAACGTAAAACGTGAAACGTAAAACGTGAAACGTGAGGCGTGAGGTGCGGCGTTTCAGGGTTGAGGTTGGAAAGGGGGGCTATGCCCAAAATCGCGGTCAACGGCACTGAGTTGTACTACGAGCTCCATGGCCCGGAAGATGCCGAGGTGGTGGTGCTCTCCAACGGGGTGCTGATGAGCACGGCCAGCTGGGCTTTCCAGACGCCGGCGTTCTCCCGGCACTACCGGCTGTTGCTCTATGATTGCCGGGGGATGTGGAAATCGGCGCATCCGGCCGGGCCGTACACGATGGCGCTCCACGCCGACGATCTGGCGGCGCTGCTGACGGCGCTCGGCATTGAGCAGGCGCACATCGGCGGCATCTCCTACGGCGGCGAAGTGAGCCTGGCCTTCGCGCTGCGCTACCCGGAGCGGACGCGCTCGCTCTTTGTCTCGTCGGCGGTCAGCGAGGTCGGGCCGGTGCTGCGCGGGTTGATTGAAAGCTGGGTGGCGGCCGCGCGAGCGCATGACCCGGAGCAGCTCTACCGCGTCAGCTACCCGCTTAACTTCTCCGATGCCTACATCGCGGCCAACCGGGCGGCGTTGCAAGCGGCCGGCGCGCGCTACGCCGCCCTGGACTTTGACGCGGTGCTGGAATTGCTGGAGTGCTTCCTGCGGCTGGATCTGACCGCCGACCTGCCGCGCATTACCGCGCTGACATTGGTGCTGGTGGGTGAGCAGGATATCCTCAAGCCGCGCCGCTACAGCGAGCTGATCGCCCGCAGCATTCCCGGCGCCCGGCTCGTGGTTGTCCCAGGGGCAGGGCACGCACTCTGCCTGGAGCAGCCGGACCTGTTCAATGCCCTGGTCTTGGGCTTTCTCAAAAATCAAAAGTCATAAGTCAAAAGTCATTCGTCATCTGAAGCCTGGCGTTTGACGTTTGAAATCTTGTTGGTTGTACCCATATTTCAATCCATAGGAGGAGGAACCGATGAAGAAGTCCGTGTTGTTAAGTGTTTTGGTTTTGGCTGCCTTGCTGTTGAGTGCCTGTGTGCAGACAGCGACGCCGACTCCGGCGCCCACCACGCCCCCGCCGGCCACCACCGAGGCCCCCACGCAGGCCCCCACGACCGCGCCGCCGGCCACGACGGAAGCCAAGCCGGCCTACGGCCCTGTGCTGAAGATCGGCCAGCTGACGATGCAATCCGGCGCGATGCAGCTCTACGGGCTCCAGCAGACGCGCGGTTTCGCGCTGGGGCTGGAGTACGCCTCCGGCGGCGTCAAGGATGACCAGGGCCGCTGGGTGATCGCCAATCGCCCGGTAGAGGTCATCGTCCGCGATACCGAGGGTAACGCGGAGAAGGCCGTGCAGCTGGCCCGCGAACTGATTGAAAAAGAGGGTGTGGAGCTGTTGCAAGGCCCCGTCGGCTCCGCCGAAGCCGTGGCCCTGACCACCGTCGCGCTGGAAAACAAGATCATCCTGATGGTAGACCCCGCCGCCTCGGCTTTCATCACCGGCAAGAACTTCAACCCCTACGTCTTCCGCACCAGCCGCACCAACTACGACGACGTGCTGGTCATCGCCAAGTATCTGGTGGAAAATGTCGGCAAGAAGTTCGCCCATATCGGCATTGACAACGCTTTCGGCCAGGGCAGTGGCGCAGCGTTGGATTTCGCCGTCAAGAAGTTCGGCGGCGAAGTGGTCGCCCAGATCTACGCCCCTGCCGATACTACCGATTTCACTCCCTACATTCAGCAGGCGATGGATTCCGGCGCTGACTGCCTCTTCCTGACCTGGGCCGGCACCGGCTACGTGACGCTCTTCCAACAGCTGGGCGACCTGGGCGCGCTGGACAAGATGCGCGTGGCGACCGGCTATGGCGATAACGCTTCCTTTGCCGCCGTCTACGGCTCAGCTGTCGGTCAGATCGGGCTGAACGTCTACCACTACACCGCCGCCAAGACCGCAGTCAATGACTGGCTGGTCAAGCGCCACCTGGAAGAGTATAATGAACCCCCTGATCTCTTCACCGCCGGCGGGATGGCTTCGGCGATTGCGCTGGCCGAGGCGTTGAAGAAGACCAACGGCGATGCCAGCGGCGATGCGATGATCAAGGCGCTGGAAGGGCTGAAGTTTGAAGGCCCCAAGGGCACCTACTACATCCGCCCCGGCGACCATGTCTGCGAGCAGCCGATGAACATCCTCAAACTGGTCACCATTGATCCGCCCAAGGATGCCCAGGGCCGCCCGACCTATGCTTTCTTTGAGACGGTCTACGTCTCCAAGTACGACGAGCTGGGTGTCCCCTGCACGCTGGAAGGGGAATACGCCAGCCGCTGCGACATGAACAAATAGTTATGCGTGATGCGTAATACGTGATACGTGATACGTGATGCGTGATGCGTGATGCGTGATGCGTGATGCGTGAAGGAAACTTTTACGCATCACGCATTACCAAACTTATAGAAAGGCCATGCTCATGACCGCTAATGAGATAATCCTGGAAGCCCGCCATTTGCGCAAAGAGTTCGGCGGGCTGGTAGCAGTGGATGATGTCAGTATGCAAATCCAGGCCCGCACCCTGCACTCTATCATTGGGCCCAACGGTGCAGGCAAGACGACGTTTTTCAACCTGCTGAGCGGCACACTGCGCCCGACGCGCGGTCACGTCATCTACCAGGGGCGCGACATCACCCATTTGCCACCCCACCGGATTGCCCATCTGGGGCTGGGGCGCTCGTTCCAGATCACCAACCTCTTCCCCAACCTGACGGTGCTGGAGAATATCCGGCTGGCCGCCCAGGCGCTGGGCCATGACAATTTCAAGCTCCTGCACCGGGCCGCCGGTTTCCGGCAGTACGAGGAGCGGGCGTATGCCGCCATTGCCCAGGTGGGGTTGCAGGGACGCGAGCACCTCCCGGCCCGGATGCTACCGCACGGTGACAAACGTAAGCTGGAGTTGGGGATCATCCTGGCCAGCAACCCGCAGGTCTTGCTGCTGGATGAGCCGACCGCCGGGATGTCCTCCGAGCAGGTGCCGGCGCTGCTGGAGATCATCCGGGGGATCATGGCCCAGGGTGATAAAACCATCGTGCTGGTAGAGCACCGGATGGATATGGTGATGAGCATCTCGGACAAGATCACCGTGATGCACCAGGGGCAGGTGCTGGCCGAAGGCTCGCCGCAGGAAATTGCCGCCGATGCCACCGTGCAAAGCGCCTATTTGGGGGCGCTGTATGGGGATCTGAGTAAAACGTGAGACGTGAGACGTGAAACGTGAGACGTGAGACGTGAAACGTGAGGCGTGAAGCGTGAAACGTGAGGCTCGCCCTGCGATGGTTCTTCTGGCACCTTTTCACATCTACGTTTGACGTTTGGCGTTTGACGTTTGGCGCTTGACGTTTGAGGTTTGACGGAGGGGAAACACTATGCCGGAACCGCAAGACGATTATATCTTAACCGTGGATACCATTCACACCTTCATCGGGCAGTTCCACATTTTGGAGGGGGTCTCGCTCAAGGTGCGCCGGGGGAGTATCACGGTGCTGCTGGGCCGCAACGGCGCCGGCAAGACGACCACGCTCAAATCTATCCTGGGGCTGACACCGCCGCGCCAGGGGCAGATCCTCTTTGATGGGCAGGAGTTGCAAGGTCGCCGCGCTTTTGATATCGCCAACCTGGGGATCGGCTACGTGCCGGAGCACCGCGCCATCTTTCGCAACCTCAGTGTGATGGAAAATCTCCGCATTGCCGAACGCAAAAAGGGCGATTTGGAGCGCAAAGCCGATTTTATCTTTGGACTTTTCCCCGATCTCAAGCGGCTCTACAAACTGCCGGGCAACCACCTCTCCGGTGGACAGCAGCAGATGCTGGCCGTCGCCCGCGCGCTGGTGGCCGATAATCGCTTGCTGCTCATTGATGAACCCAGTGAGGGATTGGCCCCGGTGCTCATTGAACAAATGATGACCGCCATCCGCCAGCTGAGCGCCACCACCACCGTCTTACTGGTGGAACAGAACTTCATCATGGCCAGCCAGTTGGGACAGGCTTACTATATCATAGATGACGGCAAAACCGTTCACGAGGGGGCGATGGCCGAGCTGCTCCAGGATCAGGCGCTCATTCACCGCTACCTCGGCGCGACCCTTAGCCGACGGGGGGCATAACCATGCAAAGCAACTCCTTCAAACAATTTTGGGCTGAACGCGGCACGCTGGTCGTCGTCTTTGGCCTGCTGCTGATTTTAAGTGGCGTCGGCTGGCTGACGATGGGCCGCGAACCGTTCGTGCGGACGGCGCTTTCGGGATTGACCTTGGGCGCGCTGTATTTCATGGTGGCCGCGGGCCTGACGCTGATCTTTGGCCTGATGGATGTCCTCAACTTCGCCCACGGGACGATGTTCATGGTGGGGGCGTACATGGGCTGGCAATTTTTCACCAACCCCACCTTCCTCTTTGGCCTGGCGCCGCTGATTCTGGCCCTGTTGACCGGCCTGTTGACCGGTACACCTTTGCGTTCCACCGTCATGGCCTGGCCGGTGCCGGAACGCTGGCAGAAGCCGCTCCGGACGGCGCTGGCCATCGTGGCGCTGGTGGTCGGTGTGGTAGCCATCAACGGCCTGGATTTCATCGGGCTGGCGGATACCGCGCTGGTAGCCACCATGGTCGCCGCCAATCCCCTGGCCGAGGCCACCCCGCAGGAACCCCTGGCCCGTTTCTGGCTCCGACCGGCGTTGCTGCTGGTAGCCGGTCTGCTGTTGGCGATCTCCCAGGCGCGGCCTGGTGATAAGACGCAGATGGTGCACCGCTCCACCGCCCGCCGGGGCTGGCTCGTGGTCGCCGTCCTGGCCGTGCTGACCGTGGTCGCTGTCTTCGTGCGGGAAGCGGCCCCCATAGCCGTGTTGCAAATGAACGCCGACTGGCGCTTCGTCCTGGCGCTGCTCACCGGCACGCTGGTTGGCGCCGGGCTGGGAGCCGTGGTGGAGCTGACCCTAATCCGCCCCCTCTACGTGCGCCCGTTCTACCAGGTGCTGGTCACGCTGGGACTGGCCTACGTGCTCCGCGAGCTGATCATGCTTTTCTGGAAACCGCTGGCCTACCAGATGAGCCGCCCGCCGCTCTTTTCGCAGCCGGGCAAGGCTGCCAACCTCCTGGCCTGGTTCAGCGGCCACAATACCACGGTGGACATTTTGGGGGTCACGTTCCCTTCCTACCGGCTCTTTATCATCGTGCTGGGCGGAGTCATGTTGGTGGCGCTGGGCATTCTGATGAATTACTCCCGCCTCGGCATGATCATCCGCGCCGGCGTGCAGGATCGGGAGATGGTGGAGGCGTTGGGGATCAACGTGCGGCGCGTCTTCACCATTGTCTTTGTGCTGGGCGCGGGCCTGGCAGCGCTGGGCGGGATCGGGGCAGCGCCGTTCATCCCGGTGCAACCGGCAATGGGGGATGCTTTCCAGTTACAGGGCTTTATCACCGTTGTCATCGGCGGGATGGGGAGCTACAGCGGCGCGGCAATCGGCGCGCTCCTGCTGGGGCTGGCGCGCGCTTTTGGCGACTACCTGGCGCTTAAATTCCAGCTCTCGCCGGCCATTGCCGAGGCTTCCACCGTCATCATCATGGCGATTGTGTTGTTGCTCCGGCCGGCCGGGCTGATGGGAAAGAAGGAGTGAGCGAATGAGCACAACTGCAAATCAACGAGTCAACGCCTCAACGGGCCAACGGCTGGTCAGCTGGTTGGGAGGGCAATGGGTAGGACTGACAATAGTTATCGGTCTGGCGCTCTTCCCCTTTGTGTTCAGTGGGATTACCGGCACGCCGGTTGGAGAAGGTCCCTCTAAATTCTGGCAGGGGCAGCTGATCGCCTTTTTCATCATGGCGGTCTACGCGATGAGCTACGATCTGCTGATGGGCTACACCGGCATCCTCTCGTTCGGGCAGGCCGCCTTTTTTGGCGGCGGCGCCTACACTATGGCGCTCTTTCTCAAGCATGTCGCCGGACCTTTCGCCGGACGTTATCGCATTGTGCTTTTCGCCGGGTTGGATGCCACAGAGCTGCTCTTTTTCCTGCTCGCCCTGGTGCTGGTCGTGCTCGTCTCGGCCCTGCTGGGACTGCTTTTCAGCGCCGTCTCGGCCCGCGTCAGAGGGGTTTACTTTGCCATGATCACCTTAGCGATTGCCGAGGCGATCTACATCCTCTCCAAGGCGACCGACTTTGTGAAGTGGACCGGAGCCGATGAGGGGCTGCACGGCATCCCGGTGCCGGTCTGGCTCAACCCCACCCAATACCGGCTGCGCTTCTACTTTGTGGCCCTGATTTTCGCTGTGGTGATGTATCTGGTCGTCCGGCGGATCGTGGAGTCGCCCACGGGACGGGTTTTTGTCGCCCTGCGTGAAAATGAAAGTCGCGTGCGGACGATTGGCTATAATCCGGCCACCTATCGCACCATTGCCTTTATGGTCTCGGCCACCGTGGCCGGGCTGGCCGGCGCGCTCTGGTCGCTCTGGAATGTCAGTGCCACCCCCTCCATGACCGGCGCGCTCACCACCATTAACGCGCTGATTATGACGATCCTGGGGGGCATCGGCACGTTAATCGGCCCGATGCTCGGCGCGGGGCTGATGCAGATTGTCGGGCAGTTTTTCTACCAGTGGTTTGGGCCGCGCTGGCCGCTGGTCTTCGGCCTGATTTTTATCGCCCTGGTCCTTTTCCTGCCCTATGGCATCGTGGGGACCTGGCGGCTCAAAAGCCCCTCCTGGCGGCAGGGCTGGCAACGGCTACTCAAGCTGGTCCGGGAATAAATCGCTACCCCTTTGGCTACCTGCCGGTTGGTAAAGGGCAGAGCCGCTTTTGACCGCTGAGCGCGCCGAGGCCGCATACTCTGCCCTTCCCCTGTTTCCTATCCCTTGGCCGGGGGCGTCCGGCGCTGGAAGTTTTCATTCTGCATCTGTTGCATCAAATAAGCAAAAAGTGCCTCTATGGTAGCGAAACTGTGCCGCTCACCTGTTCCTGGACGCTCCAGTGAAGCGCGCCAGAAGCGCTGTTCCCCGTCAGCGGTCTCCCAAAGCCGCAGCAAATACGAGAGATAGCGCGTTTTCGGCCTCTCGTGGTCCATAGAACCTCCCTGTTTCCTGCCACGGTTTGATGGGGGATGGCTTTCCCCTGGCCGCCAACCGGACTGGTAGCCCCGGCAGGGCGGAGCATCCGTGCCGCTTCACTGGCGTACAACCAGCGGCAGGTAAACGGTGTGAATTTCTTCCCATATCGTGCCGGTGGCAATGCCTCTGGCAATCGTTGCGCCGCCGGTGGGCGTGTTGAGTGCCACGGTAAAGGTCTCGGTCGGCTCGCCGATCTGGTCGCCCACGATCTGCACCGTAATCGTCTTGAGCGTCTCGCCGGCGGCAAAGGTGAGCGTGCCGCTGGTGTGAAGGTAGTCGCTGCCCGATTGAGCCGTGCCCGGGCTGGTGGTATAGTTGACGGTGATCGGCGCCGTGCTGGGCCTGGACAGACGCACGGTAAAGTACATCGGAGCGGTGCCGCTGTCGCCCTCAAGGATGGATGAGTCCTGGATGGAGAGGGCCGGGGTGTCATCATCGGTGATCGTGCCCAGGCCGGTGGCATCGCCCAAAGTGGCATTAACCGGGTTGCTGAGTTGGACGGTCCAGGTCTCGTTGCCCTCGCGCAGGTTGTCGCCGACCACGATGATGGTGATGGTTTGGCTGGTCACACCGGGAGCAAAACTCAACTGCCCGGCGGCAGGCAAATAATCTTCACCGGCGATGGCTGTACCGTCTGCTGTGGCATAGTAAACCGTCACCGTCTTGCCACTGGCGCCGTTCAGACTGACGGTAAAGACGACCTGTGTGCTGCTGCCGGCATCGTCTTCGGTGACGGTGCGGTCGTTGATGCTGAGAGCCGGCTGCGGGTTGCCATCGTTGATCGTGCCAATGCCCTCGCCGTCGGCAATGAGCACCCATTGCGCCCAATTGAGCCGCAGTCGGAAGGTTTCGGCATCCTCGTTGCGGGTATCGGTGAGGGTGGGTACCGAGATGGTCTGGCTGCTTTGCCCGGGCGTAAAGGTGAGGATGCCGGTCGTGTGGAAATAGTCCTGCTCGGCGACGGCGGTGATGTCGGTGGTGGAATAGTGTAAGGTAAAGGTGATCGGCGCCGGTTCGGAGAGCGAGACGGTGAACACAGCGGCGCTACCCTCACTGACGGTGACATTGTCCACCGAGAGATAGGCCGGGATGAGTTCCACCGCGCCCCGGTCGCAGCGGGCCACGCCATCGGTGCCGCCGTCAATCGGGCGGGGCTGGCCGCGTTGATCGAACGGTTCGCAGGCGTCGCCGCCGCTGCCAGGCGTGGCCGGATTGCCCCAATCTACGGTCAGGCCGGCGGCTTGAGAGAAAGGCGAGTGGCTCAGCGTTGTCCCGCCGTTCAAGGCTAATGGGCGCAGGCCCGCAGAGAATCGCAGGTAGTTGGTGAATAGCCACACGCCGCTCACGCTATCATTGTTGGTGAAGCCCTGGCACGCGGCCGGATTGCTGTTGTTCTCTTTCGCCTGGTCTCCCACCAGATTGTAGCCTTGTGACGTGTATGTACCGTAACAGTCAGCGACGCCATAGGGATAGCCGCCGGCACTCAGGTCTGTGTTTCCGGCGATGATCGAGTTTTTGGTGTTGAACGTGGCGGTATTCCACACCCCACCGCCGTCGCCGCCGTCGTTATCGCTATCGGCGGTATTGTTGGTGACGGTGACATTGTTCAGGTTGACCGTACCGGCCAGGTTTTGGATGCCACCGCCGTTGCCCTGGGTCTGGTTTCCGGAGACGGTGACGTTGCGCAGTGTGGTCACGCCGCTCAACACAAAAATGCCGCCGCCGCCGTTAGTTTCCGCGCCGGCGGTGTTGCTGATCACCGCACTGTTGGCGAGCGTCAACGTCCCTGCGCTATAGAGGCCGCCGCCGCTGCCCGAAGCGGTCTGGTTCTCCTGCACGCTGACTCCCTCCAGCGTGAGCGTCGTGCCGCTGTTGACCAGGATGCCGCCGCCGTTGGTGCTGCTCAGGTTACCGCCCTTGACCGTCACGCCGGTGATGGTGACGGCGGCGCTGTTGCGAATTTCCAGGATGCGGTCGCTCATATTGCCCTGGATGAGGGTCACGTTGGCCCCTGCGCCGATGAGGGTCAGCGGGTCGTTGATATCCAGATCGCCGGCGGCTGCGGTGCTGTCACTGCCGGTCAGCGTCAGCGCATAGGTGCCGGCAGCAGCGAGGATGATCGTGTCGCTGCCGATGGCGGCGTTAGCCTCCTGGACGGCGGCGCGCAGGGTGCATTGCTCGCCGGGAGAGGCGCTGCTGTCGCAGATCCCATCGCCGATGTTGATGTCTACCGCATCGCCGGTGGTGTTCACCGTAAACGGTACACCACTGGTCGGTGCCCGCCCCAGCATACATTTGGACAGTTCCGAAGTGTCGCCGTTGGTATGGGTGGCTGTAGCCACCACATATTTGCCCGCCGCCCCTCCGACGGCCAGGGTCACATCAAAACCGGCCTGACCGCTGCTGTTGGTGGTCAGCGTGGTTTGCCCCAAATAAGTCTCGGCCTCGCCATAGCCGGAAGCGTCGCAGGTGGTGTTGAGGAAAAACTGGATCGTAAAAGAGGCGTTGGGATGGCTGTTCAACGTCCCCTGGATGCGTGTCTGGCCACTGAGCGCGGTAACGGCGGTGAGGACGGGGAAATTTTGCAAATAATTGGCCCCCGTGTCGCCGTCGCCGCTGTCGTTGAGGGTCACGCCGGTCGGCGCCAGGTCAATGCCCAGCCCGCTGTTGAGGGTGAGTGTGTTCGAGATCAGCCGGTTGAGCGAGCCGG
Organism: uncultured Anaerolineales bacterium; assembly: GCA_964437445.1. Classification (GTDB taxonomy): domain Bacteria; phylum Chloroflexota; class Anaerolineae; order B4-G1; family SLSP01; genus CAYTGR01. Next base: position 24,642 of record CAYTGR010000033.1, on the reverse strand, counting down.
AGGCGACATAGATGCCGGCGCCGTCACTGGAGGAAATCTGGTTGGCCTGCAACACATTGCCCGCAGACGCATTTTCAATCGAGACGCCGTGCGATGTGAGCGTCGGGCCGATATTGTTGTCTTGCAGCGTATTGTCGTGGGCACCGCTGCCGCTCAACACAACATTGCTGCCGTACGAGTAGGCGATGCGGTTGGCCGTGATCTGATTGCCCCAGCCATAGATGCGCACGCCGGTACTATTGCCGGCATCGCCAGAGCCAGAGGTTTCCACGCCGATATAGTTGCCGATCACCTGGTTGAGACCGGCGGCAGCGGTGAGCCGCACGCCATCGTTGTTGACACTGATCGTGTTGCGGTTGCTGCCCACCGCGCCGATCACGTTGCTGCGGCCGGCAATCTCGATCCCGGCATCGCCGTTGCTGTGAATATAGTACCGTTGCACCGTGTTCTCATTCCCATTGATCACCACCCCTTCGCCGGTGTGATAGGCAATCTCGGTGACATAGGTATTGTCGCCGCGCAAGGTGTTCTGGTTGCCGTCTATTTGAATGCCGGTGGCTTGATAATGGGCCGACGGAATCATCGCCCCCAACGCGCTATTGCCGGTGAGCGTGTTGGCGTTACCGGTCACCCACAGACCGACACCAGGGTTGAGTTCCACAACGTTATCGCTGACCGTATTGCTGTTGCTGTTGATGCGAATGCCGGCATCCTGGTTATAACGGCACTGATTCATACTGAGCGTGCTGCCATCGGCGCCATAGTTGTTCAGGTAAATGCCATAGCGATTGTTATATGCCACCCGGTTGGATTGGAGATAGGCACAATAGTTCTTTTCCACATAGATACCGTCCATCGCGTTGCCCAGATCGCGGCCAGCCTCATCGGTGCCGACCCAGTTGTCGGCGATGCGGTTGTACATACAGGCGGCGGAATACTGGTAAACGGCAATGCCGTGCTGTCCGCTATGGCCGACCGTGTTATTTTCGACCACATTGTTGCTGCCGCTGTAGTACAGCACGATGCCGTCGCCGCTGTTGGCGAGGCCGGTATTTGTGCTAACGAGGTTATAACGCACCGAGTTATAGGTCGCCGACGGAGCCAGGATGGCGATTCCCCAGGAGTTGCCGGCAACCCAACTGGATTTCTGGGCCGTGCTGCCGATGGTGTGATAACTGCCGTAAACTTGAATGCCGTGCCGGTTGCCGAGCAGTTGCCCGTTTGCCATCAGGCCGATTTTGTTAGCCAGCACCGTCACCGAGCCGGCGGCGACTTCGATGCGAATGCCGCTGGCCGTGTTGCCGGCAATAGAGTTGCTCTGGGCCGGTGTATCCCCGCCGACACGTGTGTTAGAGCCGCCATACACCAACACGCCGTCGTTATGGTTGGCCCGCTGTGCGCCAGAACCAGGCCAATAGCCGATGGCATTGCCTGATAGCACCTTGTTGCCGTCACCGTCGTCCACGCGAACACCTGCATAGGTGTTGTCAACGATCACATTGTCCCGAATCTCGTTATAACTACCGTTGATGGCGATGCCATTTTGGCCGTTGCCCAAACCGCTCGTCCCCTGGTAGTTGGTGCCGATCAGACAATCGTACACCACGTTCTCCGAGCCGGTGATCCAGATGCCGTTGCCGGTGAAATTGGTTATGGAAAAATTGCGCACGGTGATGTGATTGCCGGTCAGCCGCAAGCCGTGCGTGCCGGAAGGCAGTGACGCACCATCTATGCGCGGGTAGGTATCTGCAACATTTGATCCGATCAGCGTGACCGCTTCGGTAATTTCGGGCAGAGGACTGTTCAAAGCAAAGGTCACGCCATTGCCCCAACCGCTCCAGATGGTGTCCGCGCCGGGGCTGGCATTGGCCTCCTGGATCGCCGCCCGCAGTGTGCAGGTATTTCTGGATGTTTTACATTGACCATCGCCGGGGTTACTGTCAGGGCGGTCGCTCTGCCATTCGGTGATCTGGAGATTCAGTGCCGCCGCCGTCAGCAGGACGGTTGGAGCGGGTGCACCTTCGGTCAGCAGCACCAGGTCGTCCAGCGCGTCGTCGTTGAGGCGCACAGACAGCGCGGCGACGACCGGCGCGGCGGCGTCCAGCGTGACCAGTGCGCCCGGCGCGGCGGCCTGCTCATAGCCCCCCTCGACGTTCATCCGCCGCCCATCAGCAGTGAGAATCTGCACCTGCCGCCCGCCTGCCACCAGCAGATCATCGGCGGGCAGGCTGGAGAGGCGCAGAGGGATCAGTTGCGTGGCAAACGTGAAACGTGAAGCGTCAAACGTGAAACGTGATCCGTCATTTGCCGTGCGCTCTTTGCCATTCGCATTTCGCCATTCGCCATCCGCTATTCGCAATTCGCCGTTCGCATCCAGTAAAGCAATCTCAATCGCCTGTCCGTCGCCAGCGAGAAAATCGCCCAACGCCAGGGAGATCGGTTCAAAATCCAGTGGGATCATCTCCAAGGAGGAGGTGATTTTCTCCCTCGCCAGATCATCACCGCCGTGCAGGATGACCAGCGTCTTGCCGGCGACGACAGCCAGGTCATAGGGAAAGACATCGTCCAACTGACCCATTTCCAGAGTACTGGCCGGCGCAGGCAGGGGATAGCGTTCCGGCGAGGCCGTCTGCGCGCCGTCGGCCCCGGCCAGGATGAGCAATTGCGCGCCATCCTCTCCGGTGATGCCAATGGCCAGATCGTCCAGCCCGTTCTGTCGGCCAAATTCACCGGCCGTCAGCGCGGTAATCTGCCCCGGCAGGGGGATGGCCTGCGGCGCCCCCAGGTTGCCGGTCGCGTCACCGGGCAGCAGCCAGAGCGCATCGCTGCCGCGTGCTGCGACGATGAGGTCATTGCCGCCCTGGGCATCAAAATCGCCGGCGTAGAGGAAATCCGGCGCGACAGGCAGGGCAAAGGTCTGTGCCGCCCCTTGGCGATAGACAACGACCAGCCCGCCAGAGTCGCCCACATAGCCGGCGACGATCTCGGACGCGCCGTTGGCATCCAGGTCGGCGGCGGCCAGCGAGAGCGGGCGCGCGCCGACGGCCTGGGCCGTCGGGCCAACGGCGGAGGATAGGGCTGGCCCCATGCTGAGCTTGACCCACGGGCCGTTGACCTGTTGCAGCCGGATGGCGGGGGGAGCGGCCTCCACATAGCCAGGGACTTTGGCCTGACCTGAGCATAGAACTGCCAGCACTAACAATACTTGCAACAGCCACCAGATTGTCTGTCGTTTCATCTTTCTGCTCCCGATAAAGTAACAGGGGATGGGTAATGGACGTTCGCTATCTGCCATTCGCTATGCTATTCTCTCTGTCTGCCACGCTACCACCAACCGGATTCCCAAGTCCACCAGCCGTTCCAGGTCTGCCGGAGCGAGCAATTGCACATCTCGGAGGTCTATCTGCAGCCCACGGGGGCTGATTTTGACCACCAACGGTAGCTCTGCCGGCCACCCGGTGAGTGCTTGCTCGCCCTCGGTGGTGAGCAAGCGCTGCGCGGCAGCTTCAGCGTGCGCCCAGACGGCATAGCGCGCGCGGAGGGCCGGACTGCCCAGCGATAGTTCGCGCAAGCTGGTCAGGTAGCCCGCATCCTCGCCGAGCATCCATTCCAAAGCCTGGCGCACCATCACCCCGGTCAGCCCGCCGAGGCTTTCCAAAGCGGGCAGGTTGGCGCTGGTTGCCCTGCTGCGCGGCCCCACAAGCACCAGCCCCTCGGCGCAAACCGCTTCAGGGCTTTGCCAGCGGGTATGGCGTGTCTGGTGCGAGGTGGCCCCGGAACCCGAGGCTGCCGGGGCCGTGACGAGCGTGGTCTCCAACTCCCACCGGAAACCGCGAGTGGTCCCCCGCAGGTGGTAGCCGGTTATCTGCCCGCCGTGGAGCGGGATGCATTCCCAGCCGCGCTCAGCGGCAGTGATGAGCAACCGGGCTGTCTGTTGCGCCTTACGCTGCCGGTCCAGCCATAAAAGGCCGCCGACGAGCAGCACTGCGCCAAGGGAAAGGATCAGGCCCACAAGGATTTCGTTCATGGTCACCTCTTTGTAGTGACGGGTGAGCAGTTAGTAGAGAGGGGTTTGCAGTAACTGTTGGCCCGCTGTACTGCTCACTGCTCACCCTCTCGCAGGTGTTCCCGGATAGGTGCCAGTGTCTGCGACCGGGGTGGGTTACGGTACCATCAGCAGCAGGCCGCTGCCGGTGCCGACCCACAGCGCGCCGTACTGATCCACTTGCAAAGCGGTGACGATGTTGTCCGGCAGGCCATCCGCTGTAGTCAAGCGGGTCCAGGTTTTGCCATCATCGGAGTACAAGAGGCCGCTTTGCGTGCCCACCCAGAGGCGGCCATCAGGAGCCACCGCCAGCCGGGTGAGCCAGCTGTTGAAGCCCTCCTTCTGGAAGTTGTAGACCACCTCGGCCCGGTTGCCATCGTAGCGGACGAGGCTGGAGGTGCCGGCGATGAGGAGCGTTCCCGCCGGTTCCAGGGCCAGCGCGCGCAGGTAGGGATGGGGCAGCACGGTCTTGTCCAGCACCAGTTCTGCCTTGCCGTTAACATAGCGGGCCAGGCCCACATCCAGCGCGATCCACATCGTCTCGCCGTCGGCCAGCAGCGCCTGGACGTTATCGCTGGGCAGGCCCTGGGCTTTGGTCAGGTCCATGGCCTTGGAGCCGTCGGCCTTGAGGACGACGATCCCCTTGCTGTCATCGCCGAACCAGGCGCGCCCCTGCGCATCCACGGCCACGGCGTCGTAGGAGCGCAGCCCGTCATACGCCGTCCAGGTGTCATCCTGGAAGCGGCTAACGTTGCCGTTGGTGATGGCGGCCCACAGGGTGCCATCGGCGGCGACGGCCAGCGCGGGTGCTTCGGCGCTGCTGCCGCCGCCCACACCCTGCTCACGGGTATAGGTTGCCCACTCCCAATCGGGAGAGCCGGGGTCCAGCCGGTGGAGGCCGGCCGGTGTGCTCACCCAGAGCAGCCCATCCGGCGCTGCGGCCAGGGCGCGGATGAAATTGCGGGCCGGCATGACCCCTTCCACGATGAAGCTGCGCTTTTGTCCCTCTACCAGCGCGTACAGGCCGGTGTCGTTGACGAAAACGGGGCTGCCGTTGTACAGCGCCAGGCCAAAAGCCCCGGTGGTGTCTTTGAACGATTCCACGCAGGTCCCCCTGGCCGGATCAAAGCGACAGAGATTGCCGCCCCCGATGGAGGCCGTGCCGACCCAGAGCGTGCCGTCGTCGGCCCACCGCAGCTCGTTGATGTCGTAGAGCAGTGAGTTATCTTTGGCGGCGTAGAATTTCCACTGGTTGTTCTTAAACTGCGCCAGCCCGCCGGAGGTGCCCACCCAGAGCGACCCATCCGCCCCCACGGCGAGCGCGTTGGCCCGCTGGTTGGGCAGCCCGTTGGCTTCGTTGTAGACCGTCACCTGATCGCCGCTGATTTTGGAGATGCCGTTGTAGCCCGAAGCGACCCAAATATCGCTGCCGGTGACGGCGATGTCGCGGATGCCGTTCCACGAAAGTCCCTGCTTATCGGTGAAGCGCTGCCAGGCCCCCGTTTTGAGATCCAACACCCCCAGGCCGGAATAGCCGATGAGCAGGCGGTGGTTCGCCGCGTCGCAGTAGAGCCGGTCCACCTGGCTGGTCTGGACGTTGCTCTCCGGCGGCGTGATGGGCGTGGCATCCCACTCGCCGGTCAGGGGATCGTAGAAGCTGAGGCCGGTCTGCGTGCCGACGATGAGGCGCGTCTCCGGTATGTCGCAGACGGTCAGCGCGTAGGCGCTGGCGTGGCTGAGCCCTTGCAGCGGCGTGTAGAGGGTGGGGAAGCCATCTTCTAAGGTGGGGGAGACCTCCCAGAGCACGGTGCCGCCAAGCGAGGCCACGTAAATCACGCCATCGTAGACCAGCACATCGCGCGCGTCGTTGGGGTTGGTATACACATACCAGCCGGGGTCCAGGGAGGAGGTCGGCGGTGGGAGCACCGGCTCAAAGAACTCCACGGAGGCCAACAGCGCCTCAAAATAGGGGGCTACTGCGTCCCATTGCGCCGCGGGCGCACCGACGAGCAACATAAACTGCTGTTGGGGAGTCACCATCACCAGCGCGACCCGGCCTCGCATCGGTTTGCCATTGTTGTCGCCGGTAAGATCAACGGCCAGACCCGGCACGTTATAAACTCTGATCTGCTCGGGGTCGCCAATCGTCATAGGTGTCCCGCTTTTCAACTGTTCGTAAAGATCCTCGTTTGTTTGTTCATAATCATTGAGGCCGCCGACCAGGGTGACCACCGGCCCTACGTCGGGGTCGGCCCCCGGCGCGAACATATTCACCATGCCCCCCAGGTCCATGACCTCGTAACCGGGGATGACGCGGAAGGTAAAACCACCAGGCTCACTCTGTTGGGGTTCGCCCAGCTCTACAATAGTGGGTGCCGGAGGGGGAGCCGCGGTAGCGGTCGGCGTGGAAGCGGGAGTCGCCCCGGCCGTAGTCGCCGCCGGCGTGGCCGTCTGCTCTTTAGCACCGCCTCCCAGGCTACAAGCCAACGTCACCAGCAGCAACAGACCGCTGATCAGTGCGCGTAAAATTTTAGGTGTCATCGTTTTTGCCTCCTTTAAACTTCGCCAACTCCTTGAAAATGAAAATGAAATGGAACGATGGGCCATCCGTGAGCAGATGGCCGCGGCCGGCTTCCGGCCCCGAACCTCTCCCGACTTACGTATAAGCATATCTGATCTCCGTCAAAAAAACGTCAAAGAGCCTTCTGCCAGGAGGCAATTTCACCGTTGAGAGCCCAGCGTTCAGGCCTTGCACTTATCGCCACTGAGGATACAATAGAAAAGGTCGGCGGGTTATCGGCCTCCTCTGACCATTCAAATTGCGCCCAATTTTACGGGAATATTTCACATTACATCTTGAGGTAATCCATGCCGCAAACCGTGCTTGTGCTTGTTCCCCATCCCGATGACGCCGAATTTGGTGCCGGGGGCACCATTGCCAGACTGGCCCGTGCGGGCGTGCGCGTCCTCATCGCCATTGCTACCGACGGCAGTAAGGGCGCCTTGGAAGCGGATCACGACACGCTGGCCCAGCGTCGCACGGAGGAGGCCCGGCGCGCCGCCGCCGTGCTGGGGGCCGAGCCCCCGCTCATGCTTGGGCACCCCGATCTGGAGCTGGACACACTCCCGCCGGGCCGGTTGCGCGAGCAATTTATCCGCCTCATCCGGTACTTTCGGCCCGACGTGGTGATCGCCCAGGATCCCGCCACCCCCGGCGAAAAGCATCCCGATCATCGCGCGGCGGCGTGGGCCGCCGCTGAAGCGGTCGCCTTTGCCCACCTGCCCAACCTGCACCCGGAGCATCTGGCCGAGGGGCTGGCGCCGCACTTCGTGACCGAGAAATACTTCTTCCGCGCCCCGGCCGCCGACCAGAACAGGCTCGTGGACATCACCGACACGCTGGAGGTGAAGCTGGCCGCCCTGGCCGAGCACCGCAGCCAGATGGAAGCCATCGTCAAAGAGGTGGCCTGGCACGCCAGCCTGGCCGGCTTGGATCCTCAGGTCCTGGTCGGGGCAGCGCAGGAGGATCCGATGCGGCTGGTGGGGGAATGGGTGCGTGCTCGCGCCGCCGAGGCCGGGCTCCAGCTCGGCGTCCCCTACGCCGAGGCATTTCGCTACCAGCGCTACCATCCTGCCGTGGAGGCGCTGCTGGGAGCAGGGAAGAAATAAAGCCATTTGGCCGAGAACTCTAAACTATTTTCTCAGGAGGAGGTAGCTTGTGAAACCGTCGTCATCTCGTTATCGCTGGTTTGTCGTTGCGGTCTTTTTTGCCTTCATGTTATTGCATCAGACGGATAAGCTGCTCATCGGCACACTCACCACGCCCATCATGGAGACTTTTGGGATCAACGAAGAGCAGATGGGGCGCGTGTTAACCGGAGCGCTCATTGTCGGCGCGATTTGTTATCCGCTGTGGGGCTATCTCTACGACCGGTACGCCCGCGCCAAACTGTTGGCCCTGGCCTCATTCATCTGGGGCTCCACCACCTGGCTGAGCGCGATCGCGCCGACTTATCCCACCTTCCTCGCCAGCCGCGCTACCACCGGCATTGACGATTCCAGCTATCCTGGCCTCTATAGCCTGATCTCTGATTACTTCGGCCCGTCTATGCGCGGCAAAATCTATGGCTTGCTGGAGCTCACCATGCCGCTGGGGTATCTGCTGGGGATGGTTTTAGGGTTGATGCTGAGCGGGACGCTCGGTTGGCGTAACATTTTCTACATCACCGGCGGGCTGGGGATTGTCCTGGCGGTCCTCATCTTCTTCGGCGTGAAGGAAGCCCCGCGCGGTAAAAGCGAGCCTGAACTGGCCGAACTGACCGAAGTGCGCCAGTACCGCTTCAGCTGGCCTATCGCCCGCGATCTCTTCAAGAAGCGCACCCTGCTGATCCTCTTCACCCAGGGGTTCTTCGGTGTCTTCCCGTGGAACGTCATCACCTACTGGTTCTTCCGCTATCTGCAAGTGGAACGTAATTACTCCGAGGGGGCGATTTTGCAGACGATGGTGGTGGCGGTGCTCGTCCTGGCGGCGGGCTATCCGGTCGGCGGCGCGCTTGGTGATTTCTTCTTCAAGCGGACACCGCGGGGGCGCGTCCTGGTTGCCACGACCGGTGTGCTGATGGGGGCCTTGATGCTGACGCTGACGATGAGCGTCCCCCTGGACAATCAGTTGCTCTTCATGGTGCTGCTGGCGATTACCGCCATCTTCATCCCGATGGCCGCCCCCAACGTCGTCTCCACCGTCTACGACATCACGCTGCCGGAGGTGCGGAGCACGGCCCTGGCCATCCAATACTTCATTGAGTCGGCGGGCGCGGCGCTGGCCCCCTGGATCGCCGGCGCTATCGCCGTCAAATCCTCGCTGCACGACGCCATTTTGATTATCTGCGTCTCCACCTGGATTCTGTGCGGCCTTTTCTTCTCTACGGCCTCTTTCCTGGTGCCGAAGGACATCGCGGTGTTGCGCGGCCAGCTGCGCGAGCGCGCGGCCGAGGCGGGGCAGAAATAGCCTTTACCGCCGGGGGGATTTTCTCCCCCCGGCGGCCAGTTTCTGTCAGGGGGCGGCGTTGAGCAGGATCGCCGCCCGGTTGGGCGCCAGGGTCACGGCGCTCACCGGCGCGTAAGTCACCGTCCAGGCTGACACATCGCCATCCGGCGGCACAAAACCGCCCCCCTGCGGCGTAGCCCGGTAATAGACGCCGCCTAATGAGATCGTCCGGCTGGTGGCCGTGGGATTGACCAGCACCAGGCCATTGCTGTAGGTCCGCGTGTAGACGCCCCAGGGGGCGTACCATAACGCGGCGCTGTTCGCCGGGAGCGTGCCGAGGGGATGTCCGATCGGGATGGTATATTCGGGAAACCATTCCGGGTCCAGGTCCAATTCCAGGTTGAGATAAGTAGCGCGTCCCTTGCTGAGCAGGTAAGTGCCCAGGACGAAGAGCCGCTCATTGATGTCGTCCACGTTGACGTATTGTTGCGCCAGGATGACTTTGTTCTGTTGCACCAAACTGAGGATGCGATCCAGCTGCAATTGCCAATCGGCGAGCTCAAAATAGGCCCCCTGGCCCCACTCGCCCAGCCCTTCAATCATCACGCCGTCTGCGCCGGCGTAATTGGTCGGATCGCGGGTCGTCACCCACTGGCCGACATTGGGAATGAAGTAGTACGGCGCCAGTGCGCCCTGCTGCATGAACGCGATCAGGCGCTCTATCCGTCCGGCCCAGGCGCTCTCAAAGGCTGCGTCCACGGCGGGGAGGGCCGGGGAAAAACGGTCGTTCCCCAGATAATTGGGCACGCTGACGCTATCGGCAAAGAGGCCGTCGTCCGCGTTGGCGCGGAGCTGGCGCAGTATTTCGCCTGACCAGTAGCTCCGCCAGGCGGCGTTGTCTGGATCCACCAGATACCACCCCCAGTCGCAATTGAGCACCCGCTGCCCATTCCATTGAAAGAACCACGCCTCCTGCGGCGCGGTCGGCCACTCCTGTACCCACTGATTGCCCTCAATGATTTCCAGCCAATCGCCGTTGGGCGTACAGGTTCCCTGGATACTCCGGTAGCCCAGCCCCAATCCCAGCCGGTAGTGCAAGATGATGAAATTGGGGTTGTACTGTCGCAAGTGATCGGCGTCGGCGCGGGTCATTTTCTGCGTCCCGGCGTAGTGCGTGGCCGCAAACGCGATCTGGGCCTCGGTCAGACCGCCGGCCAGCTGGTCGTTGAAAACATGGATCCCCTCGGTCGTATCGGGCCAGGCGCGAATCGTCTCGGCCGTATAGGCGCGCATGACCAGCGGCAGGAAGACGGTGCGGGTAAGTGCGGCCGGATCGTAGAGGGTGAAATTGGCGGCGCTGACGGCAAAAACGGTGGTGGGACTGAGGGTACTTTCCACCCGCACCCGCATCGTCTTAGAAGGCGTGAGCGGTGTTGTCCAGGTGTAAACGCCGGTATTCGTCAGCGTTGTCGCAATTGGATGGCGTGTGACGAAGCCATCGGTGGAATAGGCCAGGTTGACCTGCGGCACGTTGCCGGTCGTGGTCCAGCGGATCTGGTACGGCCGGTTAACCGGCCAGAGCTCGCCCCCGTTGGGCACGGTGAGCGTCAGCTGGGCGGCACTCTTCCAACGATGGTAGAACACATTGAGCAGCGGCACAAACTCGGCCGTGGCCTTCAGGTTACCCGCCTGGCTGGGGTGGCTGTCGCCGGTAGGGTAGGCCAGGAAGTTGTTAGCGACGGTCTGAAGGTGCTGCACCGCTCCCTCCCACCAGCGGTGGTGGTTGCCGGTAGCTTGCCCGGCGTCGTTGGTGTTGGCATTGCCGCCGTTGCTGGTCAGGACGTTGTAAAAATTGAAGACCGCTACGTTCTTGTAAGGATAAGCCGCCAGCCAATCGTTCAGCAACCAATTGGTGAAGGCGCGGGCGTTGGCGGCGTGCGCCGCATCAGTATCGTTGCTTGCTAAGGGCGGCTGAGCGATCACAATGAACAGTTTTTCCTGGTGGGCGGCGAAGTAGCTCAGCAAGTCGTTATAAATCCCCTTGGCATTGGCGACCGTGTGGTATTCGGAGTATGCATCCTGCCCCCGCAGCGGATTGGCCCCGGTGGTGGGCGGGTCGGTGGGATTGCCGCCCAGATGAGAGTTGGGGAAGCAGGACTTGAACAGGATGATTTCGTTCGGCCCGCCGGGGTCGGTATTCAGGCGGGAATAAGAAGCGTGTTGCCCGGATTCGGCGTACAACGCGGTCAGGTAAGTGTCGCGGTGCGGCCCGACGAACCAGTTGTACCAGTGGCCGATGTCGGTGTGATCGCCGATCGTGCCACCCCCCACATCGGCGTCAGCCGGTCCCCAACCGTAGTTGGTATCGCTGACGAAGTAGTTGGCATTCCGTAGTGCGATCCCCAGGCCGCCGTTGTCGTCGGCCAGCCAATTTTTGCCCGTGGAGTGGTGAATGAAGATCAACTTCACCGGCGTAGTGGGGGCGTGGGATCATCGGCCAGCGGCGCAGCGGTCAGCCGGCCGCCGTATCCTGACAACAGCGTCCATAAAACTGCAACCAGTAGCCAACGTCGACGGAACATTTTACCCTCCTGTAACCTCTTCATTGGGTGATTTGATCTGATAATCGGTGGTTTGTAGCCGGGTGATGCCTTTAGCCGTTTGATATTGAGGATAATTTTAAACAGATTATAGCCAAATCAAAAGAAAGTCAAACGTGAATATTCATGAAAATTTTCACTTGACACATCGCCGGTATCCGCGATAATGAGGTCAGACCGCAAACATACAGAGGCCAAAATCTTCCTATCCCCCATTGTACACGGAAACGAACGAGGCACTTTATGAAAATCACCATCCTTGGTGCGGCCGGCGTCCGCACCCCCTTGATTGTGGAGGCCCTGGTCCGGCGGCAAACGCAGCTGGGGCTGACCGACCTGGCCCTGATGGACATAGATGCTGAGCGGTTAGCGCTCATTGGGGCCTTGACCGCGCCCCTGGAGCGTGCCGATCCCGGCTTCCGGGTGGCGCGGACCACGGATGCCCGCGTGGCGCTGGCCGGGGCCGATTTCGTCATCACGACCTTCCGCGTCGGCGGGATGGAGGCCCGTGTGGTGGACGAGCGCGTGCCGCTGCGCCACGGCGTCCTGGGGCAGGAGACGACCGGGCCGGGCGGCTTCGCGTTGGGGTTGCGCAGCATCCCGGTGCTGCTGGATTACCTGAAGCTGATGCGGGAGCTCTGCCCCACCGCCTGGCTCATCAACTTCGCCAATCCCTCCGGGATGCTGGCCGAGGCGGCGGTGCGTTATGGCGGCTGGGAGCGAACTGTGGGCATCTGCGATGCGCCGTCCATGATGCACCGGGCCGTCGCGGCGTTGCTGGGCATCCCGCCGGAAACCGTCTTGCTGGACTACGTCGGCCTGAATCACCTGGGCTGGGGCAAAGCGGTGCTTTATCAGGGCCGCGATTGCCTGCCGGAGCTGCTGGAGCGTTTCCATGTGGTGGGGGGGCTACCGGGCTTCCCCTTCACACCGGAGTTCGTCGCGCTGCTGGGCCTGATCCCTAACGAGTACCTGTTTTACTATTACGCCACCGCTCAGGCCGTGCAAAACATCCTGGCTGCTCCGCAGACGCGCGGCGAGGCCATTTTAGCCTGGAACACGCAGCTCTTTGCCGAGCTGCGCCGTTTACAGGCCGCCGGCGATGCCAGTGAGATGCTTCAGGCCTACCAGGCTTACCTGGCCGGGCGCGGTGCGACTTACATGGCGGGGGAAACCGGCGCGAACGGCCACGGCGCGTTGCCGCCCGGTCTGGAGGCCGCCATCGCCGGCGAAGGGTATGCTGGCGTCGCGTTGGATCTGATAGAGGCGTTGTTGGGCCGCCGGCCCGGCCCGCTGATTCTCAATGTGCCCAACCAGGGGGCAGTCTCCGGCCTGCCCGACGATGCAGTATTAGAAGTGCCGGCCTACGTCGGGCCGGGCTTCGTCCGCCCGCTGGCGGTGGGGACCGTCCCGGCGCACTGCCTGGGACTGATGCAGCAGGTCAAGGCCTACGAACGGTTGACCATAAAGGCCGCCGTCTCCGGTTCTTACACCACGGCGCTGAGAGCGTTGACCCTGCACCCGCTGGTGCCCGATTTCGTTACGGCGCAAGCGATTCTGGACGGTTACCGGGCCGCTCACGGGGCGCTGTTCCCTGACTTGCGGTGATTTGACCACAGACCGCCCATCAGCCAAAACGTGGCCGGTGGTCAGTGGTTAACCGGGTTACTCATTGTTTCAAGCCGTATTGAACAACCAGACCACGAGCCCCAGCCGCGACCGGCTCAGCTCCTAATCTGGCAATCTTTAACACTCTGGAGGTCACCTGCTGGCCGGCCGGCAAGGCGTCTCAAGAAAGGGGGGAACTCCCATGTTGGCTTTCTTGCCCGCCAAACCGGAACAGTATGACGATCTTTTCCAGTTGATGCTGGATGATGCTGCCGACTATCTGAATTGCGCCCCGGCCTTGATGCAGCTCACCCGCGAGCAATTCGCCGAGCACTTCAGGACGGTGGGACAGGTGTATGGCATCTATCAAGACGCTCACCTGGTCGGGTTCATGTGGGTTGAAGAGCGCCCGCCGTTGCTCTACCTGCATGGACTGGTTGTGCGGAGCCGCTACCAGGGACAGGGGATGGGCAGCGCCGCGCTCCAATGGCTGATCAACACCTACCGCAGCCGGTTCAGCGCCATTGAGTTAGGCGTGCACCAATCCAACGTCCGGGCCCGGACCTTGTACGAACGTACCGGCTACCAGACCGTCGCCTTCCTGGACGAGCTGGGCTTCTACATCATGCAGCGACCGCTATCGGAGTGACCGATTTTGCCAGGGGCCAACGATATTTCGGCCCCTGAATGCTGGCGGGTGAAATGTGGCCCGGCAGCGCCGGCACAAGCTACCACTCCCTACAAGGATAACCATGGGCCATCTTTTTGACGTGCTCGCTTTGGGCGACTACTGCCTGGACCTGATTTTCAGCGGCCTGCCGGCCTTCCCGGCGCTGGGCCGGGAGATTATCGGCACCGGGTTTGCCATGCTACCCGGCGGCCCCTACAACACCGTCGCCGCCCTGCACCGCCTTGGCGTCAAGGTGGGCTGGGCGGCGGACTTCGGCAACGACGACTTTAGCCGCTTTGTGTTAGAGCGCATACGGGCCGAAGGGATCAACGAAAGCCTGTTCGTCCACCACCGGCGACCGCTGCGCCGGATCACGGCCGCCGCCTCGTATCCAGAGGATCGCGCCTTTATCACCTATTACGACCCCGAACCGGCGACGCCCGCAGCGCTCAAAGCGTTAACATTGAGTTCGGCGCGCGCCGTCTATCTGCCAGGATTGTACTATGGGCCGCTGTTTGAGGCTGGCTTGCCGCTGGTCCGCGCCAAACGGATGGCCCTGATCATGGACGGCAATTCTTCCGAGGAAACGTTAGACAATCCGGCCGTGCGGAAAGCCGTGCAACGAGTGGACGTTCTGCTGCCCAACGCGAGCGAGGCACGCCGGTTGACCGGCCGTTCCGACCTGTGTGACGCGCTTCACGACCTGGCAGCGCTCGGCCCGCTCGTTGTGATCAAAGCGGGCGCGGAGGGCGCTTACGCCTGCGCCGACGGTGAGTTGCAACACGTGCCGGCCCTGCCGGTCACACCCGTGGAGACGACCGGCGCCGGCGATTGCTTTAACGCCGGTTTCATCAAGGCGTGGTTAGACGGCAAGCCGCTGTTAGATTGCCTGCGCTGGGGCAACGTCGTGGGCGGGCTATCCACCCAGGCGTTGGGGGGAACCGGGCAGGTCATTACCTGCGCCGAGGTGGAACGCTGGCTCAAGCGGCTGCCCTGAGCCATTAAAAACGGCCGGCACTGAGCAAGTGCCGGCCGTTTTTGACAAGCCAATCGCGCCGCCAACGCGAATTTTGCGGGAGGCTATGGCGTGAACCGCCACATGCCCGTCTTGAATTCCTCCGCTTGCGTTTGCAGCGGGACCACCTGGAACCAAGTGTTGCCCGTTTTGAGCGGCAACGGGTTGTTGGCGGCATCGTAGAACGTGAGCATCTCGTGCCGGTCGGCACGCACCCAGTGCCCCTGGAAGACCTGCCCATCGCGGAAGAGCAGGGCCGGACCGGAGCCCCAGGTTTGGATTTCAATGGAGAGCTTCCAACGGCTGCTGTCGCCGATCATCTCCTCCCAATAGGGCGCTTCTACGTGGTTGACGAAAAGGACAATCACGTTCGCCGCATTGAGTTGCTTCCCGGTCAGCGCGTCGGTATGGACGACGCCGGCGGTTTTGCGCAGCCAGCGGCCGGCTGTGGCATCATAAGTCCACTCGGCGGTGCAGTAGCCGGTGAGATAGTTGACCTCCAGGTAGCTTGCCGGTTGCCCGCCGGCCGGCGCGGCGTCGCTGAAGGCCATGTACTTGGTATAAGTCGGGCGTTGGTTAATGCCCCGCTCGGTGGCCAGCTCGCGCAAGGCCTTAGGATCGGCGAACAGCGTATGCTCAAAGGCCACGCCCTCTTGCGGAACGCGATAAAAATAGGGCGCGCCCATGCCAAAATCCGGCGCGGCAATGTAAGTTGGGAAGAGATCCGAGGCGCGAATGCGTTGTTTGGTCCCCTCGCTGGAACCGGAATAGGCGAAGAGCGCGCCGTACATTGCCGGAATTTCTATGTCAATGAGCCGGCCACTGCGCACCGATCCCACCCGCTCCGGGTCCTGATCCCAAAACACGGCGGTAAAACGGGTGATGTTGCCCTCCGACAAATGCTCAAAGACCAGGTCGGCGAAACCCAGCCCGGATTGGGGGCGCGCTTCGGCCGAATTGGATACTTTGATCGCCAGCGGGATCCGCTCTAACACGGTCGGATCGGCCACCTGCTGGCCGGTGAGCGGGTTCACATCCGCCGGGAACGGCGTGGCCTGAGCGACGGGAGCGGGGGTAGGTGACGGCAGGGGCGTAGGGGTCATCGTTGGCAGGGGCGGCGCGGTGGTCGCCACCGCTTGTGCCATCGCCGTGCGCGTGGGCGTGGGGGTTGCCGCCGGCGTCGCGCCGCTGCAACCGCTCAGCACCAGCATCAAAACCAGCCACCCAATCAACCAAAATATTTGCTTATGCATCGTAGCCTCACTGGAAGAGAAAATAAAGTGGCTCTATTATAGAAAAAGCCCTGGCTTAGTCAATTAGCCAAAACTCACCGCAGAGACGCCGAG
>CAYTGR010000033.1:6540-8271 GCA_964437445.1 uncultured Anaerolineales bacterium | reverse complement strand
GGTAATATCTCTGCGCCTCAGCGGTAAAACAGGCTTTTGGCAGTGGATTCTTATGCAAAGCAGCGTGGGTAGTAGCGGCTGCGGCTCACAACGTCTTCCAGAATCCAAACTGCGTCTTGATGATCTGGTAGCCCTCCCGCTGGTAGAAACGATGGGCCGCCTCGCGGCGGGCATTGGACCGCAGGTAAGTGGCCGTACACCCGTGCTCGTGTGCCCAGCGCTCGGCGGCCGCCAACAACTGGTGCCCCACACCCTGGGAACGGTGGCTGGCATCTACCACCAGTCCCTCCACCTCGGCCACCGCCTCCAGGATGAGCAGCGGGCGCAGGCAAACATGGACCCAGCCGACGATGCCTGTCCCCGGATACTCCGCGACGAAAACGGCGTGCTCCGGGTCGGCGAGCAGGATTGCCAGCCGCCGCGCCGTCACCTCCGCCGGGGTGGGATACCCCAGCTGCCCGCTCAGCCCCGCGATGGGCTCAGCATCCTCCACCCGCGCCGGGCGCACTGCCGGTCTCCTATCTGGCGCTTGTGGGTCTGCGGATTCGCTGATTCGCCGATTCATCTACCCTCCTTGCAGCAGATACCGCAACACAAGGTCGTTGGTCAGCTGCTCCAGCGGCGCGCGGTCGTCGGTGAAAACCGGCGGTGCCGGCGACAGGCTGATCAGATTCTGGTGCGCATAGACTGCCATCGTCCGCAGCCGGATGTTCTCCAACAGCGGGTAATTCGCCACCAGATTCTCCGGCTCCGTCGGTTGCACCGTGGCGATAACAATCGCGTTGAATGTATCCGGCACGGCGATGACATGAACGGCAGGAAAAACCTCAAGCAATGTCGCCTCCATCGCCTGCACCAGGCGCCAGTCGTTAGGGGTATGGCCCACATTGATTGCCAGCACTCCCTCGTCGGTCAGGTGAGCGCGCACCTGTTGAAAAAACTCCACCGTTGTCAGATGCCAGGGGATGTAGGGCAGCCGGTAGGCGTCCACCCCGATCACGTCGTAGCGCGTCTCCGTCTGCGAGAGGAAATAGCGCCCGTCGGTGGTGTAAACGTGCAAATTCGGCTCCGTCATCCCGAAATAATCGCGTCCCGCCTGCACAATCGCCGGGTCAATCTCCACGCCGTCCATCGGCAGCGGGCCGTAGACCGCTGTGTACTGCGCGGGGATTGTCCCCGCCGCCAGGCCGATTACCAGCAGGTTATCCACCCGGGCCGGCGCGTAGGGCGGCGGATTGAAGAAGGGGGCGATCAGGAAGTAATCCCAGGTGCCGCCGGTCAACACCTCGCCCGGCGTGTAGACCGAGTGGATTCCCTGCCCTTCGTTGAGGTAGAGATAGCGGCGGCCATACGTATCTTCCACGACCTGGATGAAGTTGTAGGCCGATTCCTCCTCGTGGATTAGCCCGGCTTGCGGTTTAATGGGGCCGCCCCCCCAGATGAGGAGCACTATGATCACCGGCAGCGTCCAGCTCAAGCGCCAGAAACGCCGGCGTTGGAATGTCCATAGCCCCCACAACCCCACCGCGGTTGTCAACAGCGCCAGTAGCAGAAACGTGCGCCGCGTCCCGACCGTTGGAATCAGCACCAGCACCGGCAAATAGGTCCCCAGGAAACTGCCCGCCGTGGAGACCGCATACACCCGTCCCGCCGTGACGCCGGAGAGCTGGAGATCACGTAGCGCGAGCCGGATGACGAACGGTGAAACACAGGCCAGCAACGTCACCGGTA
>CAYTGR010000033.1:0-6440 GCA_964437445.1 uncultured Anaerolineales bacterium | reverse complement strand
CGTAGCGCGAGCCGGATGACGAACGGTGAAACACAGGCCAGCAACGTCACCGGTACTGTGAAAAGCGCCAGCACGGCCGCGAACGAACCCACGACCAGGCCGATGTTCCACGCGCCGAAGCCCCGCCCGGCCAACAGTAGCACCGGCCGTGCGATGAACGGCACCGCCGCCACCGCGAGGCCCGCCGCCGTCAGCAGGGTGTAAAGCGTTGCCGGCTGGGGGGAACGGTCGGCCCACCGGCCACCGATCTCATATCCCACCGCCAGGAAAAGCAAAATCAGGCCGATAACGGCCGCCCAGACCAGGTTGGAGGTGCCAAAGAAAGGCTCCAACAGCCGCGAGGCCGAAAGTTCCAACGCGAGCGAGACCAGCCCACCGATAAATGCAGTGAAGTAAAGACGATAGGTCACGTAGCTCCTTATGAAAATAACCTCTGAGTTTGTAGTCAGGCACTTTAGCGCCGTCTTAGCCGCACTAAAGTGCCTCACTTCTCATCTAATCGGTTCTGGGGGCTGGAGCGGCAGCCAGAGCGTGAAGGTGGCGCCCTGGCCCGGCCGGCTCTGCAGCTCCAACCGGCCGCCGTGGGCTACGATCAAATCACGGGCCAGGCTCAGCCCCAGTCCCATCCCCTGCGGGAAACGCCGGCCCGCCGAGCCCCGGTAGAACGGCGCGAAGATGCGCTCCTGCTCCTCTGGCGGGATGCCGGGACCGGTGTCCTGCACCCGCAGCCAGAACTCGGCCGCGGTCGTTCCGGCGCTGATTGTGACCGTGCCGCCGGCCGGGGTGTATTTGACCGCGTTGCTCAACAGATTACCGAACGCCTGCGCCAGCCGGTCGGCGTCCATCGTGACCGTGGGCAGCTCGGCCGGCAGATCGGTCTCCCAGGTCAGTCCCTGGGCCTGGGCCGCCTCGCGCCAGGGACCCAGCGTCTCTGCTAACCAGGGACCGAGTGTGGTTGGCCGGCGCTGGAGCTCCAGCGGCCCCATCGTCTGCCCATAGAGCTGCGTCAGCTCCTCCAATAGCCGCTGCATTCGCCGCAATTCGGCTTCCATGCCGGTGAGCAACTCCTGGCGCAGCGCCGGCTCGTCGGCGGCCCCGCCCGCGAGCGCCTGCACGGCCGAGAGCAGCGCGCCCAGGGGCCGCCCCAGCTCGTGGACCAGGTTCGCCAGCAAGCGTTGGCGGGCCTTCTCCAAGGTTTGCAGCTGCTCGCTCAGGGCGTTGAAAGCACGGACCAGACCCCGCAGCTCTTGGGGACCGTGTTCAGGGAGCGGCGCAGACGGCTCCCCCTTTGCCAGCCGGTCAATCGCCTGGGTCGTGCGGCGCAGCGGGCGCTCCAGGTCCAGGGCCAGCAGCCAGCCGACGAGCGCGCCGATCAGCAGCCCGCCCCCTAACACGCCAAAGATGAGCGTTCGCGTGCGGGGAAAGCGCGCGTAGACGTTAGCGAGCGGGTCGGTCAGGCGAATGATGCCGATGATGCGGCCGTCCCAGGTCATGACGGGAGCTAACACATCGGCTGCTCCGGTTCCTGCCGTCTGACCGTAATCCACGCGAATGGCGGTCCCGGTCGTGAACACCTCATACAGTCCCGGCAGCGCGAGTGACTGTCCAATGGCGCTCTGGTCGGCCGGATCGTTGGAGGCCAGCAGGACACCGTTGGCATCCAGTAACATCAGCCGCCCGGAGACCAGGGGGCCCACGCGCGTGACGAAGTTCTGCGCCAGCAGGGGATCATACCAGATTTCCAGTTCGTTACGGGCAATGGCCGAGACGAGCACTGCCTGGCGTTCCAATTCGCGCGAGGCGGTCGCCAGCAGCACCTGTGTCTCCAGCAGATAGGTCAGCGCGACTCCCACCAACGCCACTACCAACAGCAGCGGGAGCAGATGGCTGAGCAACAGGCGAGCACGCAGTGAGCGCATGAGAACCCTCCGGACTTCAGGGCTTGTGAGCGGTTTGACTCACGAGCTTATAACCGACACCCCGTACAGTCACAATGCGTTGGGGATGTTGTGAATCTGCTTCCAGCTTCTCCCGCAGCCAGCGGATGTGGACGTAGACGACCTGCGGCTCACCGGCGTACTCCGCTCCCCAGACGCGCGTCAGCAACGTCTCGGTGGGGATGACGCGACCGGCCTCCTGGGCCAGCGCCAGCAGCAGGTCAAATTCGCGCGGCGTCAGCTCCACGGGCCGGCCACCGACGGTCACGGTGTGCGCGGCCGGGTCAATGACCAGGTCGCCGCAGGTGAGCGGGGCCGCGGGCGGCGCTGCGGGCGGCGGCGCTGCGCGGCGCAGCACTGCCTTGATGCGGGCCAGCAACACATCCAGGTCAAAGGGCTTTGTCACATAGTCGTCGGCGCCAAGTTCCAGCCCCACCACTTCGTCCAGCTCGCGGCGGCGGGCGGTGACGAAGATCACCGGCGCGGCGAATTCCTGGCGGAAGCGGCGCAGCGCGTCCAACCCGTCCATCCCCGGCAGGCCGATATCCAGCAAGACCAGCGCGGGCGGATCGCGCCGCGCTAAGGCCAGCGCATCCTCCGCGCTCGCGGCGGTGCTCACCCGGTAGCCGGCCTGCTCCAGGTTGAAAGCGACGCTGCGGCGCAGCAGGGCGTCATCGTCCACGATCAGCAAATGATAAGCCATGACTGTAGTGACTCCTTACAGCGGCACGTAGGCCGGGAGACTAAGCCGGTCGCGGTCGGTTTCCGCCCTGTACTCCCAATAGGGGAACCAGGCCAGGCCGCAGAAGCGAATCTCCACATCTTGCTGACGGGGCCGGACAACGACCTCGCGCAGCTGTTCCAGGACGCTGTCCCATTTCTGAGCGACAGTTTGTGCGGCAGCTTCCCACTCATCCTGGATCTGTTCCGCCTCGGCCCGGAATACCTTGAGCGCCTGGACCGATTCCTCAATGTCGGCCTCCACTTCTTTCACCATTCGCCGCTGGCGTGAGACGTGGGAGAGCGGCCGCATGTAGGCCCGCCCCGTCACCAGCCCCCATACCGATTCAGCACCGCTGTACATCTGCTCCCGCTTGCGCTCCTCCAGCTCTTCCTCTTCCCCCTGCATTTCCAGCTCCTCGCGGCGGATTTTCTCCTGGACGCGGGCCATCTGCTTTTCAAAGCGGGTTTTGACCGTGGCCAGCTCGTCGCGCTTACGCCGCTCGGCTTCAGCCCGGCAGCGTTCCAGGAAAGCGCGTTTGCCCTCCTCCGGACGGCTGTAGCTCTTCAGTGGCTCGCAGTACCAGAGCGTGAGGGCCGCTGTGCGTAGCAGGTAGGCCCGTAACGTCTGTTCCCACCGTTTGTAAGCGGCGGGCCGGCCCAGCGCGCCGGGCAGCGGTGCGAAGGTCCCACTGGCGGGGGGATGGGCCGCCAGGTCCTCGGCCCGCACGATGACCAGCTCGGCCTGTTCCCAGCCCGCGCTCCAGGTCTCGTCGGCCGTGGTTAGCCGCCAGGTCTGCTGCCGCGTTAGCGAGAACGCGGCTTTTTCGTGGAAGAAGTGCAGCACGCTGGCGCCAAGCAGTGCCGGCCGGAAGACGAGCTCCGCCTGCGCCGGGTCTACCGGGCGGGTAGCGCCTTGCGCCGCCCGCTGCGCCGTGATCGTCGGCGCGAGGAAGACCTGCGGGATGGCGGGATCCACGGCTGGCGGTTGTTCGGCCAATTGGGATAGCGAGAAGTCGGCAAGGTGCGGGTCCGAGACGTCAACAGAAGCAGGGATAAGAGGAGCGGCGGCCGTAAAGGTCACATTCCCCAGCGACGTCGTGTCCCTGGACTCCGGCGCTCCCGCCCCCATGCCGCCGGCCGCCAGCCGTTTCACTTCCGCCGGGGTCAGCGGACCGCGCAGGTAAGAAAGCGCCCAGCGGCTTTGAAAGAAGCGCAACAGGCCGGCGCGGGTGTCGTGCAGGAGGAATTCGCGCGGTTTGAGGCGGCTGAGCACCTGGGTCAGCTCGCCTGCGCTCCGGCCGGCCCCGCCGAGTGCTCCCTCCATCCCTTCCAAGACGCGCATCCGGTCACGGTCGGTACGCAACACGCCGACACACCAGGTTCCGATGTTCCCCAATCCTTTATAATCCAGGTCGGCAGGATTCTGCGTGGCCAGCACCAATCCCAGCCCGGCGGCCCGGGCTTGCTTGACCAGCGCCAGCAGCGGGGCCTTGGTTGGCGGGTTGGCGGGATAGGGCGGCAGATAACCGTAGAGCTCATCAAAATAGAGCAACGCGCGCAGCATTTGGGTGCCGGCGCTGCGGCGCACCCAGGAGCGCACTTCCTCCAAAAAGAGCGTGATGAAGAACTGTCGTTGTTCCTCCGGCAGGTGTGCGAGATAGAAGACCGCTGCCCGCGGACGGCCATCCGGCGCGTAGAGCAACCGCTCCAGTGCCAGCGGTTCCCCTGTCCGCCAGAGCGCAAAGCCCGGTGCCGCGATCAGGTTGTTGAGCGTGAGCGCTAAGTCAAAGCGTTCTTTGTGCGGGAAGAAGCTCTCCAGGTCAAAGACGCCCACCTGTTGCATCGGCGGTCGCTGCACCAGCTGGATGAGCGCGGGCAGCTCCAGCGCGCCACCCTGTTCCCAGGCGTGGCGGATCAATGTGGTGAGCAGGATGTGCTCGCGGCTGCGGAGCGGATCGGCCTCCACCCCGGCCAACCCTAACAGCGCCGAGGCGAGCCCTTGAGCGCGCAACGCCGCCTCATCAGCGTCGTCGGGGGGCGGCGCACTGAAGCGTGCCAGCAGGTCCACCGGGCGGCCATGGCGCGCGCCCGGTGTGTAGAGCACGAAGTCAGCGGCGGCGCGGAGTCGGGCCACCTGTTCCGGGCCGAGCCCCCAGGCCGCCAGCCCGGCGCGCCAGTGTTCGGCGGTCGTGGCCGCGGCCTCCGTCGGGAGCTGCCCCTGGCGGCGCGCGCTGTCAGCATCCACCCACGGCTCAAAATCGGTCGGTGCCAGCGCAGGGAAGGTAAGCAACAGGTTCGCCAGGTCGCCCTTGACATCCAGCAGCAGCGCCGGGATGCCCTGTTGGAGCGCCTCCTCCACCAGAATCAATCCCAGCCCGGTCTTGCCGCTGCCGGTCATCCCCAGTAACAGCGCGTGCGTGGTCAAATGGTCTGGCGGATAGGCGACTGGCTCTTCAGTCAACCGGCCCTCGTCGTCCAGGTAACGCCCCAGGTACAACGCTGAGATCATTGAATTGCTCCTTTTGTCTTTGCATTGCCAGAAGCCCACGGGTGACTGACCACGGACCACTGGCGGTTAAAAAGGGTGGTCTGCGGTCTGTGGTCATCAAAGGAACAGCTTTTTACCAACGACCGGTAGCCACTTAGTTGCTGAAGCCCGTCACGACGCGCGTTATAGTTCCACGGTGCAGCCCAGCCCCGGCACATCGGTGGCGATCAGCCAGCCCTCATCCAGGATGAAGCGGGGCCGGGTGGGATCGCCGAGCAAGTCTAAATGGCCGTCCAGGTCGCCGTAGCGGACGCCGGGGCTGCTCAGCGCGAAGGCCAGCCCGGCGGCGATCAGCAGCGCCGGTTCATTGACGCAGCCGACCATGACGGCCAGCCGGGCCGCGCGGGCGATGGCCTCGGTCTGGCGGGCACAGCGCAGACCCCCGCACGTGGCGAGCTTGACGCTCAGGCCGTGGGCCGCCCGGTGGCCGGCCACCTCCAGCGCCGAATCCGGCCCCACGACGCTCTGGTCGGCCAGGATGGGGACGGGACTTTGCACCGTCACCTGGCGGAGCGCTTCTACCCCTAAGGCGGCCGGAATCGGCTGCTCCAGCATCTCCAACATGCCGGTCAGTGCGCGCGCCACGGCTAACGCTTGCTCAATCGTGTAGCCCTGGTCGGCGTCCAGCCGCAACGTCAGGCCGGGCAGCGCGGCGTGGACCGCCTGTACGCGACGGACATCTTCTTCGGCGTTCAGGCCGCCCTTGAGCTTGAGGATGCGGAAGCCCTGCCGGGCGCGGTCGCGCGCCAGTTCCACCGTCTCCCGTTCCGGCGCGACGTTGATCGTCACCGAGGTCTGGATGCGGTCGCGGTAGCCGCCCAGCAGCCGGTAGAGCGGCAGGCCGGCCGCCAGCCCCAGCAGGTCGTGGAAAGCGATGTCAAAGGCGCAGAGCGCCGAGGGGGCTTCCGCGGCCAGCGGGGCGAGCTCGGCTAAAGCGTACTCGGTAGCCAGCGGATTCAGGTCATGGGCGCGGTCGGCGCAGGCACGACAGGCGCGCGTCACGCTCTCTAAGGTTTCGCCCGTCTGTTCCGGCTCAAAGGCGGCGCAACCCCAGGCGCTCAGACCATCGCGGGTCTCCAGGCGGATAAAGACCGCGCCGACGCGCTCCACGGGCCGGGGATGATAGGCCGCGCGGAGTGGCAGCCGGAGCGGCAGTTCCATGGGGGTCACGTCAACGTGGGTGATTTGCATGGGTACCTCCTTTGAAAAATAGAAACCAGTTAAGGAGTGAG
>CAYTGR010000032.1:24533-57223 GCA_964437445.1 uncultured Anaerolineales bacterium | reverse complement strand
GGTCCATGGCGAAGACCATGCCGGTGGCGATGTCGGTGGCGTGCGAGGCGTAGTAAGTGGCGTTGGCGCGGCGCCGGCCTAACGTCGCCAGATCGTAGCGCTTGCCGCCACAGATCTGCGAATCAAAGACGCCCAGCAGCGCTGCCTGGAGACTCTCGCGTGCGGAGCAGTCAAAGGCGACTTTTTCCTCGTCCAGCAGCCAGTCCAGCCCGCGCCAGACCTCGCAGCCGTAGACGTGGGCCGGGCGCTCCTCCGGCGCTAAGCGACGCAGCGCCGCCAACGCCCGCAGCGCAACCGAAACGTGCGTGTCGTGTTTGTCGGCCAGATTGTGCGTGTAGACCACTTCCGGGCGTGTGGCGCGCAAAATGGCAACCAGGTCCGCCACCGGCTCGTCGGCGGCCGGGTCCTTGACCGCCGCGCTGGGGTAGTCCAGCAGGAATTGCGCGGCATATTCCCCCACCACCGCCGCGTTTTTCTGCTCACGGCGGCGGACCACCTGCATCTCCTCATCCGTGTAATCGCGGTAGAGATCGTCGCGCGGCGAACCGCTGCCGTTGGTCACAACCACGCCGGTGAACCAGCGCTCCGGCTGCCGGTAGCAGCGCAGGATGCCATCAATCGCCATGATTTCTATGTCGTCCTGATGGGCCGCAATCGCCAGATGGGTCGTCCGCGTTAGCGCTTCGGCCTCCGGCCGCCCGTCGGGGATGAAAAGTTCTGCGGTAGCCAGGTGTAAATGCATGATCAAACCTCCTGTTAAACTCCTGTTAAATTGGACATAACACGCAACCCCTATAGCGGGTTACGTATTGCGTAGAGCGGGTAGGCTGGCCGCCGCGATGGCCTGCCCCACCCGGCGGCTCTTTTCATCGGGCAAATGCAGCTGCAACCGCGCGGCCAGCTCCGGGAATTCGGCCTGCAGCACGGCTTGCGCCCCGGCCAGCAACAACATCCCGCCGCTGCCGGAGGTGCAGCGTCCTAAAATCAACACATGCCGGCAATCGGCATAAAACTCCGCGTAGTGGGCCAGCGAGTAGCCCAGGTAGATGCCCAGGCTCTCCCAAATCTGGCGCGCGCCGGCGTGCCCGGCCTCCAGGTATTCCTGCGCGACTTTGAGCTTTTCGGCCAGCGGGGCGTCAGCGGGCAACGCAATGCCGGCGCGCGGGGCCAGCCGGAAAACTGCCTGTTGCGAAAAATACGAAGCACCGCACCCCCGGTCGCCCGACCATTCTTCCACCGGCGCAGTGGGCGCGTAATCCACTGGCGCGAACGCCAGCTCGTTGAGCCAACCGGTGATGTTGCCGGCGGCATTGACGTAGCCGGCGGCTTCACTGGAGCCAAGCGCGATCCCCAAAACCCCGTTGGCCTCCAGCGACATGGAACCGGCCAGGGCGGTCACATCGCCATCGTTGGCGACCTCAATCGGCACGCCGAATTCCGCCCCGAGGCGCAAAAAGAGGTTGCGGATTTCGCCGTAACGCTCCGGAGGGACGCCCCGGAAAAGTGAAGCCACCATCGGCCGGTTGTTGATGATGACGCCGGCCGAACTGCCGCCAATGGCATCCACGCGGGGCAGGTGGGCCGCCGCGCTGCGCACCGCGGCCAGCAGCTCATTGTAATGATAGGCTGGATCGGCGTGGTCGCGCGGCGCCCAGATTACCTCTTCGCTGTAAACCGGCTCGCCGTCTATCACGGCGGAGACTTTGCGGTCGGAGGCGCCCAGGTCAAAGCCGATGCGGCAACCCTCTAAATGGCGGCCCAGAGGGCGATCCAGCAGGCGCGCGGGCGGCACCTCTTCCGGCGCACAGGCGACGACGGTAAAGGGCCGTTCGTAGATGTCGCTCATGAAGTGGTAATCAAAGGCGCGCTCGCCCTGGGGGGCGTAGACCTGTTGCAAGCCTTCGGCGATAGCGCGCGGCCCACCAACGTAGAGCCGCCAGCCGCCCACCTGCCAGAGCAAAAATTTGACCAGCCGCTCCACATAGGGAAAATTGGCCGCCGCGCGCGGATGCTCAGGCGGGAAAACCGACGTGGTGTAGCGGACTAAGGTGCCATCGGCAGCCTCCAGGCCGAGCACCAGGGGGATACCGCCGACCGCAGCGACCTCGGCCCGGAAAGCGCGGTGGACCAGCGCCGGGGGCCGGAATTCCGGGTCTAACGGCGGTAGGAAGCGGGGGGGGATAAAGTTAAAGAGTGACATGGGATATCCTTTCAGCTGGTAACCTCGCAACTTTGCTTACGGAAAAGGCCGACTGCCCCACCGGCGAACCGGATGAAGCAGAACGGCCAAGCCGTTACCGCGATTTTACCGCGAGTTCGCCAGAGATGCAAAAGCCCTTCTGCCAGTGGACATTTTTTCAGAGACGAACGGCCGGCTGGAGGTAGCCGACTATTTGATTGCTACCGGCAATAATCCAGATATGAGCGTGATTACCATGGATTTACCCTGTTGATGGTGGCGGTTTTCAACAATTATTGGGATGGCATACCGATACCCGAACGCCGTAATCTATGGCTCCCCCTCACCTGCTACTATTTTTTTGCTTGTGGTGAGGCGCTTGAGCGTGTCAGGCGGCACTCAAGCGCCTCACTACGGCTTCACACGTTATTACCTGCCTGCTCCGGTGGGTCTGTTTCTCACCACCAGCGGTAGAAAGATCGTGTAGTGCGATTTTGCTGCTACGGTGAGGGTGAAGGATTGTGTGTCAAACAAGCCCTCGCCATCGGTCACACGCAGCACCACAAGGTGGTCGCCCACGTCAGTGCTGCCGGGCGTGCCGGAGAGTGTCGCCGTGCCGTCACCGTGATCGGTCAGGGTCAGCCAGGCCGGCAGCGTTGACGCGGTGAGGGTCAGCGCGTCGCCGTTGTCATCCATAGCGGTTGTCGTACAGACATAAGACACCTCCTGGGTGGCGGTGGTGACCGGCGCACTGGTAAAAGCCGGCGCGATGTTGAGCACAGTCAAGGTGATGACAGCGGCATTATTTTCCGCCGTCAGGTCGCCGGCGGCGGCGATGATGGCGGTATTGGTATAAGTTCCCGCTGCCAGCGGGCGAGCCAGCACGCCGCTGATGGTGATAACCCCGCTTCGCCCCGGCGCCAGATCCTGTACCATCCAGACATAGGGCGGGGTGTGGCCGGTGTTGGTCACCAGCAGATTAGAGCTGAGGGACACATTTTTCAGGAAAGACGGTAAGGTGTCGGTGACGACAATGCCGCTTGCCGGGATGCTGCCGTCGTTGGAGAGGGTCAGGGTAAAAGTGATGGCCTGACCAGGGGCGACGACGGACGGCGTGACGGTTTTGTTCATCCTGAGGCGGGAGGTGGCCTCGAACGCGCCAATATCGCAGGCCGCGCCCTGGGGCCGCACCACCCCGCGCTGGTCGGTCGGCAGACAGTAGGCCAGGTCGCCCGCATCAATCGCCGGGGAATCCGGCCGCAGGGCGTGGAGGCCGCCAGTCAGGGGGGCGAGGCGCGGGTCGCCGGTGAGCAAGCCAACGGCGTTCTCGTTGCACGAGCCATCCGCGATCAGGTTGTGGATATTGGCCGCGATGACGCCGGGGAAGCTGGTGTTGTCGCAGTCGCCGCCGCTGTTGTGTGCCAGGAGGCTGTTGTAGGCATACAGCGTGTCACCCATGTTGATAAGCCCGCCGCCGATAGGCGCGCGGTTATCCGCCAGCGTGACATGGCGCAGCGTCAGGTCGCCGAGATTGTTGACGAGGCCGCCGCCGCTCAACGTGGCGGTGTTGCTGCTCACCGTGCTGTTTGCCAGGTTCAGCCCGCCGCCCTCGTTGTAGAGACCCGCGCCGCTGGCCGCGGTGTTGCTCGCCACGACGCTGGTGGTAATGCTTGTACTGCCGCCGGCCAGGCGCAGCCCACCACCGTTGGTGTACGCCGTGTTGCTGTAGAACGCACTGTCGCTCACGCTCAGCGGCGCATTGTAACTGTAGAGCGCGCCGCCTTCGTTGGCCGTGTTGCCGATAAAGTCGCCGGCCTGTACAGTGAGCGGAGCGGTCACGTTGTAAATGCCGCCGCCGTTCGTTTTCGCCTGGTTGCCGGTGAACGCACTATGGGTGACGGTGAGTACATCTCCGTCCGTGTTATAGATGGCGCCGCCCATCCGCCCGGTGACGGGGTCGGTACGATTGTCGCGCAGCGTGCTGTCGCTGATGGTCGCGTGGCCCGCGCGCAAAAGTAGCCCGCCGGCTAGGTCAGCGGAAGTATTCCCCCCAATGACGCTGTGTGCGATGGTCAATTGGCCCTCGCTGCTGAAACCTGCGCCGCCATACCCGCTGGCGGTGTTGGTAAGAATCTGTGTGTTAGTGAGGGAGACCGTGCTGCCAAAGCCGTAGAACCCACCGCCGTAACTGGCCTGATTGCCGGTAAGGGTACAATCCACGAGGGTCACAACACCTTCGTACATGTACAACCCGCCGCCGTTACTCGTACTGTAATTCTCAGCAATGCTGCTATGAGTGACGGTCAACGCGGCTCCCTGGCTCGTCATGGCGCCGCCATTTTTGGCGTTGTTGTTCATAAAGATGCTGTCGGTCACGGCGGCGACGGTGTTGTTGAAGTAAACATAGAGCGCGCCGCCATCCTCCCCTGCCGCGTTGTGGTAAAACTCGCTGGTATCAACCCACAGACGGCTGCCGTATGCGCTATAGACGGCGCCGCCGCTATCGGCTGCACTGTTGTTGGTGAACAGCATCTCCCGCAGCGTGAGGACGCCGGCATTGTAAATGGCGCCGCCGTAATACAGGTAGCGGGGATGGTACACCGCATAGCCTTCTGTCAGGCTGAGCTGTGTCATGGTCACGACGGCGGTATCCTTAAGGGCGAATAGCCGCGTTGCGCCGTTGCCGCTGAGGTTCACCCGCGCGCTTGGGCCGCTGCCGTCAATCGTCACCGGCTTGTCCAGCACAATTTCGCGGCTCAGGTAGATGGTTTCCCCGGCCAGCGCGGGGGCAAAAGTCACCACGCCATCGGGACAGACACCGCTGACGGCGTTGCGCAAACTGCCGGGACCCTCGTCGGCGGTATTGGTTACAGTGAGGGCCGCGCCACAGGCCACGGTAAAACTGACGACGGCCTGCCCCGTTTGGATGCTGCCGCGCCAATCGGCCGTATTGACGACGGTTTCGCCGTAATCGCCGGTGTGCGTTACCTGGAAGGTGAAGGTGAGTGCAGTGTGGGCGGCCAGGCTGCCCGTCCAGGCGATTTGATCGTTGGTGACCACGGCCCCGTGCACGTCACCCACCCAGCGCGCGAAATCCACCTCCGCCGGCAGCGTGTCGGTGAGAACGACGGCCGGGTCGGCGGCAATCCCGCTGTTGCTGAGGACGAGCGTGTAGGTAACGACGCCGTGACGGGGCGCAAGGAGCGGCGCGACCGTTTTGCTCACGGCGAGCTGCGGCCGCTCGACGGTCAAGCCGGCGGCGGCTAACACCTGCTGGTGCGCATCGCCCAGGGCGGCGGTGTTGGTGACAGTTTCGCCGTGGGCGCCGGTGTGCGTGGCGACAAAGGTGAAGGCGAGCGCGGTCGTCGCCGTGAGCGTCCCATTCCAGGTGATGGTATCGTTGGCAACGCTCGCACCGTGATTCTCCACCCAGCGCGCAAATGTCACGGACTCTGGCAGCGCGTCGCGCAGCCAGACGCCGGGCGCGTCGCTCGCGCCGTCGTTGCTGAGCGTCAGCGTGTAGGTGACCGGGCCATGATAAGGCGCGTTGAGGGTGGGCGTGACCGTTTTAGTCAGCGCCAGCCAGCCGCGCTCAAACGCGCCAATGTCAGCGGCGATGCCTTGCGGACGCGGCAGCCCGCGTTGGTCGGTGGTCAGGGAGAGGACAGGGTTGGCCGCATCCAGCGCCGGCGAGCCGGGCAAGAGCGCGTGCGTTTGGGGCGCCGGCCACAAGCCGGTCGCCGGGCCGTTATCGGCCAGCGGGGCCAGCCGGGGATCGCCGGTCAGGTCGCCGGTCGTCGTCGGCAGCCCGTTCCAGGCGTTGGAAAGGTTGTAGCCCTGCGAGCTAAACATCCCGTCGTACCAGCGGAAGTTGAAATCGGTGTTGTTGTACGCCACGATGCTGTTGCGCAGGATCAAGCTCCCGGCTTCCAGCAAGATGCCGCTGGGGATCGGGTTGGCCTGGGCGGTGTTGGAGACAATGGTGCAGTGATTGATCTCTGTGCTGTTGCTGTACCACAAATCCAGCGCGCTGCTGCCCCAGGTACCGTCGGTGCTGACATTGCCGCTGAGGGTGCTGTTGGTGAGCCGGAGCGTGGCCTTGTTGCCGATGGCGCCGCCATAGCGTGCCGTGTTGCCGGAAAAGGTGCTGCTCCACACAATCAGCTCGCCAGGGTAATCATTGAAGGCACCGCCGCCGGCGTAAGCATTGGCTGTGTTGCCGGAAATAGTGCTGCTCAACACGGTCAGATTCCCCAGGTTGCTCAGCCCGCCGCCGCCCGCTGCACTGCCGGCCGCGCTGTTGTTGCGGAGAATGCTCTCGCTGACTGTAGCGCTGCCGCTGTTCAGCGCCACCCCGCCGCCCGCAATGCCCGCTCCATTGGCGCGGACATCGCACCGGCTGATGTTCGCGCTGCCGTTGATATACACACCGCCGCCGGTATAGACAGCCCTGTTGCCAGAGATGACGCTGTCCCGCAGGGTTAGGGTATGAATGCTGTAAATCGCGCCGCCTGTTTGCGCGGTGTTATCGGCCAGCGTGCTGCTCAATACCGTGGCGCGGTACAAATTGTACAGGCCGCCGCCTTCGCGCCCGCTGTTGCCGCTGCGCGCCACGGTGATATGCGTGAGCGTCAAAAAGCTGGTGTTATAGATGGCGCTTGTCCCGCGATGATCCGTCACCTGGGCGTGACTGAGCGTCAGAAGACCGTCGTTGGTGATGGCGGCGCCGCCGCTGGTGGCATAACCGCGCACCAGATCTATGCCCGTCAGCGTCACAGGAACACCGTTATAGATATAGAACAGGCGCGTTGTGTCGCCGCCGCTGATCCGAACCGGTGTGTTCAGACTACGGCCGTCTATGGTCACACTCTTTGGCACATCCAGTTGCGAGGTCAGAGTGATGGTCTGCCCGGCCAGGATGGGGGCAAAATCTATCACGCCACCGGCGCACACATCGGCCAGGGCCTGACGCAGGCTGCCCACGCCGGCGTCGGCGGCCGATTGCACTGTATAGGTAGGCACGCAACCAATGGAAACCGTCGCCGTGGCCTGGCCGGTGCGCGTGCTGCCGCTCCATTCAGCTAGGTTGAGGAGAGGCTGAGGATACGCGCCGGTATGCGTCACCTGGAAGGTGAACGTGAGGGCGGTGCAGGCGGCGAGGCTGCCGCTCCAGGTGAGCCGGTCGCTGTTGACCACAGCTCCGTGATTCTCCACCCACCGCGCAAAGGTTACCTCGGCGGGCAGCGTATCGGTCAGCACCACCGTTGGGTCAGCGATGTCGCCGCTGTTGCTGAGGACCAACGTATAGGTGAGAATGCCGTGAAAAGGCGCGGTGGCAGGAGCGGCAGACTTGGACAGCCCCAGTTGTGGCCCGCTTACCGTGAAACTGGCCATCGCGTTGGCAAGACCGGTCGCGCTGCTCGCGGCGGCGGTGTTGACAATCGTGGCCCCATAGCCGCCGGTCTGCGTCACCTGAAAGGTGAACGTGAGAGCAGTATGGGCAGTGAGAACGCCGCTCCAGGTGATTTGGTCATCCGTGACGCCAGCGCCGGGGTTTTCCACCCAACGCGCAAAATCCACCTCCGCCGGCAGCGTATCAGTCAGAATCACCGTCGGGTCGGTAAAAGATGTCGCATTGTTGAGAACGAGCGTATAGGTGACAACGCTGTGATAGGGAACATCGGCGGCCGGAGCAACTGACTTGATCAGGGTGATCAGCGGCGGGTTGGCCTCGAATGCGCCGATGTCACTGCGAGCGTTGCCGTCATCGTCGCCATCCCACGGGCGGGGGATACCGCGCTGGTCGGTGGTGAGCGAGACCACGGGATTGGCCGCGTCCCGCGCTGGCGAGCCGGGCAGGAGTGCGTGGGTGAGCGTCGGCCCACCGTTATCCGCCAGTGTGTCGAGCAAAGGATCGGCGGTCAAATCGCCGGTCGCCAGCGGCAGCCCATTCCACGTGTCGGCCAGGTTATAGCCCTGGGAGACCAGGTCGGTGCCGGCGTTACCCCATACATAAAAATTGCCGCCATTGTCGGCGATGAGGCTGTTTTTGAGCGTGATCACCCCATCTTCCAACTCGACGGCGGCCTGATGCGATCCTGCGGCGGTGTTGTTGGCGATGGTGCAATGATGGATCATCGTCGAGTAGCTGCTGTGGCCCCATTGATAAAGCGCGCTGCCGGTGTACGTGCCGTGCGTGGCGGCGTTGCCGCTGAGGGTGCAGTTGGCAAGGGTCAGGGTTCCCAGATTGGCGATGCCGCCCGCATACGCTGCCGTGTTGCCGGAGAGCGTGCTGGCGGTGATGGTCAACGAGCCATGGTTGCGGATGCCGCCGCCGGCCACTGCCGTGTTGCCGGCGATGGTGCTGCTGATCACCTGCATCGTCCCCCAGTTGACTATACCGCCGCCTACGGCAGTGCTACCCGTGGCCTGGTTGTCACGGATGACGCTCTGGCGGATGGTGATGGTACCGTTATTGTTGTAAAGGCCGCCCCCACTGCTGTTCTCGGCAGTATTGTTGCGCACGTTGCAACCGTACAACGTCAAGGTCGCCGCCTCGTTATGGATGCCCCCGCCGCCCGAGATTGTCCGACCGTTGATGATGTCCAGGCGGGTTAACGTGGCATTGGCAGTGATGTAAAACACGCGGACGCTGTGGTTGCCGCTGATCTTGAGCGGCTCGGTCAACGCCGCCCCGTCAAGGGTGAGGGCTTTGTCAATTGTTAACTGTGAGGCCAAAACAATCGTCTGTCCGCTGAGGGCCGGGGCAAAGACAATGGTGTCGCCGGGCGCGGCGGCAGCGATGGCGTCGCGCAGGCTGCCCACGCCGGAATCCAGCGTATTCGTGACAGTAATCGTCTCCGCGCGCGCGGGCAACGGCTGCATGAGCAGCGTCACGCCCAACGCCAGCAACAGCGCCAGGCGACAACCGATGCGGTAACTCAACTTTGTTCTATCCATAGCGTGTCTCCTCTGAAAGTAGAAACCAGTTAAGGAGTGAGCAGAGAGCAGCAGGTAGAAGTTCCTGTTTCCTGCTCACCGCTCACTGCTTACATTATTCATCCCAATTCATCCCACGGCTGGTGAATGCCAGTTCAGGTTGAACTTCTCTTTCCGCTGCCGCTTCATCACTGAGAGGCGCAACATGAGGTCAATACGGCGAGAAATTCCTGGGTCGAAAACCCCTTGAGCAAGACGCCGTCGGCACCGGCGGCCACGGCCTGCTGGATTTGCTGGCGGTTCTCCGCCAGGACCAGGCACGCGAGCGGCATTCCCTGCGGCTGGCGTTGCCGGAGCGCGGCCAGCGCCGGTGTACACAGCGGCCCACCGACCAGAATGACCAGGCGCGGCGCATCCTGGTCCGCCGCCAGCAGCAATTCAGGCAGGTCGGCTGCCGCGCCGACCAGCTCCAACTCGGGGATGGATTTGACGAACGCGAGCAATTCCTGCCGAAAAGGCCCGGGAGGCGCGAATACGACGGTTTTTAGCATGGTTTTTGCCTTGCACAGCCTTGTAACCCAGGCCGCCACCTTGTGATCGGTGCCAGCCAGAGACTCACGTTACAGGCTGATTGTACAGGTTATTCCCGCCGCGCGCATCGGTAAAACCTTTAACCTTCTGTAAACTTTTCTTTATCTTTAAAGAAGTGGGGCGCGCTTTCAGCGCGCCCCACTTGGGATTGGCGTATTTTGCAGGCGGTAGTCCGCTGACGCATTACGAATGCGGAATACGCCCTATGCTCAACTCATTTGGATGCGTTTCATTTGGGTTGGGAGAACGTATTTCGTAGTGCATATTCCGTTTACGAACTACGAAATACGCACTACGCTTAACTCGTTTGAAACACACCCAACTCATCTGAAACATACCCCTATCATTCCGTCTCCGCCGCCGGCAGCAGACTGGCGATCCCTTGTCGCAGCGCATAGAGCGCGGCCTGGGTGCGATTTTCCAACTCCAACTTGTCCAGAATATGGCTGATATGAACAGCGGCGGTGCGCGGCGAGATGACCAATCGGGCTGCGATGTCATCGTTCCCCAGCCCCTGGGCTACCAGTTTGAGAATTTCCAGCTCACGCCCGGTGAGCAGGTCGGGGGGCGGCGTCTCCGGCCCCAGCGCGCCGACCGGTGTTTGCAGCAGCGCACGCGCTAAATTCGCCGGCAGGTACACCCCACCCTGGTGTAGCGTGCGGATGGCCCGCTCCAGTTCATCCGGCGGCGCGCTCTTGGAGATGTAGCCCAACGCGCCGGCGCGGATGGCGGGGCGGACGCGCTCAAGGTTGGTCAAGCTGGTCAGCAACAACACCCGCGCCGCCGGGTCCAGGCGCAGAATCTCAGCAGTGGCGGCGAGGCCATCCTTATCAGGCATCAAAATGTCCATCACAATCACATCCGGGCGCAACCGCCCGACGGCAGCCAGGGCTTCCACTCCATTGGCGGCTTCACCCACAATCTCCAGCCCCGGCTCTTGCCCCAGCACCGCGCGCAGCCCTTCCCGCACCAGCGGATGATCGTCCACAATCAGAATACGAATCAAATCAGGCATATCAGGTCTCCTCTGAAAATAGAAACCAGTTAAGTAGTGAGCAGAGAGCAGGGTAAGGAATCTCTGCTCACCGCTCGCTACAAATTATTGTGGAGAAATTTTTATCATCGGCTTGAAAGGGCAGCGTGAGGCGCAGGCGCGCGCCGCCGCCAGGCGTGGCGGCAATCGTCAATACGCCGCCCAACCCGGCGGCCCGCTCCTGCATCCCGGTCAACCCCAGGCCCGCGCGGACGCTCACCGGGTCAAAGCCACACCCGTCGTCGACGATTTCCAGAGTCAGTTCCGCGTCGGCGTATCCCAACGTCACCGTGACCTGGCCGGCCGCAGCGTGTTTCAAGATGTTGTTCAGGGCCTCTTCGGCCACGTAATACACCTCTTTTTGCAGGGCGGCAGGAAGCGTCAGGCCATAGCGGGCGACCCAGGCGTCTACCTGCAAGGCAGCGACCACACCGGCGCGCTGCTCAACCAGCTCCAGGCGGCGGCGCACGGCCTCCACCAGGCCGATTTCGGCCAGGTCGGCGGGCCGGAGCTGGTAGATGAGCAGACGCATCTCCCGCAAGGCTTGTTGTGCGGCAGTATCCAATCGCACCAGGAACCCGGCGGCAGGGGCAGTGTCGGCGGCGCGCAACGCCTTTTGGGCAGCGTGCGCAAACAGGATTTGCGAGTACAGCAATTGCGTGACCGAATCGTGCAGGTCGCGCGCCAGACGCTGGCGCTCGATCAAGACGGCAGTCTCCTGCTGTTGGCGGCGCAACCGCTCGTTCTCGAGAGCCACGCCGATTTGTTCGGATACAGTCGTCAGCAGCCCCAAACTCTCAATATTGAATTGGGCCGGACGTTGTCCAAACAGCACCAGCATCCCCGGACCGGTCGCCGTCTGAAGGGGAGCCACGGCCAGGGCCGGAAAGGGCCACGCGGCCGGAAACAGACGGCCCACCCACGGGCTATGCACCAGATCGTGAACCAGCAGCGTCTCGCCGGCAGCAGCCAGCCGGGTCCACCCTGTGGCCGCTTCGCCTTCCACGACCAACGGCGGCATAGCGCCATACGTGGCCGCCACGCGCCAGGCGGCGCGCTCATCCTGAAGCAGGATGACGCCAGCGGGGCCGCCGGTCGCGGCGACGATGTGCGCCAGGCACTCCGGCAACACCTCCGTCAGAGTCAGGCTGCGCCCTAGCAGTGAGGCGATGTGATAGAGCGTTGAGAGGTCCTGGGTGCGGGCGGCCACGCGCGCTTCCAGAGTTTCCATCAATTTAAGCGTGGTAATGTCGCGCACGATGATCAAGACGCCGCGCGACTGCTGGCGGTCAAGCAAGGGAGTGACCTGCACATGGAGCAGGCGCTCCGGCCCCAAGGCCAGCTCGGTCTGTTGGGTGAGCGTATTCCAGGGCGCCGGCAGGTGGGTCAATGTCTGCCCGATGAGAGCAGCGCGCGGCAATCCGGTGAGCGTCTCCAGCGCGGGGTTGACATCCACGATGCGGCCGCGCAGATCCAACGTCGCCATACCATCAGGCATCGTTTCAATCAACCGCTCGCGCGCCACCGGGCTGAGGTCAAGCAACTGAAAGCGAAAGACGGCCCAGGCAAAACCCAGGCTGTTCAGGACGGGCAGTAGCGCTGTCAGGGTAAACGCCGGGCGATACAGGAACAAAGTGAGCGGGATGGCGACCAGCGCCGACAAACCGGCCCAGCTGAGGATAACGATCATCTGCCCGCGAAAGGGCTGCGGTGCGCGCACCGCACTCCAACCCGCAACGCCCACGGCGATCAGAGTGATGAGCACACTGTAAGCGATATGGAGAGCATACCAGAAGCCCCCCTGCCAGTAGGTCAACGTGAGGACGCCTTCCACCCAGGTGAAGGCGTAGTCACGAATAAACCCATGATGCAGCGAGTTCGTCCAAATAACGAAGAGGGTGAGCAGGGGAAAGCCCAACAGCCCGGCCAGACGTGCCGGCGACAGCTGCCCTGCGCGGCCTGAGACGTGCAGGATAAACACTAGCGCGGCAGGGGCAATGCCTGTGATGGCGGAAAAGGATACCCGGTGCCAGAAGTAGGCCGTGGTCGGCGCGCGCGCGGCCGTAGATAGCCCGCTGGCAAGCTGCCACAGCGTGACTACCAACAGCCAGGCAACCAGCGGCACGGCTCCCGGTACATCGCGCCGTCGCCAGGCGTAGAGCCCCACCAGCGCAGTGACGCCGGCGGCGAGGAAGGGCAGTAAAGTCAACCACATCATTCAAGTCGCCCCACCGGGACCGTGAAGATCTTTCCATATCCCAACCGATAACACGTTCAAAGCGTGACCTACAAGGAGCTCCCTAATGGAATGATGATATGGTAGGCCCCGCTGGCAGCGTGACATTTTGCCGCTCCGATTCCGTCCCCCTCTTCCCCCAGCAGCGCACCTTGTAGCACAAAGTTCCTGCCGCTACGACTCACCACTCACCCCCTTGAGCGCGGCCCGGGCCAACCGGATGGCCCCCCAGACCGGTTCGGCCACCGGCGTGAGCGGCTCCAGCTGCAATCCCAGGTCCACCGCGGCCGCGCGGAAAGCCGCCGCCACGGCCTGCCCTTTAACCAGGGCGCTCCCGGCCACGGCGCAGGGAATAGCGCCGCTGAAAGCCAGCTGCCGGGCGACCGCCTGCACCGCCAGCGCCAGTTCACGCCCGGCTTCGGCGGTCAGGGCCTGCGCGACCGCATCACCCTGCCCGGCGGCCGCATCCACCAGC
The DNA here is from genome assembly GCA_964437445.1 of uncultured Anaerolineales bacterium. Taxonomy (GTDB): domain Bacteria; phylum Chloroflexota; class Anaerolineae; order B4-G1; family SLSP01; genus CAYTGR01. The sequence continues at coordinate 43,770 of CAYTGR010000032.1, read as the reverse complement.
GCCGCCAGGGCCGCGATCTCGGTGCGCCCGATCTCTGGGCGGTAGACGTAACGCACCAGGTCCTGCGGCTGCGACAGGCCCCACCGGCTCAACACCGCCGGGGTGAGCGCCGTGGCCGGACCGCGGCCATCGCTGGCGCGCATGATTGCGCGCAGCGCCGCCAGCCCGAGCGCGTAGCCGCTCCCCTCGTCGCCGAGCAGGTAGCCCCAGCCGCCCGCCCGCGCCGAGCGGCCGGTCGGGTCAGCACCGTAGGCCATTGAGCCGGTGCCACAGATCAGTGCCAGCCCCCACAGGTCTGGCGTCCCAGCGGCGAGCACCAGGTGCGCATCGTGGACGAGGGTGACGGGGACGCCGGGATAGCGCCGCTCCGCCCAGGTCAAAATGACGGGACGATCTTCCGGTCGGGCAATGCCGGCCAGCCCCAGGCCGAGCGCGGCAAAGGGGGAATCGGGCATAACAGCAGAGCAGCGCGCGGTGGCTTCAGTCAGGGCAGCCGTCACGGCCGTATCCAGCGCAGCGTAGGCGGCTTCCACGCCGACGGCGTAGTAGTTGGAAGGCCCGGCCAGCCCGCGCCCCAGTTCGCGCCCCTCCGCATTGGCGATCAAGGCTAACGTCTTGCTGCCGCCGCCATCCACACCGAGCAGCAGTGGTACAGACCTTCTCTTCATGCTGAAAAGCTTCGCCTCCGCGAGCCCAAGATAACCACCAGGGTAAGTATAGCACAAATCAGCGAGGCGACAGCGCCTGACCTATCCATTTACACAGTTCGTAGTAAAATAGGCTTAGAGTCTAAAATTTTAAATCCCCCATACCCCAAAAAAGAAGGTATACCATGAAAGTCACGCTGGATACGACCCTCGGTGCCCTTTTAGACGATCCGCAGGCCAAGGCGGTGCTGGATCAGTACGTGCCCGGCCTCTCCAGTAACCCCATGGTGGCGATGTTCAAGACCATGACCTTGAACAAGCTGCTCGCCATGCCACAAGCGGCCCAATTCGGCCTGACCAAAGAGAAGGTGGAAGCGATCCTGGCCGAAATCAATAAGTTCTAAGCAGAGATGGGCTACGATAGCCCAGGGACGGCAGCCTTGACCACGGCTCTATACCACCGGGGTGGGTGGTCGGCCCATGAGTCATTTCCCGGTTGTGTGCAAGGGGGTGGTCACGGCTATGGCTTATGGCTAATGTATTAACGACCCGCTGCCGGGTAAACCGGCGGCGGGCCGTGGGTTAAAGACCCTGAGACGTGTAATGTTTGTGCTATCACGCCCGCGCCTGCTCACCACGCTCAACCAGGCCCTGAACGCTCGCCTCACCCTCCTGGTTGCTCCACCCGGCTACGGCAAAACCACGCTCCTCAGGGAATGGGCACAGGAGCAGGCCGACCGCGTTTTGTGGCTGGCCCTCGGTGAGCTGGATAACGACCCGGCGCATCTCCTCCAGCGCTTGCTGGTGAATCTGTATACCCCCACCGAAGTTCCCTTCACGCCCGATACGTCCAGTCCGCTGGCCTATTCGCTGGCTCAGTTTTTTGCGCAAGCACCACGTCCGGCCGGCGGGGACTGGCTGCTTGTCCTTGATGATTATCACCTCATCAACAATCCGGCTATCCATCAGGCATTGGATACCATCTTGGGGCTGCCGACTTGGCCCGTCCATTTGATGATGGCCAGCCGCAACCAGCCGCCCTTAACGATGATAGCCCGCCTGCGCGTAGAAGGCCGCTTGGCCGAATTGAACGAGGCCGACCTGCGCTTTAATCTGGCTGAGGCCCGGGCGCTCTTTGTGGAGAGTGGCCTGGACCCCACCGAATCCGATCTCGTGGGGGCCGTTGAGCGTACCGAGGGCTGGCCGGTGACCCTGGAATTGCTCCGCCAAGCCGCGCAGCACGAACCGACGGCTGACCTGATGGCTATCTTAACGCGCCTCAGCGATGAGCGCCCCTTGTTTGATTACCTGGCCGGGCAGGTGTTAGAGCGCCAATCAGAGAGCATCCAGGACTTTTTGCGGCGCACCGCGTTGCTCCCGTATCTCAGCGCCGAGCTCTGTAATGCTTATCTGGAGACCACCAACGCCGCCGGGCTGCTGGATGAACTGGAGCGCGAGCACCTGTTCATCTCCCGGCTGGATGAAGCGCCGGGCCGCCGCTATCGCTATCACGCGCTGTTCCAGGAGTTCCTCAGCCGTTGCCTGGAGCAGAAAGAGGGCGCGGCAATGGTCAACGGCTGGCGCCGACGCGCCGCGGCTTGTTTGCTGGCCCACCGGGCCACGCCGCCCCTCATAGATGATCAAGCTGCTGCCGTTGAACATCTCCTGGCCGTGGGCGACTGGATGGCTGCGGCCCAGGTCATCGCCACGTTGTCCGATGCACTTGACTTCGGCAGTCTGCCGCGACTGGAGCCGTGGCTGGCATGTCTGCCGGCCGAGGTGATGGCAACCCATCCCCGCCTCCTGGTGGCGCTGGGACAACTGCGCGAGCGGCAGGGCCGCTGGGCCGAGGCGCTGGCCGTGCTGCAACAAGCCGAAAAGGTAGCGCAAGCTTCCAATGCGCTTACGGAGCTAACACGGGCGTATCGCTGGCAGGCCTGGGTCCACTTCAGGCAGGATCGCTACGCCGAATCCATCGCCCTCTGTCAGCAAGCCCTGGCTATCGTGCCAGCTGAAAATGCGCCAGAACTGGCAGCCATCTACAACATCCTGGCCAACTGCTACGGCAATTCCGGCGATCTGGAACAGCAGCAGCACTATCATCGGCGCGCGCTGGAATTGTTCCGCCGCCTGGGCTATCGCGAACGCGAGGCGCTGATCCTCCATAACATTGCCTCCTATGATTTGCCGCAGGGCCTGCTGCGCGAGGCGCTGGAAACCGAGCAGACCAGTCTGCGCATCCTGGACGAACTGCACAGCTATCGTGTTTGCTTTCCGCTCATCACGCTGGCGCAGATCTATCTGCAATACGGTGAATTGAAGCAGGCGCAGGCGGCGGCGGAGCGGCTGTTGCGCCTGGCCAATGCCTATCAGGATGCCATCCGGCGCGGCTACGCGCTCTTCTTGCTGGGCCATCTGCACCGCGAACAAGGCAACCCGGCGGCGGCCCGCCGTTGCTACGAGGAAGCCTGGGGGATCGCCGAGCAGAGCCAGGATAACTTCTTGTGCTTTGAATTGCACCAGGGCCAGCTGTGCCTGGCCCTGGAGACCGGCGATTTGCGCGAAGCGCGGCGGCAGGGACAGCTGGCCCTCCAACGCGCCCGCCAGTTGCCCGACCACCAACTCACAGGGCGGGCGCTCATGACCTTGGGGCAAATCGCAGACGCTGCCGGCGATCTGCAGCAAACCGAGGTGTACTACACCGAGGCCCTGCACTTCTTTGAGCAGGCCCATGGTCGCCTGGACCAGGCCATGGTGCATCTGCGCCTAGCCGACCTGTGCCGCCGCGACGGGCGCGCTGAGGAGGCGCAGGCTCACCTGGGGCAGGCTTTGGCGCTTTCACAAGCGCACGGCTATGACTTCCTCTTTACCGGCCCAGAGCAAAGCCGCGCGCTGCCCCTCCTGGTGGCAGCACTGGGCCAGACCGGTGGGGCTTTGAACCCCTCACAGCTCTCGGAAATCTGCCGCTTACTGACCCTCAACGGCACGCCGGCCGTCGCGCCGTTGATCGCGCTGTTGGAGACGGCCGAGGATGCCGTTCGGCTGCACGTCATCCGGGTCTTGGGCGAGATCGGCGACGAGCGCGCGGTGCCGGCGTTGAGCCGCCTGCGCCGCCACCGCCATCTGCAAGAAGCCGTGAAAGTTGCGCTGGAACGCATCGCCGCCGCGCCGCGCCCGCCCTTGCGCATCCTGGCCCTGGGCGATTTTCAGGTGTGGCGGGGCGACGATCCCATTCCCCCGCAGATATGGCAACCGCGCCGCAAAGCTCGCTTGCTCCTGCTCTATCTGCTGAGCCGTGCCCCGCGCCCCGTCGCCTGCGACGAGCTGATAGAAGCCCTGTGGCCCGATCTGGCCCCCGACTCGGCGCGGCGGGCGCTCAACACCACCTTTTCCGACCTGCGCCACATCCTGGAGCCGTATCTGGGCCAGGGGCAGTCCTCACACTATCTGACGCGCGATGAGGAAACGCTGGCTTTTACAGGCGAGGCCTGGTACGATGTGGCCGAATTTCAACGGGCAGTGCGGGCCGGCGGGCAGGCGGCGCGGCAGGCTTTGGAGCTATACCGGGACGATTTCTTGCCCGAAGAACCTTATGCAGACTGGGCGCTGCGCGAGCGGGAGCGGCTGCGCGGGCTGTATCTGAACGCGCTCACCGCCTGGCTGGATGAGCGCGTACAGGCCGGCGCCTGGCGCGAGGGCGTCGAGCTGGCGCGCCGCATTTTGGACATAGAGCCCTGGCTGGAAGAGGTCTGGCGGGCCTTGATGCTCTGCCTGGCCCGCCTGGGCCGCCGCAGCGAGGCGTTGCGCGCCTACCAGGAATGTGTCCGCGCCTTGCGGCAAGAGCTGGATGTGGCCCCTTCGGCCGAAACGCAAGCATTGTACGAGACCCTAAAGGTTTCCTAAACCTTTAGGGTCTGCCTTTCCCCGTTATTCCCCCGTTATTCTGATTTGCTACAATATTCCCCAGTTGGGTGGATGTGACTATCCCTGTCTGCCGAAAGAAGCATAATGCGCATACTCGTCACCTTTATTTTGCGTTTGTGGGTAGCTCAGGCCCGCGAGCCGGCCTGGGAGGGCCAGGTAGAATGTGTGTGTAATGGCACGCGGGTGCATATCCGCAGCCAGGAAGAATTGGCGCGCTTTATCGAGGTGCAGACAAGCAATGTCCTCGCCAGAGATAGCCCGATCAAGCCGTCCGAGGAGGGATGATATGACAAATGACTGCTTGGCGTGACAAATGATGTATTTGCCCAAGTCTTTAAAACCTGTCAGGTTTCTAAATAAGGAGAACAAGCGATGAAAACCAAATATACTTTTCTCATAGCATTGGGTGTGGCGCTGGCGGCGCTCGTGCTGGCAGGCGCCGGCTCGGCCAGCCAGACGCGGGCCGCGCCGGCCGCCTGCGTCCCCGGCCCGCACAGCGGGACGATTACCTCGAATGAAGCCTGGTGCGTCGGCGACAACCCGCATCTCATTAATGGCAATGTGACCGTGGCCCCAGGCGCTATCCTCACCATCGAGGCCGGCGTCATCGTCAAGTCGGCCTACGAATTGCAGGTCCAGGGGCGACTGGTCGCCATCGGCACGGAGGCGCAGCCCATTCTCTTCACCTCCCAGATGGACACCCCGCCGCCAGGAACGGGACCAGGGCAATGGGGAGGCATCTACTTCAACGGTGACTTCAACGGCGGCACGGGCGACCTGCGCCACGTCACCGTGCGCTATGCCGGCGGCGCCAACAGCAGCGGCTATGCCGGCAACATTATCGCCAAGAATGTGCGGGCCGGCGAGGTGCGCATCAGCGATAGCGTCATCCGCGATGAAAACAATGGCGACGCCGGCAGCGACGCCGGCCTCTGGGTGGTGGACAGTCGTGTGATGGTGAGCAACACGCTCTTCACCGGGAACGGCAGCAATTACTGGGGCGGCTACGATGCGCCGATGCGGATTAGGGGAGCGTCCAGCGTGGTCACGATGACGGCTAACTCGTTCACCGCCAATATCAACGACCGGGTGGTGCTCGACCCCGGGGCTATGATGGCGGCCAACGCGCGTCTGACGCCGCAGACGCTTCTGCCAGGCTATGAGATGTGGGGTGGTAATTTTATCGTTCCGCCCACCGTCACGCTCACCATTGAGCCGGGCGTGACCGTGTTCAACAACGGCGGCGAACTACAGGTGCAGGGCCGCCTGAACGCCATCGGGACGGAGGCGCAGCCTATCCTGTTCACCTCGGTCGCCAACACCGCGCCGACGCAATGGGGAGGCATTGTGTTCAACGGCGGCACGGGCGACCTGCGCCACGTCACCGTGCGTTATGCTGGCGGCGCCAACAGCATCGGCTATGCCGGCAATATCATCGCGATGAACGTGCAGGCCGGCGAAGTGCGCATCAGCGACAGCGTCATCCGCGATGAAAATAGCGGCGCTGGCGGCAGTGACGCCGGCCTGTGGGTCATTGACAGTCGCGTGATGGTCAGCAACACCCTCTTCACCGGCAACGGCAGCGATTCATGGAGCGGCCACGACGCGCCCATGCGGATTACGGGAGCGTCGAGCGTGGTCACGATGACGGCCAACTCGTTCACCGGCAACATCCGCGACCGGGTGGTGATTGACACCGGCGCCATGATGGGGGCCGACGCATATCTGGCGCCGCAGACCCTCCTGGCCGGCTATGAGATGTGGGGCGGCGATTTCACCGTCCCGCCCACCGTCACGCTCACCATCGGGCCGGGCGTGACCGTCTTCAACAACGGCGGCGAACTACAGGTGCAGGGCCGCTTGAACGCCATCGGCACAGCCACGCAGCCCATCACCTTCACCGGGCTCTCCGGCACTGCTGCCTCTCCCTGGAGAGGGCTGTACTTCAACGGCGGCGCGGGCGACCTGCGCTATGTCACGGTGCACTATGGCAGCAATGGCAACAGCCGCGGCTTCGTCAGCAACATTACGGTTGAGAACGGCGAGGCGCGCATCAGCGACAGCGTCATCAGCGATGAAGGCGCAACCTATTCTGTCGACGAAGGCCTGATGGTCTGGAATAGCCGCGTCGTGGTGAGCAATACGCTCTTCACCCGGAACGGCGGCGGGTACAGCACTTACGACTCGGCAATCCGGGTCGCCGGCCACGGCGTGCTCACCATCACCGGGTCCGCGCTCAAGAGCAACTTCTACCACGGCATGATCATCAACGATGGTCAGGTCATTGCAGATGGCGTGGTCGTCGAGGATAGCAGTCACGGCTGCCATGGCGTGTACATGGACAACGACCAGGCCGTCCTCACTATGACCAACTCCACCATCATCCTGAACGCCGGGGCCGGCGTGCACAATGGCGGTCAGTTGATGGCGCGCAACACAGTGTTTGCCGATAACGGAGGCAATGGCCTGGTCGTCGCCCCCAACGCGCGGGCGACGCTGCTGCATCCCACCATCGCGCGCAACGGCGCCAATGGCGTGTACGTGGACAACAGCGGCGCCGTGACGATGACCAATAGCATCATCGCCGGGAATAGCACCGGCGTGCGGGTGGTCGGCAGCGGGCAGGCCACGCTGAACCGCACGCTGTGGGATCGCAACGTCATCCCCATCGCAGGCCCGGTAAATGAGACCGGCCATCTGGAGGGCCTGGCGCAGTTTGCCCCGGACGGGTATCACATCACGCGCTACTCGGCGGCGCTGGAGCAGGGCGTGAACGCCGGCGTGACCGACGACCTGGACGGTCAGCCGCGCCCGCTGCCGGCCGGCACACTCCCGGACCTGGGCGCCGACGAGTATCCCTACTCGCTGGACACCGAGTTTGTGGCCGAAAAGGCCGCCTTTGCGCCACAGTGGATTGTGGACCCCGCCCATCCTTATGGCCGCTTGCAGCAGCGTTACCTCATTCGCTACTATTACGGCAGTGCTGACCCGAACCCGCCCGCCCTGACCGTGAGCGTGACGGACACGCTACCGACCGGGCTGGCCTTCCAATCCGAATGGCACACGCCGGCGATGGCCTTTCAGCAGCAGGGCCAGCAGCTCGCCTGGCAGACCACGTCGCCGGTTCAGCGCGGCGAGTCTGGTCAGATGCAAATCGTAACCCTCTACGATAGTCCACAGCCGGGCCGCATCTTTACCAACACGGCTGAATTGCGCGCCGGCGAGTTTCGCTTTGACCTGCAGGCCGCCGCTCAAGTGCCGGTTGCTGCGCCGCTCATCGTCTCATTCGGCAATGGCGAAGTGTGTCCCGGAACAGTGGTTATCAGCGGCACGGCCCAGGCCGGCGTGACCGTCACGCTCTACGCCAATAACAACCCGGTGGCGCAGGCGCCCGCTGTAAATGGTATTTTTACTGCGAGCTATGACTATCCCGGCGGCACTGTGACGCTCAGGGCGCGGGCCTGTGGCATGGATGGCCTGTGCAGCGCGGAGAGCAACGCCGTCGTGCTAACGCCCTCGCAGAGTTTCTGGTGTCCGCAGCGTTCCACCTGGGAAGGCACGCCGACCACCGGCCCGCTGAGCGGGCAGCACCTGGTGTACCAGTTCCGCGACAGCAACGGCATCTTCTCTACTCAGAACTGGGCCATCCCCGGCGTCTTTGGCTTCTGGAATACGACGCTGCATCTGTACGCCTGCAACTGTCCACCCTCTTCCGGCGTTACCGCCCCGCCCAGTAGCGTGTGGGTGATCGCCGACGGGGTGCGCTACGATCCCGCTTCCTCGCCGCCGTGGTACACCTTTGCCATCACCGGCGGCGCGCACAGTGTGCGCTTCTACGCCCAGTGCGGCAGCAACGTGGTCAGCAGCGAAGGTACCGTGCTGATTGACCCGGACGGCTATGTCTTCGACGTGACGCAGGGCTTTACGCCCACGCTGCACGCCGTCTCTGGCGTCACCGTCACCGCTTACGTCTCTATGCCGCTGTGGGGCGGCTGGGTCCCGTGGCCGGCGCACCTGTACAACAACCAGGTCAACCCACAGGTGACCGGAGACGACGGTTACTTCGCCTTCTTCACGCCACCGGGCTTCTACTACCTGCAAGTGGAGGGCAAGCCGGGGTATCAATCGTGGCGCAGCCCGGTGATCCAGGTGGTCAACGAGATCGTCCACGTCAACGTGCCGCTCACGCCATGGACAGGTGAAAATGTGGCGCAGGTGACACTGGCGCCAGCCGGCCCCAGCCCGACGACGCTCAACGTACCGGCCGGCAGCACGGTGGAATGGCGCGCGCCCTGGGACAGCATGGCGCCGCCGGCCACGCAACTGGCGTTGGTAGAAAACCCCACCCTGCGCCTGCTCAGCGCGCGCAACCCCCTGAGCGACACCCTCGGCTTTGACGGTGGGATGCTGGCACCGGGGCGCGTCTATCGGCGACAGTTTACCACGCAGGGAACCTACACCTACAACGACGGGTTGGGACACACGGCGACCATCGTCGTCGGACCGCCTGAGACAAAAGTCTACCTGCCGCTGGTGCTACGGAACCGGTAAGTTCGCTCTGGCCTTCAAACTCGCCGCGGGAGGCTATCATCCGACAGCCTCCCGCGGCAAAACCGGTCTGTTTCAATGCATCTGCGCCGGATCACCGGGTAGAAATGGTGCTAAGGCCTTCATTATGCTCTCCACGATGCCGGCTCTGGGAGCCAACCGCCAGCCCTGAGCGCTCAGCAGGGGAGGCAGCCTTTACCCAAATATTCCCAGGGGCCGGTATAGCCAAAACAGGGCTCTACAATGCGCCGCCAGGTATGAACCCATTGAGCGCCGTCCTCACACGAACCACACGGTTCAAAATAATAGACATATTCGGTGTATGCACACCCTTGGGGAGACATTCCCTGGTTAGACGCTGCCGGAGTATGGATGCAGAACGACCAGCCGGCTGTAGCAGGATAAACAGGGGAAGCCAGTACAGCATAGGCAGGCTCAGGGGAGGTCAGGCAAGCGGGAACCTGCGTGGGAAAAGATTGGTTGCCGGCCGGATCAGAGGAGACATAAACCGTTGAAAAGACAGCGCCTTCACCCAGAGGTGGAATTTCCTCAGGTGAGAGCTGTTGAACTGCCACTGAGGGCGGCTCGCCCCCCCTCGGCCAGAACGACTGTGCCACTGAATACCAGCAGGAGCAGCAGCGAGAGAAACACTTTACCCCATTTCATTTCAGTACCTCCTAAAAGTTAAAATGATTCTAATTTATACAGATTTAGCGCATTGTAGCAGCGATCCGTAACATATCCTCTTTGGAAATTTGCTCACGATTAGCAGTTAAAACATAAGCCACCCCCTCCTCTTGTTGAATCCAGGTCAAAGAAACATACCCTGGAGCACGGGGTTCTTCCACCCACATAGCCGGCTGGCCGTTAACCTCTATGGTTTCCTGCACCGGCAGCGTTATCCTTCCGGCCGGCCACCAGATATCCAACCGGAGGGGAAACCCTTCTCCTTCCTTTTCCCAGCCCAGAGAGAGGAGCGTAACCGCCCCCGGTGAAGTGAACAGCATGGCCTCAGCAGGTTCCAGGCCGGCCGGCATCCAGGTCGGCAAATGAACAGACACAGGGACTTTGGCTTCAATCTCTTCAAAAGAAAGGTACTCCATTTGCACTGGCAAAGGAGCCGGGTTCTCCTGCTCACCCGCTTGCCCGGTGGTTCTAAGAACAGCGACAGTCTGCTCGCCTCTCACCTGTGCCAGAGGTGTTTGAATAGCCTGAAGGATTGGGGTGCGCAGTTGGGGAACGGCACAGGCCATAATTCCCAGGCCCAGCAGGAAAAACAGGATACCCGGTCCCAACCAGCGTTGCTCGCGGCGCTCTGGCACTTGCTTGAGCCTTTCGTGCAACGCCTGAACAAACTCTGGACGGGGTGGTTGGGCCCATTCTCGCAAAAATTCATCGTCGTCCATCTGGTTCCTCCCATTGTTCTCGCAACCGACTGACAATGCGGTGTAGCATGGTGCCTACATTGGTTTCGCTAAGCCCGGTCAGCCGCGCTATTTCCCGGTTAGTCAAACCTGCTCCATACTTCAGTGCCACCAATTCTTGCTCCCGGCCGGAAAGGTTAGCCAGCAAAACGCTCAACCGGGCATGAGACTCGCGAGCAGCGACAATTTCTTCTATGGACTCTCGTTCTGCTGACTCTGGCACTCGTTCCAGGATAATTTCCGGTGACCGGCAGCGAAAGTAATCGTTACCGACATTACGGGCCAGGGTAAACAACCAGGTAGAAAAGGCGCCTCTATCAGCACGATAGCGCCCGCGATTCCGCCAGGCTTTTTCAAAAGCAGTTGCTGTCAAATCCTCCGCTACAGCATTATCACCCACCCGATAACGAAAGTAATTGTAAACTTTCGGCAGATATTCAAGGTATAAATCTTCCCACTCTGCTTCAGTTGGCATGTTGCATTCATCGTATCCCTTATGGTTTGACTGGATGGGATTATTCTATAACATTATACGTCTGCCAACGGAAAGTATCACAAACCAGCCGCGCCCACCCTTCTACCAAAGGATGGGCGCGGCTACAACGCCTGCCGGACGATGCCGTCCGCGACTACAAGGCCCCTCGCACGACGCCGCCCGCGGCTGCCAGCCGTGCGCGAGCCTCTTCCGGCGTCACCTGCGCCAGCAGCGCGACGATAGCCGTTTTCACCTCACCGCCGCACGCCTCCAGCATCGCCCCCGCCTCCTCCTCGCTGATGGGCCGGCCGGCCGACTCGCCCGCCTGCGCCACGATCCGCCGCGCGCGCGCCCGCAATTTGGCATTGGTGGGCTGGACATCCACCATCAGGTTGCTAAAGGTCTTGCCCAGGCGGATCATCACGCCGGTGGAGAGCATGTTGAGCACCATCTTCTGCGCGGTGCCGGATTTGAGCCGGGTGGAGCCGGCAATCACCTCTGGGCCGACCAGCGGCGCGATAGCAATCGCCGCCAGCTCTTCCAGGGGGGCGGGATGGTTGGTCGCCAGGCTGATGACCAGCGCCCCCCGCCAGCGCGCCTCGGCCATACCGCCTATGACATAGGGCGTGCGCCCACTGGCTGCGATCCCCACCACACTGTCCTGCGGCCCCACCTCTAAGGCTGCGATCTCGCGCGCCCCGGCCTCCGCGTCGTCCTCAGCCCCTTCTACCGCCTCGGTGATGGCGCGCGTCCCGCCGGCGATCAACGCCACCACCAGCTCCGGCGGCGTCCCAAACGTGGGCGGGCATTCCGAGGCATCCAGCACGCCTAACCGCCCCGAAGTCCCCGCGCCGATGTAAATGAGCCGACCGCCCCGGCGCATCCGTTCGGCGATGGCATCAATCGCCGCCGCAATCTGCGGCAACTCCACCGCCACCGCTTCTGCCACCCGCGCATCTTCGGCGTTGATCAGGCGCACCATCTCCAGCGTGGAAAGAGTATCAATCTGCTCCGTGGCGGGATTGCGCGCCTCCGTCACCCACAACGCGCCCGACGTGGCCGGCTGCCCGCCAACGACTGAAGGCTGAGGGCTGACGGCTGATAGCTGCCCCGGCGTGATCGTGCCCAGAATAACGGGGTGGCGCGCCCCGGTGGCAGCGGGCAGGTTCCCCGGACGGTGATGCCAGGTCTCATAGGCCAGCACGGCAAAGGCGACCGCTTCTTTGGCTTCTACCCCCAATCCCACCTCGTCAGAAAGCAGCACGCGCGCGGGCGCCAGTTGCTCGCGCAGCAGGGCCATCAGCGCCGGGTTGCGAGCTCCGCCGCCGCTGACGATCACCTCGTCGGGGAAGCGCGGCAGAAAATCACGGTAAGCTTGTGCAATAGAGCGCGCCGTGAATGCCGTCAGCGTAGCCACAATATCGGCGGGGGCCAGTCCGCGCGCAGCCGCCTGTTCCCAAAGCTGCGCCCCCCGCTGGACGCCGAATCGCTCGCGGCCGGTTGTCTTGGGCGGCCGCTGGCGGAAGTAGGGATCGGCCAGCCACTCGGCCAGCAACGCTTCATCCACTCGCCCGGCGGCCGCTAAAGCGCCGTCGCGGTCATAGCTCCACGCGCCGTTCGTCGCTCGCCCGGCAGCGTAATCTATGAGCATGTTGCCGGGGCCGGTGTCAAAGGCGATGGGAAGAGAAGGGGGGAGGGAAGAAGGGAGAAGGGAAGAAGGGGTAGAAGGGGTAGATGAAACGCCGCCGCTGGCTGAAGGCTGACCGCTGACGGCTGACGGCTGATGGCTGATGGCTGATGGCTGCTCGCTCAGCGGGGGCAGGTAGGTGACGTTGGCGATGCCGCCGATGTTCTGCGCCACGCGCACGAGCGTGGGATGGGTGAACAAAAGGGCATCCACGTAGGCGACGAGCGGTGCGCCCTGTCCCCCGGCGGCCATATCGCGCGGGCGGAAGTTGCTCACCACCGGCAGGCCGGTCATTTCGGCGATGACGGCCGGCTCGCCTAATTGCAGTGTGCAGCCGGCGGCCTCCTCAACGGGCGGCTCATGCCAGACGGTCTGCCCGTGGCTGCCGATCAGGTCTACCTGCGCCGGCGTCAGGCCGGCGGCAGCGATGGCCTGGAGCGCCGCAGCGCCAAAAGCTTCCCCCAGGGCCACATTCAACCGGCAGAGGCGCTCCACCGTCCCGGTCTCCGGGCGAAAGGCGGCGAAGATCTCCGCCCGGAGCGCGGGGGGATGGGGCAGCGCCCGCTGCGCCAGCACCTCCCAGTGCAGGGCCGGGGGCGCTCCTTCCAGCCGGACCACGGCGGCATCCACTCCATCGGCTGAAGTACCGGACATGAGACCGATGACGATCATGGAAAACACTCCTTATGCCTGGAGATGAGACGTGAAACGTAAAACGTGAAACGTAAAACGTGAAACGTGAGACGTGAAACGTGAAACGTGAAGCGTGAAAAGGGCTATGGCTGCTCAACCGCCGCCACGATAGCCTGGTGGACGGCCACGCGCAGCGGGGCGATGCCGCGTCCCTGGCGGCCATAATAGACATCGTTGGTGAGCAGCGCCACCACCAGCGCGCGGTCAGGGTCGATCCAGAGCGAGGTACCGGTGAAGCCGGTGTGGCCGAAGGTGCGCGGCCCAAAGGGATGGCTGCTCGCCTCCGGGTCAGGGCTCCAAAGGACGAAGCCCAGCCCGCGCCGCACAGCGCCGGTCTCTGCCTGCAGGCGCGTCATCTCGGCGACGGTGGCCGCCCGGAGCAAGGGGGCGCCACCATCCAGATAGCACTGGCCGAAAGCGGCGATCTCGGCGGCGGTGGAGAAGATCCCGGCGTGACCGGAGACGCCACCCAGCCGCCAGGCGTTTTCGTCGTGCACCTCGCCGACCATGCGGCGCCCACGCCAGGCGTAAAACTCCGTCGGCGCAATATTGGAGGAAGGAAGGATGGAGAGGGGGACGGAAGAAGGATGAAGGGCGCCCTCCGGCGGCGGCTCACCCGCCGCTGACGGCTGAAGGCTAACAGGCAGATAACCGGTCTGCTTCAGGCCCAGAGGCGCGGTGACACGCTCACGGACGGCCACGTCCAGCGGCTGGCCGGTGAGCGTCTCAATCGCCATCCCCAAAAGGATGAGGCCAATGTCGCTGTAGACGACCCGCGCGCCGGTAGGGTAAGAGAAAAAGGTGTTGAGCGCCAGTTGGCGCGCGGCCTCTGCATCCGGCTCCTGGAAGAGTGGCCGCCAGGCCGGCAGGCCGGAGGTATGGGTCAGCAAATGACGGAAGGTGACGGCGCCGGCATCCACCTGTTCGGCGGCCTCGGAGACAGTCACCAGCCCCCCTGGCGCGAGCGGGTCTTCGTAAGGCCGGATCGGGCGGAGTCCGGCAAAGGCCGGCAACACGGTGCAGACAGGCTGATCCAGCGCCACCCGGCCCTCCTCCACCAGCGTCATGAAAGCGGTGACGGCGAAGAGCTTGGTCACGGAGGCCATGTCAAAGCGGGTGTCGGGCTGCGTGGGATGAGCGCGCGTCTCCGGGTCCAGGTAGCCGTAAGCCCGGGCGAAAACCACCTCGCCGCGCCAGCGCACGACCAGCTGTGCTGCCGGGGTCACGCACTCCACGACGGCGGAACGCAGGAAGGTATCAGCTTCCAGGAAATCAGGCATTGTTACCTCGCACTTTTTTAACCATAGAGCAAAAACTCACCGCAGAGACGCCGAGAGCACAGATTTTTTGTGAACAAGTCCTCTGCGCACTCTGCGTCTCGGCAGCGGAACGACCTTTTGGCAGTCGACTCATAGATGCAAGTGTCCAGGACTGCAATCGGTTGTTCATCACCGGTGGCCATAGGAAGCCGCCAGGTCACTAAAAGAAAAATTTCACCAGTTTCAAAGCCCCCTGTCGCCAGGGGACGCGATGGGTGACACCCGACGAGGTGGCTAACCGGTCAGCATTGGCCAGATACCATTCATAGTTCCGCAGCAGGGCCTCTTGATTGGAGAACCGGGGTTGAAAGCCCAGCACCTGTTCGGCTTTGGCAATGGAAACAAAGGACTCTTTGCCCACGGTCTCGTAAATCCATTTGTAGAGCGGTGACCACCCCAAGCGCTCCAGGAGGCGCAGCGCCAGGATCGCCGGTTTCTCAGGGATCGGGATGATGCGTTTACCGTGACCGGCATAATCCAAAACTGCCTGAAAATCTGTCCTGGGGGTGCCGAACGCTTTGGCTCCAATGTTGAAGGTATCGTTGACGACCTCACGAGGTAATGTGGCGCATAACCAGATGGCTTCACATAAATCCTCCACATCCAGATATTGGTAGAGGTTATTACCAGAACCCAGGATAGGGAAGTTCTTGCCATCTTTGGCCCACTCGTACAGGATAGCGAACACTCCCAATCGCTCCGGTCCGATGAAAGACTTGGGCCTCAGGATGGGAATACACATTCCCTGGGCGCGAAATTCTTCACAGACCTGCTCGGCCAACACCTTAGCCTCACCATACGGGCCGACGCCCTGGCGCTTGTCTTCTTCCACCAATGGGTGATGGTCAGGAATCCCATAGACGGCCGTGGAAGAGATGTGGATCACCCGCTCAATGTTCCGGGCACGGGCCAGGCTGATCACCTGGCGGGTTCCATCCACATCAGTAGAGAAAATCTCCTCCGGCGGGTATAAAGGCAGCGCGGCAGCCGCATGAACGACAATATCCACCCCTTCCAGGGCAGTTTGGACGGCTGCCGGGTCGCGGATATCGCCAGTGATGACCCGAATTTGATCGCGTTCGGGATAGTCAAACGGCGCAATGTCCAATGAGGTGACCCGCTGGCCTCTGGCTAACAAATAGCGGGTCAGATTAATCCCCAGAAATCCCGCGCCGCCGGTGATGAGGTAAGACTTTATGTCGGTCATAAAATTTTCCTTCCTTTTTGCTTTTTGTAGGTTTGATTCCGTTGCAAAAAGGTCTCACGCCAGGTCGCCAAGACGCCAAACAACCAGCAGGTTTAAAGAAAACTCTGGCGGGCTTTGCGTCCTGGCGTGAGCTTCCCGGCTTTTTGCAAGAGACTCAGGGCTCATTATACTCTACCAGCAGACTCTCCAGCCGCGCGGCGCTCTCATTCAGACCGCCGGAACGGTTACGCGCTAACCACAGCGCGCGATATTCAGCCACGATCTCACGCAGGTTATCCGCTAACGGCAGGCCGGTCGGCTCGCCGAGCGCCCAGAGGCCCCGGTGACAGGCGTGGCGGAGCAGCCACGCGGTGAGGTGGAACTCGCGCCGGATGAGCTCCGCGTCAGGGCAAGTCATCCGCTCCTGCGCCAGTGGCCGGAGAGCTGCCTCCACCGCCTCCAGCGCGCACCGCAAGCCAGAGACCGTGACGCCCGGACGGGCCAGCAACTCCGCGCGCGGTCGCTGCAAAATCCAGAAGAGCAGCGTGCCGTTGGGGATGGCCAGGCCGGTCGCCTGGTAGACATTGCCCAGGTCACAGGCCACGCGGCCCATCACCCCGGCCGGATCGTCAAAGGCGAAGCGGCTGAGGAGCAGCGGCCAATCGGCCTCGCGGTGGGCTTCCAGGCCCCAGCTGTAGGCCGCGCCCGCCGCGAAGCCCAGATAGCTGATGGGCAGCGCCTGCCAGTGGCCCCGGTCGCCCCAATCGGTGTTGAGATAGCCGGCCGCCCCGTGCCGGAGTCCCTGCACGGCAGCGTTGCGGAGATTGCCCAGCGCGTTATCCGTCCGCCCGGCCAGGCTGCACCAGGAAGAGGTGCCGGGACAGACGTAGAAGGGCAGGCCAGCGGCGGCAAATTGCGCGCCGTGCGCCGCAAAGGGATGGTCGGCCTCGTAGCCCCACTCCAGCGCAATGAGATCGCGGGGCAGTTCGGCGACCAGCTCGGGGTGATGCAGGATGATGTCACCCCAGAACTGCATGGTGAAGCCGCGCCCGGTCACCTCACGATAGAGCGCCAGCAGGAAATCCAGGTAAACGCGCCCCACCCCGCGCGCTTCGCAGAGCGCCCGGCTCTGACCGTGGCCCAGGTCAAAGGTCTCGTCGCAGCCCACGTTGAATTGCCGGCTGGTGAAGTGCGGCAGCAGCTCGTCGTAGAGGCTGCGCACCAGCTCCAGGCTGCCCGGATGCGCCGGCGCCAGGCTGAAAGGGCCGCGCATCGTCCCCCAGGGCACGGGGAACTCTCCGTGAATTTCGGCCAACGGCGCGTAACGCGGGTGCTTGAGCCAGCGTTCCAGGTGTCCAAAGGAGTTCTGGTTGGGGACAAGTTCTATGAACCGCTCGCGGCAATAAGCATCCAGCGTCAGGATTTCCTCCCCCGTCATAGGGGAAGCATCACGCCAGACATCGGGATGGAGGCGGTAAGCGAAGGTATGCTCGGTGTAGAGCTGAAGCTGGTTGATCTTCCAGCCGGCCAGCCGGTCCACCAGCGCCAGCAACGTTTCCATCTGGGGGACTTTATCACGGCTGATGTCGAGCATGACACCGCGCACCGGGAAATCGGGCCAGTCCTCTACCAGCAGCAAGGGCAGTCCCTCTGGCTCAGCCAGCAGCTGGCAGAGCGTGGCAACGCCGTAAAAGAGGCCGGCCTCGTCATGGGCGGTCAGCAGCAGGCCCGTGGGGGCGATCTCCAGCCGGTAGCCCTGCGCCCAGGGCACGACGGTGGGAGCCAGGCGCAGTGTCAACCCGCGCTCCTCCGGCGGCGTGAGCGGGCTGGCGGTCAACTCCCAGCGGCAGCCGTAATGTCGCTCCAGGCAGGTCTGGAAGCGCCGGGCGGTGAAGCAGAGCGCCTGGGGCTGAGGGCTATCCAGCAGGATGAGGCGGCCCGCCGACGGGATGAAGCGCCCCGCGCGCCGTTCCAGGCGATGGGGATAGGGTAACAGAGCAAGTTCGGTTGTCACAGGTTGATCCTTTTGTGAGGTGAGAGATTACGCCAGAGCTTTAACCAGCACTTGATACTGACGGTAAGGCTGGAAGCCAAATTTGCCGTAGAAAGCCACCAGGTCCGTCCAATCAATGACGCAGCCGCGCACGCCCAGGTCGCGCAGGTAACGGGCCGCTCCATCCACCACCGCTGCGCCGTAACCCTGACCGCGTGCCTCACGCGCTACCCCCAGCGGTCCAAACTGCCCCCACGGCCGGGGCAACCGGTGTGGATAGAAGCGTTCAATCGGGCGCAGCGAGTCCTCCAACGTCACCTGGCAGAAGCCCACCGGCCGCTCCGCGCCGGCCGGCCAGAGCAGGAGCCAATCGGCGGCGCGGCCCCCTTCGCGCAGGAATTCCTGGCACTCAAAATGCCAGCGGCCAGGGAACTCGCGGGCCAGGAACTCCAGTAGGAGCGGCTCCTCGCCCGGCCGGGTGGGACGTAAGATGGCATCCGTCGCATAAGCCGGGTCGTTGGGATAATCCGCCAGGTCGCGGGCCACATCCCACTCGGCGCCGGTGATCGTATAGCCCCGGCGCAGGAAGAAATCGGCTGCCAGCGGCACCGGCAACCCCGGCGCGAAGGGGCGCAGGCTGCCGCCAAGGCGGGCGCGCGTGCAGCCTTGCGCGCGCAACCACGCTTCCGCCCAGCTCAGCAGCGCGCTGCCGACTCCCTGGCGCTGGGTCTCCGGCGCGACGGCAATAGCATCTATCCAGCCGGCGGTGAGGGTGGGATCGGCCACCACGGCGCTGGCTAACACAAAGCCGATGGGCCGGCCAGCCTCCAGCGCCAGCCGGCCGGCCTGGGCGATGCCGGTAGGGGGCCGGGTGTTGAAGGCGACAAACGCCGGCGAGATCGCCAGGTCTGGGCCGCACGCCGCCGTCCAGAGCGCGGCGGCCGCAGCGTGGAGAATGTTGTTGCAATCAAATACGATGAATTCCATTTATACCTCGGTAAAGTTTAAAAGCGCCGGATTAAAACAAACCATCTGTGACTTATAGTGGCTAAATCCCACCCTTTGCTTGTGTTTGAATTTCGTACCCAAAACGGCCTATTGATTTCCCTCATTCTCCAACCGTTCTACAACCGCCGGGAGTTCATCCAGATGAAAGATGATCGCCTCCGGGCGGACAGGTTGCCCGGAGGTGTAAGGATAAGCCGTCGCCCGGGCCAAAGGGTCCAAAGCCTGGAGCTCCGCCGGAAGCAGGGCCGGTTTCCAGACCGGCTTGAAACCAAAAGTGTGCGCCGGCAGCACATCATCCTCGTAGTAGTCCCCCACCATGATGGTCAACACCGC
>CAYTGR010000032.1:0-24433 GCA_964437445.1 uncultured Anaerolineales bacterium | reverse complement strand
GCGCCGGCAGCACATCATCCTCGTAGTAGTCCCCCACCATGATGGTCAACACCGCCTGTTCCGGCCAGGCGCCGTAGAAGGCGCGGTCGCGCTTGAGCGCCTGGTGCGTATCCGGCGTGAGCATCGCCGTGAAATAAGGCGTCAGGCCGAGCGCGTCCACAATCGGCTGCTGGTACTTACGGAGCCCTTTGGTCGCCAGCACCAGGGCGCGTTCTGGCGTCCTGAGCGCCTGCAACGCTGCCAGCGCGCCGGGATGGAGGGTTGAATACGGCGGCCCGGCGTGCGCGCGGATCAACGCCTCGGCGTTGGTGGTGACCGGAACACCCAACCGCCGGCCCAGGGCCTGGAAAATATCGTCCCAATCCATCGCCACGGTCGGCGGGCAGGTTGGATCGGCCTGCCGGCGAAAATTCTCCTCCACCAAGAGCCGGCGCAAGGCAGCCGGCTCCAGCCCCGAAGCCGCCAGTTCCTCCAGGATCGCCGGGAGCACCACCGGCTTGAAAGGACCGTCAATCAAGGTGCTGTCCAGGTCAAAGAAGATGATGGTCTGAAACGTGGAATGTGAGCCGTGAGATGTGAAACGTGAAACGTGAAACGTGAAACGTGAGCCGTGAAACGTCATACATCCACTCACAGGAGTCCGGTCATGGAAGGTCTACTGGCAGATGGCCCTGCGGGGCGGTCTGACCGTGGAGGACAGCCAGGAGTGCCTCCAGCAGGGGCGGGGTCAGGCCGTAAGTCGCCAGCAGGGTCGGCCCGGCCGGGATGGACGCCAGATCGTAGGGCGTGCGGACGGCGACCACGATAACCGGCGACGCGGTCTTCAGGAAGGCCTCCACCAGGTCCCCTTGTTCAGGGTAACGGGCCACATCGGCCACGGCGATGATGACCGGCCGGCCGTCGCGCGCCATGCTGAGCGCACTCTGCCGTTGCGCCCGCGTCGGCTGTTCATCCACAACGATAAAGGGGACATCCAGCGCCCGGCCCAGGCCAGCGGCGGCGGGCGTCTCCACGACCAGCGGTCTGGCAGCCGGGGCCAGCGGCAGTGCGGCCGGTTCCCCGGCACGGACCAGCGTGATGGCCTGAGCGGCCACCGCGCGGGAAAGGGCTTTGGCCCCGGCGGTGCCGCAAGCGACCTCTGCCACGGTAGCATCCACCAGCGCGGGCTGGAGCAGCCCAAACCGCGCTTTGGCCTGGAGAATGCGGCGAACGGCCTCGTTAAGCCGCGTTTCGGAAATCCGGCCATCCAGCAACCGGGCGCGGAGTTCTGCAAAGGCGGCGCGGTGCAGCGCGTGATCGCGGTTGAAGAGCAGCAGGTCGGCACCGGCCGCAAAAGCGGTCGCCGCCGCCAGGGGGACCGGGTAGCCGCTCTGCGCCAGCGCGCCCATTTCCAGGGAATCGGTGACGAGCAGACCGCCATAGCCCAGCTCCTCGCGCAGCAGCCCGGTGAGCACCCTGGACGAGAGAGTCGCCGGCAGCCCTGGCGTGGCGTCAATCGCCGGGAAGGTCACGTGCGCCGACATGATCCCCGCCACATCCGCCGCCATCGCGGCTTTGAAGGGCACGAACTCCACCACCTCCAGGCGCGCCCGGTCGTGGGGGACCACCGGCAGCGCCACGTGCGAATCGGTGGCGGTGTCGCCGTGGCCAGGGAAGTGCTTGCCGAAAGCGAGCACGCCACCGGCCTGCAAGCCTTCCAGGAAAGCCACGCCGTACCCGGCCACGCGCGCCGGATCGGAGCCGAAGGAGCGGATGCCGATGACCGGGTTGGCCGGGTTGTTGTTGACATCCAGATCGGGCGCGAAATCGGTATTGATGCCGACGGCGCGCATCTCCGCCGCCAGAGCTTGCGCCACGCGGCGGGCGTTCTCCACGTCACCGGTCGCCGCCAGGGCCATCGCGCCGGGGAACTCGGTGAAGCCCTTCTCCTCGGTCAGCCGGGCCACGCGCCCGCCTTCCTGGTCAATGGCGATGAACAGCCCCGGCTGGCCGCTTTCCAGCGCCGCGCGCTGGAGGGCATTGGTCAACTCCGCCACCTGGCTCGGCGAGCCCACATTGCGCGCAAAGAGGATCACGCCGCCGACGTGATAGGTGCGGATCATCTCCAGCAAATCCGGTTCCGGCTCCAGGCCGTCAAAGCCGATGATCATCACCTGGCCGATTTTCTGTTCCAGCGTCATGGAAGCCAGCAAGGCTTCCAGCTCGGGGGTCGGCGTCGCGGTCGGCCGGGGCGTGAAGGGTAGCGGGGTTACTTCCGGGGTAGCGATAGGCAACGGTGTTACAGGCATACAACCTCCCAGCAGGATGAAAATTGAGCAGAGAAAGATGAAAAGAGGCGACAAAAGTGACTTGGGGGAACAAAAAGGGCGCATCGTTTCACCTTTCGCTGATCAGCGGGAGGGGGTAGAGACGGGCCGGAGCCCGTCTCTACCCGCAGATGGTTTACCGCAGCGTATAGCTTTCCGCCACGGCGGGGACGTATTTGGCCTCCGCCCAGAGGTAGTAGAAGAGGGGCGGATACATCACGTTGTAGGAAGGATTGCCCAACCCCGCCGGGAGGCTGCTGGTGGTGAAGAGGTTCAGGTCGTAGTTGGGGGGTTGCGGGTAGGGATAAACGGTGTGGAAGGTCCCATCCCCGGTCGCCGATTTCTTCAGCGTCCCATCCAGCAACTGCTTGGCGATGTACAGGTCGGCCTGGTTGTTCTGGTAGATCGGATCGGTGAACGGCAGCCAGCCCGTCACCCGCGTATCGTAGTTGATCACGTCCGTGGAGTACCGCTCAAACAGCGCCAGCACCGGCAGTTCCTCGTTCACGATCCGCGCCAGGCTGGCAATGGCCGGTTTCTGGGCCTCAAAGTCAAACCCCGCGGAGGCCGCCGTCAGCAGGTCAGGAATGTAGACTTCCTTGCCCGTGCCGGGGTCCACCTGCTTCCACGACCAGTTCATCCCCTTGAAGGCATCCGTCGCCTCCGGCGCATTGCGTGGCGTGTTCAGGTAGTAGTTGAACGACGTGTGCGGGTGCGGCGGGTTGTAGTAGATGGAAAGGTCCACCAAGATCTGATACTTGCCTTCCTTCTGCGCGGTGGCCCGTTCCGCCGAGGGATACCCCCGCACCGTCGCCTTGATCCCAAAAGCGTTCAACTGCTGCGCCGCGTTCTCCGCCGAGCCGAGCCAGTCCGCGAAGTCCGCCGGCACCGAGAGCTCAAACTCCAACTTCTTCCCCGTGTCGTCCACCCAGATGCCATCGCTGCCCTTCTTGAACCCCAGGCTCTTCAGCAATTCCTCCGCCTTCGCCCAGTCCTTCGCGTAGGGGTTCAACTTGGCGATGTCATCCGCCGACAGCCACGCCGGGACCTGCAGGTCTGTGAACCCTGCTTCGTATTGAATCCCCTTCCCGGCGTCACCCATCGCTACCTTCGCGTTCTCGTCCCGGTCTATGATGTACGCAAAGGCCTGCCGCACTTCCTTCTTGTTCAACGGGTAGACCGCCTGGTTGAACCACAGCCCCGGCCCCGTCCCCGTCGGCCCCGTGAAGACCTTCAGGTTCGGGATCGTCTTGATCTGCTCCACGTCCGACGGCGTGTACCCGTGCGTGCTGTAGTCCACTTCGTTAGACAACACCAGCGGAATCGAGGCCGCTGTCTCCCCGTAGTAGACCAGCAGCTTCTCAAAGTCAATCTTGCTCGCGTTGTACCCCGTCGGGTTCTTCACCAACTCCAACTGCGCTTCCGTCACCGACGCCGGGTCCAGAATGAACGGCCCATACGCTACCACCGTCTCCGGCTTGAACGCATACAGGTCGTCTACCAGCGCCTTCACCTTGTCCCCTTTCGGGTCCTCCCCTTTGCCGCGCAACTCCGCCGCCTGCTCCATCCACTTCCCGTACACCGAGTACGGCGCGGGCTGGTTGGCCCGCAGAATCAACCGCAGCACGCGCGGCGACGCCGTCTTGATCCAGAACTCCACTGTGGTGTCGTCTACCGCCACCACGTCCTTCAGGTACGTCCAGACGGCGGCATTCTGCGCCCAGTAGATGTTGTACGTCCCCACCAGGTCCTTGGCCACCAGCGGCGTGCCGTCGCTCCACTGCTGCCCCGCCCGCAACTTCACCGTCAGGATATTCACTACCCCCTCGGGCAGCGGAGCCGGTTCTTCTGCCTTAGCCGGCGGCGATTCCAGCGTATAGCTTTCCGCCACGGCCGGGACGTATTTGGCCTCCGCCCAGAGGTAGTAGAAGAGGGGCGGATACATCACGTTGTAGGAAGGATTGCCCAACCCCGCCGGGAGGCTGCTGGTGGTGAAGAGGTTCAGGTCGTAGTTGGGGGGTTGCGGGTAGGGATAAACGGTGTGGAAGGTCCCATCCCCGGTCGCCGATTTCTTCAGCGTCCCATCCAGCAACTGCTTGGCGATGTACAGGTCGGCCTGGTTGTTCTGGTAGATCGGATCGGTGAACGGCAGCCAGCCCGTCACCCGCGTATCGTAGTTGATCACGTCCGTGGAGTACCGCTCAAACAGCGCCAGCACCGGCAGTTCCTCGTTCACGATCCGCGCCAGGCTGGCAATGGCCGGTTTCTGGGCCTCAAAGTCAAACCCCGCGGAGGCCGCCGTCAGCAGGTCAGGAATGTAGACTTCCTTGCCCGTGCCGGGGTCCACCTGCTTCCACGACCAGTTCATCCCCTTGAAGGCATCCGTCGCCTCCGGCGCATTGCGTGGCGTGTTCAGGTAGTAGTTGAACGACGTGTGCGGGTGCGGCGGGTTGTAGTAGATGGAAAGGTCCACCAAGATCTGATACTTGCCTTCCTTCTGCGCGGTGGCCCGTTCCGCCGAGGGATACCCCCGCACCGTCGCCTTGATCCCAAAAGCGTTCAACTGCTGCGCCGCGTTCTCCGCCGAGCCGAGCCAGTCCGCGAAGTCCGCCGGCACCGAGAGCTCAAACTCCAACTTCTTCCCCGTGTCGTCCACCCAGATGCCATCGCTGCCCTTCTTGAACCCCAGGCTCTTCAGCAATTCCTCCGCCTTCGCCCAGTCCTTCGCGTAGGGGTTCAACTTGGCGATGTCATCCGCCGACAGCCACGCCGGGACCTGCAGGTCTGTGAACCCTGCTTCGTATTGAATCCCCTTCCCGGCGTCACCCATCGCTACCTTCGCGTTCTCGTCCCGGTCTATGATGTACGCAAAGGCCTGCCGCACTTCCTTCTTGTTCAACGGGTAGACCGCCTGGTTGAACCACAGCCCCGGCCCCGTCCCCGTCGGCCCCGTGAAGACCTTCAGGTTCGGGATCGTCTTGATCTGCTCCACGTCCGACGGCGTGTACCCGTGCGTGCTGTAGTCCACTTCGTTAGACAACACCAGCGGAATCGAGGCCGCTGTCTCCCCGTAGTAGACCAGCAGCTTCTCAAAGTCAATCTTGCTCGCGTTGTACCCCGTCGGGTTCTTCACCAACTCCAACTGCGCTTCCGTCACCGACGCCGGGTCCAGAATGAACGGCCCATACGCTACCACCGTCTCCGGCTTGAACGCATACAGGTCGTCTACCAGCGCCTTCACCTTGTCCCCTTTCGGGTCCTCCCCTTTGCCGCGCAACTCCGCCGCCTGCTCCATCCACTTCCCGTACACCGAGTACGGCGCGGGCTGGTTGGCCCGCAGAATCAACCGCAGCACGCGCGGCGACGCCGTCTTGATCCAGAACTCCACTGTGGTGTCGTCTACCGCCACCACGTCCTTCAGGTACGTCCAGACGGCGGCATTCTGCGCCCAGTAGATGTTGTACGTCCCCACCAGGTCCTTGGCCACCAGCGGCGTGCCATCACTCCACTGCTGCCCCGCCCGTAACTTCACCGTCAGGATATTCACTACCCCCTCGGGCCACTCACGGGCCACCGGGGTCGGCTCTGCCGTTTTTTCCGGCGTCGGCGCGACCGTGGTTGCCGGTGGTTGCGTGGGGGGCGGCGTAGTCGGCTCTGGAGTAGCCGTCGGCGTGGGGCCGCAGGCTGCCAGCAAGGTCGCCAGGATCAAAATCACGGCCAAAAAGCTAAACTTGCGCATTGTTCCTCCTTCAGAAATTTGAGTAAAACGAACGAGCACTAAAAATCAAGGGACTCTGGTGAACAGATTATGAGCGTCAATCACCTCCTTCACTTCAGACATTTCAGGCTATTGGCTCTTTCGGACGATGATCACAATCAGCGCCGTCATGACAATACCAACGATCAGCGTCAAAACTGTGACAACAAACTCAGCCGTGCCACGTTGTTGGAATGGCAGCAGTAACAGGCTCACCACCGTGATAAAAATCGCTACCCGAAACCAGATTTGCCCTGCTTCTGGACTCATGATCAATCAGCGCGGGTTGGCTCTGCCACCCTATCCAGTTTGCGCTCACGCTGCACGGGGTGGCAGGCTACCGCCGAGCCATCGCGGAAGAAGGCAAGCGGCGGGACCACCTGCTCGCAGGTTTCGCCTTCAAAGCGCGGGCAGCGGGGGTGGAACGCGCACCCAGACGGCAGCCGCAACAGGCTCGGCACGTCCATACTGCGGAGCTGGATGTGCTGCTTGGTGCGGGTCACATCGGGGTCGGCCTCCGGGATGGCGGAGAGAAGGACTTGCGTGTACGGGTGCTGCGGCGCTTCCACCAACTGCCGCGCCGGTGCGAGCTCTACTAAGCGGCCCAAATACATCACCCCGATCCGGCCTTCCCAGGCGAAATATTTCGCCAGCGCCAGGTCATGCGTGATGAAGAGCACCGCCAGCCCCATTTCCCGCTTGAGCCGTAACAGTGTGTTAAGCAGGCTGATGCGGATGGAGACATCCACCATAGAGACGGCCTCGTCGGCAATGATGAACGATGGTTTAACTGTGAGCGCACGAGCGACCGCCACCCGCTGGCGTTGTCCGCCGCTTAGCTGGTGCGGGTACTTGTCTAAGAAGTCCGTGGCCGGCGTTAAATCCACCATTTCCAGCAATTCCCTGGCCTGGGCGCGGGTGGCGGCTTCACCCACGGTGATCTTGTGGCGCCGGAGGGGAGCGGCCAGCGTATCAAAAATGGAATGCGTCGGGTTGAGTGAGGCGTAAGGGTCCTGGTGGACCATCTGGACGCCCAGCCGGTATTGCTCCCAGGCCTCGCCTTGCAACGTGGTGATATCCTGGCCGCGGTAAAAAATCCGGCCGCCGGAAGGCTTCAGCAGACCGGCGATCATTTTGCCGGTGGTGGTCTTCCCGCAGCCTGACTCCCCCACCAGGCAGACAATCTCGCCCTCCTGAACGTCAAAGGAGACATCGTCCACCGCTTTGATGAATTGCTGCCGTTTGACCTGGAAGCGCCGGGTAATGTGGTCCAGTTGAATCAAGGTGGTCATGCTGCGCCTCCTTTGCCCCCGTTGCTCAGCTGGCGGCGGGCAATCTGCCAGTTCCAGCAGGCCACCCAATGGTCGGTACCGGTTGCGGCCACCAGTTCAGGCTCCTCTTGCCGGCAACGCAGGTCAGCCAGCGGGCAACGCGGATGGAATTTGCAACCGGTCGGCAGGTCAATCAGGTCTGGCGGTGAGCCGGGGATGGAAGAGACCCGGTCCTTGTGAGCGGTCAGCGTCGGCACGGCGTTGATCAAGCCGATGGTATAAGGATGCACCGGGTTCTTGAAAGTCGTGTAGACATCGCTGATTTCCACCAGCTTGCCGGCGTACATCGTGGCAACCCGGTCAGCCAGTTCCGCCGCCAGCGAAAGATCGTGCGAGATGAAGATGAGCGAGAAATCCAGTTGCTGGCGCAGCTCTTTGAGCACATCCATGATATTGCGCTGCGTCAAAATATCCAACGCCGTCGTCGGTTCATCCAGGATGAGCAATTGGGGTTCCAGCAGCAGTCCCAACGCGATCAGCACCCGCTGGCGCATCCCGCCGGAGAGCTCATGCGGGTAGGAGCGCCAGACCCGGTCGGGGTCCAGTCGCACCAGTTCAAACAGGTGG
Source organism: uncultured Anaerolineales bacterium (assembly GCA_964437445.1). Classification (GTDB taxonomy): domain Bacteria; phylum Chloroflexota; class Anaerolineae; order B4-G1; family SLSP01; genus CAYTGR01. The sequence goes on along the minus strand of CAYTGR010000032.1, from coordinate 16,472 downwards.
CGCGCCCGGTCGGCCAGAGCTTTCCCTTGCAGGTAGCCATGGGCGCGCGCCGTGTCGCCAAACTGATCGGAGATACGCAGCACCGGGTTGAAGGCATTCAGCGCGGCCTGGAAGACCATCGCGCACTCGCGCCAGCGGAACTGGCGCAGCTCACGGCCGTTGAGTTTCAGCACGTCCACCTCAGTCACCGCGCCCGGCCCGCCGTTAGATCCCGGCGCGGTGCGCCGATAGATCAGCTCACCCTGACGCACCTTTGCCGTGGAGGGCAGCAGCCGTACCAGCCCCAACCCCATCGTCGTCTTGCCGGAGCCGCTCTCGCCAATGAGCGCCAGCGCCTCCCCGCGCTGCACTTCAAGCGAAACGTTACGCACTGCCTGGACCGAGCCTCGTTTGGCCTGATAGGTGATCGTCAACCCTTTCACCGATAGCGTCGGCGCGCCGGTGCGTTGACTTGTGGCTGCGTTGGTTGGTTGATTCATCTCACACCCCCGTCCGCAGGCGCGGGTTAAAGATCTCTTCCAGAGAGCGGGAAAGCATGACCAGGGAGATCTGGAAAAGGATGATGGCCCCCATCGGGACCAGGAGGCTGGCGGCCGCGTTGGGGTTGTAGATCGCGTTTTTGGCATAAGCCAGACTAAACATAACGCCCCAGTTATTGCCAAAGGGCACCACGCCCAGGAAAACCAGGCCGGTCTGGGAATAGATGGCACTGGTCATGGCATTGATCATCGCAATAACGATGTAGCTCATCATGTTCGGCAACATTTCCCGGAAGATAATGTGGGGAGCGCCCAAGTCCAGCAACTGGGCTGCCTCCACGTATTCCCGTTTCTTGAGCGAGAGGACCTGCGAGCGAATCTGGCGCGCCAGGCCGGGCCAGCCGAAAAAGGCAAGGAAAAGCGCCAGCATCCAGATATTTTCCAGCCTGACCAGGGTAGCAACCACCACCAACAGCAGGAACCGGGGGATGGTCAGCCAGATGTCGGTGATCCCCATCATCAAACTGTCTACCCAGCCACCAAAGAACGCGCTGACCGCGCCGACGGTCACGGCAACAAGCGTCGTCAAAATCCCGGCCAGAAAGGCCACTATGAGGACGTCCCGCCCGCCATGGATAGCCATCTTCCACATCTCGCGCCCCTGGAAATCGGTGCCGAGCGGGTGGGCGGCCGAAGGCGGTTTATAGATCTGTTCGGTGTGCGCCTGCGTCTCCGGTGGAATCACAAGGGGACCAACAAACGACATCAACGTCATCAGAATGATGGTGATGAGACCCAACAAGCCGATCTTGTTGCGGGCCAGCAACTTCAGGGTGCGGAGCAGGCCGCTCTCCCGGCTTGGGCGAGAAGTTGATGTTGTTTCCATGGCTGTCATTCCCCCCCTCCACCGGAAATTCGGATGCGCGGGTCTAACCAGCCGTAAAGCAGGTCGGCCAACGCGGTGGAAAGAATCACGGTGATCGTCGTGACCAGCAAAATCCCCTGCATGACCGGATAATCCCGCTTGCCGATGGCCTGGCTCAACAACAGACCGATCCCCTGATAGACGAAGATGTACTCAATCAGGATGGAACCGCCCACGACAAAGCCCAGCGAGATCGCCAGGCTGGTGATCAACGGCAGGCTGGCGTTGCGCCCGACGTAAGCGGTGATAATTCGCATATCGGGCAGCCCGCGGGCGCGCGCTACTGTCACGTAATCGTCGCCGAGGGTGCTGATGGTACTGCTGCGCATCGCTAACATCCAGCCGCCCAGGGTGGAAAAGATGTAGACCGTGCCCGGCACGGCATAATGCTTGAACAGATCCACCAGAAAAGTGGCCGTGAATCCGGGTTTAACGCCCGGCGAGAGCGAGCCACGCATGAAGTTCAATGGGACCAGCTTCCAGGTCACGCCCAGCAACAGAACCAGGATGATGGCAGTCAGCGTGTTGGGGATCGACTCAATGGCCGCGCTAAAATTGGTCAACAAATGATCCAGGAACGAATTGCGCCGGTAGGCGGCCAATGTCCCTAAAAACATCCCGATGACAAAGCTAATAAGCAATGAGGTCCCAACACTGAACAAGGTCCACGGCAGTCTTTGGGCAATGAGCGTGGCAACCGGTTTGTTGAGCGCCAGGACGTAAGAGTCTCCCAGGTCACCGTGGAGCAAATTGCGCATGTAATCCAGATATTGTGCGCTTAGAGGAGCATCCAAATCAATCCGCAACAAGCTGGCAGCCCGCATATAAGCCTCTTCAGAAGACAGGCCACTATCCATCAGGCTCATGACCATAATTTCTACCGGGTTGCCTGGCAGCGCACGGATGATGAAAAAAGTGAGCGTGACGACGATCCAGACGATAAAGACCTTTTTGACCAGCGTGCGTAGCCAGAAATTAGTCCAGATTTTCTCCAGATAATCCAGTGCCGTTTTCTTGGGCGGCCCGGCAGTCGCCACAGAACTCATACGTTCACCTCCTGCTCTGAGATTTGAGTAAAGCTGCTGTTGCGTGTTGCGTCAATCCGCACCAGACTATTTTCAACCTCTCATGGCTTAGCCTGCATGATCGTAAAACGCCGCACGACTTGAAACCCGGCATTCCGATACAGCCGTGCTGCGTGCTCGTCGGTCCAGAGGAACCAGGCCACATGGAACCCCTGGGCGCGCATCTGCGCTAAGGCGTGATAGAGCAGCACACGTCCGAGTCCCCGCCCGCGCAGGGCGGCCGCCACGCCGAACGGCCCGAATCGCTCACGCCGGTGCTGGCAGTAGCCGACGACCTGCGCCCCCTGCACCGCCACCCAGGCGCCCAGCTCGTCGGAGCCGGGACCCAGCAACACCTGCAAATACTCCGTGGCAAACCGGAACCAATCCCAACCGAACTCGCCGACCAGGAAAGCCTTGAGGGCCGGCAGATCGGCGGCCATGAGAGGCTGCACCCCCAGCCCGTCGGCAGCACAGCGTTGCTCCAGGGCTATCACCGCCGGCGGGAGGGTGAAGTCGTTGAGGTCAGCTTGCATGGAAAGGGCTTCAGCCTGCCCCTCAAATCCCAACGCTTGCAGGAAAGGCAACGCCGCCGGGTAAGCCGCCCCATCCACGCCGGGCGTGAAGTAGTGGGGGACGTAGGGAGCAATCATGATGTGCCGCCCCACCAACCGGGCCTGCGCCGCTTGGAACAGCGCCCGGCCGATTCCCTGCCGCCGGTAAGCGGGATGGACCCCAAACGCCGTGATCCAGGCCCGCTCTGGCTCCAGCCCCGCGTCGTAGTAAGGAACCTGCCGCACTAACGCCAGCACAAACCCGGCCAGCTCGCCCTCAGTCTCGGCCACCAGCAACCGGGCCGGATCAAAGTTCGGATCCAGCAGCACCTGAGTGTGAAAAATGGACGCCGTGATCGGATCATGGGTCAGTGCCGCATTCCATAACGCCAGGAGTGCCGCCTCATCGGTGCCGCGGTAAGGACGAATGGCAATGGTCAAGGTGACTCCTCAAATCAAGACGTCAGGCGTGAAACGTGAAACGTGAAACGTAAAACGTAAAACGTGATGCTGAGCCGGACAGGCTTCCCGTTTCATGAATACAGCAAGTAGGGCCGGCGCCGTTCGGCAAACGCGGCCAGGTCGGCGTCCCAGGCGGCGACCTGGCCGGCCACCGGTTCGCCGGCTGCCAGTCCCTCCCGCACCCGTGCCGAACCGGTAAGCAGATCCAGGTGTGCCGGATGCCCTTCCCAGCTGGAGTGCAGGAAGGCGAAGTCATGCGGGGCGACCGCCTGGCAGGCGGCCAATACGTGCAACCCCACCGTGACAGGACGGAGCGCCGCCCGGTCGGTCACGTGCACCTGGACGCCGCTGCAATGGCTTCCTGCGTATTTATCTGCCGTGGGCGTGAAGAAATGAGAGCGGAAGCGAACGCCGGGCAGCTCCAGTGCGTTGAGCCGTTGCGCCAGCGCATAGCCGTCCAGCCAGGGCGCGCCACAGAGCTCAAACGGCAGCGCTGTTCCCCGCCCACTGGAGACGTTGGTCCCCTCCAGAAAGCACATCCCCGGGTAGACCGTCACGGTAGAAAGGTGCGGCATTGCCGGCGAGGTGATGACCCAGGGCAGGCCGGTTTCGTCAAACCATTGCTCGCGCCGCCAGCCCCGCAGCGGCACTACCGTGAGCTCAGCGCCAAGCGCGTACTCGCCGTTCATCCACCGGGCCAATTCCCCCAACGTCAGGCCGTGGCGGATGGGAACGGGGATCACGCCGACGAACGATTCAAAGCCCGGTGCCACGAGCGGCCCTTCTAACGTCACGCCGTTGAGTGGATTGGGCCGATCCAGCACCCAGACCGGCTTACCGGCCCGGGCCGCTCCTCGGAGCAAATGCCAGAGTGTGCTCATGTAGGTGTAGAAGCGGACGCCGACATCCTGCATGTCAAACAGCAGCAGGTCCACCCCGGCGAGCATGGCCGGGGTCGGCTCCTTCGTCAGTCCATAGAGGCTGAAAACTGGCAGGCCGGTGCGCGGATGCAGGGCATCGCCGACCGCTGCGCCGTCGGCTGCGGAGCCGTCAAACCCGTGTTCCGGCCCGTAGAGCACCGTGACCTGCACCCCGGCCGCCAGCAGCGCCTCCAAAACCCCAGTGAAATCGGGGAGCACCGCCGCCGGGTGAGTGACCAGGCCGACGCGACGGCCCCGGAGTGCTGCCAGCTGTTCGTGCAACAGGACTTCCAGGCCGGTTTCAACTTTCAACGCACCCCTCCTGCTGATTTAGCTGCCTGGCTGGAGAGCCGTGCGGAACTTATAACGGTCACCCCGATAAGCCGAGAGGACATACTCTACCGGAATGTCCTGGTCGGTATAGGTCAATCGTTCCAAACGCAGCACGGCCGCGGGCGGAAAGAGCTCCAGCAATTCCAATTCCGTCGCATTAGCCAGACTGGCCTCCAGGGTCTGTTCCGCACGGACCAGGCGCAAGCCATAATCGCTTTCCAGCACATAGTACAGCGACTCAACCGCAAAATCGTAGCGTAACAACTGTGGGCACAATTCGTGCACCAGATAGGCGGTTTCCAGCGCCAGCGGCATTGCGTTGGATAAACGCACCCGCGAGAGCTGCACCAGTTCGGTCCCCACCGGCTGGCGCAACCGCGCCGCCAGTTGCGGCGTCGCCGGGATCAGCTGCGCCTCCAACACACGGCTGGAAGGAACCCCGCCGCGCGCCTGTACATCCTGGCTAAAGCCGGTGAGCGAGCGCAGCTCCTGATTGATCTTTGGTTCGTTGACAAAAGTGCCTTTGCCAGCGCGGGCGTAAACCAGCCCATCGTGCATCAGCTGGGCGATGGCCTGGCGGACGGTCATCCGGCTGACGGCATAGGCCTCACACAGTTCCCGTTCAGAGGGCAGCCGGTCGTGCGGTTGATATTGCCCGGAGGCGATACCGGCTGCTAACCCGTCGCGGAGCTGGATATAAAGGGGAGTTGGTGCCTCGCGTTTGAGTTGCATAGCTTGCTGGTAATAACTGGTATATACCAGTTATAATAGCATAAAACCTCTGGCAAGTCAAGAGGGTCGAGGAGAAATTTTGATTATTCCTGGGAAATAGTGACGCCACCGCAAAAAGGCCTCCCGAAAAGTCGCTAAGACGCCAGGCCCGCCAAGTTTAGAACGGCTTTCTTTGCGCCTTTGCGTCCTGGCGTGAGCAAGTCTTGCATTTTCAAAGGAATTCCCCCATGAACTGGCGTTCAGCAACCGTGGGATGAAAATGTGAGCAGTGAGTGGTGAGCGGGAAACAGGAACTTCTACCTGCTGCTCTCTGCTTACTCCTTAACTGGTTTCTATTTTCACAGGAGAACCTTGCAGGCTTGGCGTTTTGGTGTGAGATCTGGGGCTTTTTGCAGGGGACTCAATAGTGCCTGGCTCAAAGCACCGGTCTATGGTGTGCCTGAGGGGATCGCGGGCAACTCCCTGGTCAATCGTGCAAACGGCTCGGCCAGGGCCTGATCAAACGTTTCGTAGAGCGGAAAGAGCTGCCGGTAGCAGGCGACGGCCGCCGGGTCAGGGAGGGTGGTCTCGGCCTGGCAGAGCCAACGCTGCTTGATAGCCATGAAGTCGTCAATTAACCCAGCGGCGTAACCGGCCAGGAACGCGCTGCCCAATGGCCCACCGGATTGGGGGTGGTACTCCAACGGCGCATCCAGCACGTCGGCGACAATCTGCCGCCAAAGAGGACTCCGGGCCCCGCCGGAGGTAGCCACCAGGCGGCGCACGGCCGGGCGCAGCGGGTCAAAGCCCTGGCAGAGGTTGTAGGCAAAGGATTCCAGCAAAGCCCGGTAGATGTGAGAGAGGGTGTGAGAGGGAGTCAGCCCTAACAGAGCTCCGCGCAGGTGCGGATCAGGGGTCGGTGTGCGGCGGCCCAACCAGTGCGGGAGCACGAACAGCCCTTCAGCGCCTGGTGGAATTCGGCTGGCCCCAGCCTCCAGCAACGTGAAGGGATCGCTACCGGTACGGCCGGCCACGGTGCATTCGGCCTGGGCGAAGGTCTCCACAAACCAGCGCACCAGCCGTCCTGCCGAAAGGATGTTAGCGCCCCAGGTGACAGCAGCGCCGCCGGCGGCGTCATCAAAGTGCGGCCCGGCGGCGGATTCCACCAGCGGCCGGCGCGTCACCGTCAACAGGCCAGTGGTGCCGAAGGCGATCATCGCGTCGCCCGGCTCCACCGCCCCGCAGCCGACAATGGTGGGGAAGGTATCGCCGGTGCCGGCGATCACCGGTGTCCCGGCGGGCAGGCCGGTGGCGCGCGCTGCTTCAGCGGTGACCCGGCCCACGACGGCGGTCGCCGGGTAGAGCGGCGGCCAGCAGGTGAGCGGCAGTTCCAGGGCCTGGCAGATGGCGGTATCCCATTGCCGGGTCGCGGCATCAAAGATCCCGCCCAGAATGCTGGCGGTATCGTAGTCCATGCTCAGCTCGCCGGTGAGCCGGTAGACGACGTAATTGTGGGCTGAGAGGATGGTGCGGGTGCGGGCCATGGTCTCCGGCTCATGCTGCTGGAGCCAGCGCAGCTTGGGAGTGACGGCCTGCGCGGTCAGGGGCACGGCCAGCCGCGCGTTGGCCCACGCCAGCTCCGCCAACGCGCGGTTGTCGGAATAGAGAAGCGCCGGGCGCAACGGCAGGCCGCTCTCATCCAGCGGGCAGAGGCAGGGCACCAGCGCGGAGACGCCGACGGCGGCCACCGGGGCCGGATCGGGCACAGCCGCCAGCAGGGCGCGAACCGCTTGCACGGCGTAGCCCCACCAGTCACGCGCCGCATCCATCTCCACCCAGCCGGGGCGAGGATGCTGCGGGCCACGTTCCAGGCTCGTCCGGGCCACCACGGTACCCTCAGGGCGGACGAGCACACCTTTCACGGCTTGAGTGCCGATGTCAAGACCTAAAAGCAGGGGCATATTGACTGGAACCCTTAAATCGGCTATACTGTAATTAAATGATACTAAATTCGACACCAGAAAGCGTGCCTAAAATGACTACAAAAATTTTACCGGTGAGCGATCTACGCCGCAGGACCGCCGAGATCATCCAAAGTATTCAAGAAACCGGTAATGCGGTTTATATCACCCAACACGGACGGGCGATTGCCGTGCTGGTAGATTATGAGCGCTATGAACAGTTGCTGGCCCAGCTGGAAGACCTCTCTGATCGGGCTTGCCTGGTGGCCGCAGTGGCTGAATCAGCCCGGCCTTACGAAGAATTTTGGGCTGAATTGGGCCTCCAACCGGCATCCGCTAACTCGGAATAGCCCATGTACCGCTTGCTTATCCAACCGCCGGCAGAAAAAGACTTGCGCAAGCTGCCGGCCGATTTGCTCCAGCGCATCCACGCCAGGCTATTAGCGTTACAAGAAACACCGCGCCCACCTGGCGCGCTCAAGTTAGCCGGCGATTTGGAAGGTTGGCGCCTTCGCGTAGGGGATTACCGCATCCTCTACTTGATTGACGATACAGCTCAAACTGTGACCATTGCGCGCGTCAGGCATCGACGGGAGGTCTATCGTTGAGCCGTTAGACCTTCATCCAAGCCTGCGGTCAATCATTCAAGGCTTCCACCGCATCTACTTCGGCCGAGTTGTTTTCATGCGGCTGGCCGTCGGTGCCGATGACCGTCTCGGCGATGGCGTCATCAGAAATGCGCACGTAATGGACTACCGCCAGTCCGGCTGCCTGGAGATCCAGCTCGGCCACCTCCGGCACGACCCCGAAGCTTTGCCAGGTGTTCCCGTCAGCGCTAACCTCCACGATGAGGTGTTCGTCATTGCTGGGATCGCCGTAGATGTACAGGTCAGGGCCGGGGCCATCCACGGCCGCATTGTCGGTGAATTGCACGGTGATGAACCCGCCCGTGCCCAGGCTGAAGAGACCCTGGCAGCAGGGGTCGGTCACGACATCTGGCGCGCCGAGCACGGCCTGGGGATCGGTGAAGAAATCTTCCTCATAGCCACCGGAGCCACGCTGAAAAGCCACCACCGCATCGGCATAAGGGGTACCCGGCGGCGCCGTCGGGGAGGGGAACGGCGTCGGCGAGGGGGGCAAGGTCGCCGTGGGCGGTGGTGGGAGGGTAGGCCGGCCCCCGCAGGCAGTCAGTGCTAACGCACCCCCCACCAGCAACACCGCCATTCGCTTCATCGCACACCTCCACGAAATAGCCGTAAGCAGAGAATGGAGGTCGGCACAAAGCCGGCCTTACTCCGCAAACTCTACCACAACGCGATAGGTATCGGGGCTGACGGCGCGCTCAAAAGCGTAGGTCACTTCCGGGAAGGGGACCCGCTCACTGATGAAGGGAGTGGTGTCCAGCAGGCCGTGGGAAAGCAGGGTCACCGCCTCCATGAAGCTCTTTTTGGTATGGGAGAAGGAGCCGGTGATCACCTGCTCGTTGTAGTGGATAACATTGGGGTCCACCGGGATGGTCCCTTTGGGATGCACCGAGCCGTAGAGGCAGAGCCAGCCACGCTTCGCCAGCAGGGGCAGCGCCTGTTCAATGGCCGGGCCACCTCCGGCCGTGAAGAAGATCGCATTGAAGCCCCGTCCATGGGTTAACGCCCGCATTTGGGTGGCGAAATCGTCCGTCAATGGGTCCACGGTCAGCGTCGTGCCATACCGCGCCGCCACCTGCCGGCGTGCCGGATTGGGATCGCTGACGACGACACGCACCCCCCGTTGCTTGAGCAGGAGGACATGGAGTAGCCCCATGATGCCGACGCCTTGCACTAAGACCGTATCGCCAAACTCCAGCGGTGGCGCCGTGACGCTGCGCAGGACGCAGGCCACCGGCTCTGAAAGCGCCAATGCGGCAAAATCGGCTTCCGGTGTGGCCCGGTAGACCTGGTAATCCTCCAAAATGAGATACTCGCTCAGCCCGCCCGGCCCCCAGGGCTGGCCCGGCAACGTGCCGCCTTTGTCATTCTCGCAAAAGTTGTCCATCCCCCGGCGGCAGGCTTCACAGACGCCGCACCGGGTCATGATAGCGAAAGCCGCCCGGTCGCCGACCTGGGCCTCGCAGAGCGCCTCCGGCCCCCTGGCGACGACGACGCCGGCCGCCTCATGTCCCCCCCGGAAGGGGTAATCCTGGGGTGATGACCCCAAGTAGAAACGTTGCTCCCAGGTGCAGAGCGCGCAGGCCCGCACCTTGACCAAGACCTGCCGCGGCCCCAATGGCGGCAGCTCCATCTCCCGCACGTCCAACGCGCGCGGCCCGGTGAAAACGGTGGTCCGTGTTTTCATAAAGGTTTGCTCCCGCCTCTTACGACATGATCATCCCGCCGTCCACTTCAAGCGCCTGGCCAGTGATGTAACGGGCATCTTGCGAGGCCAGGAAAGCGACGACACCGGCAATCTCCCACGGCTGGGCCATCCGCTTCAGCGGGCAGTCGTTGGCGCGGAGCTTGAGCCACTCGTCAGGGGCCAACCCATCGCGCCCACCGACCTGCTCGGCCACGCCGCGCACCATGTCGGTGAGTGTGTTGCCGGGGCAGACGGCGTTGACCGTCACGCCGGCGCAGGCCAGCTCCATCGCCACCGAGCGGGTCAGGCCGATGACACCGCTCTTGGAGGCGGAGTATTCCGCCGAGGCCGGCCAGCTGGTCTTGCCCGCCATGGAAGAAATGTTGATGATGCTGCCCGCGCTCTGGCGTTGCATGATCGGCGCGACAGCCTGGTTGCAGAGGAACACGCCGGTCAGGTTGATGTCAATCAGCCGTTGCCATTGCTGGAGCGAGACCTCCGGCAGCGGGGAGCCGGAATAGATGCCCGCCGCCGCCACCAGTACGTCAATCCGCCCCCACCGGTCCACAACCGTCTGGATGGCCGCCTGGACGCTGGCCGCCTCGGCGACATTGCAGCAGATGGCTTCCGCCTCCACGCCCAGCCCCCGGCAGTCCGCCGCCGTCGCTGCGTTGTCCGCGTCGCAAATATCCAGGCAGGCGACGTTAGCGCCCTCCTGAGCAAAGCGCAGAGCGCACGCCTTCCCGATCCCTCGCGCCGCCCCGGTGACAACCGCTACCTGCCCGACAAACCGCCGCATTCCAACCTCTGGTAACATCTCCATTTAGCACCTCAATCGTGATTCTGGATTCTGGATTCTCGATTCTGGATTCTCTACTTGCCTTCCCGCTTGAACGGCGCCCCTGAAGCAGCCGGCCAGGTGGCCTTGCCGACGAAGAGGATCAGCACGATGAGCGTCACCAGGTAAGGGAACGCCACCAGGAACTGGTAGGGAATCGCCAGGTTGAGCGCCTGGATCCGCAGTTGCAGCGCGTCGGCCAGGCCGAAGAGCAACGTGCCCAGAAAAACGCCCAACGGTTCCCATTTTCCAAAGACAATGGCCGTGTAGGCGATAAAGCCGCGCCCGGCGCTCATATTCTCCTGGAAGGTGTTGAGCTGCCCGATAGAGAGGAATGCGCCGGCCAGCCCCGCCATGATCCCCGTGAAGATCAACGTGAGGTAGCGCACCCGCACTACGTTGATGCCCACCGTGTCGGCCGCATGGGGATGTTCGCCGACCGCACGGATTTTCAGGCCCCAGGTAGTCCGGTAGAGCACAAACCAGACGACCGGCGCCATCAGCAGCGCCAGGTAGACCAGCGGCAGCTGGTTGAAGAGAATCGGCCCCAGGATGGGGAGATCGCCCAGCAGGGGCACTTTGAAGACGCTCAAGCTGGGCACTTTGACCACGGTCTGGACAACGTCGCCGTTCCCGCCGGCAAAGACGAGCGCGTAGAGCGTGCTGGAAAGCCCTACCGCACCGATGTTGAGCGCCACGGCCGAGACCACCTGGTTCGCGCCGATGGTGACGGCCATGAAGGCCAGCGCCATCGCCATCGCGATCCCCGCCACCATCGCCAGCGCCAGCCCGCCCCAGACACTGCCGGTCAGGTAGCTGCCGATCACGCCAGCCACTGCCCCCATCAGCATCATCCCTTCCATGCCGAAGGTGACAACCCCGGCCCGTTCGGCCAGGAGCCCGCCCATCGCAGCCAACAGCAGTGGCGTTGCCAGGCGGATCACCGCGGCGTAAAACTCCACCGTCACGAAAATCTGGATGATTTGCTCAAGCATGGTCCACCTCCGGGGCGGCCGGGCCGGAGTTCGATGCCGGTTGCCGACGCCGGGGGCGGAGCTCCACCGTAGTCCCGGCAATGGCAAAGAGGATCGCCAAGGATTGGATCACATAAATGACGGCGATGGGCGCCCCTGAAATGATCTGCATTTTGTTGGCGCCGGCCCGCAGCGCGCCGAAGAAAAGCGCGCTCAGCAAAGCGCCCAGGGGGTGCAGCTGCCCGATCAACGCGACCGGGATCCCGTCAAAGCCCGCGCCGACCAGGAAATTGGAGATCACCCGGTGCTGCGTCCCCATCACCTCCATAGCGCCGGCCAGCCCCGCTAACGCCCCGCTGATCAATGCCGTCGTGAGGATCGTGCGTGGGACGTTAACACCCATGTACTCGGCGGCGCGTGGGTTGACGCCGACCGCGCGCGCGCGGAAGCCGGTCGTGGTCTTGAACAGGATGACGTAAACGATGATCGCTGCGACGACGGCCAGGAGAGCCGCTAACGTCAGCCGTTGCAACGCCGGCGTGGAAACGGTGATCCCCAAGCGGGTGAGCAGCCCGGCCGCCGTGGGCAACTGCGCGGCCGGCACGATCTCGGCGGACTTGGGGAACGGCTGTGTCGGGTCCTTCAGCCCCAACCAGCCAAAGGCAGTGGTCCCAAAATGGTCAATGCGGATGACCCATTCAAAAAATTGCAGGGCGATATAATTCATCAACAGCGTCGTGAGGACCTCATTGAAACCGCGTGTCGCTTTGAGATAGCCAGGGATCAACGCCCAGAGCGCGCCGACCAGCGCGCCACCCAGCAAGGCCACCGGGACGAGCAGCCAGCCGGGCCAGGTGGTGAAGGTGATGCCAATCCAGGTCACCACCATCGCGCCTAAATAGAGTTGCCCTTCTGCCCCGATGTTGAAGAAGCCGCTGCGGTAGCCATACGTGACGGCCAGGCCGGTGAAAACCAGCGGAGTCATCCGGACAACGGTAGTGACCAGCGCGTTGGGGCTGCCGAAAGCGCCCGAAAGAAGCGCACCGTAAGCGGTCAGAGGATTCACGCCGCGCAAGATAATCAGCACACTGCTGACGACAAACGCGGCCAGAATCGCTGCCAGCGGGATGAGAATATTGAACGAGCGCTCTAACAAGCGGCGGGAGAACTGTTCCCACAGGGTTGAGGGTTTCATGCGGCCTCCTCGACGGCGGGGGCAGCGGACGTCAGCCGTTTTGCGCCGGCCATCATCAAGCCAATCTCGTGGACGTCGGCCCCTGACGCGGGCACAATCCCCATAATCTCCCCCTCGTACAGCACCGCAATGCGGTCGGAGAGCGAGAGCACCTCTTCCAATTCGGTGGAGATGAGCAGAATGGCCGTGCCGGCATTGCGGGCGGCGACCATCTGCTGCCGGACGTATTCCGTCGCGCCGATGTCTAACCCGCGCGTCGGCTGGGCTGCGATCAACAGGTCGGGCCGGCGGCTCAGCTCGCGGGCCAGCACCACCTTCTGCTGGTTGCCGCCGGAGAGCAGCTTGGCCGGCGTCGCGGCCTCCGGGGTGCGAATGTCGTAATTTTGGATCGCGCCCGTTACAAAGTCACGGATAAGCCGTTCCTGTAAAAAGCCGCGCTTTGAGAAGGGCGGGCGGCAAAATTCTTTCCCGATGAGATTTTCGCCCACAGAAAAAGTGAGCAACAGGCCGGTATGCTGGCGGTCCGGCGGGATGAAGGCCACATTCAGGTCCATGATCTCACGCGGGGAAGCATGAGTGACGTCATGCCCGGAGACGGCCACGGTGCCACCGGTGGCCCGACGCAACCCGGTCAGCGCCTCGGCGAGCTCGGTCTGCCCGTTGCCGTCCACGCCGGCGATGCCCAAAATCTCACCCCGGCGGATCTCAAACGAGAGTCCCTTGAGCGCCGGCAGACCCCGGTCACTCTGCGCAGCCAACCCGGTCACCGCCAGGACGACCGCGCCAGCGGGCAGCGCCGGTTTGGGGATGTTCAGGAAGACCTCGCGGCCGACCATCATTTTGGCCAGCTCGTTGGCGTTGGTCGCGGCCGCGTTCACCGTCTGCACAACCCGCCCGTTGCGCATGACCGTCACCCGGTCGCTGACAGCCATCACCTCTTCCAGTTTATGGGTAATAAAAATAATGGATAGCCCTTCTTGGGTCAGACCCTTGAGGACTTTGAAAAGGTCCTCCACTTCGCCGGGGGTGAGCACCGCGGTCGGCTCGTCCAGGATCAGCAGTTCGGCGTTGCGGTAGAGCGCCTTGAGAATCTCCACACGCTGTTGGACGCCGACGGGCAGCTGCCAGACGGGAATGCCGGGATCTACCGGCAAGCCATATTGCTTGCCCAGGTCGCGGAGACGAATGGCCGCGCTGCGCAGATCCAACAGCGGCTCCCGGGCCGAGGGCAGGCCCAGGATCACATTTTCGGCCACGGTCAACGGCGGCACGAGCATGAAGTGCTGGTGCACCATGCCGATGCCCAGTGCGATCGCATCGCGGGCCTGGTGGATCTCCACCGGCTGCCCTTTCCAGAAGATGTGGCCCCGCTCCGGACGGTAAACGCCATAGACGCAGTTCATCAAGGTCGTTTTGCCCGCGCCGTTTTCGCCTAACAGCGCGTGAATTTCGCCCTTACGGATCTCCAGGTCTACATCGTCGTTGGCCAGGACGCCGGGAAAGGTCTTCCGGATTTTCTCTAACCGCAGTAGCTCAGTCATGCGCCCCTTTGAAATAATAACCGGTGAGCGGTGAATAGTGAGCAGTTTGGCTCAGTGAACTCAGGACTGCTCCCTGCTCCTAAAAGCTGTTTTTTATCCTCAGTGCTATCAGACGAACTGCCCGTTAGTAACACCACACCAGGGTACCGCCGGGGGATACTGGATGCTGGTGACCAGCATCCAGTATCCGTTTCCAGTATCCGGTTACAGGTCCGTCCGCACTACCAGATTAGGCAAGCTCTTGGGATCTTCCATGTATTTCTTGAGCGTGTTGACGATGTCGTTTTCCACCTCAAGGGGAACCAGCCCGTAGAACGGGTTGAGGCCCACAGCGCCTTCCTTCAGGCCAATGGCGAAGTGACCGCCCGGTTTGCCAGCGACAGCCTGCTCGGTTGCGTATTCCATGAGCCGTGAGACACGCTCGTCCCAGCCACCGATGACGATATCGGGGGCCAGGTAGTTCTTGTCCTTCACCCAGGAGATGACGCGGATGTACTTGCCGGCTGCGGCGGCCTCCTTGGCCGCCTCCACCGTACCGGGATCGCCGGCATCGGCTTCCAGAATCAACACGTCCACACCCTGCTCAATCGCGGCAGCGGCCAGCTCTTTGGCCTTGGCCGGATCGGCCCAGGAGCCAACGTAGGACTCAATGACTTCCACGTTGCTCTTGCCGATATCCTGGCAGGCCTGGCGGGACATGGCGATGTGGTGCGAGAGAATGGGGAATTCGGTCCCGGCGATGTAAGCGACCTTGCCGCTCTTGGTGATCTGGCAGGCCAGCCGGCCCATGAAGTAGCCGCCCTCGCCGGCGGAGAAGGTGATCGTGTAGAGGTTCGCCACGCCGCCCTCGCTGCCGTTGTTATGGATAAACTTGAGCTTGGGATATTCCAGCGCCACCTTCTTAATCGGATCGGCGTACTCAAAACCGTGAGCGAAGATGATATCGTAGCCGGCCTCGGCGTACTCGCGGATTACCTGCTCGGCGTCCTCTACCTTCACATTCTCAGTGTAGGCGATTTCATAGCCGTACTTATCACGCAGGTTGATCAGGCCCAGGTAAGCCGAGGTGGTCCAACCGGCGTCGTTGACGGGGCCGGGGAAGACGCCTGCGACTTTCTTGTGCGTTCCGACCAGGGGGGACGCGCCGCTGGCGGAGGGGGCCTGGGTTGTCTCCAGCACCGGGGTTGGTTTGCCGCAGGCGGTGACCAGCAGCGAAACCACTACCACCAATGCCAATACCACAAACGTCAAGCGGATTTTCATCTCTGGACTCCTTCTGTGATAAACGATGGGAAAAGCAGATTGAATTGGCCGAATACTTTGTTCTGCCGGATCACTGCAAACTTTGTCACACCTGGCTTACCTCACCCCCTTTCGTCGTCAGGGTCGCTGACCGGCTTAACTTGCTTAGGACCTGACTGAGAAAAAACCCACCGCCGGGATCGCTGAGCCTTATGGTCGCTCCAGGAGCGCCACGGCCTCGTCCACCGTCGCGTTGTGATGCAGGAGTGCCGCGACGGCGGCCGTCATGGCGGTAGGATTCTCCGCGCCAAAGATGTTGCGCCCAATGGCCACGCCGGACGCCCCGGCCTCCACGGCGGCCTTGATCTCGGCCAGCATGTCGCGCTCGGCACCGCGCCTGGCTCCGCCCAGGATCACCACCGGCGCATAGCAGGGATCGGTCACGCGCTGAAAGCCGGCCACGTAGGGCGTCTTGATGATGTCCGCGCCGAGTTCCACGCCAACCCGCGCCGCCAGCGCAATGGATTCCGCGGTGCGAAACTCCGGCCCGCTGTCAAAGCCGCCGGGGACCATCTCCGCCAGCACGGCCAGTCCCCAGGCGTGGGCCTTTCCGGCCAGCTCGGCAATGTTGTGCAGGCTCTCCACCTCTTTGGGCGAGCCCGGGTAGCCGGAGACCGCCACTGCGTCGGCCCCCAATCGCAGCGCCTCTTCCACCCCGTAAAAGATAGAGGAGGGACCATCCATTTGGCCCAGGCTGGTAGAGCCGCCGTCGGCTCGCAGGATCAACCCCAACGGAGCCAGCTCCCTCGCAAAGCGGCGCGCCACCCCATAAGAGGTCAACACGGCGTCCGCGCCGCCCGCCACAATCTTTGCAATCGTCTGTTCCGGGTGTTCCAACCCCTTCTTGGGACCATCTAACAACCCGTGATCCATGGCGACGAT
>CAYTGR010000031.1:48062-57662 GCA_964437445.1 uncultured Anaerolineales bacterium | reverse complement strand
CATGAGTTGCGAGAGCCGCAGCAGGTTGTCGGCGAGCGCGCCCAGATCGACGGGGGGCTCACCGCGCACGCCCCGCAGGAGCCGGCTGCCACGCGGTTCGCGCAGCATGGCTGCGGCGTCGGCGCGGGTGATGGGTGCCACCCGCAGTGCCGCGTCGTTGAAGACCTCCACATAGATGCCGCCCAGCCCGAAGAGGACCACCGGGCCAAAGGCGCGGTCACGTTTGCCGCCGAGGATAACCTCGCGCCCGCCCGTGACCATCCGTTGCAGCAGGTAGCCAGCCGGTGTGACGTCGGGGGCGCGCGCTTGCAGGCGCGCCGCCATGGCCTGCATGGCCGCAATCAAGGCCGGGCCATCCTGGATGTCCAGGGCGACCCCGCCCACGTCGGATTTGTGGCTCAACTCCGGGGCGACCACCTTGAGCGCAAGCGGGTAGCCGACTTGGTCCGCCAGCTGGAGCGCGGCCCCGGCGTCGGCGGCCAGCGCCCACGGCGCGACCGGGATGCCGTAAGTGGCGCAGAGTGCAAGTGCCTCGTGGATCAGCAACGGGCGGCCCTGAGCCTGGGCCAGGAGCGCCTGGGCGCGTTCGGCCGCGTCCGGCGGCACGACCGCGCGTGCGTCGGCCTCGGGGGTGGTGCCCTGCCGGGCGCTTTGCCGCGTCAGGTAACTGTCGCGCGCCGCAGCCAGCGCGGCCATCGCGTCGTACACTTCGGCGAAGACCGGATAGCCCAGTTCGCGCTCCAAGCGGGCAATTTCTGGCATCTCGGCAAAATAGCAGAGCGCGATGGGAGTATCGTAAGTCCAGCTGAGCGCTTTGAGCGTCTCGGCGACCTGTTGCGCCGTGGCGTTGGTCTCCCGCCGGTAGTTGAAGACCAGCATCACGGCATCGGGGTGCATCGTGCGGAGCGTTTCCTCAATGAGGACCGCATAAGCATCAAAGTTGAAGACGGTGCCCAGGTCCAGAGGGTTGTTCTCGTCCATGATGGCGGCGCGGAAGAAGGGCTTGGCCTTTTCCAGCACCGGCGGCGCGAACGGGGGCAGCGTGAAGCCAAACTCGCTTGCCAGGTCGGCGGCGACGATCCCATGGCCGCCCGACCGGGAGAAAACCGCCAGGCGGTTGCCGCGCACCGGCGGCATGGCGCATCCCTTGGCGAAGGTGACCATTTCGTGGAAGGTGCGTGGCCGGAGGATGCCGACCTGCCGGAACGCCGCATCCACCACGCGCTCGTCGTTGGCCAGCGCGGCGGTGTGAGAGTGGGCGATGTGGGCGCTGGCCTCACCGGTGTTGGATTTGTAGACTAAGATAGGTTTCTCTGCGGTCCGGGCCAGCTCCAGCAGGCTGCGACCGTCGTCCACGCTTTCCAGGTAGAGGATAATCATTTGGGTCGCCTCATCGCTCAGGAACGCCCGGACGTAATCGGCTTCCTTGAGGTCCAGCTTGTTGCCCACGCTGACGGTGGTGCTGACTCCCAGGCCACCCGCGGCGAGCATATCTGTGCAGGTGAGAACGACCCCGCCGCTCTGGGCCAGGAGCGCCACCCGGCCCGGCTTGACCTCATCGGGCTCCGTTTTGACAAAGATGGTGCAGATGCCGTTGGCGGTGTTCATGATGCCGATGCAGTTGGGGCCGACGAAGCGCATTCCCCAGCGGTGGGCAATGGCGACCAATTCCTCGCCAAGCGCCCGGCCCTCTTCTGAAAATTCGCCGAAGCCGCCGCTCTCAATGATGGCGTAATGGATGCCGTGCTGCCCACAGGCGTCTAAATAACCGGGTACGGTTGCAGCAGGGGTCAAAATGACGGCCAGGTCAATCCCGGCCGGCAGTTCCTCCAGGGAGGTGACGATGGGAATGCCACCGAGCATCCCCGGTTGCCGGCCGAGGAAGTAGAGCGCACCGGGGTACTTGAAGCTTAGCAGGTTCTCGGCAATGGCTCGCGCCAGATTGTTGGCGCTTTCGGAAACACCCACCACGACGATGCTCTGGGGATAGAAGAGCCGTTCCAGTTCCATACAGTCCTCCTTGCTTTGCTATGTTCGCTGATTGACCGGCAATCTCACACCAGGGATTGAACATGGATGACGTGGAGCAATTTCATTGTATAACTTAACTGGCTAAAATGCAATGGGCGCGGCTCCTCCAGAGCCGCGCCCATCCAGTTGCGTACCGACCGGTGGGGGTCAGGGTTTGATCCGCCGGACCTCAAAGCGTACGAGGTTTTCCCCGTCAGGACAGGCCAGCGTGACCCCATCGGGGTCGCCCCAGGGGAATTGCCCCCGGAAACGCAGCACCTGCACCCAGGGCCAGAGGGAGTGCTGCGCCTCTGGACAGAGGTAACCGGAGAGCGTCAGGTTATCCACGATGATTTCCTGGCCCACGCAGTGCCCGGCCTGACACTCGCCGGCAATGCTCAGCACCGTGATTTTCACCCGATCCATCCCGTTGTCGTCCATCGTTTCTTCCCTTAGCTCCCTGATAGGACATGAGTGGTGCTCAAGAGGCCAACTGAAGCTGGTCCTACATTTTTACTGCGCCACCTGTGCCGGGTGCAGTCTTTTTTGGGGGCGGCTTCAGCCGTAGCGATAGATGATCCCGAAACCGCCGCGCGGGTAGACCCAGGAGAGCGCTTCGTGCGGGCAGGCGACCTGACAGGTCCCGCATTCCAGGCAGGCGGCCCATTCGGGGATAATCTCGCCGTTCTGTTCGGTGTAGACGCCGGCCGGGCAGACGAAAAGGCAGGCCCGTTCCTTGCAGAGCCGGCGGCAAATCTCGTTGTTGACGACGATGTGAGGATTGCCCTCATCCAGTTCGTACTTATCCAGCGCCAGTTTTTCGGGGATGCCCAGGCGATTCATAGCGTCCGTACCCCCTTCCAGCCGTCCAACGCCAGGTCAAGCAGCGAGATCTTGCTCTCTTTCACGGCCTTGAGCAGCGTGGGTAAGATGTGCGCTTTGGGTTGTGAGGTCTGGGCGAAGAGTTGCGCCATCAAGGTCGTGGCCAGCTGGGGGTAGGCCGCGTAGAGCCGCGGGTTTTCCATGAAATGGGGCGCGTTGGCGTAGGTGCGCATATCCTGCATCACGAAACTGGCCTCCAGCTTTTGCGGGTAGACACTCAAGCCCTGGGCGCTGAAGTCGCCCTTTTCTTTGGCGGCCAGCACCGCTTCAGCAGCGGCGATCCCGGAGCCGATGGCTAAATCCATGCCGCGCACGACCAGACCGTTGTTCACGGTCAGGCCGGCGGCATCTCCCACCACCAGGAACCCGTCGGTCACCAGGCGTGGCATCCCTTGCAGGCCGGCCTCCGGGACCAGATGCGCGCCGTATTCCAGCAGCTTGCCCCCGCGGATCAGCGGCGCGATCAGGGGGTGGGCCAGGAAGTCCTCCAGGATGTCGCCCGGTTTGAGGTTGTGGCGGATCAGGTCATCCAGGTGCATCACCACCCCGACCGAGACGCTTTCCAGGTTCGTGTAGAGGAACCCGCCCCCGGAGACGCCGCGCGTGGCAAAGCCGACGATGGCATAGGCTGTTCCCTCATTGCCGGTTAGGCGGAAACGCTCCTCCACGGTTTCGCGCGGCAGCCCGATCAGCTCTTTGACTCCCACGGCGATATGGGCCGGCGGGATTCGCTCCCGCAGCCCGGCCTCTTGTGCCAGGAAGGCGTTAGCGCCGTCGGCGGCGATAACCACGTCCGCGCGCATTTCTTCATCTCCGGCGACGATCCCAACGATGCGGCCGTCCTCGCGCAGCAGGTGATCCACCCGGATGCCCGGCACGAGCATCGCCCCGGCCTCTTCGGCTTTCTCGCCCAGCCAGCGGTCAAACCGGGCCCGGAGCACCGAGAAGCCGTTGTAGGGCGGCGCGCTGAATGCCTGCGTTTTGAAGTCCACACTGAACGAGGCTTCCCCGGTCATAAACGTGATGACCTGGTTGTTGATGAACCGCTCCACCGGCGCTTCGTCCCAGAAGTTGGGGATGAGCTCAGAGAGCACGCGCCCGTAGAGCACGCCACCGCTCAGGCTTTTGCTGCCGGGGTAGGGGCCGCGTTCCACCAGCACGACCTCCAGCCCCGCCTGGGCCAGCCGGTAGGCCGCCGCACTCCCTGCCAGCCCGGCGCCCACGATGATCGCGTCAAATTTTTCGTCCATGGCTCACTTCCGCGCCTGGAGCGCCTTGATGAGCGCCGGCACCACCGTGTAGAGATCGCCGACGATGCCGTAGTCGGCCTGTTGGAAGATGGCGGCCGTTTTGTCTTTGTTGATTGCCACCACGACATGCGCTTCGCTGATGCCGACGGTGTGCTGAACCTGCCCGGAGACGCCGATGCCGATGTAGAGATCGGCCTTGAGGTTCGCACCGGAGACGCCGATGTAGCGCTCGCGCGGCAGCCAGTTCAGCCCCTCCGCCAGCGGGCGGGTGCAGCCGATCTCGGCTTCCAGCAGCTGCGCCAGCTCGCGCATCAGTGCCAGGTCTTCCTCCTTTGCCAGCCCGCGCCCCGGGCAGACGACCCGCTTGGCGGCCGCCAGGTTGACCGACGCCGGCGGTTTCTCTTTGCGTTCGCGCAGCTGGAGCTGCCAGGGAGGGGCAACGAAGGGAACTTCCACCACGGGGCCTGTTCGGCCTGGCGCCGGGGGAAGCGGCTCAAAGGCGGCCTGGCCCACGGTACAGAGTAGCAGCCCGTGCGGCTGCTCGGTGCGGACGGCTCCACCGCCAAAGATCAGATGCTCGGCCTGGTAGCTGCCCGGCTCCCCGCTCAACCGTTTGACATCGGTGATGGTGCTCGTGCCCAGGCGGGCCGCTAACCGGCCGGCTACCGCCTTTCCGCGCTTGGTAGCGCCGATGAGCAGGGCCGCCGGTGGTTGCTCCGTGACCAGCGCTGCCAGCGTTGGCACATAGTCCTCCACCAGGCGGGTGTCTGAGGTCTCACCCAGCCAGTAGACCCGGTCGGCCCCGGCGGCGAGGGCCTGTTCGCACAGCGCCCGTGGCCCGACGACGACCGCGGCCGCGGCGCCGCTCAATTGACGCGCCCCGGCGATCAATTCTGCCAGCAGCGCCGGCTTCTCTGAAAATGCCCATATGGTTTGATCGGCCATGTTGTGCCTCCTACAGGACGCCTTCTTTGCTCAGATAGCCGATCAACGTCTGAACGGCTTCGTCGGGGTTGCCCGGCACGATGATCTGCTTGCGTTCCACCTGCTTGGGGGCCAGCGTGCTGAGCACGGTCACGCTTTCTTGCAGCCCCCCGGCCGGTGGCACGTCAGCCAGCGTCCATTCCGTCACCGGCTTCTTTCCGGCTTTGAGGATTTCTTTCATGGTGGGCAGGCGCGGCTGGTTAATGTCGGCGGTCACAGCCAGGACGGCCGGCAGCGGGACTTCCAGCACCTCTACCTCGTTCTCCAGGCTGCGCTCCACGATCACTTTGCCGTCGGCCGGCGTGATCCGGCTCACTGCGTTGATCACCGGTACCCCCAGCAGCTCGCCCAGCTGGAGTCCGACTTGCTGGAAGTAGAGGTCTGATGAGCCCTCACCGCAGAGCACCAGGTCAAACGGGCCCCGTTTGCGGATGGCGGCGGCCAGCAGACGCGCGGTCAGGTGGGTGTCGGCGTTGGCCAGCGCGTCGTCTATCACCAGGTAAAGATCATCCGGCCCACGGGAGAGGACGTCCTTCTTGGCTTTGGAGGCGGCCGTCTGGTGCGGCCCTACACTCAGCGCCGAAACCTGCCCGCCCACGGCCTCCACCAGCTGAACGCCGGCCTCAATGGCCATCAGATCATACTCGCCGATGTTCCATTCGGCTTTCTCCAGGGAAATGGTCCGGTTGGGTTTGACTTCAATGTCTTCGGCGTCGGGCGTCAATTTATAGCAAACAACAATGTTCATTCGCCCTCCTTAAACTATAACAAACTATAACTATTTGCCTTGATAAACGGGCTTGCGCTTTTCCAGGAAAGCCGACATCCCTTCCTTGAAATCAGCGCTCTGCATCACAATCTCCAGCGCCAGCGCCTCCAGGTCGTAGAATTGTTCTAACGACATACCCCAACCCCGGTCAATGAGGGTCTTGGTCATTTTGTAGGAGAGGAGTGGCCCGGCCGCCAGCCGTTGCGCGAACTCCATGACCTTGGGCATGAGCTCTTCCGGCGAGAAGAGCCGTTGCGCAATGCCCAGCCGGTACAGCTCTTGCGCGTCGATGATCTCGGCGGTAAAGCAAAGTTCCTTGGCCTTGTGCGGGCCGACGACGCGCGGCAGCAGCCAGAGGTTGCCGCAATCGGGCACCATGCCGATGTTGGCGTAGATTTCGGAAAAGCGGGCCTTCTCGGAGGCGTAGATAACATCGCAGGCCAGCACGAGGCCGGCCCCGCCCCCCGCCGCAATGCCATTGAGCGCGCAGATGACCGGCTTTTCAAGGCCCTGGATCGCCAGGATTGTTTTGCCGAGGGTGCGGCCGGCCACGTAGTCCAGCTGGAGCTTGCCGCCTAACATGTCATTGATGTCACCACCGGCCGAGAACGCTTTGCCGGCGCCGGTCAGGACGACTACTTTGACCGCGGCGTCGTCGCGCAGCGCGGTGAACGCGGTCAATAGCTCGCCCAGCATCTGCATACTGAGCGGATTGAGCTTCTCCGGCCGATTGAGCGTTACGACGGCGACCCCTTCTGCCACTTCCACTTTGAGCGTTTCAAACTCGTAGGCCATCGTTCCTCCTGGGATAGAGATCAAATGAGCGAAACAGCGAATCAGCACAGCAAATCAGCACAGCGAATCAGCGATGAAGCGTTTGGCCGCCGGCTCGCTGATTCGCTGTTGTTTAGTCACGGCTAATGGCACCCGCCTTCGGCCTTGACCACTTTCTTCTGGTAGAGCTCCTCAATCTGTTCCGGGGTATAGCCCAATTCGGCCAGGATGTCATCGTTGTCCATCCCGTAGAGCGGCGCCCCGCGCCAGATCTGGCTGGGGTTGTTCTGGAAGTGCGGTAAGGCATTGACGCCCTTAACCCGCCCGTATTTGGGATCGTCCCATTCGGTGAAGACCTCACGGGCGATGTAGTGCGGGTTGCGTTCCATCATCTCGTATTTCATGATGACGCTGCACGGCACTTCAATCTCCATGAATTTGGCATCCACCTCTTCGGCCGTATATTGATCGCAGAAAGCCTGGATTGCCGCGTCCAGTTTGGCACCGGCCGGCGTCCCATGCAGTGCCAGCTGGATGCCGGCCGGGAAGTCGGGATCGTCCGCCAGGCCCAGCAACGGCAACCCGCGCTTCATGGGACCCCCGCCGACCAGGCCGATGAAGACATAGTTGCCGTCTTTGCATTTATAAGCGCTGTAACCGGCGAATTTGGGATCGGCGTTGCCCTGCCGCTCCAGCTGCACATGATCCTGGAAGAAGGTCATCGGGTAATGCAGTTGAATCTTGGTCATCATCTCAAACTGTGCGATATCAATCATTTCACCCTTGCCGGTCCGCTGTACATTGATGTAAGCCGCCAGCGCTGCCCAGCAGGCATTGAGCGCGGTGATGTAATCGCAGGTGTAAGGCACGGCGCGCATGGGCGGGTTCGGGTCGGGCATACCGTTGATATACATGTAGCCGCCGAAGGCCTGGCCAATGGCGTCATAGGAGGCGCGGGCCACGTAGACCGGATCGCCTTTCTGGCCGAAGCCACAGACGTGGACAATCACCAGCTTGGGGTTGTGCTCCCACAGCACCTCGTCACTCAGCCCCCATTTGTCGTAGGTCCCGCCTTTGGAGGATTCCATGAAGATGTCGGCCCACTCAATCAGCTGCAAGAAGATGGCTTTGCCCTCCGGGGAGGGGATGTTCAAGGCCATGCAGCGCTCGTTGCGGTGTTCCTGGTTCCAGGCGTACCGGATGGCGCGACAGGTATCGGGGGCCACGGAGCTCTCAACGTGAATCACGTCGGCGCCCTGTTCCGCCATCAGGGAGGCAGCATACGGTTCGGCGACGACAGTACCGGTGCTCAGCACTTTAAGGCCGTGCAGGTTACCGAAGGTCGGGATATCGGTGCTCTTAACCATGAGTTGCTCCTTAAAATGAACTTAGAAAGTTACTTCAACTGTACTGAAAAAGGCGGCTCGCCGCCGGGATTGCTGAGTACGCAGAGTCTGATTTAACTCAGCCTGCTCAGCGGTGAATTTTCAGGCAAGTTACTTCTTGCTGAACATTTTGAGGATCAGGGGGCCGGCGATGTTGTACATGATCTCGTCGGTACCGCCGCCAATCCGCATAATGCGGTTGTTGCGCCAGAGCCGCTGGATGCGATGATCCATCATGATGCCCAGGCCGCCCATGATTTGCAGCGCATCGTCAATGACCTCTTGCGAAGCCTGCGCACCGTAGAGCTTGAACAGGGCATGTTCCAACCGGACCGGGATCCCTTGGTCCATCATCCAGGCGACCTTGTAGGCCATATTGCGCATGTTTTCCAGCTTGACCATCATATCTACCAGCTTTTTCTGGATCAGCTGGAACTTCCCAATCGGCTGCCCGAACTGGATGCGCTGGTTGGCATAGTAAGCTGCATCCTCAAACGCCGCCTGGGCCCCACCGAGACAGACCGCCACCAGGGCCAGGCGCTCAATCTCAAAGTTCTTCATGAGCTGGAACCAGCCATTGTTGACCGTGCCGACCAGGGCATCCTGGGGCAGATGCACGTCATCCAGGAAGACCTCGCAGGTGGGGGTGGTCCACCAGGCCATCTTGCGCAGCGGATTGATGCGGACGCCCGGCGTGTGGGTGGGCAGCAGGAACATGGACATGCCCTTATAGGGGTTCTCTATGGTGGGATCGCGCGCCATCAATAGGATGTAGTCGGCGATGTTGGACATCGTGCAGTAAATTTTTTGCCCGTTGATGACCCATTCCCCGTTCTGGAGCACGGCGGTGGTTTTGAGGCCGGAGGCGTCGGAGGTAGCCTGCGGTTCGCTGATGCCCAACGCGGCGGGCAGCCCGCCCTTGACGAAACCGCCCAGGATCAGCTCTTTCTGGGCCGGCGAGCCGAAGTCCTGGATGTCTTTGATCGTGATAACGCCCAACCCGTAGACGATACCCAGATCATAGGCATACTTGCCCAGCATCTCGCAGACCAGGGTCAACGTCATAATGTCGGTGGGGGTGCCGCCGTACTCTTCGGGGATACCCAGGCCCAAAATGCCGGCATCGGCCAATACTTGCCAAAGTTTGTGGGGAAAAGTGTGGGTTTCATCCAGTTCGCCCTGGACAGTTTCGGGGGCCTCGCGCTCTAACAGTTCAGAGAGGCTCTTGAGCAGCAGTTCTTGCTCTTCCGTCAATCGGAAATCCATGGCCTGTACTCCTTTCTAAAGGATTGGGTTGTTTTTGTTGAGAGAAACCGGTTCATTCTACCTGCAGCGTGTTATGAGTCTTGTGTTCCTCCTTAAAAATTGGAATGTCGCGTAACCATAAATCGGGAAAGTCGTTTACGGTGATTGTTACAGTTTGACCGCTGTGCCAGGTCGCGCCACCTGATCCTGCTCGGAACAGGTCACTACTATCTTATATCATACCATGGATTTGTTTGCGTGACATCCCCTATTTCAAGTATTTCAATAATATTTGTACCTG
>CAYTGR010000031.1:20354-47962 GCA_964437445.1 uncultured Anaerolineales bacterium | reverse complement strand
TAGCGAAAATGCCCGAATGATACAGCCCAGATACGGGTTGGGGGATTTTATTTTAAGCACTGACGTGGGAGTATTTTCCTTCGCGTTATTCGGTGTCCTCCGGGCGCCAGGCCTGCCGCAGATGGACGGGATACCGGCTGCGGAGCCGACCGCCGCCGCGCTTGCCCCAACCGAGTGGGAACCCATCCACGGTCACCAGGACAAAGCCCTCCGGGCCGGTGTCGGGCCAGAAGCCGCCTTGCAGGAAGGCGACCAACCGGGGATCGTCCGGCGTGAGCGTCACCGTGGCGCGCGCCTCGGCGGGCCGCAGCGCCATGGCCAGCGCGTGGTCGGGATAGACCTCCCGGTTCCGCTGGGAGGCCACCCACCAGCCCGGACGCAGCACCCGCAGGCCGTGCCACAGGTCGGGATCCAGTGGCGTGACGTAGAGATAGTCGTCCTGGCTCAAGTAGAGCCCGCTCTCCGGCGGTGCGGCCGTGAGCGCAGCGCCCACGGCGTCGCGGTAGAGCCGCAAGACCCGCCCTGGCACCTCCATCCCCGGCCAGGGACGGCGGTCCTCGGGGGCCGGTTGGGGTTCAGCCTGACGCTGTAACCGTGCCAGGAAGTGACCGTGGCCCGGCCCGGTGTGCGGATAGAGGCGCACGGCCCGGCGCAAGACCTCGGGTGCGCCGCACCACTCCGGCCGGCCGGGCTGGAAGCCGGGGAGAGCCGGCGGGATAGCCAGCTCAAACTCCGGGTGGCCGGCCAGGAAGTCGGCGATGACGCCCTCATCTTCCTCCGGCGCGAAGGTGCAGGTGGCGTAGACCAGCCGCCCGCCGGGTCGCACGAGCGGCGCGGCCTGTTCCAAGATGGTGCGCTGGCGATGGGCGTTGCCCCGCACCACCGGCACGCTCCAATCGCGGATGGCCTGGGCATCACGGGAGAACATTCCCTCGCCGGAGCAGGGCGCGTCCAGCAGGACGGCGTCAAAGAGCGACTCCCAGCGCCCGGTCAGGCGGTCGGGCGTCTCGTTGAGCACCAGTGCATGGGTGACGCCCAACCGCTCCAGGTTCATGGCCAGCACCGCTGCCCGCCGGCGCACTACCTCGTTAGCGATGAGCACGCCCTGGTTCTGCATCCGGGCGGCGATTTGCGTGCTTTTGCCCCCTGGCGCGGCCGCCAGGTCCAGTATCCACTCGCCCGGCTGTGGGTCCAGGAGCACGGCCGCCGCCATCGCGCTTGGATCCTGGATGTAATAGGCGCCGGCCGTATGGTAGATGTGCGTACCGACCGGAGCCGGCTCACGCAACACGCGCCCCTCCGCCGCCCAGGGGACCGGATCGGTGGCCCAAGGGAGGCGCGCCAGCAGCTCGGTCAGAGGGCCGCGCAGCGGGTTGAGCCGCAGGCCGATGTCGCGGCGGGCCAGCGCCGCGAGGAAGGCCGGGGCTGCGTCGCCCAGCCAGCCGGTCATGCGAGCGGTAAAGTCGGACGGCCAGGGTAAAGTAGATTCGTACATGGATTAATTACACGGATATTCGGGATATTAAGTTAGGTTTGTAGTGAGGCGCTTTAGCGCCGTTCTATGCGCTGAAGTGTGGCATTCCCAGCCCCGGATTCAACGCCAGGTCACTAAACGCAATCTGAAGTTTGCGCCCTCCGTCATTAAGCCGGTTTTTAGAAGAGCCGCGCTGATCCTGTTGGTAACGCGGCGCCGCCGGCGACCTTGTGCGCCCAGCGGGTCGGCTCGGGCAGGCGGTAGCCGGTACAACAGGCGAGCACGAACGCGACCGCGTGTGGCACATCTATCAGATGACCCGGGGAAATGTAGAGCGGGTTGCCGCGTTCGCGGGTGCGCAATACTGTGCCGATGGTGGTGGCCGGGTCGCGCTCGTCATAGAGCGGCGTCTGGTCGCCACGGCGGGGACCGGGCTCGGCGTGCCGCCCGTAGAGCCGCGATTTGGCGACGCCGATGGTGGGCCGTTCCAGCCAGAGTCCCAGCTGCGCGGCGATGCCCAAGCCGCGCGGATGGGCGATCCCCTGGCCGTCAAACATCACCAGATCGGGGGAGACGGCCAGTCGCTCCCAGGCCGCCAGGATCGCCGGCCCTTCGCGGAAGGCCAGCAGGCCGGGGAGGTAGGGGAAGACGAGTGGCACCTCGGCCGTGGCGCTCGTCAGCGGCGTGAGGTCGGGGTA
This sequence comes from uncultured Anaerolineales bacterium, assembly GCA_964437445.1. Lineage (GTDB taxonomy): Bacteria > Chloroflexota > Anaerolineae > B4-G1 > SLSP01 > CAYTGR01. The sequence continues at coordinate 45,790 of CAYTGR010000031.1, read as the reverse complement.
GTGCAACACGACGATGGCGGCGCGGGCGAACTCGCCGGTCAGGCCGATGTCTACGCCGCCGACCGTCGTGATCTCCCGTCCGTCCCAGGCCAACACCAGCTGCTCCCGCAGTTGGGTCTGCACGCGCACGGCGTCTTCGGGGGCCAGGTCCCAGGCGTGTAAAGGCGGTCTCATGGTTTATTCTGCCACGGGTCGTGGGGTGACTGGGGGTGGGGCGGCTGTGATGCCGCTCGCTGACGTCCCTGCCGGTATTGGTAATCGGCCTCGTACACGGCCCAGCTGACCACGACAGGGAGCAGTGGGAAGAAGAAGTTGGCGAAGGTGAAGGCACGCACCTGGTTGGGCAGGCAGGTGGCAGCGGTGAGCCGCCCTTGACAGATGGCTTTGGCCGCCGTGGAGCCCAGGAGCCCCATCAGCGGCGGTATCATAAACAGTAAGAGGTTGCGCAAGCAGGAACGCTGGTAGGCATAGAAGAGCGCAAAGACCAGGCTGCCGAGCGCCACACCCACGCCGGCGTGGAGGCTCCCCTGCATGGTGGAGAGGTCCAGGATAGCCAGCCCGGCCCCACCGCCGAGCACCAGCGCTCCGGCCAGGAGCCAGGGCCCGCGCCCGGTGAGCGGCGTGGCTGTCGTGGGTGACTCAGAAGCAGCCGGCACAATGACCTCCCCATTAGTCTGATATCTATGTCCTCTATTTTAGTCACAAAGTGCCCGGAGGCAAAAAGGCTGCCTGTGGGTATCTTCTCAACAAGGCGGGTGCTGTGTGGAGGTCAAAATATACCGCGAGCCTCAGGCGCTGCTGAGGCTCGCGGTATGGGATTGGACCGGTGACCGGTGGGTGTTATTCCTTCTCGTAAGCTTTGCCGTCGGCGGCGGGGGCGACCGCACCACCGACCAGTCCCGCCAGCACGATCATGGTGACCAGATACGGTGCCATCAGCAGGAATTGGGAAGGGATGGGCACGGCTAAGATCGCCAGTTTGGTTTGTAGCGAATCGGCGAAGCCGAAGATGAGTGATGCACCCAACGCGCCAAACGGGCTCCACTTGCCAAAGATCATGGCCGCCAGGCCAATAAATCCTTTGCCGGCGGTCATCAGTTCGTCAAAGCGGGCTACGGAGCTGAGGACGGTGTAGGCACCGCTCAGTCCGGCCACCATCCCGCCGAGAATAACATTGATGTAGCGTGTTTTGATGACATTGACGCCGAGCGTATCGGCCGCCCGGGGATGTTCACCCACGGCCCGCGTCCGCAATCCCCAGGGGGTGTAGAAGAGCATGACGTGGATGACGATCACCAGCAAGACCGCCAGATAGACTGGCAAGGTCTCGTTGAAGAACGCCGGCCCTATAATGGGGAGCTTGGCCAGGAGCGGAATCGGTATGGGATTGAAGGTCGGGGGAGAGTTGAGCGCGCCGTTCTTCTGCAGGAAGGCTGAACTGAAGTAGCTGGTCAGGCCGGTCGCTAAGATGTTGATGGCCGTCCCGGCGATGATCTGGTCCACTTTATAGCGGATGGCCAGCACCGCCAGCAGCGCGCCCATCAGCCCGCCGGCCAGCAGCGCGCCGATCAATCCGCCCCACACACTGTGAGTGACGCTGCCAATCAGGGCGGCCATGAAGCAGCCGGAGAGCATCATGCCTTCAATGCCGATGTTGATCACCGCGCTGCGCTCGCACATCACGCCACTGAGCGCGGCCAGCAGGATCGGCATGGCTCGCAGGAAGGTGGATTGCAGCATCCCGGTCAGATTCATGGATTTGCCGCGCGCGGCCCAGGCTAAGAAGGCCAGCACGAAGACGCCGGCGACAATTCCCAGCACCAGGTTGACGTTTTTGAAGCCGCGTGCCAGCTGCCAGGCCCCTAAGAAGGCCGCCACCGCCGTCAGGATGAACAACCCAATCTGCGTTGGGAAGACCAGATCGGGGATGGCCCAGGCGTTCCCCAGGTTGAAAGCAAAGGTGGTCTCCTGGACACCGTTCGTCCCTGGCAGGAAGAGCCCCAACATAGCGGCCGCGAAAACGAGGAAGACGATCCCCATGGTGCGCGCCCGGCGTTGTTCTTTTTTTAGCAATCCTTCGCTCATGACGGTCATGGTCGGCCTCCTACATCTGTCCCCAACCGCGGGTGAGCACCAGCCCCTCGCCCTTTTCGGTTTCTTTCAACCGGTAGATCGCGCGGATGATGGCCGGCGCGGCGATGAAGATGATGATCAAGCCTTGCAGGACGGATGTGATGTCAATAGGCACGTTGGCCATCCCCTGCATATTGCGCGCCCCGGCCCGCAGCGCCCCAAAAAGCAGCGAGGCGATGACGACCCCGACGGGGTGGCTGTTGCCCAACAATGCCAGCGCGATGGCGTCAAACCCGTAGCCGGAGGAGAAAGCGTTGGGCATAAAGCGTAGCACGCCGAGAATGTCGGTCGCGCCGGCCAGCCCGGCCAGCCCTCCGCTGAGCATCATGGTCAGCACGATGGTGCGCGGCACGTTGATGCCGGCGTACTTGGCCGCGCGTGGATTCTGGCCAACGGTGCGGATTTCATAACCCAGCGTGGTTTTGAAGAGGAGCCAGTAGACGAACCAGGCCGCCAGTAACGCCAGAATAAAACCGACATTAAAACGGATTGTGCTATCGGAAGGGAAAAACTGCGGCAGCTCCGCCGTGGGTTGAATGTAGGGGCTGACCGGGCGGTTATCGCCGCGCGCCATTGGCCCCCCCACATCCAGCATGAATTCGGCCAGGCGGAATGAGATATAGTTCATCATGATGGTGTTGATCACCTCGTGCGCTCCGGTTTTCGCCTTGAGGAAGCCGGGGATACCAGCCCAGAGCGCGCCGCCCGCGATCCCGGCCAACAGGGCCAGGGGCAGGTGAATGTAGATCGGCAGCCCTTTGATACTATACCCGACAAAAACCGAAGTGAGGCCGGCAATGAAGTATTGTCCTTCAGCGCCAATGTTGAACAGCCCACCCCGGAAGCCGAGCGCCACTGCCAGCCCGGAGAAGATATAGGGGGTTGTCGTGCGGAGCGTCTCGGTGATCGGATAGAGCGAGCTGATCCAGGCTGCGCCGTTACCGGTGGAGATCCAGGTGCTCAGGCCGCGCACCATCGCGGCCGGGTCGCCGAACGCGCCGGTCAGCAGCGCGCCGTAAGCGATCCCGACCACCTGGAGCCCTTGCCAGAGCCCGGCGAAGAGCCCCTCCTCGCGAAAGGCCGCCAGCGCGCTTTCATCGGTGAAGATAATGACAATGGCGCCGATGAGCAGCGCGGTCACAATGGCCAGCAGCGGGACAGACACCCCGCGTAGATTGAGTCTCCCTTTGGATTTGGCACCTGGCTGCTTTTTTGTTTCTGTGGTGCTGATTTGCTCGCTCATGCTGTTGCCTCCTGGTGCGCCATTTGCTCTGGATGAACCCCTGCCATCAGCAGGCCGATTTCCTCTTTGGTAGCCTTTTCAATGGGCACCGTATCCATGATTTTGCCTTCGTACATGACGATGACCCGGTCCGCCAGGGAGAGCACCTCGTCCAGCTCGGCGGAGACGACGAAGACGGCCGCGCCCTCGTCCCGTTTGCGCACCAGCTGCGAGTGGATGTACTCAATGGAACCGACGTCCAACCCCCGGGTCGGCTGGGAGGCGATGACTAGCTTGGCCGGGCGGCTCAACTCGCGGGCGACGATCACTTTTTGCTGGTTGCCGCCGGAGAGACTGCGGACCGGGGTCAGGATGCTGGGCGTGCGGACGTCGTATTCCTTGACCAGTCTCTCGGCCGATTCCAGGATGTTGTTTTGTTGCATGTTCAGCCCGCGGGCATTGGGCGGCAGGTAGTAGGTATTGAGTATCAGGTTGTCGGAGATAGGATAGCTGAGCACGAGTCCGTCGCGCTGGCGATCTTCCGGGACATGCGAAGAGCCGGCCTCGGTCACCTGGCGCGGGGTAGCGTGTGTGACGTCCTGCCCGGCGATGTGAATCTGACCTTCCATCACCGGGCGCAGGCCGGTCAGTGCTTCCACCAGCTCCGTCTGGCCGTTGCCCTGCACCCCGGCGACACCGACGATCTCGCCGGCCCGCACCTGGAAGGAAACGCCGCGCACGGCGACCTGACCGCGGTCGCTCATCACTTTGAGGTTTTGCACATCCAGGACCACATCGGCAGGCCTGGCCGGCTCCTTAGGGACGGTCAGGATCACCTCGCGGCCCACCATCATGGAGGCCAGACGCCGCTCGTCGCTCTCCGCGGGCGTGGTAGCGCCAACGACCCGTCCGCCCCGCAGCACCACAATCTGGTCCGCGATTTCGCGCACTTCCTTGAGCTTGTGAGAAATGAAGATGAGTGATTTGCCCTGCGCAACCAGCGAGCGGATGATTTGGAAAAGTCCTTCTACCTCTTGTGGGGTCAACACGGCCGTCGGCTCATCCAAGATGAGAATATCGGCGCTGCGATAGAGCAGCTTGATAATTTCCACGCGCTGTTGAATGCCGACCGGTAGCACGCCGACCAACACCTGCGGGTCCACGTCCAGGCCATACTGTTTAGAAATTCCCTCAATCCGGCGGGCCGCTGTGGCACGGTCCAGGAAGAGGCCGTTTTTGATGGATTCCATGCCCAACATGACGTTTTCGGTCACGGTGAGGACCGGCACCAGCATGAAGTGTTGATGCACCATGCCGATGCCCTGGGCAATGGCATCGCCGGGGCCATGGATGGTGGCTTTCTTCCCGCGGATATAAACTTCGCCTTCGTCGGGGGCGTACAGGCCGTACAGGATGTTCATCAGGGTAGTCTTGCCGGCCCCGTTCTCACCCAACAGCGCCAGTACCTCCCCCTGGTTCAGCGTCAGGTCAATGTGATCGTTGGCCAGGACGCCGGGGAAGCGTTTGGTAATGCCTTTAAGTTCTAATACTGGGGGCATGATCCCTCCTGACTGTGAGGTGAATGGAAACGTGATGCGTGATGCGTGATACGTGATGCGTAAAGGTCTTTCACGCATCACGCATCACGCATAGCGTTATTGAGTATGAAAGCAATAACAAACAATTCCAATTAAAACTTAAAACAACTTAAAACAAGGAGAGGCGGCGACTGGGCCGCCGCCTCTCACAAGGGGTGATTACTTCAGGCTGTTCAGGTAAGCTGTCCAGCCGGTGTCAATCTTGCCGGCGATGATATCGGCCTTGATCTGATCGAGCTCTTTCTGCACGTCAGCAGAAATCACGCCCGAGGCGACCGGGGCGATGCCCACGCCGTTGTTGGCGAGGGTGCCGCTGTAGTTCTCACCGTTGAAGCCCTTGAAGTCCTTGGCGGAAGCGGCCTTGATGGTGTCAAAGACGGCCTGGTCCATGTTCTTCAAGACACTGGTCAGCACCACGTCCTTATACTCCGGGGCGCTGACGGTCCAGTCGGTGTCCACACCGATGACCCAGGCGCCACCCTTGGCCTTGACGGCCTGCGCGGTGCCCAGGCCCACCGGGCCGGCGACCGGCATGATGACGTCGGCGCCTTCGTTCATCAGCTCTTCGGCAATGCGACGACCATCATCGGTGGATTCAAAGTTGCCGGCGAAAACGCCGTTGTTGGCGGCGGTGTCCCAGCCCAAGACCTGCACGTTGGTCCCGTGCTTCTGGTTGTAGTACTTGACGCCGCTTTCATAGCCGACCATGAAGATGGAAACGGTGGGGATGTTGATGCCGCCGAAGGTAGCGACTTTCCCGGTCTTGGTGGCGGCCGCCGCCACATAGCCGGCCAGGAAGCCAGCCTGATCCGTGGCGAAGGTCAGCCCGCGGACGTTGGGGATTGGCGGATCGTAGGAGTAGTCCACAATCGCGAAGTTGATGTTCGGGTTCTTTTCGGCTGCAGCCTTGGTGTCATCGCCCAGCAGGAAGCCGACGGTGATGATCAGCGGGTAGCCCTGGTTCACGAATTGGGTGATGTTCGTGGCGTAGTCGGTTTGCTGTTGGGATTCCAGGTATTTCACCTCGACGCCCAGATCCTTCTGTGCCATCTCCATGCCCTTCCAGGAAGTGGCGTTGAAGGACTTGTCGTCAATCCCGCCCATATCGGTGACCATGCCGGCCTTGAACTTGGTCGTCGTGCCACCGCCACCGCAGGCGGTCAGGACCAGGCTCACCAGCATCACGATGCTGACAACGACAAACAGATTCTTGCGCATAGGAATTCTCCTCCCTTAAAGAGATTTTTAACAACAGGGGTTAAACAGATGGGAAAACATTCACAACGGGTTATGGTTATTTCTGGCTAACCACCTCCTTCCCTGACACGCTAAGGCTCAATTTTGAATTTGAACGACGGTGATCGCCACATGAGTTAAATATAATAACTATTATACCAGGAAGGCGAAGTTTGCCAACCCCCGAATTGGCAAACACAAGACAAGACGGTGCAACGCGCCCTGGAGCGCGTTGCACCCCCTTGATCACCGGAAACGCTAAGCGGCGTCCGCCGGTTGCAGGGCCGGTTGGGGCGCTGCCACGGCGTCCGCTTTCTGGAAAACCAGGCCAGTCTCGGCTGTTAAATCAACGAGCACGTGATCGCCAGTTTTGAACTGGCCGCGCAACAGGGCAACGCTGAGCGGGCTTTCCACGTGGCGCTGGATGGCCCGGCGCAGCGGCCGCGCGCCGAATTGGGGATCGTAGCCCTGTTCGGCCAGCCAGTGCCGCGCAGCCGGTGTCAGTGTTACCTGGAGGCCGTGTTCGGCCAGCTGGCTGCTCACTTCCTTCATCTGCAAGTCCACGATCCGCTCCACGTCGTCTAACGTCAGGTTGTTGAAGACAACAATCTCGTCCACCCGGTTGATGAACTCCGGGCGGAAGGTCTCTTTGAGCGCGGAGAGGAGCCGGCGCCGCGTCTCTTCGTCGTCTATCGCGCCGCCCTTCGCAAAGCCAAGCGCGCCCGCCCGCTGCGTGTAGGTCGTGCCGATGTTGGAGGTCATGATGACCAGGGTGTTGCGGAAATCTACCGTGTGCCCCTGACCATCGGTCAGCCGGCCCTCATCCAGGATTTGCAGGAGTGAGTTCCAGACGTCGGGATGCGCTTTCTCAATCTCGTCAAAGAGGATCACCTGGTAGGGGCGGCGGCGGACGGCTTCGGTCAACTGCCCCCCCTGGTCGTAGCCGACGTAACCGGGCGGCGCGCCGAAGAGCCGGGAGACGGTGTGCGATTCGCGGTATTCGCTCATATCCACCCGCAGCAGCGCTTCTTCGTCGTCAAACAGGAAGGCGGCTAACGCTTTCGCCATCTCGGTCTTGCCGACGCCCGAAGCGCCCAGGAACAGGAAAGTCCCAATTGGCCGGCGGGGATCCTTCAGCCCGGCGCGGGCCCGGCGGGTGGCGTCGGAGATGACGTGGATGGCATCATCCTGGCCCACGATCCGGGCCTGGAGTGCCTCCTCCATGCGCAGCAGCTTCTCGGCCTCGGCCTCCAGGACTTGCAACACCGGGATCCCCGTCCAGGCCGAGACGACCTCGGCAATGTCCCGCTCCTCCACCACGTCGTCCAGCTCGTGGGTGCGCAGCCATTCCTCGCGCTTTTTGTTGAAGACCTGTTCCAAGCGCAACCGTTGCGTCTTGATCTCGGCAGCGCGCTCGTACTCGCGCATGTTGCCGGCGGCCTCTTCTTCCACCCGCTGCCGGCTGATCTCGGCCTCTAATCGTTTGAGGTCGGGCGGTAGCGTGAAAAGCGCGACCCGCAATTTGGCCGCCGCCTCGTCAATCAGGTCAATCGCTTTGTCGGGCAGGTGGCGGTCGGTGACGTAACGGTGGGCCAGCCGGGCGGCAGCGACGAGGGCCTCGTCGGAGATACGGACTTTGTGGTGGGCCTCGTAGCGGTCGCGCAGGCCGCGCAGCATCCCAATGGTGTCGTCTACCGAAGGCTCCTCCACGAAGACCGGGGCGAACCGCCGTTCCAGGGCCCCATCTTTCTCAATGTATTGCCGGTATTCATCTAACGTGGTAGCGCCGATGCACTGCAACTCGCCCCGGGCCAGGGCCGGCTTGATCATGTTGGAGGCGTCCAGGGCGCCAACGGCGTTGCCCGCGCCGACGACGGTGTGGAGCTCGTCAATGAACAGGATAAATTCCCCCTGCGATTTTTGCACCTCTTCCAGGATGGCTTTCAGCCGCTCCTCAAACTCGCCGCGGAAGCGCGTCCCGGCGACGAGGGCCCCCAGGTCCAGCTGGAGCACCCGCTTGCCCTTGAGGATTTCAGGGACATCGTCGGCGGCGATTTTCTGCGCCAGCCCCTCCACGATGGCGGTCTTGCCGACGCCCGGTTCGCCGATGAGGACCGGGTTGTTCTTGGTCCGGCGGACCAGGATCTGGATGACGCGCTGGATTTCGGCGTCGCGCCCGATGACCGGGTCCAGCTTTTGCTCGCGCGCCATCTGCGTCAGGTCGCGGCTAAAGCGGGCCAGCACCCGGTAGTGGGTCTCGGCTTGCGGGTTGGTAACCTTCTGCCCGCCGCGCATTTGCTTGACGCCTTCCAGCGTGCGGTCGTGGGTGATGTTGCTTTCGGCCAGCAGTTGGGCGACCGGGGTGTTGCGCTCCTGGGTGATGGCGAGGAAGATGTGCTCGGTGGAAATGTACTGGTCGCCCAGGTGGTTGGCCTCTTCCTGGGCCAGGTCCAATACCCGCTTGACGCGCGGGGTGATGAAGACCTGTTGCGTGCCCCGGCCGCCGTAAATGCCCGGGCGTGATCCCTGGCGCAGCAGCGCATCCAACCGTTCCTCCAGGTAGGTCGGGTCCGCCCCTAATTCAGTCAGCAACGCCGGGGTGGCGCCCTCGGGTTGCTGGATCAGCGCCAGCAGCAGGTGCTCTACGTCCACCTGGCTGTGGCCATATTGACCCATCAATTCCACGGCGCGCTGGGCGGCCTCTTGGGCGCGCTCGGTAAAGCGGTCAAAACGCATCATAGCCCCTATCCTCCTTATACGAGGCCGGTCGGCCTCTTGGAGCCATTATACCGCTGAAACATTAAAACGGCATTTGAATCCTAATCTAAACTCCTACCTGTCGCTGGTCAGGGGGGTGTTTTCATTTGACCACTGACCACAGACCACAGACCACCGGCCCGCCCAATCCGCAATCCAAAATCCAAAATCCGAAATCCTCAATCCGAAATCCTAAGTCCGGGCCGGGATGAGGCGCAGCGTGACGATCTGGAACGGCCGGAGCTCCAGGGAGACCTGGTTACCTGTCACGGGCAGCAGGGCTTGCTCTTCTTCCAGCAGGTTGGTGAGGGCGGCGGCCTGGAGCGGGAAGCCGGTTTGCAGCGTGAGCGGGCCGCGCGCGCGGTTGCACTCGTAGCCGCGCACGATCAGGCCGCGCCCATCTTCGGCCTGCTTGATCGTCTCCACGATGAAGCCGGGTGGCGCGACCAGCAGCGGTGGCTGGGGCGTGCCGCTGCCGCTGCCGGCGGTCACGGCCAGCAACGGGTCGTTGAGCGCGTAGGCCGGCTGGGCGATGGCATACGGCGTGGCAGCGCCGTGCGGGTAGAGGCTGTAGGTGAAGCGGTGCTCACCCTGGTCGGCCTCTGGGTCGGGCAGGGTGGGGGAGCGCAGCAGGGAGAGCCGGATGACGTTCCCGTGGATGTCGTGCCCGTATTTGCTCTCGTTGAGCAGCGCGACGCCGTAATCGCCCTCGCTCAGGTCAACCCACTTCTGCGCGCAAGTCTCAAAGCGGGCCCAGTCCCAGGAGGTGTTGCGGTGCGTGGGCCGCTGGAGGCTGCCCCATTGGATTTCGTAGGTGGCGACGGGCGAGAGGACCTCCACCGGGAAGGCGACTTTGAGCAGGATATGCCGTTCGCGCCAGTCTATGACCGTCTCGCAATCTAAGCGCGGGCTGGTGGCGCTCAAGGAGAGGCGCTGGGTGTAGCTGCTGTTGAGGATGCGCCGCCGAATCTCCAGGGTGGCGCGCAGCGGGCCGCGCTCCACCACGCGGATGGCGGTGGCGGGGTCGGCCAGGAAGCATTTGTCGTCGTAGAAGATGTCCACGTCCCAGGCGTCCCAGTTGAGCGGGCGATCTTCAAAGGCCTGGAACTGGTTGGCGACAGCGCCGGGCGGGAGGACTTCGCGGCGGGCGGTCTTATCGTAAATGCGGGTGATGTCACCGGCGGGATTCAGTTCCACGCGGAGGAAGGCGTTTTCCAGGGCGTCCGGCGTGACCTGCAAGTCGGTTGCCGGCGCGGCAGGCTGGCCCGGCTCCAGGTGCAGGGCCTGGGCGCTGTAGGGGGCTAAGGTCAGCCCGCCGATGAGGGTGCCTCCCTCCACCGGCTGCGTGAGAAGGTCACCGGCGAACCGCCGGCCCGGCGGCAGCGTCCCCGGCCAGAAGGCCGGATCGCGGCGCTCAAAGCCGGTGGGGTTGATGACGATCACGTCGCCGCCGAGGTGGGTTTGGAGCACGGCGAGCGCCTCGGCTTGCGCCGCGGCGGCCAGGGCCCGGACCTGGGCATACTGGTACTGCGATTCGGCATAGACCGGGCCGATGCTGCTGCCGGGGAGGATGTCGTGGAACTGGTTGAGGCAGACCAGTTCCCAGGCCCGGCGGAAGGTCTCCGCCGGATAGGTATAAGTGGGATCCAGCAACGCCGCCCAGGCGGCCAGGAATTCGGCATCGTGGAGCAGGAATTCGCTCTGGCGGTTGGCGCGCTTGTTGCGGCTCTGGGTGGTGTAGGTGCCGCGATGGAGCTCCAGGTAGAGCTCGCCCTGCCAGGTCGGCAGCCGGGCGCTGCTCTCGGCCTCTAATCGGCGGAAGAACTCAATCACTTTGCCCTGTTTGACGCGCGGCAGGGCCGGGAAGGCGCGGAGCTCGCGCGCCTGCTCGTTCATTTCGCGCGTCGGGCCGCCGCCGCCGTCACCGTAGCCGTAGCTCATCAGCAGCACCCGCTGGGCCTCTTTGTGCTTGAGCTTGGCCCAGGCTCCCAGCGCGGTGAAGGCGGAAAGGTTGGCGTTGTAGGTCACTTGATTGAAAAGATTGGGCGGCTCGCCGGGCTGCCAGGGCGCCTCGGGTGCGGTGCTGAAGTGCGTCAGGACGCGGGTGCCGTCAATCCCCTCCCACCAGAATGAATCGTAGGGGAAGGCGTTGACCTGGTTCCAGCTGATTTTGGTGGTGAAGAAATACTCCAGCCCGGCCAGGCGGATGAGCTGGGGCAGGCTGGCGCTGTAGCCGAAGACGTCGGGCAGCCAGAGGATGGGCGATTCGGCCTCCGGGCCAAAGTGCTCGCGGAAGAAGGTCCGCCCTAACAGGAACTGCCGCGCTAAGGATTCCGGCCCGCTCAGATTGCAATCGGCCTCCACCCACATGCCGCCGAGCGGTTCCCAGCGCCCCTCGGCAACGCGCGTCTGGATGGCGCGGAAGAGGTCGGGGTAATCCTGCCGGACGAAGTCGTAGAGTTGCGGCTGACTTTGGGTGAAGTGGTAATCGGGGAACTCCTCCATCAGGCGCAGGACGGTGTGGAAGGTGCGGCCGGCCTTCCGACGGGTCTGCCCTAAAGGCCAGAGCCAGGCCACATCCAGATGCGCGTGCCCGACAGCGATGAGGTCTACCTCCAAAGGCGGCCCGGCCTGGGCGATCCCTTCCCGCAGCGCGGCCAGGGCGGCCGGCACGCTCGCGTAGAAGGCGGGGCCGAACGGTTCGCGCGTTTCCAGCAGCCGGAAGGCGGCCTCCAGGGCGTTGTAGAGCCGCGTCTGGGCCGGATGCAGCGGATCCAGCAGGGTGGCGGTTTCCAGTGCCGTGCGCGCGGCGGCGAGAAATTCGCGCGTGGGCGGATCAATCTCCACCACCGCGCACTCGCCCATCAGCAGCCGCTGGTCGGGTTCAAAGCTCCTGGCGCCCAACAGGCCCACCCAGCCGTGGAGCGCCAGCGTATGGGGGGCGCCGTCGCGGTGGGCCGGGGCCAGCCGCACTTCCTGGTGGTGGCGGTCGGCGGTGGCGTAGGGGACGCCATCAATATAGAGCAGCGCCTCGGGGTGGCTGAAGTCGTGGCTATCGCCCAGCGGGAGCAGGAGCGCGGCCGGCCGGTTGGGGTCAAACTCCGGCGGGACGCAGAAGTCGCCGCGCAGGACAAAATCCAGCGCCAGCGCGCCCCAGTAAGTGCGCGGCGGGATCACGGGCCAGCTGCTATCGTCCAAAGCGGGGGCGACCGGCGGCGGCGTGAGGGGATCGGGCAGCGGCTGGAAGCGGAGCGGCGCCAGCGGCACGCGGCGGCGGTAGACCAGCGGCGCGAGCAGCTCCAAACGGCGGGCAATCTTTTGAGCGGTCAGGCGCAGATCGTGGTACACGGGGTTACCTCCCAGGGATGAAAATGGGGCGTGAGCCATAGGGAGTGAGCCGTGAGCAGAGAGCAGTCCAGCGGGCTGACCTGCTCTCTATTCACTGCTCACCCGTTACTTTATGTTCAAGAGCGTTACAGATTCTCGGCTTCCAATCCCGCCAGCGCCGCGCGGGCGGCGGCCTGCTCGGCGGCGCGCTTGCTGGGGCCGCTGCCTTCCCCCACGACCGCTTCGCCCAGCAGCACCTGGGCGGTGAAGGTGCGGGCATGGGCGGGGCCTTCCTCGGCGACGATGCGGTAGGCGGGGGTGATGTTCCAGCGGGCTTGCGCCAGCTCCTGGTAGCGCGATTTGTCGTCCACGTAGGTTTCGGCGCTCAGAATGGCGGCGAGCTCGTGCTCAAACCACGGGGCGACGCTTTGCCAGACGGCCTCCAGCCCGCCGTCTAAGTAGAGCGCGCCCAAGGTGGCCTCTAAGGCGTCGCAGAGATTGGCCTCGCGGTCATCGCCGCCGCTCTCGGCCTCGCCGTGACCCAGGCGCAGCGCCTCGCCCAGGCCCAGGTAGCGGGCCAGGCGGGCCAGCGCCGTCGTCCGCACCAACGTGGCCCGCAACCGGGTCAAGGTCCCTTCGGGGTAATCGGGAAACCGGCGGTAGAGCCAGGCGGCTACCAGAAAATCCACGGCCGCATCGCCCAGGAACTCCAGCCGCTGGTTGTGGTGCTCCTCGCCGCCCTCTTCGGGATGTTCGTGCGCATAAGAGGGATGGGTCAGTGCTAGCCGGAGCAGCTCCGGCCGGCGGAAACGGTAGCGCAGGCGCTCTTCAATGGCGGTCAGGCGTTCGTCGTTCATGGTTGGGCCATGGGTGGTCTGTGGTCAGTCGTCCGTGATCTCTGGGGACGGGCAACCACCCGGGTTATTCTACAATAGCCCGACCTGGCTGTAGTCGCCCAACGTCAATTTGAGCGCCTGGGGGCGGATGGGGGAGCGTTGCACGGTCACGCGCCGTCCGATCAGGCTGTCCTGCACCCGCGCCGGCAGTGATTCCAGGATGCTCTGTTCCAGCACAATGGAATGCTCAATCTCGCTGTCTTGAATGACGCAATCGTGGTAAATGGAGGTGAAGGGGCCGACGTAGGAGTTGACGATGCGGGTGTTCTCCCCGATGATGGCCGGCCCCCGCACGACGCTGTTGATGATCTCGGCGCCCTTTTCAATGGTCACGCGGCTATCCACCTGGGAGGCCCGGTCCACGTAGCCTTCAATGGACGGGGTCAGTTCTTCCAGCACCAGGCTGTTGGCTTCCAGCATCGCCGTCGGCGCGCCGGTGTCAATCCACCAGCCCTTGTGGATGTAGGGGAAGACTGCGTGCCCTTGTTCCACCAGCCATTGGATCGCGTCGGTGATCTCCAACTCGCCGCGCCAGGAGGGTTTGATCGCGCTCACGGCCTGGAAGACGTGGGCATCAAACATGTAAATCCCCACCAGCGCCAGGTTGGAGGGCGGTTGCTTGGGTTTTTCAATCAATCGGACAATGCGCCCTTGTTCGTTTAGCTGCGCTACGCCGTACTGTTCGGGATGGTTTACCTCGGTCAGGACGATCTGGCAGTTCCAATCGGAGTCGGCGAACTGGCGGATGAGGGGGGAGATGCCACCCTGAATCACGTTATCGCCCAGGAACATGACAAAACGTTCCTCGCCCAGGAAATCCTGGCTGATTTTGACCGCATGGGCCAATCCCAGGGGGGCCGGCTGGGGGATGTAGGTGATCTGGACGCCCCAGCGGCTGCCGTTGCCGACCGCCGCCTTGATTTCCTCGGCGGTATCGCCCACGACGATGCCGATGTCGGTCACGCCGGCATCGCGGATCGCCTCAATCACCCGGAAGAGGATGGGCTTATTGGCCACCGGGATCAACTGCTTGGCGCTGGTGAAGGTCAGGGGATACAACCGGGTCCCCTTGCCGCCGCTGAGAATCAGACCTTTCATGGTGACTCCTTGAATTTGAAATGAGTTAGCAGTGAGCAGTCAGCAGGCAGCAGTGATGAGAAGTCTCTGCTCACTACTTTCTGCTCTCTGCTCACTACTCTCGCTTACTGCTCTCTGCTCACTGCTCACAGTTTTCTGGAACGCCGGGCCGCTAATATCCCGTCAGCAGCTTGCCTTCCGGCGCGTCGGTGAGGACGGCGCCCAGGAGCCGGACCCGCCCGCGTTCCAGCAGCTCTTTCGCCTGGGTGATGGCATCGCGCCGGGTGTGGCCGGAACGAATGACCAGCAACAGGCCGTCGGTTTTGGCGGCCAGCACGGCGGCATCCACGGCCACGGTCACGGGCGGTGTGTCCAGGATCACCACATCGGCGCGCTCCTTCAGGGCCGCCAGGACCTGCTCCATCTTGCGTGACCCCAGGATGTCGGCCGGGTTGGGGGGCAATGCCCCGCTGGGTAGGAGCTGCAGGCCGGGAATCCCGGTCTCCACCAGCGGCAGTTCCCGTTGGGCCTCCCGGTTCAGGATGACCGAGGTGAGTCCCGGTTCTGAGGGACAGCCGAAAAGCTCGTGCAGGTGGGGACGGCGGAGGTCGGCGTCTACCAGCACGACCCGCTGTTCGGCCTGCGCCATCACGATCGCCAGGTTGGCCGCCACGTGAGACTTGGCCGGCTCCACCTCCGGCGTAGAGACCACCAGCGTTTCCAGGGACTTATCCAGGCTGGCAAAGGTCAGGTTGACCCGCAGCGCGCGGTAAGCTTCCGCAGCCGGGGACCGGGGATGTGAGAGGGTGACCAGGTCAGTTTTTTCCATGCAGATACCTCGTGCAATCAATGGATCAAGGGGAAAGTGGGCGCTGATCTTTCCCGCGCTAAGGCTGCGGCGGGATGGTGCCCAGCACCGTCAGGCCCAGATCGCGTTCCAGTTCACGCGGCAGGCGGATCAGACCGGCTTCGGCCCATTCCAGGCCCAGGACGATCAGGGTCCCCAATACCAGCCCGAAGACGCCGCCGGCCGCGGTGTTGATCAAGGTTTTGGGGCGCAGCGTGTGGTAGGAGGGCTCTTCCAGGATCTCCGCGTAGACGCGATCCTCTTTTTGTTGCAGCTGGTTCTCGCTGTCGCGCCACTGGACCAGCAAGGTGGCCCACTGTTTGGCGATCCGGTTGGCCTGCTCGCCGTCATAATCGTCCACGTCAATCTGGATGACCATGCGCGAGTTATCCGAGGCGATGGTGACGTCCCCTTTGAGCTCTTCGGCCCCTTTCATCAGGCCTAAGCTATCAATGACTTCCTGGGCGCGATCGCGCGTCCACATGCGGGAGACGTAAGAGCGCAGCAGCATCACCGCCGTCTGCGTCAGGCCATAGTCGGCGCGGGCCGGTTTGATGAGCACCTGGATGCTGGAACGGTAGACGGGGGTTTGCAATTTGCTAAAGCCAAAGGCACTGGCCGCGGTCACCAAGGCCGCCAGCAAAATGATCCACCCGCGTTGGCGCAAAATTCGGAAGTAATCTTGAATCGTCATGGGGTTTCTTTTTACCTTCCTCGCAAGCGAATACGTGCTTCTCGACAGGTGGGGCACTCCAGGCCGACAAATTCACGGCCGCAGACCTGGCAGATCCGGGTCTCCATCACCTGCTCACTTTCCCAGGGGATAAGCAACATCACCACTTCCTGTCCGACGTGACGGTTAAGCCAATCGTCCAGCGCGGTCTTATCCAATAGCCACTGTCCTTCGGGGCCGCGCTGCAACGTGCCCTGGAGTACATAGCCCCCCACTTCATAAGTATCCGAGGCCAATTCCCGGATGCTGGCTTTACGATATGCCGGCATAGTCCCTCCTGCAATGCAGGCCATTATAAACAAATTGGGGCAGAGGGCAAGAGGCGGGTGGTAAGTGACGAACTACAGGCCAACGTTTGAAGATATTCCCTTGCGGATTCTAAAATCTGACTTACAATATCTGTTGGTCTGAGGTAGCATCAGCAATGATTAACCCTCTCACTTTACCAGCACCCTCGTCCTGGAATCTGTACAGTGACCAGGCTTATTGACTTATCCGTCTTTTATTCTTAACAGGAGGTGTAGGTTGCACATCGTAGTGGCGATCAAGCAAGTGCCGGACACCACCAACATCCGCATTGATCCCGAAACCGGGAACCTGGTGCGGGAGGGGGTGCCGGCGATCATGAACCCCTACGACGCCCACGCGCTGGCGGCGGCGGTGGCGCTCAAGCGGCAGTATGGGGGCACGGTGACGGTGATCACGATGGGGCCATCCTCGTTTGTGGCCTCGTTGCGGGAGGCGGTGGAGCTGGGCGCCGACCGGGGGATTTTGCTCTCAGATCGTAAGTTTGCCGGCGCGGATACGCTGGCGACTTCCTATGTGCTGGCGAGCACGATTGAGGCGCTCCAACGGGAAGAGCCGGTGGATCTGATCCTGTTCGGCAAGCAGGCAATTGACGGCGACACGGCGCAGGTCGGGCCGGGAGTGGGGGTCCGCCTGGATGTGCCGGTGATTACCTATGTGGTCAAAGTGCGCGAGGTGGACCTGGCGGCCCGGCGGATTGTGGTGGAGCGCAAGACCGAGCGCTGGGTAGAGGTGATTGATGTGCCCCTGCCGGCGCTGCTCACCTGCGAAAAGGAGATCGCCGAGATCCCCTTTGCGCCGCTGCCCGATCTGGTGCGCTCATTGACCTATCAGCCTGACGTTTGGAACACGGCTGAGGGACCGGCGCAGTTTGATGCGGCGCAGATTGGCGTCAAAGGCTCACCCACGGTCGTCTACAAACAGGATACGCCCTCGTTGCGCCAGGGCGGTGGCACGGTCAACGCCCGCGAGGTGGGGGTGGAGGCCGCTGTCAAGACGGCGCTGGAGAAGGCCCGGGCGGCCGGCATCCTGCAACAGGTTTTGGGAGGTGGACAATGACACGCCGGTTCTGGGTTTTCATTGAGCAGGAAGAGGGCAAGGTCCATCCGGTCTCCTGGGAACTGCTGGGTGTGGCCCGTTCCCTGGCCTCGCAGGTGGAAGAAGAGGCCCGGGTGGCCAACGATGAGGTGGCTGTGGAAGGCGTCCTGTTGGGCTATCAGGTGGAGGCCGTGGCCCAGGAGGCCCTGCACTACGGCGCGGATCGGGTCTACCTGCTGGATGATCCGGTCTTGCAGCATTATCGCAATGCGCCCTACTACAAGAGCATCGCGGCGCTGGTGCAGGAGCATAAGCCGGAGGTCTTCCTGATCGGCGCGACGACCTTAGGGCGCGATCTGGCCGGCGCGGTGGCGACGGCGCTGCGCACCGGCCTGACCGCTGACTGCACGCAGTTGCAGATGAGCGAAATCAAGGGGGCAGCGCGCAAGGTGCTGCTGATGACCCGTCCGGCCTTCGGCGGCAACATCCTGGCGACGATTGTCTGCCGCGATCGTCTGCCGCAGATGTCAAGCGTGCGACCGCGTGTCTTCCCCACACCGCCGCGCAGCCCCGAAGCGCACGGTGAGATTGTGCGGTCGCGGGTGGTGGCAACCGAAGCCGATGCCCGCGCCCTCATTCGGGAACTGATCCGGGGGCAGGGGGAAGCGGTGGCGATTGAATACGCCGATGTGATCGTCTCCGGCGGGCGCGGCCTGGGCGGCCCCGATGGCTTCAAACTGCTCCAGGAGCTCGCCGATCTGCTGGGCGGGGTCGTCGGTGCGTCGCGCCCCTGCGTGGATGCCGGCTGGATCAGCTACGCCCACCAGGTCGGGCAGACCGGTAAGACGGTGCGGCCCAAGCTCTACATCGCGGCGGGCATCTCCGGCGCGCTGCAACACAAAGTCGGGATGCAGGGCGCGGATTTCATCCTGGCGATCAACAACGATCCGAAGGCCCCGATCTTTGAGGTGGCCGATATTGGCATTGTGGGGGATCTCTACCAGGTCATCCCGGCGATGATTGAGCAGGTCAAGGCGCTCAAGCAGGCATAAGGAGCTACCCATGAGTGATACCAGACTCCAATTTGATGCGATTGTGGTCGGCGCCGGGCTGGCCGGTTCAGCGGCGGCCATGGTGCTGGCGCGCGCCGGCCTGAAAACGGCGTTGATTGAACGGGGCCGTGAGGCCGGTGGCAAGAACTACTTCGGCGGGGCCATTTACACCCATGCGCTGGCGGAGGTGTTGCCCGATTTTATGAACCGCCGTCCTCCCTTTGAGCGGCCGGTGACCGAGGCCGGCTTCTGGTTCCTCAGCCCTGATGGCCTGGTCAAAATGACCGTCCAGGGCGGCCATCTCAAGAAAGACCCGGCCGATGCCTACACCACGCTGCGGGCGCAGTTTGATCCCTGGTGGGCGCGGCAGGCGCAGGAGGCCGGCGCGCTGCTGATCCCCAAAACGACGGTGGTGGATTTCATCCGTAAGCCGGACGGCCGGGTGATCGGGGTGGTGACCGACCGGCCGCAGGGTGAGGTCTACGCGCCGGTGGTGATTATCTGCGAAGGTGTCAACAACCTGCTGGCCCAGAAGCTGGGGCTGGCCCAGCGCGACCTGGACCCGATCAATGTGGCGCTGGCGTTCAAGCAGGTGATCTCACTGCCGATGGATGCCATCCATGCCCGCTTTGGGCTCAAAGATGATACCCAGGGCGTGGCGGTCTCGGTGCTGGGCGACGTCTCCCTGGGGCTGCCGGGGATGGGGTTTGTGTACACGAATAAGACCTCGGTCTCGGTGGGGCTGGGGGTGATGCTGGAGTCGCTGGCGGAGTACCGCGTCAAGCCGTATGATCTGCTGCAACGGTATCTCCAGCATCCGGCGATCGCCCCCTTAGTGGCCGGCGGCCAGCTGATGGAATACGGCGGCCACCTGATCCCGGAGGGCGGTTACAGCACGATGCCCCGGCTCTACACCGATGGGGCGCTGGTGGCCGGCGATGCGGCCAGCATGGTCAACGCGCTGCACTGGGAAGGGACGAACATGGCGCTGGTGGCCGGCCGCTTAGCGGCGGAGACGGCGATTGAGGCGCACCGCAAGGGTGATTTTTCGGAGCAGACGCTGGCGCTCTATGAGCAGAAGCTGCGCAGCTGCTTCCTGCTCCAGGATTTGCAGCAGTATCGGGGCTTCTCCCACTTCCTGGAGACGCACCCGGAGTTCATGGCGGTCTATCCGGCCTTCCTCAACGATGCGTTAGGGCTTTTCTTCTCCGCCTACGGGCGACCCAAGAAGGAGCTCTTCACAGACATGGTGGACGCGCTGGCTCAACGGCGGCCGGTGCTCAAGGCCGTGGGCGATCTGATGGCGATGGGGAATTCCATCGGCGCGATCTCGTCGATGCGAGGGGCGGTGATGCGCTCCATCTTCAAGGGAGGTGGTGAGAAATGAAAATGGGCGAGGCTTTTGAGGCCAAAGAGTTAGCGCCGGAGCTGCGCGCCACGTTGCCGCAGGTGTATGTGGATGACCTGCTGATGACGTTGAAGTATTTCGTGGATGAGGAAAAGGCGCATCTCTGGATCAAAGACCATGCGGTGTGCGCCCGCTGCCAGTACAAGCCCTGCACCACCTTCTGCCCGGTGGGGGTTTACCAGCTGGCCGCCGATGGCAAAATTCAGGTGGGGTACCAGGCCTGTGTGGAGTGTGGCAGCTGCCGGGTCGGCTGCCCCTACCAGAACATCGGCTGGGTTCTGCCGCGCGGTGGCTACGGCGTGGCGTACAAGTTCGGGTAGGGTAGACCGGCCTTCAGTTTGTAAATAGCCGACGGTCTTTCAGGACATCAAAGTTACCGGCCCCCGGAGCTCTTAAGTTCCGGGGGCCGCTGATTTCATCATGATGATGAAAACAGGCCCATAGTCGCGCGCTTGAGCGCGGTTGCAAGAACGGGGAATCCTATTTGGGTAGCTTGCCCAACAGCCGCCAGAGCCAGCGATGGGGCTTGTGGAAGAAATCCATCGGTTGCAGGAACATGAAGAGACACTCGCCGGCCACCACGTTGAGCCCTTGCGCCTCGCAGAAGCGGACGGCGGCCTCGGATTGCGCTCCCTGTTGCAGCCAGACCCAGTGGATGCCGGCGGTCGCGGCTTCCTGCACGATTTGCTCGCTCTGGGCCGGCGGCACGTTGATGAGCACGCCGCCGACCGGCTCCGGGAGCGCGCTGAGATTCGGA
This sequence comes from uncultured Anaerolineales bacterium, assembly GCA_964437445.1. Taxonomy (GTDB): domain Bacteria; phylum Chloroflexota; class Anaerolineae; order B4-G1; family SLSP01; genus CAYTGR01. The sequence continues at coordinate 25,403 of CAYTGR010000031.1, read as the reverse complement.
TAGCAGCGGTCGCCCTCCACGCTCTCGGCGTGGGCATTGATGGGGAAAACGCGGTAGCCCCGCTTTTTGAGTTCCCGGTACAGCGTGTTCCCGAACTTCTGGGGGTTGCGGGAGACGCCGACAACGGCCAGCGTGCGCTGGGCCAGAAAGCCTTCCACGGCAGCTTGAGTGGTCATAGGTTCTCCTTAAACGTTAATGTTGTTAGTGAGGCGCTTTAGCGCCGTCTCCGCCGCGCTGAAGCGCAGCACTCAAGCGAAAAATAGCCACCGGCCGAGCCGGGGCCCGGTCACGCCGGTGGCGAGGTCCGCGCTGCCCAGGGCGTCCCATCTTGGTCTGTCGTCCGGGGTCCGACTACAGCCGGGCGTACCAGCGGCCCCCCACTTGATAGAGTACTCCCTCTTCCACCCACTGGTTTAACAGCGCAAACAGCGTCTCGGCCCGGGCGGCGATGGTCTCGGCGGCAACGCTTTTGAGCGCCGGTTGGGGTACGTTCGGCAATCGTGTCTCTTGCAGGACCTGGACCTTGCATTGGGGCAGGTTGAGCACCACGCGCACGATCAGTTCGGGCTCTCGCTCTAATTGCAGGACCGCGCCGGGCGTCTTCTCTACACTCACTTTGCCCTGCAGGTCCTTCTTGAGTTCCTCTAACTCTTCCAGCGTTACCTGCCAGGTGGCGCCCTTGAGCGTGGGGCTGACTGAGCCGGCATGGACCGCGGCAAACTGAGCCAGCACCTGCATCACCTGCTCCAACGCGGTCAGCGGACCCGCCGGGCCGCCGGCCGGGGCTGCGCCCAGGCCAACCGCCGTCGGCGCTGCCAGCAACTCCTGGACGGCCGCGGCCGGATTGGGCACCGCCAGGTATTCCAGCGGCCGGGATAGATCCATCGCCTGCCCGATTTCTCGGATCAGGCGGGCTGTTTCATCCACAGCGTGGGGATATTCGGTGCAGAGATTGCGTACGGCGGCCTTGAGCAACGGATCGGTAGGCCGGAGGCGCCAGGCGCGCCCCAGACAGAGCAGCTGGTGGTCAAGGGGCTCTAAGATGCCGGGGAGACTGAGCAGGACCTCAAAGTAGTTGGGGTTCATCAACAGCGCCAACCGGTAACTGAGGCGCGCCCGTTCCAGGGCCTGTTGTTTCTTGTAGACCGTCCCCAGGTTGCAGAGGGCCGTCCACGCTCCCGGTCCGGGGAGACCATCGGCGCGCAACCCCAACCGAATCTCCTCCAGGTAACATTTCTCGGCCTGGTCCAGCTGCCCCACCACCCGATAGAGGAAGCCCATCTGGGTCAACAGGCCGGCGGCCGGACCGTGTTCGTCCAGGCGCTGCTGGAGCAGCTCCAACACGGCCTGGATGCGGGCGGGATTCACCTCGCGCCAGCTGGAGCGCAGGTAGGTGGCCACGCCCTCAATGCCCTGCCAGTCCAGCCGGTAGGGTTCGTAGAGGCCGGGGACGGCTTCGCGTCGCGGTTTGCCAAACAGGCCGCGCTTTTCTTCTTCCAGCACGATCATGAAGCATGGGCTCTGAGCGTTGAGGGCGGCCCATGCGTCGCGTTCGGCTGGTCGGAGCATGGTGCGCCATAGCGAGGTAGAAGTCAGATCAGACAACGCCCACTCAATCCAGAAATCCGCCTCTTGGGGGAACATTTTGTTATCAGGCCCGGAAATCTGGCGCATGAATTGGACGTTGAGCGGCAGCAGCGTGAGATGGAACAACTGCAGCGCCTGGAGCGCCAGGTCAAACTTGCGGGTCTGGATGACGAAAAGCAGCTGAGGCGCGCCGCGCTCCACGCTTTTCTGCACCGTGATCCCGGTGCACAGCTCCGCGAGCGGCTGAAAGCGAGCCGGGTCGGGCAACACTTTGGCGCGGACGGGTTGGGCCTGGGCCAGCCGCTTTTGTAACAGCTCCCCCAACAGACGGCGGAAGTTGGCTAACATCTGCTCATCGTGGGACAAATCAGGGTGCTGGCCCTGTTGTTCCAGCTCTACCACTCGTTTCAGATACTCTAATGCTGCCAGCATCCGTAGCTGGTTCCAGCTGGCCTGGGCCAGGAATTGCAGGGCCCTGATTTTCCTGTTGACGTCCTGGCTTTTTTCGGCGAGCGCCAGCAGTTGCTCGGCGGCAACCTGCAAATTTTCCCAGTCTTCCCGGCGTTGCCGGTGGACCGCCACGTGTTCCCATACCCGCGCGGCGCTGGTCATGTCATTTCGCTGTTGGTGGCCTTCAATGGCCTGCTGGTAAAAGGTCTGGGCCGTTGAGAACCGGTCAGAGTTGTCGTAGGCCAGCCCCATAGATTCGTAGAGGTAAGCCAGCCCTTCTGCCGGCTCAAAGCCCTCCGGCATGATCACCTGCACACCTGGTGGCAACCAGTGGGTCCACTCCCTGACCTGTTCCTGGGCCGCGGGCGATTGGGGATCTTGTTGGATAGCCTCGGCCGCTTTCAACACCTTTTCCACCTGCTGGTAGAATTGTAGCGCCTGATCCCATTGCTGGTGGTCGGCGTAACAAAAGCCGATCCCCATCCAGATATGGGTCAGCTGGTGGATGTACAGGGGGATGGCTTCGCGTTGGGCGATATCAAAGCAGGCCCGGTAAGCGGTCAACGCGGCTTCTACCTGGCGTGCGGCCTCCAGCTGGTCGGCCTGGCCAATTTGCGCATCCACCAGAGCCGAACGGCGTTGGAATTCACGCCACGCGGCATCCTCGCTCATTTGCTCCTCCTTTTGCTGTTTCTCAGGAGTGAGGTCAAGCGTGCTTTCCTTGAATTGTATACGATTTTAGTACAGATTGGGTAGCAGCTTTCATAAAACAAAACGACCTGGTATCTTTCCCCCAAGGCGAGGCGAGGATTCTTAGTGGCACGCTTCGGCGCGCTGAAAACGGCGCTAAAGCACCTCCCTACAAACCTGAATCCCCAGATATTGAAAAGATACCCTGTTTCCTACAACGTTTTGCGTACTAAGCAGAAGTGCTCAAAGCTCTTGACGATGCTGAACCCTTCCGCCAGGTAGAGCGATAGGGGGCCGTGGTAGTTGGCGCTTGCGTCGGTGGTGTTGAGCTGAGGGTAGGCCTCCGCGTAAGTGAGACCGGCATCACGGAAACCGGCGCACGCAGCCTGGAGAAGACCGCGCGCGATGCCACGTCGCCGGTAGGGGCGGGCGACGATGAAGCAGACGATGGAGCCAACGGCAGCCGCGTCGGGGGTGTCCAGCTGCCGGTCACGCCGGAGGTTGGGGAACTCCGGCCGGGGAGCAGCGTGACACCAGCCCACCGGCCGGCCATCCACGTAGGCGAGGTAGCCGTGCAGCTTCCCGGCCTGGATCAAATCTGCGACGGCGGCGCGATTTTCAGCGGCCGTGCGGGCCTCCCAATCTTTCATACTGCCAGGGGCGTGGTAGAAGTAGCAGTAGCAGGCTGACCAGTCTGGATTGTCGGCGAAAGCGTCGCCGTCAAAAAACGCCAGGTAATCCTCTAGCCGGTCTGGCGTCAGGGCCTGGATCAGCAGCGCGTCCATGGCATTATAACTCGCTGTGGATCCACGGATCCACGTCTCGCCGGTACGTGAGCAGTTCTTCGGGTTGGAAGTAGAGCGCGATCTCGCGTGCTGCCGCTTCGGGGCCGTCGGAGCCGTGGATGAGATTGCGCTGGTTGGAGATGCCCAGGTCACCCCGAATTGTGCCGGGAGCGGCCTCAGTGGCATTGGTTTTGCCCATCATGGCGCGCAGCGTGCCGATAGCGCCGGGACCTTCCACGACCATCACGACTACCGGGCCGGAGGTGATGAAAGCGAACAGGCCGGGGTAGAACGGCTTGCCGATGTGCTCGGCGTAATGTTTTTCGGCCAGTTCCGACGTGATGCGCATCATTTTCATGGCTACAATGCGCAACCCGCGCCGCTCAATCCGGGCGATGATCTCGCCCATCAGTCCGCGTTGGACGGTATCGGGTTTGAGGATGACCAGCGTTTGTTCTAACAAGGAGTGCCTCCCTCAGTGAGAATAGTGAGAAATCAGCAAATCAGCGAGCCGACGGAGCGGAATGCTGGTCGCCGGCTCGCTGATTGAGAGTGCGACTACAGCAGGCTCATCGCCTGATTGTAGGTCTCCATGGCTTTGTTCATTTGCCCATCTTTCATGTAGGCATCGCCCAGGGTACGCCAGAGCTGCGGGACCCGGGGCCGCTCCTGGATGTAGCGTTCCAGGTCGGTGAAGACCTCCCGCATCAGCATCTTGGCGCGGATGAGCCGCGTGTAATGGCTGAGCGCTTCCTCGGTCTCATTGGCGGACCACAGGGCCCGGGCCAGGGCCAGCCGGGCCTCGTGGTCGTTTTTGTGTACCCTCACCTGTTCGCGCAGGGCCTCCAGCCCGGCAGCAGGGACGGCGGCCGGCGGCGTGACCGGGGGCGTGGGCGGCCGGGGGGCCGGTTTGGGGCGTGCCGGTGCTGGCCGCGCTTCCTCGGCGGCTGGCGGCGGCGGGGTGGGCTTTCTCGCCGGGGGCGGAGGCGGCGTGACCTTTGCGGCCGGTGGCACGACGGGTGCGGGCGGTGGTGGGGTTTCAACCACCGGCGGCGCGGCCTTTACCACGGGCGTGGGCGGTGGGACTTCAACCACCGGCGGCACAACCTTTGTGGCGGGGGCGGGCGGCGGGACTTCAACGACGGGAGGGGCAGCCTCTTTCTCCGGCGCAAACGGTACTGCCGGTGCCGCCTCTACTGCAGGTGGAGGCAGGGGTGTCACCTCTTCCACCGGCGGCGCGGCTATTTCTACCGGCGCGGGCGGCGGCGGGACTTCGGCCACCGGTGCCGGGGCAGGCGGCGGCGCGACCTCGGCGGGCTTGCGGCCGAGGATCTCGGCGACGCGGACCTGGGCTTCGGCCTCGGCCTGGGCGCGGAGTTCTGCCTCCTTGCCGACGGTGAGGCTGGCCAGCCAGGCCAGGGCGTCATCCCCGGAGAGCAGCCCCTCTTCGGCCGGGGGCGGCGCAGCGGGTGCGGCCTCGGCCACGGGCGCGGGCGGCGGGACCTCCACCGGCGGCGCGGCTACTTCTACCGGCGCG
>CAYTGR010000031.1:13720-20254 GCA_964437445.1 uncultured Anaerolineales bacterium | reverse complement strand
GCTGCAACCTCTGTGACCTCCGGGCCAAAAGCCATCCAGCCGAAGAAAGCTTCCGGTGTGGCTGCTTCCTGGACCGGGGCCGGTGCTTCCTCTGTCGGCTCTGCCAGTTCTACCGGCTCTGCTAATTCTGCCCGCGATGGGGCGGCGGGTGGGGCTTCCACTTCGGTGGTTTCCCCGCCGAAGGAGAGCCAGCCGAACATTGCCTCGGCTTCTGGCGTCGGCGCTTCAGGGGCCTCGGGGGGCAGCTGAAGCTCGCGTAGCCATTCGGGTACTCCTTCCCCGGCCGGAGTGGGGGGCAGCTCGGCAGCCGGAGCCGCTTCGGCCGGCGGCTGGAATTCACGCAGCCAATCGGGCAAGCCTTCTTCGGCTGGAGCCGCGGGCGCTGCTTCGACGACGGCCGCGGATGGGGCGGCTTGCAGCCAGTCAGGGAGGGCCTCTTCTGCGGCCGGCAGCTCCAGCGTAGCTGTTTCTTCCTCTTCCTCCTCCGTGACGGCAGCCGGGGGCTGCATGGCCTGTAACCATTCGGGAATGGCCTCTTCCATGGCCGGCAGCTCCAGCGTAGCCGTTTCTTCCTCTTCTTCCATTCCTCCCGTGACGGCGGCCGAGGGCTGCATGGCCTTTAGCCATTCGGGAATGGCCTCTTCCACGGCCGGCAGCTCTGCTGGCGGAATTTCTTCTTCGGCGGCCTGGGCCGGGGAGGGGGCTTCCTCCAGCCAGGTGGGGAACGCTTCTCCTTCAACGACCGGGGCGGCCTCTCCGGCCGCGGCGGGGGGCTGGAGCCCGCGCAACCAATCCGGGAGGCCTTCCGCTTCGGCCGGCGCTGCGGCCGCCGGAGCTGCCGCCGGCGGTTGGAGCTCCCGCAGCCACTCAGGGATGCCCTCGGCAGGTGCCACGGGGAGCTCCTGCGTGGAGATTTCCTCGCCCGCCGCTTCGGGTTGGAGTTCACGGAGCCAGTCGGGGACCCCTTCCTCAACCGGCGGGGCAGCTTCAGTGACCTCGGCCGCCGGGGCGGCCGGCGCCGCCTGGAAGGCGCTCAACCAATCGGGAGCCTCGGCAGCCTCGGGTGGGGCGACCCCTTCGGCCACGCCGGCCTGGGCTTCAAATTCGCGCAGCCAATCGGGGACGGCCGCTTCACGCTCACCGGCCTCGGCTGGACCGGCCTCGGTCACGGCGACGCCCATCCAGTCAAAACCGCCGAGCCCGGCCTCCTCTCCACCGGCGCCCAGATCGCGGAGCCAGTCGGGGATCTGAATCTGGGTTTCCAGACTGGCGGTGAGGTCTACCAGCTGCATCTCACCGGCGGTCATTTCGGGAATCGCCTCGGAAATGCCGACGGTCGCCGAGGCAGCTTCCAGACGTTTGAACCATTCGGCGCTCCGGTCACCCTCCACCGCTTCTGGTTTGTACGTGAGCCGTTCCAGGGTGACCTCTTGGGCCGGCACTGAGGAGGTGGGACCGAGGATCTCTTGGGCCAGCACCCCCTCGGGATCTACCTCCTGGGCCCGTTTGAGATAGCGTTCCCCTTCTTCCTGCCCGCTGGTGAGCCAAAGATCGCCCAGGAGCAGGTTCGCTTTCAGGCAGTACGGCAGCTGGTCCAATACTTTTTGGCAGGCGTCCGCGGCCTGCACGACTTGCCCGTCGCGCCAGTAGGCTTCGGCCAGCGCCAGTTGCAGGTCAACCCGCTGTGGCTCTTTGTCTAACAGCGGCCGCAGTTCGTCGGCAGCACGCCCGTAGAGATTGGCGCGCAGATAGAGCCGGGCCAGGGCGGCGCGGGTCAGTGGAATGTGGGCCGGCTCCGCGCCGTCGCGGCGGCCGTAGAGCCGCCGCAGCACCTCTGCCAGGTCGGGGTCGCCGGGCGAGAGCTCAAAAGTCCGTTCCAGGTTCCAGATCGCCGCGTTGAGGTTGTCTAACTGCATATGGGCTTCGCCCAGGCCGGCGCGGGCGAGCAGGTGTTCGGGGTTGGCGACGATGACGCGCCGGAACATATCTACGGCCAGCTGAGGCAGATCCGCTTCCAACATCGTTTTGCCTAACAGGTAGTAGGCTTCGGCGTAACGCGGATATTGACTGAGAATATGGCGGAGGTGGGCGAATGCCTCCAAGAAGCGAGCTTCGTCAATCAGGTGGTCAATTTCTTCCTGGTATGCGCGCAGGGTCACCTGGGTCATTTGAGCCTCCTTTAAGCTGACCGTCACACTTTATTCAACGGTCCTCTTACCAGTAATTATGCTATGTTTTGGGTGAAAAGTCAAAAAACTGGATTAAGGATTAGACGTGAAACGTGAAGCGTGAAACGTGAAGCGTGAAACGTGAAACATTAGCCTAATAGTTGGCGGATACGGGTTGTTTCGTTGAGGGGGTGGCCGTGCTCGTCTACGGCGACGATAGCGCCGTTGAGGGCGCGGGTACGGATGCGACCGCGCGCAAAGCGGTTGCGCTGGAGTTGGGGGGCATCCAGCAGGCCAACCATGACGGCGCGGGCTAAGGTGGCCGGATCGCTAAGCGGATCTTCGGCGGCGTCGGCGCCCAACTGGCGGATGGCTTCTATCAGGATTTGCGCCTCGGCTACGAGCTCGGCGGCCCGCTGTTGTACCAGCGGATCGGCGGTCAGGTCGGGCTGGCCGTAGAGTGCGGTCTCAATGACCTGTTGCGCCATCGTGGCCGACTCAATGACCTCGGCGGCCGTGGCCGCGTGATCGGCCTCGGTGTAGCCGACGACGTGGAGGATGGCCGGTCGCAGCGCCATTTGCAGGTAGACGGATTCGGCCAGGTGCGCGCGGGCGCGGGCCGGATCCACCGGATAACTGAGCAAGCCTGTGCGCGTCTGCCGCCAGATGTGGAAGGTGTCGTCGGCAAAGGCTTCGGCCACCTGAATCTGGGCCAGGGCTTTGGCCAGGTCCATCCGGTTGGAAAGCGTGTTGGGGCTTTCAAACATGTAGGTGGCGATGTAATCGCGGACACCGGCCTTTTTGGCGTTGTAAGCGTAGAGGTAAGAGGCGGCGACGGAGATGACATCGGGCGCGTCGCGCATCCCCCAGTGGTAAGGCTCGTTGCCTTCTACCGGGAGGTCACGTTTCCCGTGCCAGGCCATCAGCGCCAGGTGATCGCGGATGGATTCCTCCAGGCTGAGCGGGCCGCGCCCGTCCATCGCGTTGAACCAGAAGAGCGAGGTGGCGCACCAGGCGTTGTGCAGGACGCGGTCCAGCAGCTCGGCGTAGCGGAGCAGGTCGGCGGTGCCGGAGTAGGAGCGGACGAGGGGGTAGTTGCCCTGGCGGCTGGCAGCATAGAGCCGGCGCAGATCTTCCTCGGTGCGGAAGGGGACGCCGCCGGCCCCTTTGCTCTTGGGGTCCTGCAGATCAGGGCGGAAAAAGTGTTCTTGCGCGTCCTGATCCGCGCCCAATGAGACGACATCCAGCACGCCGGCCTCGGCGATGGCGGCGATGCCCTCCACGGTGGGATCAATGGTGAGAGCGGGGATGCCGAAATGATGGCGCAGCAGCGGGTAAGGCGCTTTCCAGTGGATGCGGGCGACGGTGGTCTGGGGTGGGATTGCGGTGGTGCTGGCCGTGGCGCCCTCGCCGCGCAGGAAGCGGATGAGCGTAGCGGGTGGCTCGGAGCCGTCAAAGACCGCCTCAAAATAGCCCAGTTCCCGGGCCACTGCTGCCACGGGGGGCGTCCCGCCGAAGACAAACCGGCGGTCAGCCAGCCCGGCGGCCTGCATCAGCGCCCAGAACTCTTGCAGGGCCAGGCGGGCATTTTCCGGCGTAAGGCGATAGCTCACGCCGATCAGGTCGGGCTGGAAGCTGTGCGCCAGCTCCACAAAGGTCTCGGCGTCGGTGGCGGGACCGGTGAAGAATGTTTCATGGCCTTGTTGTTCGGCCACGGCCAGAAAGCGGGAGACGCCCGCCACATGGACGCAATCACCTAAAGCGCCGGCCAGGATACGCATGGGGTACCTCCGTTCTGTGAAGCGTGAAACGTGAAACGTGATGCTTACCGCTCTCCCGTATCCACGTAGCGGTGCAGTTCGTTGACCGACATGCCCTTGATGCCCAATTTTTCCAGGGTGCGGCCTTTGTGCCAGTAATCGGTGCCCATGACGGTGTTCGCCAGGTGGACCATGGCGTTGATGGTGGGCGTATCCACGCCATATTGCCGCCCGATGAGCGCCATGGGGACCAGGCTGCAAGGCACATCCTCAAAAATGTAACGGTGGTTGATCCGGTTGGGGGCTTTGATGCCGCTGTAGCCGGGGTTGGCGTGCATGGCCTGGTAAAGGTTGTCGCCCTCGGCGGAATAGGCGCGGTAGAGCCACTCCATCGCGGTCTGCGCGCGGATGCCCACGGCGGAGCCGACGGTGACGCGCTCCCGGTCCAGGGCCTCCAGGACTTTGGCCGTGGTGGGGGTGACGCCGTCCATGTAGAATTCAAAGTCCCCTAAGGTCGTTTCAATCCAGCCAGCGTTGAGCAGGGTCAGCGCCGGGTGGAAGATCGCGCCCATGTTGTTCAGACTGGTGTAGAGGACATTTTTGCCGGGGAAGAACTGCGGGTAGGCCTGGCGGATGACCTCCAGTGCCTCCGGCGTGCGGGTGGTGGGGAAAGCGGCGGCCGGCAGCGAGTATTTGGTGCGGAAGATGCGCGCCTCGGCCGGCCCCATGCTGCGGGAGGCGAAGATGAAGGTCTCGGCCTCGCAGACAATTGGCGTGGTGGTGCAGCCGCCAGCGCGCAGCCCTGCGGCGAATTCCAGCGCCCCGCCGGTCCGCCCGGGGTTGAGCAAAACGACCTGGTTATCTTTGACGAAGGGCGCGGCATGAAGCGCTACCTCCCAATGGGCCGACGCTGGCAGTACCACCATAACCAGCCGGGCCTCGGCTAAGGCTTCCTGCATGTCGGAAGTGACCTTTTGCAACGGGCCAAAGACTTCGTGACCGTCCTCCGTCATCAATTCAATGCCGCCGCGCAGCGCAATGACCTCAATGTTGGCGTAGGTGCGGTTGTAGAGTGTGACCGGGAAGCCGCGCGCGGCCAGCTCGGCCGCCATCGCCTTGCCGCCGTGTCCGGCGCCGATGACAGTAATGGGCAGTGAATGAGTCTCCATGTTTTGTCTCTCCTTACTCAAGTGGACTAATCGTCTGGAGGCGGTTCCATGAACCGCGGACGACAGACCACAGACCACTAATCAGCCAATCTGTCAGTGATCTGAGGCCGGCGGGCATGAATGAGCCGGTTGCTATGCGCTTCGGTGGGGCAAATCCCAGGCAGGGCCGACATTATTATTGAGCATGACCATTATAACATAACTTTTGCGCTTTGTTCGGTTCCGGGTATGATTGCAAGAAGTAGGAAGTAGGGAGTAAGGAGCAGGGAAAATGGCAAAGGAACTCTTTATACTGACACCACGGGATGAAGCGTTGCAGCGGTTGTGGGGAGCGTTGCCGCCGGTGACACGGACGGCAGAGGAGGTGCCGCTGAGCGCGGCGCTGGGCCGGGTCCTGGTGGCGGATGTGACCGCACCGCACCCGTTGCCGCAATTCCCACGCAGCACCGTGGATGGTTACGCCGTCCGCGCTGCCGATACGGTGGGGGCCAGCGAATCACTGCCGGCTTATCTGCGGGTGGTGGGCGAGGTGCCGATGGGCCGCCCGCCAGCCGTGCTGGTCGGGCCGGGGGAGGCCGTGGTGATGCACACGGGCGGGGTGTTGCCGCCTGGAGCGGATGCGGTGGTGATGGTCGAGCGGACGCAGGAGGCGCGACCGGGCGAGGTGGAGGTGCTGCGGGCGGTCGCGCCCGGTGAGGGGGTGATCCCGGTCGGCGAGGACGTGCAGGCCGGCGACCTGGTGATCCCCGCCGGGCGGTTGCTGCGGGCGCAGGAGCTGGGAGGACTCGCGGCACTGGGAATCACGCGCGTGGCGGTGGTGCGGCGTCCTCGCGTGGCGCTGATCTCCACCGGCGATGAGCTGGTCCCACCGGAAGCCATGCCGGGGCTGAACCAGGTGCGCGATCTCAACAGCACCTCTATTGGGGCGCTGGTGACGGCGCAGGGGGCCATCGCGCTGCCACAGGGGATTGTACCCGATGACGCCGAGGCGCTCTATCAGAAGGCGGTCAAAGCCCTGGCTGAGGCCGATCTGCTGATCATCACGGCGGGCAGTTCGGTCAGCGTGCGCGATATGACTGCAACCGTCATCAACCGGTTGGGGTCGCCGGGGGTGTTGGTGCACGGCGTTCCATTGCGGCCCGGCAAGCCGACCATTTTGGCCGTCTGTGATGGCAAACCGGTGTTTGGGCTGCCTGGCAACCCGGTCTCGGCGCTCAACTCGGCGCGGCTCTTCGTCGTGCCCACTTTGCGGCGACTGTTGGGACAGCCGGAGCCGTGGCGGGCCACGGTGCGCGCCCGGCTGGCGGAAAATACGCCCGGCGCTCCGGGGCGTGAGGCGTTTGTCCCCGTGCGGCTGGAGGCGCGCGCCGATGGCCTTTGGGCGGTGCCGATCTTCGGCGAATCCAATTTGATCTTCACGTTGGTGCGCGGTGAGGG
>CAYTGR010000031.1:0-13620 GCA_964437445.1 uncultured Anaerolineales bacterium | reverse complement strand
TTGCTCCAGGCGGCGCGCCGGCTGGAAGGCGGGAGCCGGGTGCTGGTGACGGGGCCGGGCTGCGGGGAGGCGGCGCAGTGGGCTGTAGCGCAAGGGGCGCGGGTCACGGCCTGGGTGGATTCGGTGGCGGAAGCCACAACCCTTACCGCGCTCCGGCTGCCGACGTTGGCGGTAAGGCTGCAATCTGATTACGCCGGGCTGGAGCTAGGCACTTATGATGTGGCGCTGGTCTTGCTGGATCGGGGGCGGCTGCTCCAGGAAGAGGTGTTGCGGGTGGCGGCGGCGCTGTTGCGTCCCGGCGGGCGGTTGGCCTGCGTCGGCGCGACGCAGGAGGGTGTGCGCGGGGCGGTGGAGTTCGCGCGCGCGCTCTACGGGCAGGCGGGCGTGGTGGCGCGCAAGGGCGGCTATCACGCGGCAGTGGCCGTGCGCCCGCCCGGCGAGTTCCCGCTGCCGGAGCCGGGGTATGTAGAGCGGGAGGTGGTGGTAGACGGCCTCCCCACGCGGCTGATCGGCCGGCCCGGCGTCTTCGCCTGGGAGGGGGTGGATGAGGGCGCGGCGGCCCTGATCGCCGGGTTACGGGTCGCGCCGGGTGAGCGGCTGCTGGACCTGGGCTGTGGGACGGGGCTGGTAGGGCTGGCGACACGGCGGCGCGGCGCCGTGGTCACCGCAGTGGATGTCTCGGCGCGGGCCGTGGAATCCACACGGCGGACGCTGGCGGCTAACGGCTGCCCGGAGACGCCGGTGCTCCTCTCCGACGGCGTGGCGGCAGTGGCCGGGCAGCGGTTTGAGGTGGTGGCGACCAATCCGCCATTCCACCGGGGGCACGGCGTGGCCTTTGAGACGGCGCGCCGCTTCATCGCCGGGGCGGCACAGGTGTTAGCGCCGGAGGGCCGGCTTTACCTGGTGGCGAACACCTTTTTGCGGTACGAGCCATGGCTGCGGCAGCATTTCTCGGCCGTGAGCGTCGCGTGGGAGGACCGGCGGTTCCGGGTGTGGGAAGCCAGGTAACGAGTCAACGAGTCAGCGAGTCAACAAATCAACGAATTAACGAGGCAGCGAGGCAGCGAGTCAGCGAATTGAACAGCGCCTTAGCGCATAGCAATGGTTCCGATTCCTGAAGATGGGCTTGCCAGATTCGGCGTTCTGGGTATAATGGCTGTCGTCAACGCCACCCTAGCTCAATCGGCAGAGCAGTCGCTTCGTAAGCGAGAGGTTGTCGGTTCAATTCCGACGGGTGGCTCTGCCCAGCCCCGGCGTCCACGGGGCTTTTTTCATGAAAGGGGAGAGATGCGCTGGCAGCAGGCAGTAGAGCGAACATGGCAAGGGCTCAACAGTAATGCCTTGTTGCTGGGAATGCTCATCGCTCTCCTGGGGGTGTTCAGCCTCACTTTTTTGCTCCCTCAAGCTCCGGTTCCTGCCTCGGATGCGGCCGCTTTCACTCGCTGGCTGGTGGAAACTCGCCCTCTGTTAGGGGACTGGGAGAAACCGCTGACCGTCCTGGGCTTGCTCTCGCTCCGCCACTCCCTGTGGATGCAGGTGCCGCTGGCGCTGCTGGCTCTCAGCCTGGCCGTCCGTTGGGTTGCCCTGGCCGAAGGATGGCGTGGCCTGGCCGGACGTCAGCGCGGGGCCCGGCTGCTGGTTGGGATCGGCGGGGTGGCGCTCCTGCTGGGGTGGGGGGCCCAGACCTGTTGGGGTTGGGTTGAGCCCCATGTGATCGCCTGGCAGGATGAGGCCGTCACGGTGCCCGATTGGGGGGTGACGTTGCCGGCCACGGCCGGCTCGCGGACCTGGTTGACGGACCGCTATGGTATTTACTTACTCCCTGAGTGGCCGGCCATCGGGGCAACCGTGCAGGTGTTAGACCAGCAGGACCAGGTGTTGCCCCTCATGCCCTCCACGCGAAGTGCCCCACAGGAACAGCTCCGTTTTGCCTTGACCCCGCAAACGCCGGAGGCCTACTTCGCAGTGCCGGCCGCCGGGCTGGTCTTCCGGCTGGAACTCTCGGCGGCGGCCGCCGGTGAATTGACGGTGCAGGGGTTTCGCAGCGCGACCGGTCAGGCGGTCAAAACGGTCGTCTTGCAAGGGGATGAGACTGTGCCCCTGGATGGCGTGCGCCTGCTGGTCACTTTTCTCCCGCTGCGGCACCTGCGGGTGATTTACAATCCTGGGGCGGTGCCGCAAGCGGTCGGACTGCTGTTACTGGCCCTGGGGACTTTTCTGCAGCTCTGGCCGGCCCGTCTGGTCAGACGGCAGTAACCCCTTCAGTGTTAGAATAAGGAGGCTGAACGATGCATCCTGTCATCATTGGCGTAGCGGGTGGGACCGGGTCAGGCAAGACCACGGTCGCGCGCCGGATTTTGGAGCACGTAGGCACCGGCAGCATCGCCTACATCCCCCACGATGCCTATTACCGGGATTTAGGTCATCTTTCGGCCGAGGAGCGCCGCAAGGTCAATTTTGACCATCCCGATTCTCTGGAGACCTCGTTGTTGGTGGCACATCTGAAACAACTGCGGGCCGGCCAGCCGGTGGAGATCCCGGTCTATGATTTCACCCAACACACCCGCACCGGGGAAACGCGCCGGGTGGAGGTAGCGCCGATCATTTTGGTGGAAGGGATTCTGATTTTCGCCGATCCTGAGTTGCGCGAGCTCTTTGATGTGCGGCTGTTTGTGGATACCGATGCCGACATCCGGCTCATCCGCCGCCTGCAACGCGATGTGCAGGAGCGGGGGCGCACGTTTGAATCGGTGATTGAGCAGTATATGCGGACGGTGCGCCCGATGCACATGGAGTTTGTGGAGCCGAGCAAACGCTACGCCGACGTGATCATCCCGGAGGGCGGGCACAACGAGGTGGCGATAGAGATGGTCGCGGCGCGGGTGCAGAAGTTGCTGGCGCAGGCGCAAGAATAAGCGCCGGGGCCGCTGGTGGGCAAATTTTCCAGGATGGTGTATAGTTGAAAGAACTAACGTGGATTCCATTGTTTAAGTTGCCCCTGGGGGAGGCCGAACGGCAGGCCCTGCTGGAGGTGGTGGATTCGGGGCACCTGACCCAGGGGCCGCGCGTGCAGCAGTTGGAAGCGCAGTTCGCGGCAGTGACCGGGGCGCACCAGGCCATCGCGGTCTCGTCGGGCACCACGGCATTGCACCTGGCCTTGCTGGCGCACGAGATCGGCGAGGGCCATGAGGTCATCACCACGCCGTTTACCTTCATCGCTTCGGTCAACAGCATCCTGTACGTGGGCGCGACGCCGGTCTTTGTGGATATTGATCCCGTCACCTTCAATCTGGACCCGGCACGGCTGGAAGCGGCGCTGACACCCCGCACGCGGGCGATCATGCCGGTGGATCTCTACGGCGCCCCTTGTCAGATGGATCAGATCATGGAGTTTGCCGCGCGCCATGGGCTGGTGGTGATTGAGGATGCGGCGCAGGCGATTGGCGCTACGGTCCACGGGCAGCCGGTGGGGAGTTTCTGCACCACCTGTTTCAGCCTGTATGAGAGCAAGAATGTGACGGCGGGCGAGGGCGGCGTGATCACGACGAACGATGAGGGCGTGGCCGAGCAGTGCCGCTTGATCCGCAACCACGGGATGCGGCGGCGGTATCACCATGAGATGTTGGGCTACAACTCGCGGCTGAGCGACCTGCACGCGGCACTCGCCATCCCGCAGATGGCGCGGCTGGCGGAGATCACGGCGGCGCGGCAGGCCAACGCCGACTATTACACGGCGGCCATCCAGAACCCGCGCGTCATCAAGCCGGCTGTGCCCACCGGTCTGCGCTCGGCCTGGAATGTTTACACGTTGCGGGTCCCGGAGGGGCGCGAGGCGCTCGCGGCGCACTTAGCGGCTGCCGGGATTGAGACGGGCATTTTCTACCCGGAGCCGGCGCACCAGCAGGAGCATGTCAGGGCGCTGGGCCTGGCGCATGGGCCGCTGCCAGAGGCGGAACGGGCGGCGCGGGAGGTGCTCTCCCTGCCGGTCCGCCCCGATCTGACCGCCGAGGAGCGGGAGCGGATCGTGGCCGCGGTCAATGCGTGGGCCGGTGACTGAAACGTTAAGGCGGCGCTCAAGCGCCGTCCGGCAAATTCAGAGTGTTCTTTTCAGGAGATGAGGGGATGGAGACCACACGCTTGGGACCTCAGCCGACGACGCCGGTGCGACCGGCCCGGCGGCGCCACGCCTGGCGACCTGTGCCCACCCGCATGACTTACGAGGAGTTCCTGGCCTGGGCCGATGAGGATACGCTGGCCGAATGGGTGGATGGTGAGGTGATCATGACCAGTCCGGCATCTAAAGCACATCAACTGCTCAACAACTTTTTGACGCAGACGGTAGGTGTTTACGTGAACATGCGCGCCTTGGGGGTCTGGCTGAGTGCGCCGTTCCAAATGCGATTGGGGCGCTCGGGGCGCGAACCGGATTTACTCTTTGTCAGGCACGACCATGCGGAGCGGCTCAAGCGGACTTACCTGGACGGCCCGGCGGACCTGGTGGTAGAGATCGTCTCGCCGGAGAGCGCCGGGCGGGACCGGGGCGAGAAGTTCTACGAATACCAGGCGGCCGGCATCCCCGAATACTGGCTGTTAGACCCGGAAGCGCAGCGGGCGGAGTTTTATCAGCTGGATGCGCAGGGGCAGTATCAGTTTGCCGCGCCGGATGCGGAAGGGATTTACCGGTCGGCAGTCTTGCCGGGGCTATGGTTGAAGGTGAGCTGGCTGTGGTCACCGCCGCCGGTGCTGGATGTCTTGCGCACGTGGGGCCTGGTGTGAGGGGGGCGGGATGCGGACGGTGATCCTGGCCGGCGGGTTGGGGACGCGGCTGTCGGAGGAGACGGCGCTCAAGCCGAAGCCGATGGTGGAGATCGGCGGGCAGCCGATTCTCTGGCATATCATGAAGATCTATGCGGCCTATGGCTACCGGGAATTCCTGGTCGCTTTGGGGTATAAGGGCGAGGTCGTTAAAGACTATTTCCTCAACTACTACTATCGCCATCACGATTTGAGCATCAGCCTGGCGAGCGGCACGGTGGAGGTGCACGAGCGCGACCGGGAAGACTGGCTGGTCCATCTGGTGGATACGGGGCCGTTGACTCAGACGGGGGGGCGGATCAAGCGGCTGGCGGCCTGGATCGGCGGGGAGACGTTCATGCTGACCTATGGCGATGGCGTGGCCGATGTCAGGATTCCCGAGCTGGTGGCCTTTCACCGGCGCCATGGCCGGCTGGCGACGGTCACGGCGGTGCGCCCCCCGGCGCGCTTCGGCGGGCTGGCCTTCAACGGCGATCAGGTGACGCAATTTGTGGAGAAGCCCCAGATCGGCGAGGGCTGGATCAACGGCGGCTTCTTTGTATTAGAGCCGGGCGTGCTGGATTACATCCAGGGCGACGAGACGCTTTGGGAGCGGGAGCCGCTGGAGCGACTGGCGCGGGATGGGCAGCTGATGGCGTATCGGCACGAGGGGTTCTGGCAGGGGATGGATACGCTGCGCGATGTGCGGCTGGTGGAGGGCCTCTGGCAGGAGGGCCGCGCCCCGTGGAAGGTCTGGGCATGAGCGCGTTCTGGCAGGACCGCCCCACCTTTGTCACCGGCGCTACCGGGCTGGTCGGCGGCTGGCTGGTCAAGCGGCTGGTGGCGGCCGGCGCCGATGTGGTCTGCTTAGTGCGCGATTGGGTGCCGCAAGCCGAACTGGTGCGCGCCGGGCTGCTGGAGCAAGTCAAGGTGGTGCGCGGCGATGTGCGCGATCAGGCGACCCTGGAGCGGGCGCTGGGCGAATACGAAGTGGAGACGGTCATCCACCTGGCGGCGCAGACGATTGTGGGCATTGCCAACCGCAACCCCGTGGCGACCTTTGAGACGAACATCGGCGGGACCTGGGCGCTGCTAGAAGCCTGTCGCCGCAGTCCCAAGGTCCAGCAGATCGTGGTGGCTTCTTCCGATAAGGCCTATGGCGATCAGGAGACGCTGCCCTATGACGAGACGACGCCGCTGCAAGGCCAGCATCCCTACGACGTGAGCAAGTCCTGCGCCGATTTGATCGCCCACACCTACGCGGTCACCTATGGGCTGCCGGTGGCGATCACCCGCTGCGGCAATTTCTACGGCGGCGGCGATCTCAACTGGAACCGGATCGTGCCGGGGACCATCCGGGCCATCTTGCGCGGGCAGCGCCCGGTCATCCGCTCCGATGGGCGGTTTGTGCGCGATTATTTCTACGTGGAAGATGGCGCGGCGGCCTATATGCTGCTGGCCGAGCAGCTGGCGGCGCGGCCGGAACTGCGCGGCGAGGCGTTCAACTTCTCCAATGAGCTCCAGATCACTGTGCTGGAGCTGGTGCAGCGGATTCTGGCGTTGATGGGGTCTGACCTGGAGCCGGAGGTGCGCAACGAGGCCAGCCATGAGATCCGCCACCAGTATCTCAGCGCGGCGAAGGCGCGGGCGGTCTTGGGCTGGCAACCGCTGTTCACATTGGAGGAAGGGTTGCAGCGGACCATCGCGTGGTATCGGGAGTTTTTAGGGGGCATGATACATGAGTGAGCCACTACCTCCTTGTCGTTCGTGTGGCAGTCAACGTTTGCAGCTGATTCTCTCGTTAGGACAGACACCGCTGGCCAATGCTTTACTGACAGCTGAACAGATTACAGAGCCGGAGCCAATCTATCCGTTGGAACTGGCGTTTTGCCCTGATTGTACACTGGTACAGATTACAGAGATAATACCGCCGGAGATTCTGTTCCGTAAATATTTCTATTTTTCCTCATTTGCGGATACCATGCTGGCGAGCGCCCGTGCCTTAGTGGCACGTCTGATCGCTTTGCGGCAGCTGGATGGTCGCAGCCTGGCTGTGGAGGTGGCAAGCAATGATGGGTACTTGCTTCAATATTACCAGGCAGCCGGCGTTCCAGTGTTGGGGATTGAGCCGGCCGAGAATGTTGCACAAGTTGCTGAACAACGTGGGATTCATACACTATGCGAATTCTTTGGGCAAGATTTGGCGCAACAGCTCAGAGCACGCGGCCAACAGGCTGACGTAATCCACGCGAATAACGTGCTGGCCCATGTCGCAGACCTCAATAGCTTCGTGGCTGGCCTTCGGATCCTGCTCAAGGATGATGGCCTGTTGGTGGTAGAGACGCCTTATGTCAAAGAAATGTTAGATCAGGTGGAATTTGACACTATCTATCATGAGCATCTCTATTATTACTCCTTGACGGCTTTGGAGCGGCTGTTTCACCGACACGGGCTGCAAATTGTGGATGTGGAACGGCTGCCGCTCCATGGTGGGTCACTACGGGTGTTTGTGACCCATCAGGGTCAGTCAGCGGTTGCTCCAATGGTACCGGCGTTGTTGTCTGAAGAGGCAGCCTGGGGGGTGGCGTCGCTGGCAGCTTACCAGGATTTTGCGGTAAAAATTGAGCAGCTGCGTGCAGATCTTTGCAATCTTTTAGGCGAGCTCAAACGCCAGGGTAAACGGATTGCAGTCTATGGGGCTTCGGCGAAGGGGAGTACATTGTTAAATTGTTTCGGTATCGGCCGCGAGACATTGGATTTTGTGGTGGATCGTAGTCCGGTTAAGCAGGGGCTGTACACGCCGGGGACCCATTTGCCAATTTATGCGCCAGAAAAATTGTTGGAGGCCAAGCCTGATTATGTGTTGTTACTGACCTGGAACTTTGCGGATGAGATTTTGCAGCAACAAGTGGCCTATCGAGAGCAGGGGGGGCGTTTTATCATCCCCATTCCCGCGGTCAGAGTTGTGTAAAGGACTATGCGTTTCATTGCAATGCGACTGGCCGGGCTCTGGCTGGTAGAGCCGGAGCTACTTAGGGATGAGCGCGGCTTTTTCGCCCGCACCTGGTGTGAGCGTGAATTTCGGGAGCATGGACTGGATTCACGGTTGGTCCAGTGCAATATTTCCTTTAACCAAAAACGTGGTACCTTGCGCGGGATGCATTATCAAGTGGCTCCTTACGAAGAGACAAAGCTTGTGAGCTGTACCCAAGGTTCTATTTACGATGTCGCAGTTGACTTGCGTCCTGGCTCGGCCACGTTCAGGCAGTGGATTGGCATCGAATTGAGTGTGGAGAACCGCCGGATGCTCTATATTCCGGCTGGTTTTGCACACGGCTTTATCACTTTGGAAGATCAGAGCACGGTTTTTTATCAAATGTCGGAATTTTATCACGCCGAGGCAGCTCGTGGTGTGCGCTGGAACGATCCCGCTTTGGGAATTGAGTGGCCCATCCCGGTTGCTGTGATCTCCGACAAAGATCGCTCTTACCCGGATTTAGCGATATGAAACGGGTGTTGGTGACGGGAGCTACCGGCTTTATCGGCCGTCAGTGTCTACCGTTGTTGATAGCAAACGGCTACGAAGTCCATGCGGCGGCCATTGACAGGCCTCAAGACGAATCGGCAGGTGTCATCTGGCATCAGGTTGATTTGTTGGACCCTCACCAGAGCCGCAACTTGATGGCTGCGATTCGGCCATCTCACCTTTTGCATTTTGCCTGGTATGCGGTGCCGGGCCGGTATTGGACGGCTTCAGAAAATCTGCAATGGGTACAGGCCAGCCTGGAGCTGGTCCAGGCCTTTGCCTCCCACGGCGGTCAGCGAGTTGTCGCCGCCGGCAGTTGTGCCGAATACGATTGGAATTATGGTTATTGTTCTGAAACAGTGACACCTTTAGCGCCAGCTACTCTTTACGGGACATGTAAACATGCGTTGCAGCAAGTGTTGCAGGCCTTTGCGGTACAGCAAGCACTCAGTGCTGCCTGGGGACGCATTTTCTTTCTTTATGGGCCGTATGAGCATCCCAGCCGGTTGGTTTCCAGTGTAATCTGCTCATTGTTGCGGGATGAACCGGCGCGCTGCTCGCATGGAAATCAAATCCGGGACTTTTTACATGTGCAAGATGTAGCCGGGGCGTTTGTGGCGCTATTGGAAAGCACGGTTACCGGTCCTGTCAACATTGCTTCGGGGCAACCTGTTAGTGTCCGTGATCTGGTATACAAAATCGCTCAAAAAATCAATCGTATGTTTTTGGTTCAATTGAACGCTATTCCAGTTCCAGCTAACGATCCACCTTTGTTGGTGGCTGATGTGCGGCGGCTCAGCCAGGAAGTCGGCTGGCAGCCTCGTTACACGCTAGAAACTGGCCTGGAACAAACTATCCAATGGTGGACAGAGCACTTGTCCGCGATGCCCCAGGAGGGGTAAGGAGATGCGACTCATTCTTGATACTGATCGACAAACCTTGACCAAGGAGGAAAATGGTGAGACTGTGCAGCTTCCCCTCTATTCCACGGCTGCTTTTGAGCTGCTCTCTCAACAATGGTTAAAGGTAGGATGGAATCAAAAATACCCTTATGTGTTCAGCTGGTTGGGTCGCCCCATTATTCAGGCTCCTGAGGATATCATCCGTGCCCAAGAGGTCATCTATCGGGTCAAGCCAGATGTGCTGCTTGAGACCGGCATTGCGCATGGTGGTTCGTTGGTCTTTTATGCCAGCCTGTTTAAGGCTATGGGACGTGGGCGGGTGATCGGTGTGGATATTGAGATCCGACCCCACAACCGAAAAGCTATTGAGGCGCATGAACTGTTTCCACTGATCACGTTGATAGAGGGCAGTTCCACGGATCCGGCTGTGGTGGCACGGGTTAAATCGCTAGTCAGGCCTGGTGAGACAGTGATGGTGATTTTGGATTCCAATCATGCTAAGGCTCATGTGCTGGCTGAACTGGAGGCCTATCATGATTTGGTGGCCCCGGGCTCTTACATCGTGGCAACCGACGGCAGTATGAGGGATTTGTACGACGTGCCGCGCGGTAAACCGGAGTGGGCGTGGGATAATCCAGTTACTGCGGTCCATGAATTCGTGCTCAGTCATCCTGAATTCGTCATTGAGCAGCCGGCCTGGCCGTTTAATGAAAGCGAGCTACGGGCTAACATCACTCATTGGCCGGAAGCGTGGTTGAGGCGTGTCAGATAAAGACTATCTTTCTTTGACATTGTAGGAGCTTGGTTGGCCGTGTAGTGGTAAGATAGCGTTGCTATGCGTGATTTGCTGAAGCGCTTGTTGAAAATGGTGGCCGGTTATGGGGCTGTGCAATGGGCCGGCCCCTTTTTATCTCTGATTTTCACTCCGATTATCACGCGCGTGCTGGATCCCAGCGACTACGGCATCGCCGATTTTGCGTTGACAGTGGCCTCAGCAGCAGGGACGGTGGCACTTTTTGCCCTGCCTCAGGCTCTGACAGCCCATTTCAACGATCAACCGGATGACAAATTATGGCAACGTCGCCTGATCGGCAGTACGCTGGTTACAGCGCTGGCCATGGCCATTCCGGTTGGCTGTGGCCTTGGTGGATTGGCTCCTGCTATCTCAACCTATGCGTTTAAGGATGCCCGCTATGCCCATCTCTTTCTCTTAATTGGGGGGTCGGTTATCTTTGGGGTTTGCAGTAGTGTATTGACCACGGCCGCTCAAGCCGCTTTGCGGGTGCGTTGGGGTATGGTGTTCAGTGCTATTGCCGTGTTGGGAACTGTTTTTGGGAATGTATTTTACATAGTCATTTTGCGGTGGGGGGCCACCGGCATGGTGCTGACGCCTGTTACCGTGGGGGTTTTGACCACGGTGGCGGCGCTCTGGTCGATGAAGTCTATGATTGGCCCGCCTGATCCTCCTACTGTGAAGCTGGTCTTGCGTTCGGGGTTGATTTTGTTTCCCACATTGGTATCGGCCTGGGTCCTGCAGGTGGTAGACCGGTTTTTTCTGGTGCGATATGTTTCTACTACCGAGTTGGGCTATTACGCCATTGCCAACAAAATTACCTCGCTGCTTTCGGTGGGGTTAGGTCCGTTTTTGCTGGCCTGGACGCCCCTGGCGCTCGCTATTCAACATGACCCGACGGCAAAAGAGCGCTATGCACTCATGGCCCGTTATTTGATCGGCCTGGCACTGGCCGCCGGGCTGGGGTTGGGGCTGTTTGCCCCTGAACTGCTCCTGGTTTTGACCCGACCGGCGTATCTGCCGGCTGCCCCTTATGTGGGATTTCTGGCTTATGTCTATGTTTTTAACACCGTTAATGCAGTTCTGTACACCAGCGCGCTGGCCGGCAAGCAGCTGGGGGCTGTGAGCTGGATGACCATGCTCGGCGCGGGCGTCAATATCGCTCTGAATTTCTGGCTGATCCCAACCTTGGGCCTGTGGGGGGCCACGATGGCCAGGGTAGCCGGGTATGCGGTTCCTATCATCGGATTATATTTTGTCTTGCGCCGCCGATTTCCGGTTCCTTATCCGGTGGCCGCTTTGCTGGGAGCTTTTGCGGTCCAGGCAGGTCTGCTCCTGGTGAGTTCAGGGCTCCCCTCAGCGCCGCTGGTTATCTCATTGTTGCGCAAAGGGGCCTTGTTTGGCGTGCTATTTGTGGCTTTCGTCGGGTTGGGCATCATCACCCGTTATGAATTGAAGCAGGCCTGGCTGGTTGTGCGGCGCCAGCTGGGCAAATTGTTTTCAATCGCATAAACGCATAAAGTCGGATAGTCCGGTAAAGGTGGTCAGCCAATGTCTACTGTGACTGTTTGCATTCCAACATATAATCGGGCCGAGCTTTTGCGCGAAGCCATTCAGAGCGTGCTGGCTCAGACTTACCCGGATTGGGAGTTACTGGTTTCCGACAATGCTTCTACCGATCACACTGCCGAAGTGGTGGCCGCTTTTAAGGATGCGCGCATTCATTACTACCGGCAGCCGGAGAACATTGGCATGATGCCTAACTTCCGATCGGCCATAGAAAAAGTAAGCACAGAATGGGTAGCTTTGCTGCCCGACGATGACCAGTTTTTACCGGAGCATTTGGAAGCGGCGCTGGCTGCCCTGTCAGCTTATCCGCAGGCTGCTTATTATGCTTGCCCGGCTACTTATTTTGGGGAATTAGATACCGGTGCCTTGCGCCCTCATGCTGTGACGGATCTGACCACGCCTCTGTTGTACTTTGCTCCAACCCGCGCGGTGGAGTTCCTGGGGCTTGATAACCCTGGGCCGCTCCATATTGTAGCCCGGCGCCGGGCTTTTCATCCGCAGCTTTTCTGGGGCAAAGGAGATTTTCCGCCGTTTGATATGTTGATTTTAACCCAGCTGATGGTGCAAGGAGGGTTTGTCTTTGGCAACCGGTCTACGACCCGTTTTCGGATGCACAGGCAAAGCACTTCGGTGGGGGCCAATAGCCGAAGGCGTTTTATCCGGTATAACTGTATGGTTTGGTTTTGTATCCGCTGGTTGACCCAATTTTTGCTGGCCCAGGGCCTCAGTACAGTGCAAGCCATAGAAGATCACGGAATGCACGCCGCTTCTGACCAGCACGTGGTGCCGCTGGTGCTGGCTTTAGCTTCTTGGGATAGCCCTTCCTCCTTGCGGACCGTGGCCCGGCGGGTCTTCCGAGCACGGAGCGACATGGATCGCTTTTCGGCCCGTTTCCGCCTGGCGCGACGAGTGGGCTTCTGGGTGCTTCCCTGGCTGGAAAAAATGGATCAGGCGTGGGTGGGCTGGCATCCATGAAATTTTCTGCTGGGCCGGCAGAGGGCCAACTCTCTTTCTCACCCGTTGTTTCTCCCTCGGTGAGCGTTATTATTACCTGTTATAACTATGCCAGGTTTTTGGGAGAAGCAATTGAGAGTGTTCTTCATCAAACCTATCAGCCATTGGAAATCATAGTCGTCAATGATGGTTCCACCGATGATACCATTGGTGTTTGCCGACAATATCCTGTAACATTGGTTAATCAAGCGCACCAAGGTGTAGCCATTGCCAGAAACCGGGGGGTTTATCTTGCTAAAGGTGACTATGGTCTTTTCTTAGATGCAGACGATCGTTTACATCCTTTTTTTATTCAGAGAACGGTCAACGTTTTGAGCGAAACACCCGGTCTTGCTTTAGTTTATACCCATGCTCGTCTCTTTGGTAATCAGGAAGGGATAGTCATAAGCAGAGAGTATGATCCTTTTGCTTTAATGAAGGGAAATTACATTTTTGTAACTGCTTTGTTCAAACGCGATGTTTTTGAGCTATGTGGTGGTTTTGATCCAGCGTTGCCTTTTTTGGAAGATTGGGATTTATGGTTAGCTTTTGCGGAAAAAGGCTATAGGGGGCAATTGTGGCCGGAGCCGTTGTTTGAATGGCGCCGGCATGATTCAAGCAGTCGTGGCTCAGTACGTCGCTCCCTGGCAAGATCTAAAGTGATTTGGCAGATTCAACGTAAGCATTGGCGCTTATATCATTCCTGGCGTTTACCGGCTGTGCTTCTATCGCGCCAAAAGGATAAACTGTTTCGTTTAGGGGTGGAGGTTTTGTTAAAGCCAGTGAGATATTATGATCGTACTGTTTATGAGCGGTGGCGATTACAGGCTTTGTTACGGACAACCAGCACCTTAATCATTATAGGTCAATAGCTCTTCTCGTCTCGCTCGTTAGTGGGTAGGCAGTTATACTAAACTGATATTTTCCGTGGTCTGAAAGGGAAAACCCATGGTAGTCAGTGTCGTTATTGGCACTTATAACCAGCAGGAATTTGTTCAGGAGACTGTGGAAAGTGTCCTGGCGCAGACCTATCCTCACGTAGA
>CAYTGR010000030.1:24581-58461 GCA_964437445.1 uncultured Anaerolineales bacterium | reverse complement strand
CTGTCGTGCACCTCCATCACTATCCGGTCAATCTGCCGCAACGCCCGCTCCGGCGCTTGCAGCAGGATCGGGAATTCGGCCCCTTCACAGTCCAGCTTGAGCAAGTCACAGCGTTCAATGGGCAATTGCGCCAGGGCCTCAGCCAGGGAGAGCGCCGGGACCGTGACCGTTTGCTCCGCCGCATCCTGCGCCGTCCCGATCTGCACCGGTTCGGGCGCAGAGAGGTCTAACTTTAGCGCACCGCTCACGCCGCCAATGGCTTGCGCCAGGGGCACCACGTTGGTCACGCCGTTCAGGCGCAAATTTTCCAGGCAGAGCGCCAGCGACTCAGGGAACGGCTCAAAGGCGAAGACCCGGTTGCGCGGCGAGACGCGCGCGGCCAGGATGGCAAAATCGCCGATCCCGGCGCCGACATCCACGATGGTCCAGCCCTCGCCCACCGGCACGCCGTACCGCTCATAACAGCGATCCAGCACCGTCTCTTTGAGAATCCAGACGTCCATCGGCGTGCGCACCTGGAAGCGGAGGCCGTTGCGCAACGTGACCACAAAGGGGCGCGGCACCGACCGCCCCAGGAAGAGCACCACTACCTGCGGCCAGTTTTGGATCCCCCGCAGCAGGGTAAAAACGGAGGTGAAATAATACAGGAACCGCGAAAAGAGCATCGTTGAGTCCTCAATCAAACGTGAACAGGTAGCGCCACCAGTTGCGGTAAAGGCCGCTTTCGGCCAGGCCGGCCTGGTGCGGGATGTGGCTCAGCCACCACTTCAGGTAACCGTAATGGGTGCACCCCCATTCCGGGCAGTCCACCGTGCGCGGCGGGACTTCAGAGGGAAAATTCAACCAGCGGTCGCAATCCGATTGCACGGGGAAACGGCGGTTGTACTGGTAATGCGCGTAAGCGTTGGGCGGGAAGTGCACGTTGCCGCAGTGCGTGGCCGTGGCATCCACTTCAGGATGGTCCGCGTCGGGTGCAGGCGGCTCGCCATAAACCTGAGCATAACGCTGGCGCTGGCCGTCAAATTGATCCCATAGCGCCAGCCCGATTCCATCTTGCACCTGCCTTTCCACCCGGTGGGCCAGGCTTTCCAACATCATGGTTTCCTCGCGCGAGTAGTTGAAGGTCATCACGGTGAAACGGCGGGTGACCACCTGGGGGCACAGTGATCCCGGTGTCACGGTGTTAAATTCCCAAAAGCCCAGCCAGCCGCCCTCAAACGTCCAGACTTCGTCCATACCATCTATAGCGACCGCGTCACAGGCGCTCATGTAGGTCGGATCAAAGACGGTGTTGAGGATTTGACTGTAATTCACCATCTGGAAACAATAGAGGGGGCGCGGACTGGGCTGCTCAATGACGCACCCCCAAAATGGCTCTGGGGTGAAGACAAAACCATCGTTTTTGGGCGGGAAGCCCCGGTAGACCGACTCGCGCGCGATGCGATAGGTCACGCTGCCGCCGCTGACCTCCTGTATGTCCCGGATGAAGGCCTCTATCAGCGGGTGTGGATCACTGAAGCCCTCATTTTGGGTGAGCGGCTGCCCATTCACCTCCGGGTCAAAAATAATGATGTAGACATTGACGACCACGCGCTCGGCAGCCGGTGGGGCCACGATCGCCGTTGGCGGTAAGGGCGTGGCTGAGGGGGCGAAAGCCGGCGGGGGCGTCGACGTTGGTATCAAAGTCACGGTGGGGGCTGGTGTCATCGTGGGCTCAGGGGTTGGGCGCGCCACCGTCGCCGTGAGGGGCAGCGCAGTGGGGGTCGGCCAGGCGGTCGGCGTCACCGCAGGTCGCCCTAAAGTCATGCAGCCGAACATCAAGCCGCTCAGGCCCACCAGCAGCCACTTCCGGCAGCCAAACCATTTTATTTTCCTGTTAACACCCGGCCCCATGGTTATCACCTTGCCTGGTTACAGTTCGTTATAATACATTTCGGGAAGTTATTCAATAGAGAATGCGCAGGAAGTGCCAGGCAGTCTGGTCAAGTATCTGACCATATCTTGATTCCGCTGAAAATCCAATCACAGGCGGATAGTTCAAGTCGCCCAGGTTGTAACAGGCACCAAATTGATGAGGAGGCAACAGGAGCAAATCGTTCTGCCTGACGGCCGTGAGCGTTTTGCCATTGGGCAATTTGGCCAGGACGCGATAATCCAACCGCGAACTTATGCGTCCCCGTGTTTCAGCGGTAAAGCACAGGAGATCGCCCGCCCGCACAGCTTTCCAGCCGACCAGGTCTGCGCCGGGCAGGATCAGGCGCTCGAACCGTTCGTTGACCGGTTCAGGCAAAAAGATTTGGGTACCAGAATCATCCTCCAGGGTATCGGCTCCCTCCAGAGCCAGGAAAGGCAAATCCACCACCGGCAATTGAAAGAAAATCTCGTTGGCGCGCCCAAAACTTCTCAGGTACTCACCCATCATCTTCTGTTGGGAAACATAGACGCGCAGGGCATGGCGTTTATGAGAGCGTTCCTCTTTGCTCAGCGAATAACTGACCCAACCTGCTCCACGGTGGGCCAGCGGAGCAGGTGGCAGCAGAACTTTCTCAGAGTTGTCGCCGCGCGGCAAGGGGTAAGCTTCATAGTGAACCAGATACGTCAAGATGAGCGGGGATTGGTAATCTCCCGCCGACAAATACCCGGCAAGGGCAAAGCGCGCGAAGTTGCTAACCGCGTCATGATCGGCATTGGTATCCTCCGGATGGGGCAACACCACGACATCAGGATGGAAATTGAGCAAGATCTTCAGCAGATCATTGTATAAATCCGCTCCCAGATAGGCAGAACCATTATCATAGGTTTTCTCATACGGACTTTGGGTTGCGCGCGTATAGGAACCGCGTAGCGGGGCTGAACTGTTCCAGTTACTGGCCCATAACTTCATCAACCTTGCGTCTGGATAGCCTAAAAAATTTACTGCCTCTTGATCCACCCTCAGCGTCTCCAGCGCATTGAGCGACTCCAACTGGCGCAGCTGTCCCAGACGGATATAATCGGCTTGTTGGGGCCACAGCTTACGCTCAACGACCCAGGGAGCGAGATACTGCCCGTCCCCATTGGTCACGATGACCACCTGCACCTGGCCACCAGTCTCCAGGGTGTGCTGGATCAACCCGCCCGCTGCCAGCAGCTCATCGTCAGGATGCGGCGCAATCACCAGCAGGCGTTGATTGGGTTCTAAATTCAAGGGTTCCAAATCGGATAGCCGCACGTTGGAGACGGCCTGCACCTGATCATAAAAGAAAACTGAAACCAGAAAGAGCAACAGCAGAATGGTAGCGCGTAAACGGGAGAGAACGGAGCGAGAGCGCGACCAAGGCTTCTTCCCGGTAGCCGGTTTAACCATGGCGTTGAACTTATGGCTGGTACACGCCTGATAGGTTTCCTGATAGGCCTGAATGGTGTGGGCCTGGCTGTACTGCCTGGCGCGTTCCAGGCTGCTATGCCCCATTTGCCAGCGCATTTCCCGGTCGTCAGCCAGCGTGGCGATGCCTAATGCGGCCGAGGCGGGTTGATGGGCTTGATACAGGTAGCCGTTCTGCATGTGCGTTACCAGTTGAGGCAGTGCACCGGCGTTGACGGCCAGAATCGGTTTGCCGCAAGCCATAGCCTCCAGCGTGGCAATACTGAAAGATTCGGCCTCACCGGGCATGACAAATATATCAGCGCTATGGAGCAATGCCGGGAGAGCCTGGCGGTCAATCTGCCCCAGAAAGTGCACTTGCTGCGCCACTCCGAGTTGATCGGCCAGTTGCCGCAGGAAGGCCAGCTCGTTTCCCTGACCGGCAATCGCTAATTGGAGATCGGCATTTGCTACCAGGGGAAGAGCTTGCAAGATCACTTCCAGTCTCTTTTCCGCATCCACCCGCCCCACGTACAGGAAGAGGACTTTATCAGGGGCCAGCCCATAAGAGCGCCGCACGGCCTCACGGTCCAGGGCGGGCGCAACGTGAAAACTATCCAGGTCAACGCCGCAGGGGATGACCTGGATGGGATGATGCAAGCCATGCTTTTCCAGCAGAGAGGCCGAATAGCGCGACGGCACAGCGACCAGATCCGCTTTCTGCAAATGCCGGAGGAGCCCTTTCCAGGCAATCCCGGTGACGATCTGATGCAAAACCGGGTGATTGATCTTGAAGTAAGGTAAAGTAATTTCCTCGCCGGTATGGTGGGTAGCCAACACGGGAATTCTCAGACGCCGCGCCCTGTGCATCACCGCTGCACTGAGCGGGGTGGGGTCCTGGACATGGATGATTTGAGGTTGGAACCGGTCAAAGATTTGCCGCATGAGGTCGGGTGTGCCAAACGGGATGTTCAAATCTGGATAAATCCATTGCAGGTGCAAGGCGGGCACCCGGAGCACTTCAACGCCGTGCAGAATCTCCTGGCGCGGCTGGTTGGGTTCGTATGGGACCAGCATCATGACCTGATGGCCCCGAGCAACCAGGCCCTCGGCGAGCATGGCGGTGAATATGGCCTGCCCGTTTAAGTGAGGAAGATAGGTAGAACTACAAATGAGAACACGCATTCTTCCCTCCAGTTCAGAGCTGGTCAGCGTTCGGTTGGACCAGCGGATTGTTACGGCTGAGCCAACGCCGTCCATAGAAAATTGCCAGCAGGACCAGCAACAGGGTCGCGCCTACGGCAAGGAAACGGGTCCCCTGCTGGATTTGCAACAGGTTAGCGGTCGCATAATACCCCAAAGGTACCATAATCACCGCGATGAGGATATCGCTCAGCACCACAATCAGGAACCACTGCTTCCAGGAAACACGCGTCGCGCCAATGGCGATCAACGCCGGGATGGTCATCCAGTTTGTCATTTTAGCAATGACCAGCAGTTGGGCCACGTTGCGACGGACAAGGGTCTTAAGCAGCTCCAGCCTGGCTGGCGAAACGCCCAGCCAGGTCAGACGTCCCAGCAAGGCCTCAAGACGGCTGTAATATCCCAAAGCAACCCAGAGTGTATCAGAAACCATGTTGCCTAAGGAAGCTACCAGCAAAACCCCCCAGGGGTTCAGAAAACCAGAAGCGGCTGCGCCGGCGCCCGCCAGAATAGCAAATTCGCCCTCCAGCGCCACCAGCACCAGCAAGAGCGCATAATACCAGAGATGAGATAAATCCATCCTTCTGCTCCATTTACCTGACTCAAGTCGCCATCCCAGTTCAGTCTCCAGTGACTATTATAACAGGATTCTTGAGGGTTGGGCAGACATGCTCCTGGTCCCTGTCAGACGGCCCTGACCCGCCGAGAGCCTGACCAGAGCCATCCTCTCCCCCACCATTCGGCCCTGAAACGACAGTCAGGAGCCGCGTACGGCTCCTGACTGTTATTGCCGGCCCTTTCTTACGCCCCGCGTAGCCGGGCGTGCAGCTGCTTCTCCAGGGTTTTGATGATGCGACTGCGCAGCTTCTCCACATCCCTTTCGTCCAGCGCCCGGTCCGGCGCTTGATAGGTGAGCGCGAAAGCCAGGCTCTTCTGCCCCTCCCCCAGCTGCGGGCCGCGGTAGATATCAAACAGCAGCGCGTGGGTAACGAGCGGCAGACCGGCCTGGAGAAGGGCACGTTGGACCGCCAGCGCAGGCGTGGCCTCGTCCACGATGAAGGCCAGGTCTTCGTGCACTGGCGGATAGGCGGAGACAGTGCCGATATGCTTGCCGGCCTCGGCGCTGCGGGCGGCAGCTAACAGGGCCTCTAAATCCCACTCCAACAGGGCCACCGGCTGCTCCGGCAGGTCAAAGGCCGCGCGCACCAGCGGATGGAGTTCGCCCAGATAACCGAGTTCGCGCTCGCCCACCGTGACGCGGGCGCAGCGCCCCGGATGGAAGGACGGATGCGCGCCCCGTTCCCATTGCACCTGCCCGGTGAGCGCCAGCCGCGCCAATAGCGACTCCACCACGCCCTTGAGGTCAAAGTAGTCCAGGGGTGTGCGGTCAGTCGGGTTGAACCAGCGCCCCTCGCGCGGCCCGGTGAGCAGGATGGCGAGGCGGCGCGGCTCCGCGACACCGGTCTCCCCGGCGGCGGGGTTGGGCACGCCGAGGCGGTAATGGATATGGCCCACCTCAAAGATCGCCACGCGCTCCAGGAAGCGCAGGTTGTTCCAGGCCGTGCGCAGCGCACCGGGGAGCAACGTCCGCCGCATTTGCGAGCGCTCCGGCGCGAGCGGATTGCGCAGCGTGACCGTCTCGCCGGGCAGCGCGAGCGTAGCGCCGGGCGGCGTCAGGCGCGCTTCCTCGCCGGGGTCAATGAGCGAGTAGCTGATGATTTCATCCAGCCCCAGCCCCACCAGGATGTCGCGCACCCGTTCCTCTTCTTCCAGCGCGACATTGCGCCGCAAGGGCGGCAGCGGCTCATCAATGAGCGTGTGCGGGAAGCGGTCGTAGCCGTAGATGCGGGCCACTTCCTCCACCAAATCCACCGGCCGGCGCGCATCCAGGCGATAGGAAGGCACAGTCACTTGCCAGTTCTCATCCCCATCATCCAGCACCGTGAACTCTAACGCCATGAGGATGCGGCGCTGCTCTGCGGGCGGGATGGCAACGCCCAGCAGGCGGTCGGCCAGCGCCGGATCATAGGCAATGACGGCGGGCGCGGGCTTGCCAGGGTACAGGTCGCCCGCGACGGTCTCCACCACGCCGCCGCCGAGCTCTGCCATCAGCTCCGCCGCCCGTGCCGCGGCCGGCAGCGCGAGTTCGGGGTCCACGCGCTTGCCGAAGCGAGTGCCCGATTCGGTGCTCAGCTTGAGCACCTGGCTGGTGCGGCGCACGTTGAGGAAGTGGAAGCTGGCCGCCTCCAGCAGGATATCCTCGGTGGTGTCACGGATTTCGCTATCCAGGCCACCCATCACGCCCGCGACGGCTACCGGGCCGCCACCGTCGGTGATGAGCAGCATCTCGCCATCAAAGACGCGCTCCACATCGTCCAGCGTCTTCATGCGCTCGCCCGGCGCGGCGCGGCGCACGATGATGGCGGGTTTGTCGCCACCGGGCCGCGCGCGCAGCACGTGGTAATCGAAAGCGTGCAGCGGCTCGCCCAGCTCCAGCATCACGTAGTTGGTGATGTCCACGATGTTGCTGATGGGCCGCATCCCGGCGTGGCGCAGGCGGAGCTGCATCCACAGCGGCGAGGAGCCAATTTTCACGCCGCGAATCATCGTCGCCGTGTAGCGCGGGCAGAGGTCGGGGGCGGGAATCGCCAGCTCCACGAAATCCGGCTGCTCCACGGTGCGCAGGCCCAGGCGCGCGGCGGCCTCCAGCGGGTCGCGCTTGAGCGGGCGGCCAAAAATCGCCGCGACCTCGCGGGCGATGCCGTAGACGCATTGCAGATGGCCGAAGGGGCCTTTGATGTCAAAACTGAGCACGTGATCGCCCAGCACCTCCACCAGCGGGATACCTACCGGCGTCTCGTCGGGCAGGTAGATGATGTCTACCTGTTCCTCGGAGAGCCCCAACTCCTTTTCGGAGCAGACCATGGCCCGTGAAGGAATCCCGCGGATCTTGGAGCCTTTGAGCTTCTTCTTGGTCATCCCTTCCGCGTGCCCATCGTAGAGCGTCGCGCCCTCCCAGGCAAAGGCCACCTTGAGCCCCAGCCCGGTCTGTCCCTTGCGCTCATAGAGGCTTGGGGCGCCGGTGACGACGATCTCAGGCTCCGGCCCGCCGTAGTTCACCTCGGCCAGCACCAGCCGGTCGGCGTCGGGATGCGGGCGCACAGAGCGCACCTCGGCGGTGAGGACGAGTTGGGGGTCCCAGGGCAGCTCCGCGCCCGGATAGCCGATGGTCTCAATGGCCTCCACTTCCATCCCGGCGAGCGTGAGGCGCTCGGCCAGTTCTCGCACGGTAATACCGTCAAGGTCAACGTAATCTTTCAACCACGAAAGAGGGATTTTCATGTGTGCCTCCTGGAATTGCGTTCCAGCGTTTCAGCGGCGCAGCGTTTCAGTTAGTCTTCCGCCCGGCGCTCATTTGCTGGTCTATGGTATTAATCAGTCCTTGTAAAATTTTGCCGGTCTCCTGGCAAGCCTTCAACAGCTCAGTCTGGAGGGGCGGGGTCAGATAACCTAAACGTCCCGCCAGGTGCAGGTAATATTCCACTTCGTTTAACGAACCACGGGCCTGGTACAAAAAATGGCGAAAGTCCGCCAGCGATTCACGGCCACAACCTTCAGCAATGTTAGCAGGGACCGATATGGCCGCCCGTCGTATTTGACTGGTCAAACCAAATCGTTCCACAGCAGGAAAATTGCCGGTAGCCTGATAAATCGCCACCGCCAAATCATCTGCTTTCTGCCACGCCATCAATTTGTGGAAATCGCGCATATTTCTCTGAAACGCTGAAACGCTAAAACGCTGCGCCGCTCAAAACTGCCGCAAGAACCGCAAATCGTTCCCGTAGTACAGGCGGATGTCGCTCACGTCGTATTTCATCATAGAGGGCCGTTCCACGCCCATGCCGAAGGCAAAGCCTGTCCACTCGGCGGGATCGTAGCCGCCGTTCTCCAGCACGACGGGATGCACCATCCCCGCGCCGGCGATCTCCAGCCAGCCGGTGTACTTGCAGACGCCGCAGCCCTTCCCGCCGCAGAGGATGCAGTTCGTGTCCACCTCAATGCTCGGCTCGGTGAAAGGGAAATAGGAGCTGCGGACGCGGATTTTGCGCCCTTCGCCGTAGAAGAGTTCGGCGAACTGGTGCATTGTGCCGATGAGATCGGTGAGCGTGATGCCGCGCCCCACGGCCAGCCCTTCCACCTGGTAGAATTGATGCTCGCTGCGGGCGGTGATCTGCTCGTAGCGGAAGCACTTACCGGGCAGGATGACGCGAATCGGCTCCTGGCGGGCGGCGTGCTCGCGCATGGCGCGAATCTGCCCCGGCGAGGTGTGAGTACGGAGCAGCAGGCGCGGCTCGCCCAGCGGGGTCTGCACCCAGAACGTGTCCCACATATCGCGGGCGGGATGGTAGTCGGGGATGTTGAGCAGGTCAAAGTTATACGCTTCCAGCTCCACATCCGGCGCTTCGTAAACCTGGTAGCCCATCAGCGCGAAGATGTCATAGATTTGCCGCAACGTCTGCATCGTCAGATGCAGATGGCCCTGCGGCACAGGCCGCCCCGGCAACGTGACATCAATCGCGCTGGCCTCTAACGCGCGGGCCAGCTCCGCCTGCCGGACCGCCTCGGCGCGGGTCGCGTAGGCCGCTTCCAGCGCCTGCTTGAGCTCGTTGACGCGCTGCCCAAAGGCCGGCCGCTCCTCTTTGGGGAGCTGCCCCACCGCGCGCGTCTGCAACGTCACCGCGCCCTTGCGGCCAAGATACTCCGCGTACCAGGCTTCCAGCCCCGCCGAGTCCGCCGCCGCCGCCAACGCTGCCGTGGCCTGTGTGTACACCCGTTCCAAGTCGTCGCATAAGGTCATGTTTGCGCCTCCTGATAGTGAATAGTGAGCCGTTAAGCAGTGAGCAGTGAGCGGTGAGCGGTGAGCAATCCATACAGCGAACTGCTCTCTGCTCTCTACAACCTGCTCTCTGACAAACAAAAACGCCCTCATCCCTGCCGGGACGAGAGCGTCTGTCTCGCGGTACCACCCCGCTTGCCGGCGCACAGACCGGCCCCTTCACACCCACAGTCCAACCGGACGATGGGCTGCCCCGCTAACGCCGGGCCAGGCGGAGCATCCTACTTGCGTCTCACGTTTGACGTTTCACGCCTCACGTTTCACGTTTCAGATGTCGGCTCAGGGGCGAACTTCGGTGGGCTTTCACCTGGTGGGCTCTCAGTCACTGGCCCGACCTCCCTGTCGGTTGCCGCGCCGCCTACTCCTCCCCGTCACAGCCTTTGACGAATTACCTTAAATTATCGCTAAGACACACAAAATGTCAAGGCAGCGAAGTGAAGTAAGGAAGTAATGACGCTACTGCCTTTCTCAAATTCCCAGGGCCTGGCGGGCCTCCGGTTCCATCATGTCGGGATTCCAAAACTCGCGGCCCAGGGCCACTTCCACCGGCTTAGAGGCGACTTCCTCGGCCCGCAGCTGGACTTGTTCCATCATGATCCCGGCCATTGGGCACATCGGTGAAGTCAGAATCATGGTGATGGCGACACCGGCCTCCGTGACCTGGATGTCACGGATCATGCCCAACGATACCACGTCCAACCCGATCTCAAAATCAATCACGTCGCGCAATGCCTCACGAATGCGCTGAGCTTCAGCCTGCATGGCAAACCTCCTGGTCAAATCAATGGATCGCCGCTTACACCGGCAGTCACCCCCGGCTGGCAAAACAATCACCCCACCTGGCCCTGCCGTAAGCCACCTTGATTATAGCACAGACCACTCAGAGCGCAATAAACAAAACATCCATCTGCTAAAATAAGGGCCGTGAGTTTAATCCACAGCGCCCGGTACGTTTTGGCCGCGTCGTCCCCCAACTGGCGTGCCCTGTAACCGGGCGTGACTTGCACCGTATATGAGATG
The DNA here is from genome assembly GCA_964437445.1 of uncultured Anaerolineales bacterium. Classification (GTDB taxonomy): domain Bacteria; phylum Chloroflexota; class Anaerolineae; order B4-G1; family SLSP01; genus CAYTGR01. The sequence goes on along the minus strand of CAYTGR010000030.1, from coordinate 47,998 downwards.
GGTTATAATCCTCCGTGATGTTGGAGGCATAAGCATTGGTTGAAGAAGAAGCGCCTGAGATCATCACCACAGAGCCGGCTCCGGCGGATCAAACCCCGCCACCTTTGGGCCAATCTTTTGGCATTCGCTCCTGGCTGCAAGAGTTTCTGGAAACGCTGCTGCTGGCGTTAGTCATCTTTTTTGTGATCAACACCATCACGGGGCGTTATCAGGTGCATGGTCAGAGCATGGATCCTAATCTGCACGATGGGCAATATTTGATCGCCAGCAAAATCACCTATTGGCTGCACCCGCCTGAGCGGGGCGACATCGTCGTCCTCCATCCGCCCGAGGGCCAGGGGAGTGTGCCCTACATCAAGCGCGTGATTGGCCTGCCGGGCGATCGGGTGCAGATTTACGATGGGCGCGTCTGGGTCAATGGCGTGGCGCTCCATGAACCCTACATCAGCGATCCACCGGCCTACGTTGGTGAGTGGACTGTAGCGCCGAACGAATATTTTGTCCTGGGCGACAACCGCAACAACTCCAGTGATTCGCACGCCTGGGGGCTGTTGCCCCGTGAGCAGGTCATCGGGAAAGCCATCTTCTGTTACTGGCCGCCTAAATATTGGGGTCCGATCCCCCACTACAGCTTTCCAGAACTGGAGGCAATCCCCTAATGGAATCAGGACCTCAGAGTAGCGCTGCCGAGGCAGCCACCTTGTCGTCTGATGCGACGCCGGCGCTCAATGGCAGCAGCTGGCGCACCGGGCTCCAGGAATTCCTGGAGACCATTCTGTTGGCTGTCGTGATTTTCCTGGTCGTTAACACGATCACCGGGCGCTACCAGGTACAATCGGTAAGCATGGAACCCACCCTCCACGAGGGGCAATATATTATCGCCAGCAAAGTGACCTATTGGTTCCATCCACCGGAGCGGGGCGATATTGTGGTATTGAACCCCCCACAGCCCAGTGACCTGCCCTACATCAAGCGCATCATCGGCCTGCCCGGTGACCAAGTGGAAGTCCGCGACGGGCGAGTCTGGATCAACGGCGTGGCCTTGAACGAACCGTACATCAGCGGGCCGCCGCTCTACAACGGCTCGTGGACCATTGAACCCGACAAATATCTGGTTCTGGGAGACAATCGCAACAACTCCAGCGATTCGCACATCTGGGGCTTCTTGCCCCGCAACGATATTTTGGGAAAGGCCATTTTCCGCTACTGGCCGCTGAACAAATTTGGGCCTATTACGCATTACAGTTATCCTGAATTGGAAGCTAAACCATGAAACGAAGCAAGCTGGCGCGGTTGACTGAGCACCCGGCCCTCATGCCGGCGGTAACTCCCGGGGCGATCAAACCTCCGTACCAGGAGGCCCTGCCTGTAACCACTGTGGAGGAGGCACCCGCATGAACTACTCGTGCCCGCGCTGCAACGTCGGTCACCTGCGCCCCATCAAGAGCACCTTCGTTCGCCGTTGGGGCGACCAGCTCCTGACCTTGCCCAATTTCGCGGCCTGGCGGTGTGACGTCTGCAGCTACACGCGCTACGATACTGCCGCCCTGGCCCAGGTGGAACTGCTGGTCGGGCCGGACGAGGAAGCGCTGGACCAACCGCGCGCCTCCCATGCCCGCCAGGCCGAAGGTCCCGACGAACGCGGTCCCCGCCGCTGGTCTTCTTAACTTCCCTAACTTGAGAATCCCGGTGGCAACACCTTAACATCAAACTTACACCTCACTGCCCAGGCAATAGAAACGATCCATGACCGCGTAAGTGCCAACCAGATCGGTGAGCTGGCAAGTCAACGCTTTCCCAGCCTCTGGCAGCTTGCTGCTCACTTTTCTACCAGGGAGGGTGCGATGAATGAGAGACCGGTCGGAAAGATTGACCGTCGGGCACGCGCTCAAATGGCACCGACTCACGCCCGTCGCCGTCCCCCGGCGGAGCGCGTGCAGGACTGGCGCGAGGTGGTCCTGCCCCTCTCGCCAGAAGAGGCCCAGCGCGAAGCTGCGCGTTGCCTCCAGTGCCCCGATCCCCCCTGTCAAGCCGCCTGTCCGATTCACAACGACATCCCGCGCGCCCTGCGGCTGCTGGAAGCCGGCCGCGTGGAGGAGGCCGCCCAGGTCTACCGGGAGACGAACCCCATGCCGGAGATCTGCGGCCGGCTCTGCCCCCAGACCATGTGTGAGCAGGCCTGCGTCTTCAGCAAGATGGGGAAACCCCTTGACACCCGCCATCTGGAAGCGTTCGTGGGCGATTCGCTGCGGCGTTGCGGCTGGCCCCGTCCCGCCATCCCCCCGACCGGGAAACGGGTGGCGGTGGTCGGCGCCGGTCCGGCCGGGCTGACCGTGGCCGAGCGGCTGGCGTTGCGCGGACACACCATCGTCGTCTACGAGCGCAACCCTCGTCCTGGCGGACTGCTGGTCTACGGCATTCCCAGCTTCAAGATGGATAAAATGCTCATTGACGACCTGGTTTGCTGGCTGGAGGGTCTGGGGGTGGAGTTCCGCTGCCAGGTGACGGTGGGCCGTGATGTGACGTTAGCCCAGTTGCGGGAGGAGTACGATGCCGTCTTCTTGGGCGTCGGCACCCACAGCGTGATGCGGGCCGGGTTGCCGGGCGAGGAACTGGCGGGTATCTACGGGGCGACGGAGTTCCTGGTGCGGGCCAATCTCCCGCCGGAGCTGCTCCCCCCGGCCTGGGCGGCCCCGCTCCAGGCCGGCCCGCGCATCCACGTCTTGGGAGGCGGTGACACGGCGATGGATTGTCTGCGCACGGCCCTGCGCCTTCCCCACGTCACCGAAGTCACCTGCTACTACCGGCGCAGCGAAGCCGAAATGCCTGCCCACGCTGAAGATTACCATTACGCCCAGGAAGAAGGGGCACAATTCGTCTGGCTGGCCGCGCCGGTCCGCTTTGAAGGAGACGCCAGTGGGCGCGTCCGGACCGCCGTTTACCAGCGGATGGTGCTGGGCGAGCCAGATGCGAGCGGCCGGCGCTCCCCGGTGCCGATTCCCGGCACGGAGTTCAGGGTGCCGGTGGATACTGTCGTCCAGGCGCTGGGGTATACGCCCGAGGAGGCCTTTATCCGCCAGGCCCCGGAACTGCGGACCAGCCGCAAGGGGCTGATCGCGGTGGAGGATGAACGGACCGGCCGCACCAATCTGCCGGGGGTCTTCGCCGCCGGCGACATCGTGCGTGGCCCCGACCTGTTGGCACCGGCCATTGCGGCGGCCGCCAGCGTCGCCCAGACGATGGACGCATACTTGAGCGGGCTTCCGCCCGCCGCACCTTGACCGGGCGGGGGCGCAGTATTACAACTGAAGCAGGCCGGAATCCGTATGCAGTAAAGGACCAGGAGAAGCGATGCCGTGGCAGCCTTACGGGCCGGGCACCGATCAACCAACCATTTGGGATTAGGAGGAACTACCTATGCGCAGACGGTCTCTGATAGGGCTGGGATTGATCATTCTTTTAGCGTTGGCAGCTGCTTCCGGCGTTGCCGCCCAGGACAAAACGCTCTACTGGGAACGATACGACGTCACCATCACCGTCAACCCGGATGGGACGTTCTGGGTGGAGGAAAGCCAGGCTATCAACTTCACGTCAGGGACATTCCGTTACGGCTACCGCAGCATCCCGTTGAGCCGGGTGGATAAGATCACCGACGTGCAAGTGTTTGAGAACGGCGTCGCTTTTGAGTCCTCTGGCAGCGAGCAGGCGGGAACCTTCAAAACCTATGAGGAAGACGGTAACTTCTACGTCTACTGGTATTTCCAGCCGACCGATGGCCCCCACACCTACGTGTTGCGCTATCTGGTGCACGGCGGACTCCGCTATTACGACGGCGGCGATCAGATTTGGTGGAAGGCGGTCTACGCCGGCCGCGCAGCGGAAGTGCGGGCCTCCAAGGTGGTAGTGCAATTGCCCTCTGGTGCAGTCGCCCAAAAAGCGGCCGCCTACAACGTACAATCCAACGTCGTTGGCGAAGGCTCCAACGCCGTGGTCTTTACCGCCCTGGAGGAAATTCCTGCCGACGTGGAGTATGAAGTGCGCGTGCAATTCCCCCACGGCCTGGTCACCGGCCGTGCCTCCAGCTGGCAGCGGCTGGAAGACCTCAAACCGACCATCAATCTGGTCGTGGGTGTGTTCAGTGTATTGCTGTTCGTCGGCGGGATCGGCGGGTTGATCCTGCTCTGGTATCTGCGGGGGCGCGACCCGAACGTGGCAATCCCGGCCGAGCTGTTGCAGAGCCCGCCCACCGATGATCGGCCCGGTGTGATTGGGGCCCTATTGGATGAACGCGCCGATATGCAAGATATCATTGCCACCTTAGTGGACCTGGCCCGCCGTGGGTATGTCGTTTTCAAGGAAGAGCAAACGAGCGGGCTATTTGGCACTACCAACCGCGATTTCGTCTTCCAACGCACCGGCAAAGCGACCCAGGACCTGGAACCCTATGAGCAACGGCTGATCAAAGCTGTCTTCGGCTCATATCCAAACCGCAGTCTCAAAGACCTGCGGGAGAAGTTCTACACCGAGATTCCAAAACTCCAAAGCGATCTCTATGCCGCCCTGGTCAAGCGCGGTTACTTCCGCGCCAGTCCCCAGCAAGTGCGGACGCAATACACGTTGCTGGGCGTTTTGCTCCTGGTGGTGGGAGTGGGGCTGGGCTTCCTCCTGATGGCCCTGCTGTCGGGCATCACCGCGGTGGGCCTCTGCCCCGGCATTGCCCTGGCCGGCATCGGCATCACAGCGATCATCGTCGCCCAATCCATGCCGCACAAGACCCAGCAGGGAGCCGAAGCCGCAGCCCGCTGGAAGGCATTCCGCCGTTATCTGGAAAGTCTGGAGCGGTACACTGACCTCCGGCAGGCCACGGAGCTGTTTGACCAATACCTGCCCTACGCCATCGCCTTCGGATTGGAGCGCAGCTGGATCAACAAGTTCAGCCGGTTGCCCGCGGATGTGATCGTGCCGATGCCAACCTGGTATCACCCTGCCTACTACGGCTCCAGCGGCAGACCGCGGGGGCTGGCGGCACCGGCCGCGAGCGGCGGGATGCCCTCGCTGCAACAGGTCAGCGACGGCATGGCTGGCGGGCTACAGAGCATCTCCGATGGCTTGATCAGCATGTTGAACAGCACCGCCAGCACCTTCGTCAGCGCGCCCAGCTCCGACAGCGGCGGCGGGGGCTGGAGCGGTGGCGGCGGCGGGGGTGGCGGCGGCGGGGGCGGCGGCGGGGGCGGTTTCGGCTAAACCCGATGCCCTTAAAATCCAGTACCGCGCACCTTTGGCAGGTGCGCGGTACTGGGTAAAAAGCCGGCAGCCTGGCACAGAAGCCGCACCGCCGGGCACGCTGGCATGGCTGACTTCAGGGGAATCCGGGCACGTGCCGATCAGTGCGGCGGCGGGGATGGCGCTAGGTTGAGCACCAGCCAGTAAAGCCCCAACTGCTGCACAGCTTCCAGGAAACGGGTGAAATCCACCGGCTTGCGGATGTAGCTGTTGGCGAAAAGAGCGTAGCTCTCCATGATGTCCTGCTCTTCATCCGAGGAAGTCAGAATCACGACCGGCAGCAGGCGCGTCGCCGGATTGGCGCGGATCTCGCGCAGCACCTCCAACCCGCCCAGTTTGGGCAATTTCAGATCCAGCAAAATCAGCTGCGGCAGCTCAGCCGGCTCGCGGGCGCTGTAGCTCCCCCGTCCAAACAGGTAATCCAACGCCTCCACCCCATCGCGCACGACCACCACCTCGTTCAAGATGTTGCTCTTTTTGAAGGCCCGCAGGGTCAAGGTCACATCGTCATCATTGTCTTCTACCAACAGGATTACCTTCTTGTCCACAGTCGCGACTCTCTTTCTTCCTTAGGATTAACTTAACTAAAGAACTTACGCCTGTTCCGGTGAGGAGTGGCGGCCGCCACCGTTCTTAGCCTCTCAGAAACGCCTGAAGGCATCACTGCCGCCCACCCCCAGGATCAGCCGTTTTCAGCGTTGCATGTAGGGTAGCGTGAAATAGAAGGTGGCCCCTTGTCCCACCACACCCTCGGCCCAGATGCGCCCCCCGTGACGGTGGATGATCCGTTGTACCGTCGCCAACCCGATCCCGGTGCCCTCAAACTCTGTGTTTTGATGCAACCGTTGAAAAGCACCAAAGAGCTTGTCGGCATAGGCCATCTCAAACCCGGCGCCGTTATCGCGGATGAAATAGACCGGCTGGCCTTCCTGCGCCATCACCCCCAGCTCTATCCGCGCCGCTGCCGTTTTGCTGGTGAACTTCCAGGCGTTCCCCAACAGGTTTTCCAGGGCAATCCGCAGCAACCGGGCGTCCCCGTAAACGATCAGCTGGGGCGCAATGGTCACATCTACCTGGCGTTCGGGCTGCCGCTGCTGGAGATCCACCACAATCTCACGCGCCAGGTCGCTCAAATCTACTCGTTCGCAATACAACTCACCCCGGCTGAGCCGTGAGAGTTTGAGCAAATCATCAATCAGCTGCGCCATGCGCTGACTGGCAGCCCGCACCCGCAGCAAAAAATCACGCCCCTCTGCGTCCAGCCGGGCCTCGTAATCCTCCAACAGGGCCTGACTGAAACCGTCAATGGCCCGCAAGGGCGCCCGCAAATCGTGCGACACCGAATAGGCAAAAGCTTCCAACTCCTGGTTGATCGCTTTGAGCTGCGCGGTGCGTTCAGCCACCCGCTGCTCCAGCACCTCATTCAGATGGCGAACTTCCTCTTCGGCCTGGCGGCGGCGGGCAATTTCCTGTTGCGCGGCCGCAAACAGATGGGCGTTTTGAATAGCCACCGCCAGCTGGTCCACCATTGCCTGTAAGATCGCAATATCTTCCACCGAAAACGCCGCCTCGCGCGTACTTTGAACCGTCAGAGCGCCAAAAACCTGACCGTGGGCCACCAGCGGTAGGGCCATTTCAGAACGGGTATCCGGTAAGAAGGGATTATCAAAACGGACTGCCTCTTCACCCACGTCCAGCGCAATGCGGGGTTGGGCATGGGCCACACACCAACCAATCATGGAATGGCCGCCCACCGCCAGTTTGTGCCCGGCGGCCAGCATTTGCCGCCCGGCTTCCCCGGAACCGGCCTGGAGCACAGCATAATCACCGCTCTCATCCAACAAGAACAGGCCCACGTAATAGAATTCAAAACGTTCGCAGATCAAGTTGACCGTGTACTGGATGAGAGTGTGGGGGTCCAACAAGGTGATCATTGATTTCGCCACCTCAGCGGCCGTCAACAACTGCGTGCGGCTGCGCTGCAAATCTTTCAGGAGCTGCTCCCGTTCCCGTTCAATTTGCCGGCGGTCGGTAATATCCTCTAAGAAGGTCAGAAGGTTCCCGGCATCGGTGATGACGACACGAAAATAAACCGTGCGGACTGTGCCGTCCTTGCAGGTAACTTCAGATTCATAGCTTACCACCCCCTGCTCACTCAGCAATCGTTGTACAGTTTGCCTCCAGTCGGCCTGGATGCGCTGCCGGTAGACAGGGTCAGGATAGGCCCGGGCCAACCAGGTCGCCAGATCGGGCAGGTCTGCGGGCGTATACCCAAAGAGCGGCCAAAACTGGGAGTTCACATGCACAAATTTGCCATCCGGCGCAATCAGCGCGACGGCGAAGGGCAGGAGATCAAGCAAGCGCTTAGTATCGGTTTGATCTTCCGACAGTCGGCCGGCCAGCGTGTAATGAGTCATGAGAGCTGGAGATAATGTATTGCGCACCATAGCCTCTATTTTAGGGCCGATTTTGATCGCGTGCAACTGCCCGGCCGCCCAGGTGCTCAGGACTTACGCATCCTGGCAAACCGGGTATTTTTGACGCAGGGAAGCGCTGTGCTATAATGCCCCTGATAAGCATGAACCGGCAAAATACACTTTGCCACAGCCGCTTTATTCATACCGCATAGTCAGGAGGTTTTTATGGCACAACGGCAAATGGTCACGATAGATGGTAACAATGCCGCCACCCACATCGCCCACCGGGTCAGTGAGGTGATTGCCATCTACCCGATTACTCCATCCAGCACCATGGGAGAAGAAGCCGATGCGCGTTCCGCCGCCGGCGAGAAGAACATTTGGGGCACCGTCCCGCTGGTGGTAGAAATGCAATCGGAGGGCGGCGCGGCGGGCGCGGTCCACGGCGCGCTCCAGAGCGGCGCTATGACCACGACCTTCACCGCCTCGCAAGGGTTGCTGCTGATGATCCCGAACATGTACAAGATCGCCGGCGAGCTCACCTCCACCGTCTTCCACGTCTCCGCCCGCACCGTGGCGACCCATGCGCTCTCCATTTTCGGCGATCACAGCGACGTGATGGCCGCCCGCCAGACCGGGTGGGCGATGCTCTGCAGCAACTCCGTCCAGGAAGTCATGGATCTGGCGCTTATCGCTACCGCCTCCACCTTAGAAGCCCGCGTCCCCTTCTTGCACTTCTTTGATGGCTTCCGCACCAGCGCCGAGGTCAGCAAAGTGGAAGCGCTGACCGATGACGACATCCGCGCGATGATCCCCGACGAGCTGATCTTCGCCCATCGCGCCCGCGCGCTCAACCCGGAAAAGCCGGTGCTGCGCGGCACCGCCCAGAACCCCGACGTTTTCTTCCAGGCACGCGAAGCAGCTAACCCCTTCTACTTGAAAGTGCCGGGCATCGTCCAGAGCGTGATGGACAAATTCGCCGCGCTCACCGGGCGCTCCTATCACCTGTTTGACTATGTCGGCGCGCCCGACGCCGAGCGGGTCATCGTCATGATGGGCTCCGGCGCGGAAGTGGCCCACGACACGGTGGAGTACCTGGTGGCCCACGGTGAGAAAGTCGGCTTGGTCAAAGTCCGGCTCTACCGGCCCTTTGACGTGCAGGCCTTCGCCGCCGCTTTGCCGGCCACCGTCAAGCGAATCGCCGTGCTGGACCGCACCAAGGAACCCGGCGCAGCCGGCGAGCCGCTCTATGAGGATTGCATCACCGCCCTTAAAGAGACAGGACGCTTTGAGATTGAAGTCAGCGGGGGCCGCTATGGGCTTTCCAGCAAGGAGTTCACCCCGGCGATGGTAATGGGCGTCTTCGCCGAGTTGGAGCAAGCCGAACCCAAGCGGCACTTCACCATCGGCATTGAAGATGATGTGACCCACTTGAGCCTGCCCTACGATCCCAGCTGCAACATTGAGCCGGATGAGGTCAAGCGCGCCATCTTCTACGGCCTCGGCTCCGATGGCACCGTGGGCGCCAACAAGAACAGCATCAAGATCATCGGCGAGCAAACTGATCTCTATGCCCAGGGCTACTTTGAGTATGACTCCAAGAAAGCCGGCACCGTCACCGTCTCCTACCTGCGGTTCGGCCCGCGCCCCATCCGCCAGAGCTGTCTGATCTGCTCGGCGCACTTTGTCGGCTGCCACCAGTTCTTCTTCCTGGAAAAGTTTGACGTGCTGGAAAAGGCCATGCCGGGCGCCGTCTTCCTGCTCAACAGCCCCTACGGTCCGGATGAGGTGTGGGATCACCTGCCGCGCCGCTTGCAGCAGCAGATCATTGAGAAGCAGATCAAGTTCTACGTGATTGATGCCTACAAAGTGGCGGCGGAGGTCGGCATGGGACGGCACATCAACACCATCATGCAGACCTGCTTCTTCGCCATCTCCGGCGTCCTCCCCCGCGAAGAGGCCATCGGCCACATCAAGTACGCCATCAAGAAGACCTACAGCCGCAAGGGCGAAGAGGTCGTCCAGAAGAACTACGAGGCCGTGGATCGCACCCTGGCCAATCTCTTTGAGGTCAAAGTCCCCGCCACACTGACCGGCTACGAGCTGCCGCCCACGGTGGCCGCCGAAGCCCCGGAGTTTGTCCAGCGGACTCTGGCCGAGATCATGGCCCGGCGCGGCGAGCGGCTGCCCGTCTCCGCCTTCCCGTCCGATGGCACCTTCCCCACGGCCACCACGCAATGGGAAAAGCGCAACATCGCCCTGGAAATCCCGGTTTGGGATCCCGAGATCTGCATCCAGTGCGGCAAGTGCTCGCTGGTCTGCCCGCACGCTGTGATCCGCGCCAAGATCTACGATCCGGCGCTGCTCCAGAGCGCTCCGCCCACCTTCAAATCCACCAAATCTAAGGATAAGGATACGGCGGGTATGGTCTTCACCATTCAGATCGCGCCGGAAGATTGCACCGGCTGCGGGGCCTGCGCCAACATCTGCCCGGCCAAGAGCAAGAGCGATCCCACCCACAAGGCGCTGACCATGCAGCCGCAGATGCCGCTGCGCGCGCAGGAACGTGACAACTGGGCCTTCTTCCTGAGCATCCCCGACTTTGACCGCACCAAGGTCAAGATGGATGTGCGCGGTGTCCAGCGGTTGCGGCCGCTCTTTGAGTTCTCCGGCGCTTGCGAAGGCTGCGGCGAGACTCCTTACGTCAACCTGGTCAGCAAGCTCTTTGGCGACCGTGCGCTGGTCGCCAACGCCACCGGCTGCTCCTCCATCTACGGCGGCAACCTGCCGACCACGCCCTGGGCGCAAAACGCCGAGGGGCGCGGGCCGGCCTGGTCCAACAGCCTCTTTGAGGACAACGCCGAGTTCGGTTTTGGCTTCCGGCTGACCGTGGACAAGCAATCCGAATATGCCCGCGAGCTGGTGGCGGCCCATCGCGAAGCCATCGGGGCCGAGCTGGCCGACGCTCTGGTCGCTGCACCGCAAGTCACCGAGGCCGACATCGCCGTCCAACGCGGGCGCGTGGCGGAACTGCGTTCGCGGATCGCCGGTGTGGATCAACCCTGGTCACGGCAACTGCTCACGCTGGCGGATATGCTGGTCAAGCGCTCGGTCTGGATTATCGGCGGCGACGGTTGGGCCTACGACATCGGCTACGGCGGCCTGGATCACGTGCTGGCGCAGGGGCGCAATGTCAACATCCTGGTGCTGGACACGCAGGTTTACTCCAACACCGGCGGTCAAATGTCTAAGGCGACGCCGCGCGCGGCGGTAGCCCGCTTCGCCGCCGCCGGCAAACGGCTGGCCAAGAAGGACCTGGGGTTGATCGCCATGACGTATGGCACCGTCTACGTGGCGCAGGTGGCCATGGGAGCAAGTGACGCGCAAACGGTCAGAGCGTTCATGGAAGCCGAATCCTACGAGGGGCCCAGCCTCATCATCGCCTACAGCCACTGCGCGATGCACGGCATGGACATGCGCACCGGCATGAACCAGCAGAAGGCCGCGGTGGATTCCGGCGCGTGGATTCTCTACCGCTACGACCCGCGCCGCGCGCTGGCCGGCCAGAACCCGCTCCAGCTGGACAGCAAAGCGCCCTCCATCCCGCTCTCCGAATACGCTTACCGCGAGGTCCGCTTCAAGACCTTGCTGCAATCCAACCCCGACGCCGCCGAAGAGCTGATGGAACTGGCCCAGCAGGATGTCCACACCCGCTGGCACTACTATGAGCAGCTGGCGCAGCTGGATTTCAGCCGCAAAGAATAAGCACGGTGCGCCATCAAAAAAGGGGATCAGGTAACTGATCCCCTTTTCATTCCCCGGCCGCCGTTTACTTCCCCACCGATGACGGGGGCGCTACATCCACTCCGGCTTGTCCTGTTTTTCGGCCGGCTCTTTCCGGCCATAAGTAAGCGCCAGTTCCAGGAGCCGGGTGCGCAGTTCCGGCGTCAGGGCTTCCATCTGGCAACGCCAGCTCCAGTTGCCGCCCAGCCGGCCGGGCGTGTTCATCCGCCCTTCGTCCCCTACCCCCAACACGTCCTGTAAGGGGACAATGGCTAAATCGCACACCGACATATAGGCCAGGCGAATCAGATCCCAGACCACATCGTTGCCATCGGTGCCGAGATAGCGTAGCGTAGCGGTACGTTCCGGCTCCTCACGGGCCTCAAACCAGCCCTTGGTCGTCTGGTTGTCGTGCGTACCGGTGTAGATCACCGAGTTCGGCACGCAGTTGTGGGGGAGATATTCGTTGCTCGCATCGGTAGTAAAGGCAAACTGGAGGATCTTCATACCGGGGAACTGAAACTCGTCGCGCAGCGCCTGCACGCCCGGCGTGATGAACCCCAGGTCCTCGGCGATGATGGGCAGCTGGCCTAACGCCTGTTCCACCGCATGGAAGAAGGCACTCCCCGGCCCGGCCACCCAGCGCCCGTGGACGGCCGTCGGCTCGCCGGCGGGAATTTCCCAGTAAGCCTCAAACCCGCGGAAGTGGTCCAGCCGGACGATGTCCACCGTCTTGAAAACCTGTTGAAAACGATTGATCCACCAGCGATACCCATCAGCCGCCAGCGCTTCCCAGCGGTAGAGCGGGTTGCCCCACAGCTGCCCGGTCGGGCTGAAATAATCGGGAGGAACACCGGCCACAACGGTCGGCAGGCCGTTCTCGTCCAGCTCAAAATACTCCGGGTGCGCCCAAACATCGGCGCTGTCGTAAGCGACAAAAATAGGGATGTCGCCGATAATCTGAATCCCCTTTTCGTTCGCGTAGTGTTTCAGTTCCAACCACTGGCGGAAGAACTGATACTGGAAATAACGATGGGCAAAAATCGCCTCGTCCAGGCGCTCCCGCCAGACCGCCAACGCCTCAGGTTGGCGCGTCGCCAGCTCACGCTCCCACGTGTTCCAGACCGAACCGCCATGCGCATCCTTGAGGGCCATGAAAAGCACGTAATCTTCCAGCCAGTCGGCGTTGTCGGCGCAAAACTGCTCAAACGCGGCCCCGCGCTCGGCGGTCGCCTGCCGGCGGAACCGGCGGGCGGCGCGCTGCAACACGGCCATTTTGTAATTGATCACCGGTCCGAAATCCACATATTCCGACGGAAAGGCCGGCGCTTGCTCCAAATCGTTAGGGTCCACGTCCCCTTCCGCCGCCAACCAGGCCAGGTTGATCAATAGTGGATTGCCGGCGAAAGCCGAAAACGAGGCGTAGGGTGAATCCCCGTACCCGGTCGGACTTAGCGGCAAAATCTGCCAAAATGATTGACCACTCTCGGCCAGGAATTCTACAAAGCGATACGCCGCCTCGCCCAGCTCACCGATGCCCAGGCCCGGTAGCGATGTGGGGTGCAGCAAAATGCCAGCCGCCCGTGGAAAACGCATGTCACACCTCCCAGCAAATCTGGCAGGAGTATAGCGCAAACGGGTAAATGGGCAAATATGGCCCCCAACCGTTGACTTTCAGGTATCCGGCAGTATGATTAAAAATATCAGAATGCTGCGAGTGATAAAAAGAACTTTTTCAGCACAGTCATGTATGTTAACCAGCGATGAAGATCATTTACTGGGTCCCTGGCTGAGCTCGGACGATTGCCTGCGCTGTCGCACCTGTTGTCTCTTCGCGCCGGCCCGGCGCCAATATGCCCCCTTTTTCACCGCCGAAACCCGGCAGCAAGTCCTGCAAACTTTCCCCGACCGCCAGTTACACTTCACCCCGCATGGCTCGTTGTGGCAAATTGAGCTCTGGCCGCTGCCCAACGATCCGCAGAACTATTACGTCTGTCCCTTTTACGACGTGAGTACAGCCCGCTGCGACATCTACCCTTACCGCCCCTTTGATTGTCTGATCTGGCCTTTCTACATCATGCGCCAAAACGATGAAATCGTCATCACCGTCTCGCCCGCCTGTGAAGCCGTCGCTCACTACCCCATGGCCGTCCTGACCGCTGCGGTACAGGGGCCGCTCGGGCGCTACATCGTCGCCGAGGCCCGGCAATGCCCTGACCTCATCACCGAATACTACGACAATGCGCTGGTCTTACTCACCGTGACCGGGCAATTCGCACCGCGGCCGGGTAGGGCGGGACCCGCCTGTGGCTCCGACGACCGTTGACCGCCCACGCTCCCGCAACCCCGGTTGCCGCCGTTGGTTGACCCGCAAACCAGAGCGAATTCGGGGTTTTATGCCCTCTGGCCTCCATTTCCCTCTTGATTTTAGAATATTTTTATAGTAAAATATATACAAAATATAGACTTGAACGAAACACAATCTATCATCTTTGAGGAGGATACCATGTTAAAAGCGGGTGAACTGGCACCGATGTTTACGTTAGTTTCTGACGCAGGCCAAACAGTAAGTCTGGCAGACTTCCGGGGCAAGAAAGTAGTGATCTATTTCTACCCTAAGGCCGATACCCCCGGCTGCACCAAGCAGGCCTGCGCCGTGCGTGATGCTTACCCCACCCTGGCAGCGAAAGACGCGGTCGTGATCGGCATCAGCCCGGACGGGCCGGAAGCGCTGGTCAAATTCCGCCAGAAGTACAACCTGCCCTTCATCCTGCTCTCCGACCCTGATCACCAGGTGGCTGAGGCTTATGGAGCCTGGGGCGAGAAATCTTTCATGGGGAAGACCTCCATGGGGATCGTCCGCAGCCATTTTGCCGTGGATGAGGAAGGCCGCCTGCTGGAGCAGGAGCTCGCCGTCAAGCCGGAGACCACGGTAGAGCTGGCGTTGAAACTGGTTCAGGTCTAAAGTTGGACCCACTGCCTGGCCGGCCCTGGTTAGCCGGCCGTGTATCAAAAGGGATGACCATGAAAAAGCTAAACCGACGTGATTTTCTCCGCCTGGCGGTCGGGGGCGCAGCCCTGGCAGCGTTGAATTGTTGCGCGCCGGGGGTGTTGACTCCCACCGCCGAGCCGTCAGCCACCGGCGTGGCCGAGACCGCCACGGCGCTGCCCACCCCCCGCCCTACATCCACCGCGCTCGCCGGGCCGCTGTTGCGCAACGAAAACCGCCCCGGGTTCTACGTCCGGTTCGTCCAGACCATTGCTCCGCTCGACCCGTCCACCTGGCGGCTCCAGGTAGAGGGTCTGGTGAACCGCCCGGGCGAGCTCAGTTTGAGCGAGCTCCAGGCACTGCCGGCCGTGACCCAGAACTCGCGCCTCAAATGCGTGGAGGGCTGGTCCGCAGCGGCCAAGTGGGCCGGCTTCCGCCCTCAGGCCCTCCTGGAGCGTGTGGAGGTCAGGCCAGAGGCGACCTGGATGCATTTTTACTGCGCCGACGACTACTACGAATCGCTGCCGCTGGCCGAGCTGACGATGGACCGCGTCCTTTTCGTCTACGGGATGAACGATCAGCCGTTGCCGCCGGAGTACGGTGGCCCACTACGGCTCATGGTCCCGTTCAAGTACGGCTACAAAAGTCCCAAAGCTATTCTGCGGATTGTCTTTGCCGACCAGGAGTTGCGGGGTTATTGGCCGACCGTCGGGCCGTATTCCACCGAGGGGGACATCCAACCGGGGCCGGATTACGCGCTGGACCTGGATGAGATGCGCACGGTCAAAACAGGGGGTGAGATCATCTACGCCGACGGCCTGGAAGCGCAGGATAACTGAGCCAGGCCCCAACCGGCGGTCGCCGATCCATCACGGCCGGTCGGCGACCGCCGCTGAATGCTCTGCCTGGCTTTCCTTAGAAGGGGGCAAACCCCATATCCAGCTTGAACTGGTCGGAGAGAACCTGGTATTCGTTTTCCAGGATGCGCTGATGGCCGAGCTCCATCTCCACCAGGGCCTCATACAGAGCCTTGCCGGCCGGATCGTCGGTCTCCTGCGCCGCCCGGCGGTATAAGGTCACGGCGTCGTGTTCCAGCAGATAGGCCATTCGCAGCGCGGAGAGCTCCGTCGTGTACGCCTGGACATCCCGGGTCAAGCGCTCGCGCGAGAAGATGGGGATTCCCGGCGCCGGCAGCGCTGTGGGGGGGAGCTCGGCGGGCGCGAGCGGCAGCCAGCGACTCTGGCGCTCCAACTCGGCCACGCGACTCTGAAGGATGCTCTCATGCACCAGTTCATCGCGGGCCAGGGCACGGAAGAGTTCCTGGCCCTGGGGGTCATGAATCCGGGTGGCCGCCTCCTGGTAAAATTGATAGCCATCCCGCTCCGTCTGAATCGCCACCTGAAGTGCAGCCAGGGCTGCCCGAACTTTTGTCTCCATCGGATTGCCTCCTGTCTATCCAAAAGTGCTCAGGCTCAGTCACCCCACCATCGGACCTGTTGACGCCCGGCGCTCATCGTCAACACGGAGGAGTATAGCATGGTCGCCCGGTCAAGTCAAAACTTTTTTGCCGTCGTGCAGCCAGACGGCCATAGCTGTGGTAAAATAGAAGAGTGGGCAACCGGTCATTTCCATGGCTTTGACTTTTCCTGTAACGGAGATGCGACATGGCAGAACGATATGTACGGCAGGTGGTGATCCCTGAGATTGGGTCGGCCGGCCAGACCCGGCTGGGACGGGCGCGCGTGTTGGTCGTAGGGGCCGGCGGATTGGGCTCCCCGGCCCTCTTCTACCTGGCGGCCGCGGGGGTAGGCGTCCTCGGCGTCGCCGACAGCGACCGGGTCAGCCTCTCCAACCTCAACCGCCAGGTGCTCTACACCACCCAGGACATCGGACGGAGTAAGGCGCTCACCGCCGTCCAACGGCTGCGCGACCTTAACCCAGAGATCAAAGCGATTCCTTACGAGGAGCGCGTCCTGCGCGCCAACGGTCCGACGTTAGTCCGCCAATACGATCTGGTGGTAGAAGCCAGCGACAACCTGGAGACCAAAGATTTGATGAACGAGCTCTGCGTGGCGGCCGGCATTCCCCTCGTCTGGGCCGCCGTGGCCCGCTTTGAGGGCCAGATGAGCACTTACCTGCCGGGACATGCCTGCCGGCGGTGTATCTTCCCTCGCCCCCCGGAGTCGGGGACGCTGCCCACCAACGAGGAGCTGGGCATTTTGGGCGCCGTCGCCGGTACGATGGGGGCCTTAGAGGCCACGGAGGCCGTCAAAGTGCTGTTAGGGATCGGCCAGCCGTTGGTGGACCGGATCGTCCTGCTGGACGGACTGAGCGGCACCCTGGATCAGGTCACCGTCAGCCGCAACGCGGACTGCCCGGTCTGCGGGCGTCCCTGAAAGACAGGCCAGGTTGCCATGAGGAGCTTCATTGCGGTCGCAGGCGGTTATCTGTTGGGTTCCATCCCGTTCGGCCTGTTCTGGGGCTGGCTGGCCCAACGGGTGGATGTCCGGCGCCACGGCAGTGGGCGCACCGGCGGCGGCAACGTCTGGCGCACGGCCGGTTTCGTACCGGGCCTGCTGACAGGTCTGTGCGATGGCCTGAAGGGTGCCGCCGCCATCTGGCTGGCCCGCGCGTTGGGGGTTGAGGGGTGGGTGCAGGCCGTGGCCGGGAGCGCCGCCGTGTTGGGACACAATTATTCGCTTTTCCTGAAATTCAAGGGCGGGGCCGGCACCATGGTCAGCGTGGGCGCCGCCGCCGTTTTCTGGCCGCTGACGATCCCGCTGCTGGTGATCCCCGGCGTGCTCATGGCTTTAGCGGTGGGCCACTCTTCCATGGCCTCTATCCTGGTGGCGCTGCTGCTGCCGCTGCTGTTCGGGTTGCGGGGCGAGATCGCCGGGCTATGGGGGTTCGCCCTGCCAACGATGGGGTTGACGTTGTGGGCCTTGCGTCCCAACATCCGGCGGCTGCTCCGGCACGAGGAGCGCTTTATCCCCATCTATCAGCGCCGGCCCCCGCCGATTTTGATCTGCCGCTATCCGCCCCCGGAAATTCCTGACCAGTGAGCCGTGAGTGGGGCCGGCAGATCCCGCTCACGGCTCCTCTGAAAACAGAAACCAGTTTGAGCAGTTTAAGGAGTGAGCAGAGAGCAGTAGGGAAGTTCCTGTTTCCTGCTCACTGCTCACGGCTTACTTCATCCCACCGCTGGTGAACGCCAGTTCATGGAAAATTCCTCTACTCAATAAGCGCGGGCGAAGATCGCCACCTGGTGCGCCTCGCGTCCGCAGTGGACGCACCGCCCTACGCCCCCCGGCTGCGCCAACGGCAGGCAGCGGATGGTGGCCTTTGTCTCTTCCTTGACCTGCGCCTCGCAGGCCGCATCGCCGCACCACCAGGCGCGCGCAAACCCCTGTTCCACCGCCGCTTGCAGCTCGCCGTAGCTCGTCACGTCCCAGATGTGGCTGTCACGGAAGGCGGTCGCTTTCTCCAGGATCCCCTGCTGGAGCGTGACCAGCAGCGCCGGGATGGATTCCTCCAATCCCGCCAGCGGCAGCGTGCTCTTGCCCGGCTTGCCAGGGAGGTCGCGGCGAGCAAGCGACACCTGGCCCTGCGCCACGTCGCGCGGCCCGATCTCCATCCGCAACGGAACACCGCGCCGCTCCCAATCGTTGAACTTGAAGCCGGGCGAGAGGTCGGGCCGGTCGTCCAACTTCAGCCGGACAACGCCTGCCAGCCGCCGCTTGACCTGCTCGGCGACCTCCAGCACCGTGGCCTTTTCCGCCTCGGTCTTCCAGATCGGGACAATGACCATCTGAATGGGGGCCAGGCGCGGTGGCAGCACCAGCCCCTGGTCGTCGCCGTGCGTCATCACAATCGCGCCGACCATGCGGGTGCTCAGCCCCCACGAGGTCGTCCAGGCCAGTTGTTGCTGGTTGTTCTCGTCCAGGAACTTGATGTCAAACGCGCGGGCGAAGTTCTGGCCCAGGAAATGGCTGGTGCCCGATTGCAGCGCCTTGCCGTCTTTCATCATCGCCTCAATTGTGAAGCTGGCTACCGCCCCGGCGAACTTCTCGCTGTCGCTCTTGCGACCGGGGATGACCGGGATCGCCGCCTCGTTGACAGCGAAATCGGTGTAGACGTCCAACATCTGCCGCGTCTCGGCCCAGGCCTCTTGCTCGGTGGCGTGCGCCGTGTGCCCCTCCTGCCAGAGGAACTCGGCAGTGCGCAGGAAGAGCCGGGTGCGCAATTCCCAGCGGACGACGTTGGCCCATTGGTTGATCAACAACGGCAGGTCACGGTAGGATTGCACCCACTTGGCGTACATATAGCCGATGATCGTCTCCGAGGTGGGGCGCACCACCAGCGGCTCCTCCAACGTCTCGCCGCCGCCGATGGTAACGATGGCCAGCTCGGGCGAGAAGCCTTCCACGTGCTCGGCCTCCTTTTGCAGGAAGCTCATCGGGATGAAGAGCGGGAAGTAAGCGTTGACGTGCCCCGTCGCCTTAAAACGGCGGTCCAACGCCTGCTGGATGTTCTCCCACAAGGTGTAGCCATACGGCTTGATGACCATACAGCCGCGCACCGGCGAGTAATCCGCCAGCTCGGCCTTCTGGACGATTTCGTTATACCACTTAGAAAAATCCTCAGATTGCGGCGTTAAAAAGTCGGCCATGATTCCCCCCTGTAAAAATGCGGCTCAGCGTTTCAGCGCTCAGCGGCTCAGTAACCCCACCAAGTAGCGTCTATGTCTGGCTGCGTCCCGGCTCCCCATCCTCTCTGCCCTCCTGCTCCTTCGTCGGTTCCGGTTCGCTGTGCAATAGCTCCTGGACCACACTCAGGGCCCGTTTGAGCGGCCGCTCCGAATAGACCTCGGCAAAGTGCTCGGCGGCCTCCTCGGCCGTGATCTCCTGCTGGCGTTCACGCAAGAAGTGCAGGTGATCCATGATCCAGAGATAGAGATCGGCCTCCGTCCGGCGCGGGAACTCCTTCAGGATTTCCTGTTCCCGAATGATCTTGATGAGCGGCAGGTAGACCGTGTCATACCACGACTGCACCGCCTCGTCCTCGGCGATGAACCGTTGCTGCTCCAATCCCAGGAAATACCGGTGGACCGCGATATGTTCCAGCAACCGCCGGTAGCCGCCGGCGCTGGTCAGCTCAATGGACTGGTCGGGTCGCAGCTCATCCAACCGGGTGCGGCGCAGAAATTCGGCGTATTCACCCTTGATCTCCAGATCGCGGGCATCCAGGTCGGGGCCGAGCGGCACGCGCGACTCCACCGCCACGACCTCCGCGTCAATAAACTCCTTGCCCTGCTCGCGGGCCACGGAGACGCGGTGGTTGCCGTCCAGCACGAAGTAGACGTCGCCCAGCTGGTAAAGTTGCACCGGCGGCAGATATTCCTCCCGGTAGAAAGCCCGGCTGATACTCCGCCAGCGCTCCCCTGTCACCTCTTGCGTCGGCAGGAAGACCCGGTCAAAATCCTGGTAGCGGTTGACGCTGCCGACAATCTGCTTCAGGGGCACCGACTGCACCCCCCGATAGACCTGCCCGCCGATCTGGAGCTTGTCTTTGACCTCATCCCAGGCGAGCAACTGGTTCGGACGCCCGGTCAGCGCCGCCAACACGGCGTTCCAGAAGGCCTTGCGCCGGGCGCGCCGGTAACTTTCCTCAGCGGCGGTAAATTCGGCCATAGGTGATAGTATCTCCATCCCACTCAATCAACCGAAAGGGATAAACATTGACCACTTCGGTCGCCTCGTAGCGTGTGCGCCAGGTCTCCGGCCCGTAATGGTGTTTGTGCCCGTGCAGAAAAAGGCGCGGGCGGAACCAGTGCATCAAGGTCAGGAACACCTTGAACCCCCGGTGCGGCCCATCAGGGCCATCATGAATGCCGGCCGGTGGCGAGTGGGCGATGATAATGTCCAGACCACGGCGGTAGCGCCAGCGGCCCCACAGCAGGCGCGGCAGCAACCCGAGCGCTCGCCGGCGTTGCTCCGCCTCGGTGTACTGAAAATAAGCCCGTGGCTTATACCGGATGGAGCCCTCCAGACCGGCGACCAGCAATCCACCGGCCATGACGACCCGGCGATCCACGTTGATCCAGCCCCCCGGCCCTAACAGCAGCCCGCCGTTCTCCATGATCTCATCGGCGTCGTGGTTGCCATGCACATATAAGGCCTGGCGGACTTTGAGCGTGGTGACCAGGTACTCCAGGTACGAATACGGCAGGTCGCCGCAGGCCAGCAGCAGATCCACCTCCCCGACGACGTTCCGCATATCACGGCGGTAGAGCACGTCGGAAACGTGGTCGCTGACAGCCAAAATCTTCATTCCTGATTCACTGATTCACTGAGCCACTGAAACACTGTTCCATCACGGCTCACTGCCTGCTGCTCACTACTCACTGCCTGCTGCTCACTGCTCACCGTTCACGGCTCCACCGAATTGCTGAGACGCTGACTCGCGGCCAAAGCGGCGATAGTTGACCGCCAATTTGTCCAGGATCGCCTGCTCCAGGTCAATGCCGGTGAGCGAGGCCAGCTGCAACAGATAGAGCGCCACGTCGGCCAGTTCCTCAGCCAGCGCGGCCGGATCGGCTTGCTCGTGCCACTGGTAATGCTCCAGCACCTCGCTCGCCTCCAAAACCAGCGAGGTGGCGATGTTGCGCGGCGTCTGCGGCCGGGGTGAATCCGGTGCATACCACCCCATCGCCCCGACAAAATGGTGCATGGCCTCGGTCAATTCCTGGAGCGTCATCGTTCTCCTGTCTCAAACCAATGGATTCCCGGCCGGGAATGGGGAGAGTATACCTTAGAATGGGAAGGAGGGCAAGGAAGGATTTTTGTGATGCCTTACCCAAGCCGTGAAACGTGAAACGTGAAACGTGATGGAACATTCAGCTGAGCGTCACGTTTCACGCTTTACGCATGACCCAGCTGTGAACTTGATCCACCGTTGCAAACACCATGTCTCCAATGGGCTCCAGAACGGTCACTCGTCCTCTGGCAGCCAGCTCTCGGCATTGCCGGGCGTAGAGGTGACCCGGACCGTCCCGGCGTCGGTCAGGCGATAGAGCTCGCGGCGGCCATCGCGGTTGGAGGTAAAGAGGATGCGCCCCGCCGTCTCGGAAACCGGCGACCAGCTGGCCCCTGGGGCCGGCGTCCACGTCACCCGCTTGATGCCGGTGCTGTCCAGCCGGTAGATCTCAGGTCTGCCATCGCGGTTGGAGGTAAAGAGCACCCCCCCACCGGGCTCCAGCATGGGAGACCAGCTCTCCCCCCGGCCCGGTGTCTGCGTGACCCGCGTCGTGCCGTTAGTCGTGAGCCGGTAGAGCTCACGCTTGCCGTCACGGTTGGAGACAAACAGCAGCGTGTTGGCCGATTCAGGGATGGGTGACCAGCTTTCCCCAGCCCCTGGCGTCTGCGTGACCCGGCTCGTGCCTGATTCATCCAACCGGTAAATCTCGCGCTTGCCCTCGCGGTTGGAGGTGAAGTACAGAGTGTTGCCGGTCGCTGCTGCGCCCCAGCTTTCACCCCTTCCCGGCGTTTGGGTCACCTGCTCTATCTGGCCCTCCGCGGTGAGCCGGTAGATCTCGCGCTTCCCGCTGCGGTCGGAGGTGAAAAGCACGCTCCCGCCGCTCTCTGCCACGGGCGCCCAGCTTTCGGCCTCACCCGGTGTTTGCGTCAACCGCTCCACGCCGCTTGCTGTAAGCCGGTAGACCTCGCGCTTGCCATCGCGGTTGGAGGTGAAAAGCACCGACTCCGCTGCCAATGAGGCCGGTACACCCCCCTGTGGGCGCACCACCATCCAGAGCCCGATCACGGCCACCGCTGCCAGCATCAACAGCAGCGCCAGCCCCCCCCACACCCAACGCGACCACGCTTTGCGGCGGCGGGCCGGAACCGGCGGCGCTATCACCGCTACGTCCGCCTCTATCCGCGTTCCGGCCGCTGGCGAGGCCGGGGTAATGACCATCCTCTCCACCTGGCTCTCCGGCAACTTCTGCGTCGGGCGCGGAGCCGGTGGCTTGACCTGAGGAGGTCGTTTGCCGGTCGCCGGTGTCGCCCCGGCTAGAGCGGCCCGCAGCTCGGCCGCGCTGCCAAAGCGCCGGTCAAGAGGCAACTCCATCGCCTTCAAGATGGCCGTCTCCGTCGTTGCCTTGAGGCCAGGCACGATCCGGCGCGGCGGGAGGAAATCCCCCGGCATGGCCATCCGGTCGGTCGCGCTGAGCGGTGCCTGCCCGGTCAGCGCGTGATAGAGCGTCGCGCCCAAGCTGTAGAGGTCACTGCGGGCGTCGGTATGTTGACCACGGGTACTGTATTGCTCCGGTGGCGCGTACTCCGGCGTCCCCAACCCGCGCATCGCCGTCCGGGTCTGGGGATCGTTGGAATTCCACAGCTTGACCAGCCCAAAATCTACCAGCACTGCCCGGCCGTCGGGGCAGATGATGACGTTCTGCGGTTTGATGTCGCGGTGGATCACCCCCTGGCTGTGGCAATAGATCAGCGCGTCCAGCAGCTGGTCGGCCCAGGCGAGCACCTGCGACTCAGATTGGGCCCCTTCCCGTGTAATCTTAGTCGCTAAGTTCTCGCCTTCCAGGAAATTCATCACCAGGTAGGAATTGCCTTCCTCTTCAAAAAAGTGGGTGACGCGGACCAGGTGGGGGTGATCCAACCGGGCCAGGACCATGGCCTCCTGGCGGAATTGCTGGCGCAATTGCGCCAGGAGATGCGGCTCCAAACCAGGCTGCGGCTGCATCTCTTTGAGCGCCACGGGGACGTTGATACTCGTGTCCCAGGCGCGATAGACTGCGCCCATCCCTCCCTGTCCTAACAAGGCCACGACCCGATAGCGAGATTGCAGGAGCGTACCGGCAGTTAACATGGCTTACCCTTCCCCCAGGCGCTAAGGATAACAGACTGATATGGGTAATTATACCGCGAAAC
>CAYTGR010000030.1:1809-24481 GCA_964437445.1 uncultured Anaerolineales bacterium | reverse complement strand
CCTTCCCCCAGGCGCTAAGGATAACAGACTGATATGGGTAATTATACCGCGAAACTGCGCGCCGTCGCCCCGCCTTCACGCGCTCCTGCCGCGCCGCTCCCCAACGTTGGGCAGGTGGCAGAACTTTCAGGGGAGGCATGACAGCGGGCCAGGGCCTCCACTGGACTCCTGGTAGCGCAGCCATTCGGCGAGCGGTGGCCGCGCTCCGGCCAAACAGCCGCCAGAGTCGGCGCGGGGATTTCCAGCGCTGTTTGAGCGGATTCCAGTCACCGGTCACAATCACCACCATGGTAGCCCGGGGCTCCGTTTGCCCGGCCCCACTCAGTTGCATTTGTCGCTGATCGCGTTACAATCCCGCCCGTTTAAACAGGGAATTCACCATCTCCCTGCAGTTGGCTGAAAATGACCCACCAACTACAGGATCAAACAACTACCTTACTTTTTAAGGAAGGTGATTATGGCACAGTTGCAACGTCGTCACCTGGGCGGTATTTTCTTGACCAGTATGAGCAGCTTGACCCTGGAAGTAGTGCTTACCCGCATTTTCTCGGTTACCATGTGGTACCACTTCGCCTTTCTCGCCATTTCGCTGGCGTTGTTGGGCAATGCGGTCGCCGGCGTCCTGCTTTATTTTTTCCCGCGGTTGCGCCAGCCGGAGCGAGCTCGCCGCTGGCTGGGCTGGCTGGCCCTGGCGCTTTCCGTGGCCGTCCCGCTCACCTTCCTGCTATACCGCTGCATCCCCTTCCAGATTGAAGTGGCGCGTGCCGGTTCCGGTTGGGGAATGCAGACTCTCTGGCTGGCCCTGGTCATCGTGGACCTGATGTTGCCTTTCCTGCTGGTAGGTGCCATCCTGGCCCTGGCGCTCTCCACCTGGCCCAATCAAGCAGCCCGCATCTATGGGGCCGATCTGAGCGGAGCGGCCAGCGGTTGCCTGTTCAGCATCCTGGCCCTGGAAGTAGGAGGTGGGATCGGCGCAGTGTTAATCGTGGGAGCGCTGGGAGCGCTGGCTGCACTGGCCTTGAATTGGGAAGCCAGGGGCCGGGCCGCCCTGGCCGCCATGCTGGCCCTGGGTCTGGCGGGCTTTACAGTGGCCAATCACCACCAGGGGTGGTTGACCATTTCCGCCAACGGGGGAAAAGAAGCGCCGCGTGTTTACGAGCGCTGGAACGCCTATTCTCGCGTCTCCGTTTATGAAACGGTCTATTACCCGTTTTTCTGGTCGGTGGATAGCCGCTATTGGGACAAAACCATCCAGGAGGGACGTTTTCTCAACCATGCGCTCTTGTTAATTGACGCCGTCGCCGGCACCCCCATCCAGGAATTCCGCGGTTTGCTGCACGAAGTAGAATTTCTGCGTTATGACTTGAGCTCTTTCGTGTATCACGTCACAGACAGCCCCTCCACGCTGGTCATCGGACCGGGAGGTGGACGGGATGTACTGGCAGCACTGGCCTCGGGTGCGCCCCACGTGACGGCCGTGGAGGTCAACCCGGCGGTGATTGCCGCCGTGCGGGGCCCCTTTGCCGATTTCTCCGGGCATCTTTACGACCGGCCGGACGTCACCCTGGCCATCAACGACGCGCGCGGCTACATCGCCCGCAGTTCCGAGCGCTACGATGTGATTCAGGCCTCGCTGATTGATACCTGGGCCGCCGGTGCTTCGGGAGCCTTTGCGCTCTCCGAGAACAGCCTCTACACCAAGGAAGCGTTTGAAACGTATTATGCCCACCTGACCGACCGGGGCATACTCTCCATCTCCCGGTGGTATCTCCAGGAGCGGCCGGCCGAGACGCTGCGCCTGGTCTCAACCGGTATGGCCGGCTGGTCCCGGGCCGGCGTAGCCGACCCCCGGCAGCACATCGTCGTGGTGGCCCGCCCGGAGCCGACCGGCGCAGCAGAGGGCATGTCCACCACCCTTTTCAAGCGCACACCGTTCACGGCCGAGGAAATAGCGCTCATCAAAGCTAAAGCCGCGGAACTGGGCTTCACAGTGCTCTACGTGCCGGGCCTGCCGCCCCACGAAGAGGTCAGCCGGTTTATCACCGCAGAGGATCAGGCCGCAGTTGTGGCCGCTTATCCCCTGGACATCTCCCCGGCCACGGACGATCGTCCCTTCTTTTTCAACCTCTTCCGCTTTGGCGACCTGTTTGATGCCTCACTCAACCGCAGTGGCGTCTCTCACAACAGCATGGAGGCTATCCGCATTTTGGGGATCGTCATCGGCGTGACCATCGTGCTGAGCGTCCTGTTGATTTTAGTGCCCTTGTGGGCCGGTGGCTGGCGGCGGGGACTGGAGCGTCCCCAGGGCCGCCTGCTGGCCTATTTTGGCCTGCTGGGAGTTGGCTTCATGTTGGTAGAGATGCCCCTCATCCAGCGGCTCACGGTTTACCTGGGGCGCCCGGTTTATTCCCTGGCAATTGTGCTCTTTTCCATCCTGCTTTTCAGCAGCCTGGGTAGCCTCTGGACTGGCCGTTGGAGTGCCGCCCAGCTTTCATCACGGTCGCGCTGGCTTTTCCCAGTCCTGGTAATCCTGATCCTCGTCCAAAGCCTGGCTGGCGCCTGGTTTCTGGAAGCGACGATGGCCTGGTCCTTCACCATTCGCATGATGATGACGGTGCTCATCCTGGCCCCCCTGGGGCTGTTGATGGGGATGCCTTTCCCGCTCGGTGTGCGCTGGGCAGGCAGTCGTCAACCCGGGGCGGTTCCCTGGTTGTGGGGCACCAACGGCGTCACGTCGGTCCTTAGTTCTGCCCTGGCCATCGCGTTAGCGATCCACGTCGGCTTCCGATTCACTCTGGGCATAGCGGCGGCGCTCTACGCGCTGGCGGGGTTCCTCATCTACCGCGAACTGCACCGCGCCAGCGTCCCATAACCCGCGCCAACCGGACGAACGGCTGCGTCAGCACGTACCAGAGCCAATCGGCCGGACGCAGGCCAGGGGCAGTAGACGGCCAGCGGGAGCTCGCCTGGATGTGGGGGCGCGCGCGCAGCTGCGCCAGGACCACCCGGAGGTCGGCGGGAGCCGCCCGCCAGTGAGCCTCCGACCGCCCATAACGGTAGGCCGCCCGGAGCCGTTGCCCCACCGTGAGGACGTAATAGTGCTCCACCCAGGCCGCTGGCTCGTAGTAGATCACCGCCTCCTGAGCGCGGAGCCGCAGATCAATCGCCGTGTCATCGGCGTACCACCAGGGTATCGCGGGCTGGGCCGCCAGCCAGACCTCCCGCCGAAAGGTGCGGTTGCCCCCAAACGAGAACCAGACCCGGCCCGGCTGTTCCGGCCGGGCGCCAAGCGGCGCGTTGAGCCGGCGGAAATAATCTAAGTGGCCGCAATACTGCTTCCAACCGGCCACGTTAACGCGCGGACCGGGGCGCAACCCGCCCGCGACCCCGGCCGCGTCGGGATGCGCGGTATAAGCGGCGGCATAAGCGGCCAGCCAGCCCGGCGGGGCCGCACAGTCGTCGTCCAGGAAAGCCAATTGCTCGTATTGGGCCACTTGCGCGCCCGCCCGGCGCGCCGCCCCCCATCCCTGTTGGGCCTGCCGCAGCGCCCGGACCCGTCCGCTCGCCACGTAGGGCTGGAGTACTCGCGCCGTCGCCGGGCTGCTGCCGTCGTCCACCACAATGACCTCGTAGCAGCCGGCGGGGAAGGTCTGCGCCAGGACGCTTTCCAGGCAGCGCACCAACAACCAGGGGCGGTTGTGGGTGGGGATGATGACGGAGAAACAAAGGTCCTGGGACATAGAGTGAATGTGAAACGTAAAACGTCAAAGTTACTCTTTCACCGCCCCGGCGGTCATACCGCTCACGATGTAACGCTGGAATATGAACGCGAGGATCATAGGCGGAAGAGCGGCCAAAATGCCCCCGGCCATCATGCCTGTCACATTCACGGCGTAACGGCCGACAAATTCGGCCATGGCGACAGGGGCCGTCTTGGAAAACTACAAGGCCCAGAGCGTGTCGGTGGAACGGGGTTTTCGGTTTCTCAAGGACCCGCTGTTCTTTGCCCGGAGTTTGTTCTTGAAAAGCCCGGCCTTTGCCTTTTTTGCCTTTAAGGAAGCAACGCCGCCAGCCGCGCAGCCTCTTCGGGATGCCGGCGGCAGTGATCCAGCAGCAGGTTGATCTTCTCGTCGCGGCGCAGGCCGCGCGCAAACTTCTCGTACACGGTGGGAAAGTGATCCAGGCACAAGGTCTCCAGGCCCACATCGTCCAACCGCTGTAACCCTACGCGCAAGGTTGCGGTATCCACCATCCCCGCCGGAGCCGGGGCGCCCGTCGCCTCGCCGCCGAACGTCCGCTGCACCGGCCCGTGGAACTCCCCGGCGAGCACCACCAGCTGCGCCGGCGCCGCGGCCTGAACCACCAGCACGGCCCGATACCGCCGCTCAAAGGGCTGCCCGCGCTCGTCGGCATAGGTGAGCGTCAAATCCAGCGGCAGTTCCCCGGCGCGCTCCGGGCTCAGATAGAGCACCTGCGTGCACTGCCGCCCGGCGCGGAGGTCCCGTAGCTGCTGCGAAGCGCAGTCCCCCTGCACCGCGCTGGGCGTGCGATGCAGGCAGAGCTGCCGGGCCGTCCCCCCACCGAGGTTGCGCACGGTCAGGGTGAAGGCGCGCGATTCCCCCAGGCGCAGCGCGGAGGGAACTTCCACCGTGACCTGCAGGTAGGGCTGCCTGCGCTGCAATGCGGCCTGAATGGCACACGCCTCGGCCCGGGCGCTGTCGCCCTCGGCGGCCCAGAGCTGCGCGGCCTGCTCCCATTGCTCCGCCACCGTGAGGGGAGCGGTGGCCGCCTGAGCGGCGCGCTCCAGCGCTGCCGCCTGCCGCGCCGGCTGCGCCAACGCGGCCCAGAGCGCCGCCGCGCGTTCCCATTCCCCGGCGAGTTCATACTGCTCCGCCGCCTGGACCGGCTCCCCGGCGACTGCCCACAGCTGCGCGGCGAGGAGCGGCTCCCCGTGCGCCGCCAGGAGCGCGGCCCCGTGCGCCGGAGCACCGCCGTCGGCGTAACCGGCAGCAGCCTCCCGCCACCGGCCGGCCGCCGTGTGTTCGGCCACACTCCAGGGCCGGGCTAACACCGTGAGCGTCCCGCCCGCCCCGGCCAGGACGACGCCCGGTGTCTCGGGGAGCGCCACCAGCAACGGCGCCAGGTCCGCCGGCCGGGTGACTGCGGAGCGCCAGAGTTCCCGCCCGCCGGCGGCCTCCAGCGCGTAGAGGGTGTGATCGTGCCCGACGGCGTAGACCACGCCCGCCTGGACCACCGGCGCGGCCGCAATTCGCCGCGCGGTGGGGAAATGCCAGAGCGGGCGCCCATCGTCGGGAGCCAGCGCATGGAGGCCATCGCGCGCACCGACAAAGAGCCGCTCGCCGTCGGTTGCCGGCGCGGAGAGCGGGCGCCCCGCCGGGCCGACCGGACGCTCCCAGAGCCGGCGGCCGTCGTCCAGGCGCAGCGCGTAGAGCAGACCCGCGCTGCTGGACACGTAGACCTGCGTCCCGAGCACGACCGGCGGCTGGCGCAACCAGGTGTCTACTGGAGCGG
This sequence comes from uncultured Anaerolineales bacterium, assembly GCA_964437445.1. GTDB lineage: Bacteria > Chloroflexota > Anaerolineae > B4-G1 > SLSP01 > CAYTGR01. The sequence goes on along the minus strand of CAYTGR010000030.1, from coordinate 18,949 downwards.
GTGCGACAAAGCGCCAGCGCAGCGCGCCGTTGAACGCCAGTGCCAACAACTGCGGCTGCCGGCAGGGAAGCAACAACAGCTCCGGTGTGGCGACGGCCACCGGGGCGGCGTGCGCCGCCGTGACCGGTTCCGGCAGGGGGACGCGCCAGCGTTCCCCGCCGTCGGCCGCGGCCAGGCAAATTAGTGTGGTGGTCTCCGCGACCAGGTAGAGGCGATCGGCGACCCACGCCGGGGCGCTGAGCGCGCCGCGGCCGCCCGCCCACCGCCAGCGCTCCGTCCCATCCATCGCCAACGCCAGGAGCGCGCTCGTGCCGTGCAGGAGATCGGTGGTGGTCAGGGCGACCCCCAGCGTGTCGCCGGCCGGGGCCAGCCCGGCGATCATCGCCCGGTCCCAGGTCCGCTGTCCCAGTGGCGCGCCGTGGCCCGGATCAAACCAGGAGAGTGTTGCCTGGTCGGCCGTGTGGGTCGCGGCCCAGAGAACGCCGCCCGCCAGCGCCAGGGCGTCCGGCTCGCCGGGCAGCGCCGCCGTCCATTGCAGCGCGGGGGCAGGGGGCGGTAGCGCCGGCGTGCCGCAGGCCGGGCAGGTAGCGTCTGACGGCGGGAAGTAATGTTGACAGTGTTCACAAAAGGGCATCGGTAGCTCCTGTGGCGGCCGGCTGCGCACACGCCGTCTGAATAGCGGCTAATACTTCCGGCAGGTGCTCCAAGACCTGCGCGTTGGCAAACCGCAACACCTGATACCCGTGCGCGGTCAACTGGGCCGTGCGCGCGGCGTCGGCCTCCCCCTGATCGTCGTGGATCGGCCCATCCACTTCCACGATGACCCGCCGCTCCGGGCAGCAAAAGTCCACGATGAACGGCCCCAACGGGTGCTGCCGCCGGAACTTCAGCCCGGCCAGTTGCCGCCCCCGCAGCGCCGCCCACAACACCTGCTCGGCCGGCGTGGAGTGGTGGCGCAACTCCCGCGCCCGTTCCTGCACGATCGCTGAAGTCCGAATCCGTCCCTTGTAAGGCATCGGCCTCCTTTGCCTCCTTTGCCCCCACCCTGGCCCTCCCCCCAAGATGGGGGAGGGGATTGCTCTGGCACCCCCTTCCGCTCCCGGCTTCGGGGGGATGGTGAGGGCTGTGCCCCACCCTGGCCCTCCCCCGCAGCTGGGGAACTGCGCCCCCACCCTGGCCCACCCCCGCAGCCGGGAGCGGGGATGGCTCTGACACCCCCTTCCGCTCCCGGCTTCGGGAGCGGAAGGGGGCTGGGGGGTTGGTGAGGGCTGCGCCCCCACCCTAACCCGCCCCCGCAGCCGGGAACTACGCCCCCACCCTGGCCCTCCCCCCAAGATGGGGGAGGGGATTGCTCTGGCACCCCCTTCCGCTCCCGGCTTCGGGAGCGGAAGGGGGCTGGGGGGTTGGTGAGGGCTACGCCCCTGTCCTGGCCCGCCCCCGCAGCCGGGAACTACGCCCCCACCCTGGCCCTCCCCCGAAGCCGGGGGAGGGAATGGCTCTGACACCCCCTTCCGCTCCCGGCTTCGGGAGCGGAAGGGGACTGGGGGGGTGGTGAGGGCCAAATTTCGCCGCGCTGCGCGCGGGAGCATTCTGGGGGGCTGCCCCCCAGACCCCCCCCAATGACAAAGAACAGAAGACAGCAGACAGGGATTTAGCCCCCTGGGCGCGCCAAAACACACCGAAACCCCAGGATGACGTAGCGGTTGGCCGGCCAGAACCTGGAACGGTAGGCACAGAGCAGCCCGGACGCATCGTAAAACCAGGAACCCCCGCGCACCACTTTGGAGCTCTGGTCATAATCCGTGGCCGTCCACTCCCAGACGTTGCCCGCCATGTCCACGCAGCCATACGGGCTATCCCCCGCCGGGCTGTAGCGCCCCACCGGCGTTGTCCCGCCCACGTTGCGCCCGTAATTGGCTCGCGCCGGCGTCGGTTCCTCGTTCCCCCAGGGGTACGCTCTACCATCCGTCCCCCGTGCCGCCTTCTCCCACTCCTCCTCGCTCGGCAGCCGCTTGCCCGCCCAGGCCGCATACGCTGCCGCGTCCGCCCACGACACCTGCACCACCGGGTAGTCCATTTTGTCCTCTATCCCGCTCCCCGCCCCGGCCGGGTGCTGCCAGTCCGCCCCTTTGGTTCTTACCCATTCGCGCTTTTGCTGGTCATACACCCACCCGCTGCCCTCTTGCTCCGCCGTCGTCCGGTAGCCGGTCGCTTGCACAAACGCCGCAAATTCGGCATTGGTCACCGGCGTCATGTCTATCCAGTATTCCGGCAGCGTTACTTTCTTTTTATTGTCCCCGTACCAAAACTCCCCCGCCGGAATCCGCACCATAGCCTTGCCGTCCGCCGGACAGACCCAGCGGTCACCGGCAGGGTCTACCGGCGGTGTTTCTACCCGGGGCTGCAACTGCGCCTCCAACTCGGCCACGCGCGCCTGGAGCGCCGTCTGCTGCTCCTGTACCCGTGCCAGGTCAGCGCACGCCGCCTGGTATCGTGCCAACAACGCGGCCAGCGCCTCCGGCAGCCGTGCCCGCGCGCCGGCGTGCGCCGGGTCGCGGCGCAAGATCTCCAGCAGGTCGGCACAGGCGGCGTCGGGACAACCCGCTTGCCATTGGCGCGCCACCCGCCGGGCCAGCCGGGCCACCTGCGCGCCGTTCTCCGCCGCCGCCAGCCGGTCGGCCAGGTCCGCGAACGGCGCACCCTCCTGCTGCAAGGCCTGCAACGCGCGCGCCGCGCGCGCATAGCGGCCGTCCGCCAAGGCCTGGAGCGCCCCCGCGTGCCGCTGCTCCAGGTCCCGCGTGTGCTGCTGTTGCTGCGCGGCCTGCGCCAACGCCGCGGCCGCCTGCGCCAGCAATTCCAGCGCCCCCGGATAGTCCGGCTCCTGATCCCGCACCTGGGTACAGAGCGTCGTCACCCGGCCCCAATCGCCCCGCTGCGCCGCCTCCTGCGCCTGCGTGAAGAGCTCAGCCAGCATCGCCTGCGTGTGGGTGTGCTGCTCGTGCGCCTGAAAGGCCGCCTGCAACGCCTGCACCAGCTCAGGGGCGCTGGCATAGCGTTCTGCCGGCGCTTTCGCCAGCGCTTTGAGCAGCCCCCTGGCAACCGCCGCCGGCAGCGCCGGGTTGCGCCCGCACGGGTCCGGCGGCGGCTCGTAGACCTGTGCGTGGAGCACCGCCACCGGCGTCTCGGCGCTAAACGGCGGGCCGCCCACCAGCAGTTCGTAGGCGACCGCGCCCAGCGCGTAGAGATCGGTGGCCGGGCCGAGGTCGCCCCCCTCCGCCTGCTCCGGGGCCATGTAGGCCGGCGTCCCCAACCGGGTCCCTTCGGCGGTCAGACCGCTCTCTTGCAGCGATTTGACCAGCCCGAAGTCCACCAACACTGCGTGGTCGTCCTCGTCAAACAGAATGTTGGCCGGTTTGATATCACGGTGCAGCAGTTGCTTTTTGTGCGCATAGGCTAAGGCCGCTGCCACTTGCTCCAGCACCGGCTTCGCCGCCGCCCACGGCCACGGCGCCCCGGTCAGGCGCGCGGCCAACGTCCCGCCGGGCAGGTATTCCATGGCGATGTACGGCTGGCCGTTAGCGGCATCTACCTCGTAGACGTGGACGATGTTGGCGTGACGCAGTTTAGCCGCCTGGCGCGCCTCCTGCAGGAAGCGCTGCACCACGGCCGGGTCTACTGCGTAGCCCGGATGCAGCACCTTCAGCGCCACCTCGCGGTCCAGCGTGGTATCCCGCGCCCGATAGACCGTCGCAAAGCCGCCGCGGCCGAGTTCTGCCAGAAGTTCGTATTTGCCGATCGGTGTGGCCATGGTTCACCTCAAGGGATCAGGTCATTCAACAAAACCCGCCGGGCAGGTTGCGCCAGCGGGTTACCAGGCTACACTATCTTAAATCTTAACCATGGGCGCCGCCATTGCCCGGGAAGGCTATTTTGTTGGTTCTTTCTTAGTATAGGGCAAATTCGGGTGAAGACAACTCCCCCAGCCAAAAGCCGGCCATCGTGAATAACACGATGCTGAGTATTACCCCGGTAATACCTCACGCCCAACAAAAAAGCGCCCCCCTGAGGGAGGGCGCTTTTCTTAAACGAGTGACCCACACAGGACTCGAACCTGTAACCAAGGGATTAAGAGTCCCCTGCTCTTCCATTTGAGCTAGTGGGCCGAAAAACGGCGTTTAGCGGCTTTATTTATACCACAGTTCCCCTTATTGACAAGCCCGCGCGCAACGCTGGCATGGATCGGTTCCGGCCGGTGCTACCGCCGTTTGACATCATTCGCTTCAGCCAAGGCCCGCCAAAGAAGGGTGATAAGTGACGAAAGTCGCGGCCGCAACCCATTCATCCAGCCAGCGCTGCCAGCGCAGTGCTACGTCGCCCTCACCCTGCACTCGCCAATAGTGCTGTGTCAGCACGAGCGGGCTGCGCCACCGCGCCGCCCATCGCAGCCAGCGGGCCGTGAGTGGAGCATCCGCAGCCGCCGGCCCGGCGAAATCCAGCAGGGTGATGTCGGTCGGCCACCGGCCGCCGCGTGCCGGGGCAGCCGGCCAGCCGCACCAGCGCCGTACCCGGCCGACCCAGTGCGCCAACCGCGTCCCGCCGTGCGTCGCCGCCCAGGTGGAACAGACGCCCAGGCCCAGCGCCCGCGCTGCTGCCCAGCCCGCCCGCGCCAGGGCATCATGCGGCGGGACGAGCACCCGCACCGGCACTCCCGGCAGGGCGGAGCGCAGCGCCGCCAATCCCGCCGCCAGCCGCGCCCGGAGCCCGGCCGGGCTGCCTGCCGCCAGTTCACCCGGCGTATGCCGCCAGCCATGCAGCGCGATCTCCGCTCGCCCGGCGCGGACCTGCGCCACCAGAAACTCGCAGAGTGCCCGGTTGGCGCTCAAATCCACCGGCGGCGTCGGCGCGATCCCCGCCACGTCAAACCGGTACGCCGCCTGCGGGATCACCGAAAAGCAGACCGCGCCCCCGCGCGCCCACACCGGCCCATACAACCGGATGAGGTCGGCCGGCTCCGTCGCCGCGTGGACATCGTCCACCCGCAAGATAAGGCCAGGCAGAGTCATGCGTCACACGTCATACTGCATCAGGCGTATTGCGTATTCCGTATTGCGTATTCCGTCGCGCGTATTCCGTCGCTTACACCACACGCAAAACGCAACACGCTTCCCGTTTCCCGCTTCCCATTTCACGTTTCACGTTTCACGCTTCACGCCTCACGTTTCACGTTTCACGCTTCCCGCTTCACGTCAAAAAGATCATCGCCACGCCGAGCATCGCCAGGGCCGTGCCCAGCACCGCCCGCAGCGTGATCCGCTCGTGGAAGACCCAGTAGGCCAGCGGCAACAGGAGCACCGGGCTGAGGGCCATCAGCGTGGAGGCGATCCCCACCGCACTGAATTGCACAGCCACCAGCGAAAGCGACATGCCAATAGCCGGGCCGCCTAACGCACCGCCCAGAATCAACGTCAGGGCGCGCCGGTCGCGCAGGCCGGCCAGCGTGGACCGCAACTCGCCCTGAAACACCGCCAGCAGCCAGATCGCGGCCGCCGCGGTGATCAGGCGCATCAGGCTGGCCGAGAGCGGCGGGAAACCGCCGGCCATCCCGGTTTTGGAGAGGACCAGCCCGACCGCCTGGCCCAACGCCGCGCCGACACCGCACAGAACACCGACGCCGTACCGCCGGGGGTGCTCGTCCTCCACCGCCGGCGTGCTGCGCTCCAGCACCACCCAGGCGATGCCGCCAATCGTGATCACAATCGCCAGCAGCTCCAACGGGCGCAGCACTTCACCCAGCCAGAGCCAGGCCAGCACCGTGCTCATCACCGGGACCAGCGCCATCAACAGCATGGAGAGCCGGGGGCCGATCTGTGTGAAGGCGTAGAAGAGCAGGCCATCACCGATCACCAGGCCGACGACCGCCGAAAGCCCCAACCAGCCCCAGCGGTCCAGCCCGGCATGGAGCGGGATGGGCGTCCCCAGCGTCAGCCAATGCGCTAACAACAGGAAACCCACCGCCAGCAACAACCGTCCCCGGTTGACCACCTGCGAGCCTACCCGCTCGCTGGCTAACGTGAACAGAATGGAGGTGCCTGACCAGAGGGCCGCGGTCACCAGAGCAACGATGTTCCCTAACGAAGCGTTCATGGCAATTCCTCGTGTTCGTTGTGCTACGAGACAGACCACGGACAACGGACCGCAGACCACCTGAAGGTTACTTTTCGTGGTCTATGGTCTGTCGCCTGTCATCTCTTCCCAACCAGGCGCGGGCCTGCGCCGCGTCCTCGTGCATCTGCGCGACCAGCGCCTCGGCCGAGGGGAACCGCATTTCAGAGCGCAGGCGGGCCAGGAAATCCAGGGCCAGGGGCTGCCCGTACAGGTCTCCGGCAAAATCCAGTAAATAGGCCTCCACCAACGGCGTCTGCCGGTCAAACGTGGGGCGGATGCCCACGTTGGTGACCGCGCCGAACGTCCCCAGCGGCGTCACGGCGCGGCAGACGTAGATGCCGTAAGCGGGAAGCAACCGGTCGGCAGGTAAGGAGAGATTGGCCGTGGGAAAACCCAGCCGGCGCCCGCGCTCGTCCCCGTGGACCACCGTGCCGCTGAGCCGGTAAGGACGGCCCAGGCAATCGTTGGCCTCGTCCAGGTCACCGCGCCGCAGCGCCTCGCGGATGCGGCTGCTGCGTACCGGCTCCCCGCGCCAGACCAGCGGCGGCAGCACGTGGACAGTGAAGCCTGACCGCGCCCCCTCCGCCTGCAGGAAGGCGATGTCACCCTCACGGCCACGCCCCAACGCGAAGTCCGGCCCGGCCCAGAGCGCCGCCAGCCCCAGCTCCCGGCTCAGCGCGGCAACGAACTCCAGCGCCGGGGTGGCCGCTACCGCCCGCGAGAAGGGCAGGATCACCACGCCATCCAGCCCGAGCGCCGCCAGCAGCTCTAAGCGCTCCTCCAACGTGGTGAGCAGTCCGCCATTCCCATTGCCCCGCCCAAAGAGCTGCCACGGCAACGGATCAAAGGTCATGGCCACGGCCTGCTGTCCGGCCGCGTGCGCGGCGTTCACCAGGGTCTCAATCAACTGCTGGTGCCCCCGGTGGACCCCGTCAAACGCGCCGATGGTCAACGCGGTCGGACCCGGCGTGATGAAATGGTCTAAGCCACGCTCAATCCACATCGTCCGTCTGCTCCAGGGAGAAAACTACGTCTGGCCGCCAGCCGTCGCCGTCGGGGATCAACACCGCGACCAATTGTCCGGCGCTATCTACTGCGCTGAGCTGAGGGGCCACAGAGACAGCCGGCAGCACGACCCGCTGCCCAAACCCGACGGCGCGCGCCTGTTCTGGCGTCAGCGTGACGGTGGGGAAGTCGGACAGCGCCGCCGCCGGTGGCAGCAACGCCGCCGTTAACCGCCCGGCGGCCGCCAGCGCGCGCAGTTCATCTAAGGGATGCGCCTGCTCCAACCGAAACGGGCCGGCCGCCAGCCGGGTGAGCGCGCGCAGGTGCGCGCCGCAGCCCAACCGCTCGCCCAGGTCGTGGGCCAGGCTGCGGATGTAAGTCCCCGCCGAGCAGACAACCTCTACCGTCAGGTCGGGCGGCTCCCAGGCCAGCCCCGTCAGCGTGTGGAAAACGACGGCGCGCGGCTCCGGCGCGACCGTCTCGCCGCGCCGCGCGCGTTTGTAGAGCGCCTGCCCTGCCACTTTGATCGCGGAATAAGCGGGAGGACACTGCATTTGCGGGCCGAGGAAGCCGGCCAGCGCCGCCTCCAGTTCCGCCGCCGTGGCGGTCACCGGCCGGCGCGCCGTTACCGTGCCCTCAGCGTCGTAGGTATCGGTCGTCTCGCCCAGCCGGATCACGGCGCGGTAGGTTTTGTCGTGGCCGGTGAGGTATTGCGCCAGCCGCGTCGCCTGTCCTACCAGCACGACGAGGAGGCCGGTCGCTAACGGGTCCAGCGTCCCGGCATGGCCGACGCGGCGTATCCCGGCCAGCCGCCGCACGGCGTTGACGACATCGTGGGAGGTCAGGCCGGAGGGTTTGTGGAGGAGAAAGATGCCATTCATAGCTGACGCAAGACGCAACATGCAAGACGTATTGCGTGTTACGTAATTTGTTTGAGCAAGGGGACCACCGCCGCTACCGCCGCTTCTAACGGGCCGGGGACGGTGCAGCCGGCCGCCTGGCGATGGCCGCCGCCGCCCAGCCGCCGGGCAAGCTCGGAGACGTCGTAGCCGGGGCGCGCCCGCAGGCTGATCCGCACTGTACCATCGCGCATCGCCACAAAGGCCGCCATCACCCGCGCGCCGCGCGTCCGGCTGAGCAGGTTGCCCAGCTCCAGATCTTCGTGGTCAGCGATCTCCAGCGCCTCTTTTTCCGCCAGCGTCAACGTGGACCAGGCGATGCCATCCTCCAGCTGGAGCCGGGTCAGCGCGTAGCCCCAGGCGCGCAGCAGAGGATACGAGACGGAATCCAGCGCTAATTGCGCGACCGTCTCATAATCGCCGCCGGCGCGCGTCAGCCGGGCGACCAGGTCCAGCAAAGCGGGGGTTGTGGTGTCGGTGCGCAGCCCGCGCGTGTCGGTCAGAATACCGGTGAGCAGGCAGGTGGCGATCTCCCCGGTTGGCAGAACACCTAACGCTGCCAGCACAGCCACCATCACGGCCGCCGTCGCGGCTGCCGCCGGGTCCACCACGTTCACATCGCCAAAAGCATTGTTCGTCCGGTGGTGGTCAATGACCAGCAGCGGCACCCGTCCGCGCCAATCCACCGGGTAGAGCCCGCCGGAGCGCTGCAGGTCGCTCTGATCCACCGCCACGGCCAGATCCACCGGCCCGGTTACCTCGGTGACGAAAGTCTCCCAGCCCGGCAGGTAAGCAAACGTATCGGGCACGGGGTCCACGCAGGCGACCACCGGGCGCTGCCCCAGGCGCAGCAATGCCAGTCGCAACGCCAGGGTGGAGCCGACGGTGTCGCCGTCAGGCCGGGGATGAGCGATCAACAGCGGGTGGCGGCTCCGCTCCAGGAGCGCTTTTGCCTGGGTCAACTCTAAATCGTCGGGCACAGTCCTCTGCTCCTTTGGCCACTGGGTTTATGAACAAAAAACCGGAGACCGGCCCAGGGGCCACGGTCTCCGGTCGCCATCCCACTTAAGCGTTGGCGTCCCCGTCCACCGCTTCCTCTGCCGGCGCTTCTGCCGGCGCTTCCTGATGCCACTGCTCCAGGAGGGCATCAATCCGCTCGCCGTGCTCCAGGGAGGGATCGTAGACAAAGACCAGTTCCGGGATGTTGCGCAGGCGCAACGTCGGCGCAATCTGGCCGCGCAGCCAGCCGGCCGCGCCATCCAACATCCGCTGCGCCTCCGCCTTCTTTTCCGCGTCTCCAATCAGGCTGTAATAGACCTGCGCGCGGGTGGTATCGCGGTTAACCTCTACCCCGGTGATGGTAATCTCCGCCATCCGGGGATCATTGCTCTCTTCCAAAATCACCTGCGTCAGCTTTTGACGGATCATCTCGCTGACGCGCCCTATGTATTTCTTGCCCATGCTACACTCCTGCGGGGCTTACCTCATACCCCTGAAACCCTTCTTGACGTTTCACGTTTGACGTTTCACGTTTCACGCTTCACGTTTCACGTTTCACGCTTCACGTTTGACGTTTCACGCTTCCGCTTCTTCGCGCGCCAGATGGAAACACTGGAGCACATCGCCAACCTGGATCTCGTCAAAGCCCTCCACTTTGATGCCGCACTCAAAGCCTTCTTTGACCTCGCGCACATCCTTGTTGAAGCGCTTGAGCGAGCCAACATCGCCCTGGTAAATCACCTGCCCCCGGCGCACTACGCGCAATTTGGCGCTCCGCCGGATCACGCCGCCGGTGACCTGGCAGCCGGCCACCCGCCCGACCTTCGGGATGTCAAACGTGGCCCGCACCTCCGCCGTGCCCAGCTCCTTTTCCACGTAAGTGGGCTCCAACATCCCTTTCATCGCCTTCTCCACGTCGTCCACCAGCTGGTAGATGACGTCATAGACCTGGATGCTCAACCCTTCCATCTCCGCCGCGCGACGGGCCGGCGCGTCCGATTCCACGCGGAACCCCAGAATGATCGCATCAGAGGCCACCGCCAGGTTGACGTCGGATTCAGAAATGTTGCCCGGCGCACTGTGGATCAGGTGAACCTGGACATTCTCGTTACTGAGACGATTCAAGGAGTTGACAATCGGCTCAATGGAACCCTGAACGTCAGTCTTGAGGACGATGTTGAGCGATTTGATCTGGCCTTCACGGACCAGCGCCGATAGATCATCCAGGGAGAGTGTCCGCCGCTGAGCGGCCAGGGCTTTGGCCTGCGTTTCCTCCTGGCGCTTTTCGGCGATGGCCCGGGCCGTCCGCTCATCACTGACCACCTCAAACCGCTCGCCGGCCTCCGGTACATCGTGCAGCCCGAAGATGACCACCGGGGTGGAAGGGGGGGCCGCTTTCAACAACCGGCCGCGCTCATCCTCTAACGCCTTGATCTTCCCGTAAGTTGTGCCGACCAACCCGACATCGCTGGTATGCAGCGTCCCATTTTGGATGAGGATGGTTGCCAGGGGACCGCGCTGCTTATCCAGCCGGCTCTCCAGCACGGTGCCGATGGCGGGGCGATCGGGATTGGCTTTAACGCCGATGGAATCGGCGACCAACAAGATCGCTTCCAGCAGGTCTTCCAGGCCGATGCGCTTTTTCGCGGAGACGGGGATCACCATGGTGCCGCCGCCCCAATCGTCGGGGACCAACCCCTGATCGGCCAGCTGCTGCTTCACGAAGTCGGGACGTGCGTTAGGTTTATCAATCTTGTTGAGCGCCACAATGATCGGCACGTGCGCCGCACGAGCATGGTTGATGGCTTCCACGGTCTGTGGCTGAATTCCATCGTCGGCCGCGACCACCAGGATCGCAATATCGGTCGTGTTCGCGCCGCGCGCCCGCATCGCCGTGAACGCCTCGTGGCCGGGGGTATCCAGGAAAGTAATCCTGCGGCGGTTGTGTTCCACCTGGTAGGCACCGATGTGCTGGGTAATCCCACCGGTTTCGTGGGCGGCGACGTTGGTATGCCGGATCGCATCCAGCAACGAGGTCTTGCCGTGATCGACATGGCCCAGGATCGTGACGACCGGCGGCCGGGGCTGCAGATCTTCTGCCCGCTCATTGGCGATGAGTGCTTGCCAGGGGGTGAGCTCGGTCTCCACATCCTCTTCCAGCACCTCCACGTAGGGCAGGCGGGCCTCAAAACCAAATTCGCTCGCCACAATCGCCGCCGTGTCAAAATCAATCTGCTGGTTAATACTCGCCAAAACGCCACTGCTCATTAAGTTCTTGATGATTTGAATGGGCGTCACGTGCAGCAAATCAGCCAGTTCGCGGACGGTGACCACTTCATGGATCGTCACCTCGCGGACGACTGGCGCCGCCTTCTCTTTAACCCCTTGAACCGCTGGCAGCGGTGAAGCCGATTTATCCATACCCACCTCCTTATAACAATTCTTCCCCGGTCGGACTTTCAGCGCTGGTCGGCTCCAATGTGGCGGGCAGTGTCTGCGCGTAGGCCAGCAGCGTGGCGGTCGCTTCAGGCGAAAGCGTCACCCGCAGGGCATGATCCAGGATGTGGCGACGCAGGGCCTGCTCCCAACAGGTACGCTGGCGACAGAGATAGGCTCCCCGCCCGTTGCGTTTGCCGCTTTCATCCACTACAACATCGCCGCCCTCCGCGAGACTGACAATCCGAACCAGCGCCCGTTTAGGGCGTGTGGTGCGACAGGCCACGCAAGTACGTTCGGGGATATGCCGGTGTTGTGACTTGAGCTTACCCATCGCCGCCCTCCTTCACCAAATGCACCAAAAGAAACGCCGTTTGCTATCCGGCCACTGACCATCCGACGGCTGCCACCGGCCTCACGGTCAACGCCCCGGCTGGCAGACGGACTCCCACTACCCCGCTGAGACAATAAAGGGACGCCAGAGAGCTCTGGCGTCCCTTATCACCTTCTGCTCAAGGCAGAACGGCGCACTCATTTGACAGCCTGGATCTTACATCGGTCTAATCCCGGCCTGCCACAGGACTTACCAGAGAATCCCATGGATTCATGGTGACGTCAATAGTCCCCATATTGATCCCAATCCTGCGCGCGCCCTCCACGCCGACGGCGGATCACAACGACTCCCCGCTCGTCTTCATCGTAGAAGGTGTCCGCAGAGCGCTTTCCTTTCTTGCCCTTCTTTTTCGGGTGTCCCGGTTCTTCTTCATCCTCAAACTGCTGCTCAAGGACCTCCGGCGGTAACTCCACCGGCAGCGGCTTGATGAGCAGACCGGAGTCGGCCGCCGGCGCTTCCGGCGACGCGGCTTCCACCACGGGTACTTCCACCACCGGGACCTCAGCCACCGGCGCTTCGGTCACCGGCGCTTCGGCCACCAACGTCGCCTCCGCCGGTTCAACACTCACCACGGCCTCCGCCGGGGCGGCTTCTTCTACCACGACGGCCACTGGAGTCTCGGCCACTTCAGCCGCTACCGCCACCGTGGCGGCCTCGGCCACCGGCGTCGGCTCGGCCACGGGCGTCGCCTCTTCAACCGCAGCTACGACTTCGGGCTCGGTCACCGCCGGCACCAGCCGGGACTGAATCTGATCTACTGCCACGCGGATTTCCAGCAACGCTTTCGCGCCGATGCCATCCAGCATGAGCAGCCCCTCGTCCCCCATGGCCAGCCGTTCCATCACCATGCCCACGGTGTGCAGGCCGTTGCGGGCCAGATGTCCCTGGGTCTTCTCCGACAACGCCAGTTCCGCCAACGGCAATTCGTAAGCGACGAGAGGGATACTGGCGCGCGCCTCGGCCACCGCCGCCCGCCGTTCGGCCTCAGCAGTCTCCTGCGCCGTGCGGCGCGCCTTGGCCTGGCGGGCCGCCGGGTGGTCGGCCTCACGCCGCTCAATCACGGTCCGCCGCACGGCTTCCACCACCGTCTTGACGATCCGCCGGTCCTCATCCGTCAGCGGGTAACGCTCCGCCTCGTGCGAGCGCAGCAACGCAGCCAGGGCAGGCAGCAACGCGGCGATTTCTTTGACCTCTTTCAGCCCTTCCAGCTGGTTGATCTGGTCCATCGCCCAGAGAGCTGCTTCCGAGGCCCCCTGAATATCTACCCGCCAGTTGGTCAACTTGGCCGCCAGGCGGGCGTTCTGGCCGGAACGGCCGATAGCGAGCGAGAGCTGCTCGTCGGCCACCACCACCGAGGCCGTGCGCCCCCCCGGATTGTGTTCGTCCAGCACCACACTGAGAATGGTGGCCGGTCGGAGCGCGTTGGCAATGAAAACGGCCGGGTCGGGCGACCACTCCACCACCTCAAGCCGTTCGCCATTCAGCTCGCGCGAGATGGTTTGAATGCGGATCCCCCGCATCCCCACACAGGCCCCTACCGGGTCCAACCCCGGCTGACGCGCGGCAACGGCCACCTTTGCCAGGATGCCCGCCTCGCGCGCAATGGCTTTAATTTCTACCTGCCCACCCCGGATTTCAGGGACCTCCAGCTCCAGCATACGCCGCAACACGTTGGGGTGACTGCGCGAGACGGTGATCTCCGGGCCGCGCGGGGTGCGGCGCACCTCCAGCACGTAGACGCGGATCTTCTGGTGGATCACGTACCGCTCGCCGGGGATCTGCTCCCGTTTGGGCATCACCGCTTCTTCGGTGCGTTCCAGGTGCAGCGTCACGCCCTGGGGGGTGATGGATTGGACGGTGCCGATGATGATTTCGCCTTCCTGGCGGCTGAAGCGGTTGAATTGCAGCTCGCGCTCGGCCTCACGCAGCCGTTGGGTGATGACCTGTTTGGCCGTCTGCGCCGCAATCCGCCCAAAGTTGTCGGGCGTCACGTCCCGCATCAGCAGGTCCCCCACCTGCGCCTGAGCATTGATCCGCCGGGCTTCGGCCAGCCCGATCTGCAGTTGCGGATCCTCCACCGGCTCGGCAACTATCATTTCCAAATAGATCCGCGCCAACCCCGTCTCCAGGCTGATTTCGGTGGTCAGGTTCTGCGTCGGCGGGATTTTCCAATCCCGCCGGTAAGCGGTGGCTAACGCAGCGCGCACTGCCTCCAGGACTACCTCCCGGGGCAGGTTATATTCCGCACATATTTGATTGAAAGCAAGCGCGAACTCGCTTTTCATTAAAACTAATCCTCCGCCTCTCTATCGGTGGCGATTTACAAAGAAAAGTGGGGAGTCCCCACTTTTCCAATTTGGCGCGCCAACGGCACCCTATACCCTTTAACCAGTGGCATTATAGCACACAACCCGGCTTTAAGCAAGGATTTCGCGGCCTTAAAACTAATGAAGTAGAAAATCATCCCTGGCTTTCCCGAAGGCTTTGTGTTATACTTAACCTGCCTAACTAAGCGTCAGGCCAGTGAATAAAGAAAAAAGCAATATCAAAAAAAGAATATCTGAGGAAAAAGAAAAGGTGAAAGCGACCAATGATTTACAAGCTATCTCCCCGGCTGTACAAAGATGCATCTCCAATCTGCAAAACCCCAATCCCCGCCAGCGCTCCCAGGCCGCCTATGAGTTAGGGGAATTGCAGGCCCAGGCCGCCATTCGGCCGCTGATCCAGACGCTGACAGAGGATGTCAATACGTATGTCCGCAGCGCCGCGGCTGAGGCGCTCGGACACCTGGGGGATCCCGAGGCCACTTTCGCGTTGATCACGGCGCTGCACGACTCCAGTTCGTTCGTCCGACGAGCAGCCGCGATCGCACTGGGGCAACTGCGCGCCAAGGAGGCCCAGATAGCCCTGCTCCAGGCCCTGGACGACCCCAACTTTTACGTCCGCCGGGCCGCCATCAACGCCATTGGGAAGCTGGGAGTGGCCGATCTCGGCCCGGTATTGCTGCCCCTGTTGGAACGGCGTGATCCGCGCATCCGGCGCACCGCGATCACCGCCCTGCGCCGGCTGCAAACGCATGAAGCCGTCCCCTTGATGATCGGATTGTTGGAGGAATACCTGGCCGCCCCCACCCCCCGCGACCTGCCCGTGGTCAAAACCCTGGTGATGTCGTTGGGGGACCTGAAATCCCAGGAAGCCGTCCCCATCCTGATCCGGGTGTTGCAGGAATACGTGGGCGTTCGCTCACTCTCGGCCATTGCGTTGGGGCAAATTGGGGATCAGCAGGCCGGGCCGGCGCTGATGCAGGCCTTGGAGGATAAAAGCATCAGCTTGCGGCTCTCGGCGCTCAAAAGTCTTGGGCAGCTCCACTACACACCGGCCGCCCCGGCAGTGCGAACCTTTTTCGCCTGCCCGGATCCACGCCTGCGCCGCATGGCTGCACTCACGGCCGGCCAGTTGGGGGACCGCACGGCAGCGCCAATGTTGCTGAAATTGGTGGACGAGGACCAGAGCCCGTTAGTGCGTCCGGCAGCAGTGGAAGCGCTGGCCCTCATCGGAGATGCCAGCCTGCTGCCCCGGCTCTACCCGCTGGTGGACGATACCAACGCTTACATCCGGGCCGCGCTCGCCCACACCCTGGCTGCGCTGGACGACGGATCGCCAACCGTACAGGCGACCTTGCTCAAACTGGCCGAGGATAAGGTGGAATATGTGGCATTGGCGGCCCAGCGGGCCTTGCAGGCCCGCCCCGAGCAATCTGACCGGACGCCGGACGCTGCAACGCCCCACCCGATAGCCGATAAAAAACCAGAACGGTCGTGGCTGCGCCGACTTCTGGGGGGCTAAAGCGAATCCCCTGCCACAAATCAGCCAGCTCACACCAGGCCTGCCAGGGGGTCTTAGCTAACTCAAGTTGCTACCGGCCGTTGGTAAGGGCCACGTTCTCTTGATGACCACAGACCACCCTGTTTTAACCGCTGGTGGTCTGTGGTCAGTTGTCCGTGGTCTCCTGGCAGTGACAACTTGAGTCAGCCAATGGCGGCTTAGTGTCTGAGCGACCTGGCATGAGACCTTTTTGCAGGGAAGTCCCGGCGTCAGCAGATGCGAGGCAGTTGCGCGCCGGTGAGCAGCTCCACGATGCGCCGGGCGCCGTAGCGGGTGCGAAGCACCACCCGGCGCGGGTGTTCGGCGGTCACCTGGCCGACGCAGGCCGCGTCGCGGCCCAGGGGATGCGCACGCAACGCGGCTAACGCCGCCTCCGCCGCTTCCGGGGCTACGGCCAGCACCACCTTGCCCTCGTTGGCCGCGTAGAGGGGGTCCAGGCCGAGCACTTCGCAGGCGCCCCGCACCTCCTCGCGGATCGGGAGCGCCGCCTCGTCCAACATCATCCCGACGCCGACCTCAGCCCACTCGTTGAGGACAGTCGCCAGCCCGCCGCGCGTCGGGTCGCGCATACAGCGCACCGCCCCCGGCGCAGCCGCCAGGACGGCCGCGATCAGCCCGTTGAGCGGCGCACAGTCACTTTCCAAAGCTGAACCGAACTCCAGCCCCTCGCGCTGCAACATCACCGCCAGGCCGTGGTCGCCGAGCGGGCCGTTGATCAGCAGCACGTCCCCCGGTCGCAAATGGGCCGGGGCGAGGGATCGGCCCGCCGGCAGAGACCCCACGCCCGCAGTGTTGATGAACAAGCCATCGGCCGCGCCGCGTTCCACCACCTTCGTGTCACCCGTCACGATCTGGACGCCCGCGCTGCGGGCGGTCTCCGCCATAGAGACCACCACACGCTCCAAGGTCGCCAGCGGCAAGCCTTCCTCAAGGATGAAGCCGGCCGTCAGGTAAAGCGGGGTCGCCCCGGCGACGGCCAGGTCGTTGACCGTGCCGCAGACGGCCAGCTTGCCAATGTCACCGCCGGGGAAGAAAAGCGGTTGCACGACAAAGGAGTCGGTCGTCAACGCCAGGCGGACACCGGGTGGCAGGTCTACCACGGCGGAATCGCCCAACTCGGCCAGCACAGGGTTAGCGAAGGCCCGCGCGAAGACGTCGCGGATCAGCTCGTGGCTGAGCTGCCCACCGCTGCCGTGCGCCAGCAACACCGTGGCTTCCGAACTATGCATGTTGTGCTCCTGCAATCACACACAGGCCGCTTGGAATTAGCGCGGCCCACGAATGCTACACGAATCCACGAATCGCAGGCCAGCAGCGCCTGCCGCCCAGGTGTGATGTGGCCGCGGGCAGCCATTCG
>CAYTGR010000030.1:0-1709 GCA_964437445.1 uncultured Anaerolineales bacterium | reverse complement strand
CGCAGGCCAGCAGCGCCTGCCGCCCAGGTGTGATGTGGCCGCGGGCAGCCATTCGCCATTCGTGATTCGTGTAGACGTCGCTACAACCTTCCCCTCTGCTGTGCCGGCAATTGTACAAGAACCTTTCATGGATGCAACTGCAAGCGTGTACCCGGGTATAAGTTGTAAGTCAAAACAAAATATATCGCCTGAAAAATTGCCTTTTCTATGCTAAAATCTCGTTAGTTTGTTGAGTCAACCAAAATAAACGGCTCAGCTTATGTCACCCCCCACCGCAGGCGCTCACGCTTTGCTGCCTGGGTAAGCCCTTAAGAGGGGATTTCGGCAACCGTGCCGCCGAAATCCCCTCTTTTATTGTCCATAGGGTATTGACAAAACGGCGCAACTATGTTATGATATTACACGTAATACAATTACGAAGAATGCCCAGAGGCGATTTCAATAGATAGGAGTAAAACCATGGACGAAACAGAAGTCGTAACTCCAAACGGAGTGACACCACCGCCACCGGAAGATAAGTCTCCGGCAGCGCCGGCGGCCGAACCGCCGGCCGCCGGGAATGTCCCGCAGGAAGACCAGGAAGCCCGGCCGGCTACCAGTGGCAAGACCTCCGCCTCGCTCCGCGAAGCCTGGCGGCAGGTGGAGACAGTGGGCCAGGCCTTGGGAGAGGCTTTACAAGGCCGGGGCAACGTGGTAATGGTCCGCGTCAACGATGAGGCACTCCATCACCTGGACATGCTGGTAGAGGCCGAGATCACCAAAAGCCGCTCTGAGAGCGCCGCGCTGCTCATCAGCGAAGGGATCAAGGCCAACCAGGCCCTCTTTGAGCGGATTGCCGAGATCACCCGCCAGATCGCGGACCTGCGCGCCCAGCTGCGCCGCGAGGTCGCCCCGGAGACTAAGGCGGAAGGATGAAGGGAGAGCCGTGGCGGGAAGCAGAGAGCAGGAAGTAGAGAGCAGGAAGCAAGTCTCTAAAGGATTCACTGCTCACTATGACTGCTCACTATGGACTGCTCACTATGTACCACTCACTACGAACCGTTATTCACAAATGGAGTAAGCCAAATGAATACTGAAGAAACTACCACGACGAAAGAGGCTCCGGCGGCCGCCGGAGCGGAGACCCCAGCGCAGCTGACCGCCGTGCTGGATGAGACCGTCGGCCTGCTGGAAGCGTTAGGCCGGGCGCTGGTGACCGCCGCGCAAGACGTCACCCAGCGGCTCTTGCTACCGGTAGATGCCGAGACCCGCCAGCAGTTGGACCTGTTGGTCACGGCCGGCGTTTCCAAGAGCCGGACGGAAGCAGCCGGGATGCTGATTGCCGAGGGCCTCAAAGCCAAGGCGCCACTCTTTGAGCGCATTGAACGGACGCAGGCCCAAATTGCCGCCCTCAAAGAGCAGCTCCGGGCGTTCAAGGGCTTCGGAGCTACTTCTTAAAGTCAGGGAATTCCCCCTGAACTGGCGTTCACATTAGTGTTTCAGCGTCTCAGCGTTTCAGCGTGTTGGTAGTGCCGCGCTTCAGTGCGGCTCAGACGGCGCTAAAGCGCCTCACTACCAGCTCTTCACGCTCTTTTCAAAGGAGATTTCATCCTTCCGCCTTCATCCTTTCAGAAGGCGTTCACCAGCTGTGGGATGAAAATGTGAGTCGTGAGCAGTGAGCAGGAAACAGGCACTTCTACCGGCTGCTCTCTGCTCACTCCTTAACTGGT
>CAYTGR010000029.1:0-59742 GCA_964437445.1 uncultured Anaerolineales bacterium | reverse complement strand
GTTGGACGGCGCTAAAGCGCCTGACTACAAGCAAAGCGCTATTTTCAAAGGAGATAAAAAATCCCACAAAAAAGCAGGCTCCTGACATCAGGAGCCTGCCCCATAGAAAGCCACCAGCTTGAGGCGACGGCCGCTCAATGCGGCCGCGAGCGGAGGAACAACACCCCTACCGCCACCGCCAGGACCAGGACCAGCCCGCCACTGATGGTCACAACCGTGCGCAGCGCCTTAGAAAGCCCGCCGGTGGAGACCTTATCTCCGCCGACCGGTGTTTTCTCAGCCGACGGTTGGGTGGCACCTGGCTGAGGGGTCGTCACACTGATCACCTCACTGCGCTTAACCCCCAATTCCACCTGCGGGGCCCCGGCGGCACTGACGATAACCGCCAGATCGCTCGGGCCACTGGCCTGATAACCCGCCGGCGACTGAATACTGACCCGATATTGGCCGGCTGGCAAGTCAGTAAAACAATAGGGTTCTTTAAGTCCATCGGTCGTATACGACAGAGCTGCCGCCCCGGCCGCTCCCAGCACCGAGACCACCGCTCCGGGCAGGAGTTCTTCTGTATCCGCTTGCCGGAAGGTATCCCCATTGCGGTCCTGGTAAACCAACACACAGAGACCGGCCCCGGCCGGGGCAACAGTAGGAGCCAGAGCCGCAGGAGTGGTCGGTGCCGGTGTCAAGGCTGGCGTCATCGTCGGTGTCGGCGGATTCGTCGGCAGCGCAATTACCAGCTCCTGTCCCACGCTCAACATCCCCGGATCGGTAATGTTATTCAGCCGGATAATCTGATCGGGTGAGACGTTGTATTCATAAGCAATCCCGTAAAGCGTATCCCCCAGCTGGACTACATGGACAACGGCGCCATCGGGTCGGGGGGTAGGCGTGGGACGCGGGGTCGGGGGCGGGCCGTAAGTCGCCGTTGGCTGCGGGGGTGGGGACGGCGTCGGCGCCGGCCCCACCACCACCAGGCTGGCATCGTCTACGTAAACGTCGTTGTTTAACCGGAAAATCTGGTCGGTCCAATCCGCACGGGAATAAATGAAAACTGTCACCGTACTGTTAGCCGCGGTCGCTTCCACCTGGAATAACGTCCATTGATCATAAGCGTTGATCTCAGGCGACCAGACGACGGAAGCCGCCCATGGATTGGTACCGCCGGTGGGATCCATGCCGACCTTGGTGTGCATAGGAGCAGGGGAATTGGAGTTGGGAGCAGTGGGACAGACATTCCATTGTGAACCGGGCATACACGACCAGGTCTCTATGTAAACCGAAAAACGCAGTAAGGTACCTGGAGTGATCCCGTTCACCTGCTGCAACATGCCAGCCTCATGCTGACGCCCAAACGTGAAATATTTCTGCGCGAGATTGCCGCCGTGGACCCGGTAAGAAAATTCAATCGCGCTCAAACCACGGAACTCCGGGCGGGCCCAATAACATCCCGGATCCTCCTGTGCATTAGGACAATTCACCGGAATTTTGGCATAGGCTGGCGGGGTATCCAGGAAGAAAGCTCGCCACCCCGGCGCTACCTGCACTTCAGAGATACCATCCTGGAACGGCCAGGCCTGCCCGCCTGAGGCTTCAAAGTCCCCGTTTGTCAGCAAGTTCACCCCCGCCCCCTGCGCCCTGACCCCTGTCGTCGGCATCCAGCCTATGCTCACCAGCGCCACACTGACCAGGGTCAGGACTATCAACCAGCTCTGTTTTTTCATGATACCTGCCTGTCTCCTCTCAAACGAGCCGCCCAACACCTTACAGGCCGGCTCTGGCAAGGTTCCTCCACAGTTTTTAGCGCATTCGCGAGCGAACAAACAATATCCCGATAATCAGTGCCAACACCAATACCAGGATGCCGCTGATGCGCACAATCCAACCCAGGATATCCGTCACCCCCGCAGGGGACGCCTGCTCGCCGCCAGAGGAAGCCGGGGTAGCAGTTACCGGCGCGGCCTGAGTACCGGCGGCGTCGGCCGCCCGCTTGAGCCCCAACCCTACCTCCAGCGGAGCACCGCTCACCATCACGGCCAGCTCCGCCGGGCCGCTTGCAGCGTAGCCCGCCGGCGGCTGGAGGCTGAGACGGTACTGCCCGTTGGCCAAGCCGGTGAAGCAATAGGGTTCCTTCAGGCCATCGGTGACATAGGATAACAAGGCCACGCCGTCCGGCCCGGTCAGAGTGATCCGCGCCCCCGGCAACAACTCTTCTACATCGGCCTGCCGGAAGGTATCCAGGTTGCGGTCATTGTAAACAAGCGCACACAGAGACCCTCCCTGAACAGGAGGCGGCGTGGTCGGCAAGGGAGTGACTACCTCAGGTGTGGGCGTGACCTGGGGAGCTACAGTGGCTACCGGTGCCGAGATAACCAATTCCTGGCCCACAGACAAAGCACTGGGATTGGTCAAATTGTTCAGCCGGATAATCTGGTCCGGTGACACATTGTACTGCAGGGCGATGGCATAAAGCGTATCTCCCGATTGAACCACATGCACTACCGCCCCGTCGGGACGCGGAGTCGCGGTGGGCAGCGGGGTCGGCGGCGGGCCAGGCGTGGCCGTCGGGCGGGGGGGGTTCGTGGCCGTCGGGGCCGGGCCCTGAATCACCAGCGAGGCATCGTCCCACCAGACGTCAATGTGCGCTACCGGCGTTGCCGTGCGGAAGGTATTAGCTACGAAGACCGTCACCTTGCCGCTGGCCCCTACGGTGGCTTCAACTGAGAGCTGCTGCCAGCTATCGGCCGCGTTGACCTGGCCGGACCAGATCACGCCGGTATTCCACAAGCCCCGGCCTTCCGGGTCAATCCCGACCTGCATCCGGGGGATCCAGTTGGTACCCAGCGTGGGAGCCGGGGGCTGCTCATTGGAAACCCGGCCATAGCCCCAAACCGTAAATCGCACCAGGCTCCCTGGCGGGGCGTTCACGGTCTGGAAAACTCCGCCGTGCCAGGTGATATATTGAGCGCCCACGTGTTGCGAGGAGCCACTGCGCCGCAGGCCGAGATTGTTATAGTCCAGTTCTTCCGACCAGGACGGTTGACAGACAAAATCCCAATCGGGGGGTTTCTCACTGCATTTCGCGCCACTGTCTTCATGCCAGGGAGCCCAGCCATTGGCCACCCCGCTGTTGTAAGGTGGTTCAAATCCAGGGTTGGTCAAGAGGTTTTGACCCGGTTGTTGTGCTTGCAAAGAAGCCGGGAGGCTCCCCCAAACCCCCACCAGGGCCAGCAAGACGATCAACGCCATGACGAGCCGGCTTAAAGTTCTCATCGCGTTTTCCTTAAAAAATAGAATAGTTGTTACAAACCCGAATCGCCATTGCAGGCAAGCCGGGCTGGCAGAAGGGCTTCGCCCCCCTGAGCGACAACGGAAAAATTATAGCACATCTATCCCACCGGTCAAACCCTGTTCTTGGGCAGGGTGTTTCACGGGGGGCGAGGGGGCTGGTCTTAGAGAATTTTGTTCCTTAAAGGGTGAGCCGCTTGTACCGTGACGGCTACTGGCAAAAAACGAGAAATCAAGTATCCTTAGGTCAGTAAAATAGCGAGAGACGGAATGACCGAACCAACAGTAGCCAAAGTTATAGTGGTGGAAGACGAGCCGGTGTTGCGCGAAACCCTGGAATATAACCTTTGCCGCCAGGGATATGAGGTTTGCACCGCCGCTGACGGACCCACGGCGCTGGCCCTGGCGCGGCGCGAACACCCTGACGTGATGATCCTGGACATCATGTTACCGGGTCTGGACGGCTTTGAAGTCTGCCGTATCCTGCGCCAGGAAATGAGCCTTCCAATCCTGATGTTGACGGCCCGTACCGACGAGGTGGATAAAGTGGTCGGATTAGAGGTAGGGGCCGATGACTACATGACCAAACCATTCAGTATGCGCGAGCTGCTGGCCCGCGTCAAAGCACTCCTGCGACGGGTGCGCCTGGCCCGTGAAGCAGCCGTCAGTGAGCGCTCGGTGGCCGAACTATCCGAGCAGCAAGGAACCCCTTTGCCCAAGCGCCTGGTGCTCGGTGATTTGGTGATAGACCAGACGCGCCGCGAGGTGCAGCGGGCCGGCGAAATACTCCATCTGAAACCCAAAGAGTACGAGTTGCTGCTCTTCCTGGCCCTGCATCAAGGGATTGTTCTTTCCCGGGAACTGATTTTGGAGCGGGTCTGGGGCTGGGATTATCTGGGCAACACCCGCACAGTAGATGTGCACATCCGCTGGCTGCGCGAAAAAATTGAAACCGATCCGGCCAATCCCACCCGCCTGGTTACCATCCGTGGCATTGGCTACCGTTTTGAAAGGTGAACTGATGCGACATTCTATTCGCTGGCGTATTGCCCTGCCCTACATTGGTCTGGTGCTCCTGGTAATGGCCGGGCTGACTTTCTACCTGCTCAGTTTTGTCCGCCAGACCTATTTGAACGATCTGGAGGCCCAATTAACTGCCGAATCGCGCCTGCTGGCCGACCGGCTGGCCCTCCCGCTGTCTGACAGTACCCCCCAGGCCGATTTTGACAGTGTGGCCCGCTACTACGCCGACCTGCTCGGCCTGCGTGTGACCATTATCGGCGTGGACGGCACCGTCCGCGGGGAATCCCATGAGAACCGGCTGCTCATGGACAACCACCTCTACCGGCAGGAAATCCAGCAAGCGCTGGACAAAGGGCAAGGGACCAGTATCCGGTTCAGCAATACGGCCGGCTATGAGATGATGTATGCCGCGGCCGCCATCCGGAGCGAAGGCAAGCTCATTGGCTTTGCCCGGGTCGCACTGCCGCTGCAGCAAATTGACCACAATCTGGCCCGGCTGCGCATCGCGCTGCTGAGTGCTACCGTAGTCGCCACCCTGTTAGCCACGCTCCTGGCCGTGCTTATTGCCGGCCGCACTACCCAGCCCATCCGCCATTTGACCTCAGTTGCCAAAACGTTGGCCGATGGTGATTTGAGTGCCCGGCTTTTCCTTAACAATTACGATGAAATAGCCCAGCTGGCTCTCACATTTAACCAGATGGCCGAGCAGCTCCAGACCAAACTCAAAGCCCTGGCCGGAGAACGAGACCGGCTGACCACCATCCTGGACCACATGGCCGATGGCGTGCTCATCACCGACGCCGACGGGCGTATCCACATGCTGAACCCGGCCGCCATCCGCATCTTAGAGCTGGAAGAACCGACGCCGGGCCTGTCGCTGGCGCAAACCGTGCGCGATTACCAGATCATTGATCTGTGGAAGCAGTGCCAGGAACGTAATGAAGAACAGGTAGCCACCATAGAAGCCATCTTCGCCCCCCACTTCCTACGGGTGGTGATCAGCCCGCTCCATACCGCCGACCTGCAGGGATACCTGGTGATCCTCCAGGACCTGACGCAGGTGCGCCGGTTGGAAACCGTGCGCCGCGATTTCATTAGCAACCTCTCGCACGAACTGCTCACCCCCCTGGCCTCCCTCAAGGCCCTGGCGGAAACGTTGCGCGATAGCGCTTTGGACGACCCCCAGATGGCCCGGCATTTCCTGGACCGGATGGAAACGGAGGTGGATGCGCTGACCCAGATGGTCCAGGAGCTGTTGGAGCTCTCACGCATTGAGTCGGGCAAGGTGCCGTTGCGGCTCAAGCAGCTCTCCGTAGCGGAAGTGGTGCAGCCCCCCGTAGAGCGGCTCCGGCCCCAGGCCGAACGCGCCGGCCTGACGCTCGCGGTAACTTTGCCTGAACCGGTGCCGGAAGTGTTAGCCGACGCCGAACGGATCCAGCAGGTCATCACCAACCTTGTCCACAACGCGATCAAATTCACCCCCACGGGGGGCACGGTGACAGTCACGGCGGCCCAGAGTGGCGACGAGGTCCTGATTACAGTAGCGGATACCGGCGTGGGCATTCCGGCCGACGACCTGCCGCGCATTTTTGAGCGCTTCTACAAGATTGACCGTGCCCGTTCCGCCGGCGGCGGGACCGGACTGGGGCTATCCATCGCCCGGCACATCGTCCAGGCGCATGGTGGGCGGATCTGGGCCACCAGCACCGAGGGACAGGGGAGCACCTTCTATTTCACACTCCCCCTGGCACCGGCGGAATGACGGTCCCCCACCACCATCTGGTCCTGCGCCTGCCGGGTAAGGCAGGCGCAGCTTGAGGTCGCCGGCCCCCCCAGACGGCCGCCCAACCAGCGTCTCGTTAACCAAACGTTTACACGACCTTACAACAAGGTTAACATAACCGTGCTATAATGGTTGTAACAAAATGCCGTAAGGCCATCGTCGGACTGCAAGTAAGGAGCATTTTATGACTGGGCGCAAAATGGTACTCTGGCTGATACTGCTGGTCTGGTTAGCGGTGCCGCTCTCGGCTTTAGCGGCCAAGGACTACCGGGCCGAGCGGTTTGACATGGACGTCGCCATCCAGACCGACGGGTCAGTGTTGGTCACTCAGACCATCGTCTTCCGTTTCAGCGGGGGGCCGTTCACCTATGCCTTCCAG
Organism: uncultured Anaerolineales bacterium; assembly: GCA_964437445.1. GTDB lineage: Bacteria > Chloroflexota > Anaerolineae > B4-G1 > SLSP01 > CAYTGR01. The sequence continues at coordinate 53,275 of CAYTGR010000029.1, read as the reverse complement.
GAAGTGGTGACCTCGTACACGGATGGGGTGACCGACATCGCTGCCAGCATGGATGGCGACCCACTGCCACCGGGTAAGGAAGCCGGACAGGTGGAGATCCAGGGGAATAGCCCCATTCGGGTTACCTGGCACTTTGCCCCCACCTCCGACAGCACCCATACCTTCGTGCTGACCTACCGCGCGCGGGGCGTGATCCGGCAGGAACAGGGAGCCGACCGCCTGCTCTGGCAGGTCATCTCAAATGAACATGACTACCCCATTGATGCCAGCCGGGTCACGGTGACCTATCCGGCCAGCGCCGTCTTGCTGGACAGCCCCACCGTGACAGAAGGCACAGCGCAGGTGGCAAGCAATCGCGAGCAGGTAATCTTCACTGCCGCCCAGCTGGGGGAAAACGACCCGCTGCAAATTGAGCTCCGTTTCGCGCCCGGCAGCTTGATCAGCGTACCGCCGCAATGGCAGGCCAGCCGGATCGCGGCGAATCGCCTGGCCCCACTCTCTATCATCGGTGCCCTGGCGCTCCTGCTGGGAGGAAGTGCCGGCCTGGCATTCTATACTGCGCGCGCCGGGCGGCGGAGCCCGGCTACCACTTACGCGCCGGCTTATCGGCCCACCACGCCCCCTGCCGCCGAGCCACCGGCCATAGCCGGCGTGCTGGCGAGTGGGTCCGGTGAAGTGGGCTGGACCCAGGGCCTTGGCACGCTTTTTGACCTGGGCCGGCGCGGGGTGATCACGATAGAGCAGGACCCGAAACGTAAATGGTACCGGCGGTACAACTTCACTTTGCGGCTGCTCACCCTACCGGACGATCTCCGGCCCCACGAGCGCGGGCTGCTGGAGCTGCTTTTCAGTGACAAGCGCGGGAGGCACGACAGTTTGCAGCTTTCGGAGCTCAGCACCAAAGCTACCTCCCAACTCAAAAAGTTCACCGAACCGCTCAAAGAGGAACTGCGGCTCGCCGGTGTCCTCAGCCCGGAACGCAAGCAAGTGAAAAACCGCCTGATCTTCATCGGCATCGGGCTGATGATCGGCGCGGCGCTGGTGATTCCTGTCCTGGCCGTCGCCATGCTGGGACAATTCGGCCCCTGGCCGTTGTTGTTTAGCGCCAGCTTGTTCATGCTGAGCCTGGTCGCGTTCGTGATGGGGGGAGCCATGTCGGCACTCTCCGACGAGGCGAGCCAGCAAGCACTGCTCTGGAAAGGCTTCGCCGACTATCTGAAAACGGCGACCAAAGGCAAAGAGATAATCGCTGCCGAGCTGTTTGAGGCTTACCTCCCCTATGCCGCCGCCTTTGGGCTGGCCGAGCCCTGGGTCAAATATTTCCAGAAACAGGGAGTGACGGAGCTGCCGGCCTGGTTCCACCCGCTGGCAGCAGCCGGGGATGAGGGAATGGCCGCCTTCGCGGCGATGATCACAGCCAGCCACGCGGCCGACGGCAGTGCAGCTGGCGCAGGGGCCGCGGGGGCCGCCGGCAGCGGCGCCAGCGGGGCCGGTTAATTAATTTTAATGGGGAGGCAGCACAATGCGCCAGGCCTTTGAACGTGAATTGCAACGACTCCAGGACGAGATGTTGGTCCTGGGGAGCATGGTAGAAAACGCCCTCACCGAAGCAGTCAAAGCCCTTAAAGAACGGGATCAGGAGGCCGCGCGCCGTCTCATCGCCCAGGACCGTACGATCAACGAACATCGGTTCACGATTGAACAAGACTGCCTGGTGCTGATCGCCACCCAACAACCGATGGCCGGGGACCTGCGCACGTTAGCTTCCGTCCTGGAAATCACGGGGGAGTTGGAGCGGATTGGTGACTACGCCAAGGGTATCGCCCGCATCTGCCTGCTGCTCGGCGCTGATCCGCTCATCAAGCCGATCCTGGACCTGCCCCGGATGGCGGAGAAAGCGCGGACGATGTTGCATCGCGCGTTGGACGCCTTCATCCGTCGCGATGTGGCGCTGGCCCGCGCCATTCCGCAGGAAGACGATGAGGTGGATGCCCTCTACAACCAGGTCTACCGGGTCCTGCTCACTTACATCATCGCCGATCCCAGCACCATTGAACAGGTTAATTATCTGATGTGGGCCGCGCACAATCTGGAGCGGGCGGCCGACCGGGTCACCAACATCTGCGAACGGGTGCTCTTTGCCGTCACTGGAGAACTGGTGGAGCTGGATACTAAATAATCCCCCTTGCTACCTGTCGCTGGACCCTGCCGGTCATTCACCGGGGAAAGCAGCCCTGACCGGCACTATCAAGTGCCGGTCAGGGCTGGCCTCAGACAACCCAACTCAGTTAGTGGCCTTTTTCCAGTCGGGCCAGGGCCGCGGTCACGTCTTTAAGCAGCTGCTCCTGGTCAAAGAGCCCTTTCTGCAAGAGGGCCTCTACCTGCACCTGGAGTTCCTCCCGCTCGCTGCTGGTCAGTTCCTTGGCCGTGACGACTATCACCGGGATGTCACGGGTTCCCTCGTTACTCTTCAAGTTTTCCAGCACGGCGAAGCCATCCATCTCCGGCATCATCAGATCCAGCACGACCACATCGGGCGGAGATTCGTAGATCATGGCGATGGCCTCGGCCCCACCCGGCGCTTCATAGACAGTGTATCCGGCGTCTCGCAGGATGCGGTGGAGCAGCTTGCGGTCATCGGGATTGTCATCCACCACCAACACCCGGCGTTCCTCATCCCCATGTTCCAGCCGGGCCAGCGCCGCTAACAGGTCCTGTTCAACGATCGGCTTGACCAGATAATCGGAGATCCCCATACTCAACCCCCGCCCCACATCCGGTGAGATGGAGCAGACGATGACGGGGATGTTGCGGGTCTCCGGCTCGGATTTGAGGTCCTGCAAGATCTGCCAGCCATCCTTGCCCGGCATCAGAATGTCCAGCGTGATGGCATAGGGCTTGAGCCGCCTGGCCTCCTGGACCACCCGGTCCCCGCTCGTCAAGCCGACCACCTGGTAGTTTTGTTTTTCCAGGTAACGACGGAAAAGCGTGATCACCCCCTCGTCGTCATCCACTGTCAGGATAACGCGGGAGGTGCTGGCCACCACGGGCAACTCTTCCTCCGATTCTTCCTCCGACGCAGCCGCGGCTGGTCCTTCAATAGGCAACGCCACGTAGAAACTGGAGCCTTCACCGACTTTGCTCTCCACCCAGATGCGCCCGCCGTGCATCTCCACAAACCGTTTGGTGATGGGCAACCCCAACCCGGTGCCGCCATACCGGCGAGTGGAGGAGGAATCCACCTGGGTGAAGGCCTCAAAGATGGACCCCACCTTGTCGGGCGGGATGCCGATCCCGGTATCCTCCACACAAATCACCACCTCTTTGGCATCGTAGCTGGCCGAGACGCGGATGAAACCCTGCTCGGTGAACTTGGCGGCGTTGCCCACTAAGTTCAGGATGATCTGGCGGATGCGCCGGCCGTCGGCCACCACTATCGGCAGATCAGCCGGGATGTTTTGCTGGAGCTCAATCGGCCGATCTTTGACCAACGCGATGGCAGTCGTCATCACGCCCTTAATGGCCTCCTTCAAGTTAGTAGGCTCAAAGATGAGCTCCATCTTGCCGGCCTCAATCTTGGAGAAGTCCAGGATATCATTGATGAGTCCCAGCAGATGGTTTCCGCTTTCGTAAATCGCCTGCAGGTCGGTCTGCTGCATCTCGGTCAGCGGGCCATCAATCCCCTTGAGGATCACCCGCGAGAAGCCGATGATAGAGTTCAGAGGAGTGCGCAATTCGTGCGACATGCTGGCCAGGAACTGGTTCTTGAGCCGATCCACTTCCTGCAGCTTCTCGGCAGTCTCCTGCGCCTCCTGGTAAAGACGGGCGTTCTCCAGGGCTATACCCACGTTGATAGCCGCCAGCTGCAGAAAAGCGACTTCGTTCTCATCAATAGGAGGGTGGTCGGGCTGACGACCCAATACCAGCACCCCCTGCACCCGCCCCCGGGCTGTGAGCGGGACCACGTACAATTCCTGCAGCTTTAACGCTGCGTCCAGCCGGCACATCGTATCGGTGGATAGCTTCTGCTCCAAATTTTGGACCAGCATCGGTTCGCCGGTGCGGACGGCCCAACTCATGCCAGGGATATCCTCAGGCCGGCAGGAAAAGTCCTCCATGGCAATCCGGCGCCCGGCCGGGCTGTAAGCTGCGATCAGATGAGTCAACCGCTCGTCCCAACCCCAGAGGAGCACCGGCATCGCCAGCCGTTCGGCGATCAGGCGGCCCACATCCTGCATCAAAACGGTGGGCTCCAGGGAGCGGGAGGCGGTCTGCTGAACTTCGTTGAGCAAGGCCCGGCGTTCCACTTCAGCCTGGGAATCGGCCAGCAGCGCCAGGTTGGCCAACGCCGTCGCCGCCTGCTGGGCCACGCTCTCGCAGAAACGCCGTTCATTCTCGGAAAAGTCATGGGGTTCAGCCGTCTGAATCATGAGGCCGGCGTAAGCACGGCCTAACACCCGCAGCCCTACGGTGGCCATCCCGCGCAGTCCCAGCTGCCCATAGAGCAACCGCAAGGCCCCATCCACCTCCTCGCGCGTATCGGTGAGCAGATCGGTGACATAGACAGCAGTCCCTTCGCGCAGGGCCGCATAGAGCTGGGGCACCTGGCTCAGCGGAAGCGCCCCTAAATGCACTTCACCTTCACGCTGCCAGCCGGCTATCCCCCTGATCACTTCCGGTGCTTGAATCGGCTCTAACAAGCCGCCGATAATGCGATCCACCCGCAGCTGGCGGGCCAGGCCGTCTACTGCCGCCTGGAGCACCTCCTGCATGGAGCGCGCCGTCGCCATCTGCCGCCCAATCTCGTAGAGGACATGGGTCTGAGCCAACGCCTGTTGGGTTTGCTCAAACAGCAGACGGTTTTCCAGGGCCAGATTTAATTGCTCGCGCACGGCCTCTACCAACGCCAGATCATCCTCTGACCACTCCCGTGGCTGTTCCGGCTCTTCAAAGCTCAGCAGGCCCACCGGTTCGCCCCGGAGCGCAATGGGGGCGATCAGCGTCGCACCATCCCCGCCCGTTCGGGCCAGCACACGGCCCGCTTCCGGCAACGACGGCGGGAGTAGCGGCGGCAGGTCCTGGACCGGCACCACCTGGCTAAGGTCATACGCATAATTCAGTTGCGGCTGATGGGCTGCGTATTCCTGCCAGACCTCACCCGTGTACATGCGCTGTAAGGTTTGTAACTCTTGCAAACGTCGCTCGGCCTCAGCGTAGAGGCGCGCGTTGGCAATGGCGTCGGCCAGTTTATCGGCCACCGTTTGCAGGATGGTGATATCTTCATTGCTAAAGGCTGCCGCTTCGGTAGACTGAATGGTCATAGCCCCAATGACCTGACCGCGGCTGATCAAGGGCAGCGCCATTTCGGAGCGGGTCTCTGGCAACAGCGGGTTGACAAAGCGCACCGCCTCAGCCCCCACATCCAGCGCGATGCGCGCCTTACCCTGCGCAACGCAGGAGCCGATCATGGAAGCACTGCCCACGGCAAATTTGTGATGGCGCTCCAACATGATCCGCCCGGCCTCCCCTGTACCGGCCCGCAACACCGCCCATTGCCCGGTATCATCCACCAGAAAGATGCCGGCGTAGTAGAGGCCAAACCGTTCCTGCACCAGTGCCACCGCTTGCGGCAGCAATTCCTCCAGATTCAACAGAGCCGAAGCCGTCCGCGACACTTCCGCCGCCGTCTGGAGGCGCACGGCGCGCCGTTCCAGGTCGACCAGCATTCGTTCGCGTTCACGCTCAGCATGTTTGCGTTCGGTGATGTCCACAATGACGCCGACCAACCCCATCAGATTGCCGGTCAGGTCCGTGAAGGTCGCTTTGTTGAAGATCACATCGTGCAGCGTCCCATCGGCATAACGGACCTGCGACTCGTAAACCTGGTGGCCGGGGCTTTGGAGCAGGGCCAGGTCCATCGCGTGGTATTTAGCGGCCAGTTCAGGAGAAGCCAGGTCAAAGGCCGATAGGCCGATAATTTGCTCACGAGGACGCCCCATATATTCCTCAAACGCCCGGTTACAGACGGTGTAGACGCCATTGACATCCTTGACAAAAATGGGGTTAGGGATCGCGTCCAGGAAGATCTGCAAGCGGTTGATCTGCTCTTGCAACGCCCGCTCAGCCTGCTTGCGGTCGGTGATATTCTCGTTGACGCCCCGGTAGCCTACCAGGTGGCCATGAACATCCAGAATGGGCACCGCCGTGGTCAGCAGCACCACTTCCTGACCCGTCTGGGTGAGGGCCCGGTTCTCCAGGTCATGAATCTCGTCCCGGTTAGTGGCGATAGCCTCAAACACCGGGCGCAGTGTCGCCGCTTCATCGGCCGGCATGAAGTCAAACACGGTTTTGCCCAGCACCTCCGCGGGCGTATACCCCAGCACATCCACCACCCGTTCCGAGCAGTAAGTGTAGCGCCCCGCCAGGTCGGTTTCCCACACCCAGTCACCACTGCTGAGCGCCACATCACGGAAACGGGCTTCCGATTCCTGGAGCTGGGTGAGCAAAAGCCGGCCTTCCAGAGCCAGGGCAATTTGATCTACCAGTGTGCGGGTCAGAACGTGAAAGTAGCGCTCCGGCAGGTTAGACAACGATTGCCGGCTGGAAAACGACAGGAATCCCAGCGTCCTCTGCCGCCCCCGCAATTCTACGGTCAACGCCCCCCGATTGCCCTGTTTGCGCAAATTGACCCGCACCGGTTCCGGCATCGGTTCATCGGGATCTTCGCAATCGCGGTAAACGAGCACCCCGTCAGGCAGATTGCGGAACGCCAACAGGCTTTCGCGCGTGACCGGCACCCCTGGCATCCGGCGCACTTCAGGCCCCTGATCGGGACTGAAGGTATAGAGGTCCTGCTCAATAGGGACTCCGGCGTCATCCCAGCGGGTCATCACCCGGATCGTGGCCCCCCACAGGCCGACAAACTCGGCCAGTCCCGCGGCACTGCGCACAATATCCTCGACCGATTCAGCCCGGCTGATCGCCTGGCTGGCTTTGTAAACCATTTCCACTTCGGTCAGGGTATTCTGGGTCTGTTCAAAGAGCCAGCGGGCCTCCAGCACGCCGATAAACCGGGCGCCGATCTCTTCCGCCAGCTGCACTTCGTCCTGGCCGAAAGCATGGGGCTGAGAATAGTTGTAGCTCAGCGTCCCCAGAAGATGGCCCTGCCGATCCAGCAACGGCAGGCAAATTGCCGAACGGATAAGGTCTTTCTCTTCATGCCCTGCCAGAACTAACCAGCGGGAATCAGCCCTCGTATCCTCAATCAGCGCCGCCTGCCGGTTAGCAATGACCCAATGCTCCACCCCTGAGGTCGTCACGAGCTGGTAGTAGTCGCGGCTCTGGGCCGGCGTCATACCGCTCCGCTCGGGCTCGCTGGAATAGAGGCGCGGCCCCCCGCCGACGTCAAACAGCAGCAGGTCCAGGCTGGAAGCCCCCACGTAAGGTCCCATCTTCAACACCACCTGAGCCATCTCGTCCACGGTGGTCGTCGCCGAGAAGGAGCGGCTCACCTCATAAAGCGTCGCCAGCCGGGTGCGCTCAGCCTGTGCTTGAGTGAAGAGCCGGGCGTTCTGAATCGCGTTCGCCAGCTGATCGGCCATCGTTTGCAGGACGGTGATATCTTCCTGGCTGAAGGCTGCCGTTTCCGTAGATTGGATGCTCATCGCACCCACCACCTGGCCACGGCTGATCAGCGGCAGGGCCACCTCAGAGTGGGTCTCCGGCAACAGCGGGTTGGCAAAGCGGACGGCCTCCTCGCCGACATCCAGAGCGATACGGGCCTGGCCCTGGGCCACACAGCTCCCGATCATGGAGGCACTGCCCACCTCAAACCGGTGTCCACGCTCCAACATGATCCGGCCGGCTTCACCGGTCCCGGCCCGCAACACGGCCCAACGGGCCGACTCATCCAGCAGGAAAATACCCACGTAGTAGAGGTCAAATTGCTGCTGAATCAACGTCACCACCTGCGGCAGCAGTTCATCCAGGTTGAGGAGCGACGAAGCCGCCCGCGACACCTCTGCCGCGGTGGCCAGCTGCCGGGCGCGCTTATCCAGCTGGGCCTGAGCCTGTTGCCGGGCCAGGAAAACCCGCCGGCTGGTGACCACGGTGGCTAACGGTCCCACCAGTTGCCGCAACATCAGCTGCTCGTCCGCCGTAAGTTCACGGAGTTCAGCCCACGACATCATCACCAACCCTTGCCAGCGGCCGGCCCCGCGCAGCGGCAGCAGGATCGCCGTCCGCGCGGGCAGGGCCGCCCGGTCAGCTTCTGCCACGCGGGGATCTGTCTGGAGATCGGCCAGCACGATGATCTCGCCCGCCGTTGCAACCCAGAGTGCAGCCAGTGGCAGTTCCGCGACGGCAACACGCTGGTGTAGCAAAGGGGAATCCTCCACCGCCAGGCCGCTCTGCCAGAGTGCTACCAGGGTAGCAACCACCGGTTGATCCGACTCGTCGACATCCAGGTAGTGGAGGCTTAAAGTGGCGCGCGGATCCCAGTCCATGGCCATCGCCACGGCGTCCAGGATCTCCACTTCGTTCGCGGCCTGCGTCAGTGCGGCCTGAGCTTGCGCCAGCGATTCCAGCAGGAAGGTGCGCTGCCGGGCCTGCCCCACCATCTGGGAGGCCTGGAGTGACATAGCCAGCTGGTCAGCCAACACCTGGAGCACGGGCAAGAACTCGGCCCTGAAACTGGTGGGCTGGTCAGATTGCAGGAACAGCGCACCGATCAAGTCGCCGCCGCTGAGCAACGGCAAAGCTAACTCCAAGCCAGAGGGCGCCAGCTGCAGCTGACGCCGGCTCAGACACTGGCCCACCAGGGTGGGATCGCCAACCTCCAGCCATTGACCGAACCGCTCCGTGCCGGCCTGTAAAACGGCCTGGCGCTCCGTGGCATCCACCAGGAAGAGCGCCGACTCCAGGCCAAACTGTTCCTGGATCAACATCACCACTTGAGAGGTCAGCTCTTCCAGGTCCAGAATCGTCAACGCGGTCTGGGCAATGTCGGTGACCGCCTGGAGCAGGGCCAGCGGCCCGCTCAGGTCGGTTGACGCTCCGGCCGGCCCCGCGTTCGCCTGGAGCTCGGCCACCTGGCGCCGGAGTGCCGCCAGCTCGGCAATCAGTTCGGCCTGCGTTTTGGTTTCATCGTTCATCGGACACCACCTGTATGGCTGTATGGACGGTGATCACCCGCCCCACCCCGCTATTTATCCCCTGCCCCGGCTGGCTCGTCAGATCTTTCTTCAGACAGCCGGGCCGGTCCCGGGCGGAGCATCTGCACCAGGTTGCGCGGCGTCCCCAACGCCCGCCCCAGCTCCCGCAAGGCGGTCTGCAAGACCGCCTGGACATCGGGCGCGGCCTGAATCTGCCCGGTAATCTCGCGGATCTGCTGCTCCCGGCGGGCACGGTCCTGGGTCACCTGCAACTGGTAAATGTTCTGAATCACGACCGCCGCCTGCGCGCTCAAGCTGTTCAGGCGGCGCAGCTCCGTTTCGGTGAATAATTGCGTCACGGAGTAAAAAGCAACAAGATAGCCGATCCGCTGTCCCACCACGGCCAGCGGGATCAACAGAAGGCTGCGAACCGGCAGCTCACCGACCCATTGGGATAGATCAAACCCGGCCAGGCGAGGATCAGAGGCCACATCGCCGATCACTACGCTCTCGCCGCTCTGGTAGATTTTCTGTAGCACGAGTGGCAGATCAGCGAGGTAGTAACGGGCCCGCGGCAACGTCACCGCCTCCGCCGGCCAGGTGGACAAGATAAACACCTGCTCCGGCGGCTGTTGCGCAGTCCAGGGGCGCTCAAAGAACTGTAAGTTGAGGCTGGCAACCTCCCGCCCCAGAACGGTGTATTCTCGCAACACGGCCAGGACCTCGTCATAGGTATGAGCCACGTTGAGCGCAGCCCCCCCCTGGTAGAGCGCTTCGGTTTCGGCCAGCGAGGCCTGGACCTGGCTGAACAGCCGTTCACGGGCCAGGGTATTGGTCAGAGCTGCGGCCGCAGTCAGCAGGGCATTGAGCTCCTCTGTGCGCCACTGTCGCTCCTGTTCCAGATCCACAAAGCCAACGAAGCCGGGAAACGGTTGGGATTCCTCTGAAATAGCCAGTACCGCCACCGAACGAACGCCGGCGCTCTCCAAGATGTCACGTTCCGGCGCGGGGAAGGCGGCCGTGTTCCCACTTACCTGCCCGTGGCTTTGCAATTCGCTTAACCAGTAAGGGGTCATCGTAATGGGCAGCCGTTGGAACAGCGGCTCCGCCAGCACACTGGGGACGCCGGGGGCGCACCACTCATGGGTCAATCTCCAGTAATTCCCCTGCTCATCCGTAGCCGGCTGGAAGTAGAAACTCCGGCCGACCTGCGCCGCTTCACCTAACAGGTGCAACACTTCGTCCAACGCAGCGGTCCCTTGCGCCGACAACAGCGCCGTCGCCCGTGCCACGTTGGTCTGGTAACGGGCCTGCCGTTCCACCACCGTCAGGGCCGACTGGGTCTGCCCAAACTGGGTAGCATTCTGGACGGCGGTGGCAATCTGCGTGCCGAGGAATTCCAGCAGTTGGAGATGGCCTTCATTGTAATACCCCGGGGTCTCGCTCAGCGCATAGACCGCGCCCACCACCCGGGGCCCCAGCCGGAGCGGCACTCCGATCTGCGAAAGCAGGCCCCCCTCGCGCAGCACCGGATAGAGACGCTCGTCCTGGCGACCGTCGCGGATGATGACGGGCATCCCCGTCTTGATAATCGTGTGGGTCAGACCGGTGGAACGGGGCATAGGATAGAGGTTACGCGCCCGCCATTCAGGGGTCCGCGCCCCGCGCCCAATCTTGAATTCGTCTTCGCCTTCGCCCTTCAGGTAAACACTGGCAATCGTCGCGTCCAAAAGGCGGCAGACCCAATCGGCCCCCCGATCCAGCACGCTGTCCACGTCCAGCAAAGTGACCAGGTCCAGGCCGGCATCGTAGAGCTTTTGGAGGCTCTCCGCGTTGCGCGTGGTCTCCTGATACAGGCGCGCGTTATCCAGGGCGGCAGCGGCCTGCGCGGCGAAGAGCTCAGCCAGCCGCAGTTCACGCTCCGTAAAAACGGGCCGCGTCTCGCCACCACCGAGGTTGAGCACACCGGCAACTCCGCCCAATCCCAGCAGCGGCACCGCCATCACCGACCGGAGTTGTGGTATATCAAACGTGGAGCTGCGTCCCGGCCAGGCTTGATAATCCTCCACCACGATAGGTTTGCGCTGCTGGAAGGCCCGTCCCGCCGCGCCCTCCCCCGGCTTCAGCCGGATCCCCTCAAAGGGGGCGAAATAGCCGCGGCAGTGGGAGAAGACCAGCTCACCAGCGGCCGGATCCAGCACAAAGAAGCCACCGGCATCAGCGTTGAACAGGAGCAAAGCCTGCTCTACCAGCAGTTCCAGCAACCGCACCGGTTCCAACGATTGGCTCAAGCGCAGCGAAACGTCATAAAGGATGCGCAACTCGTTAGAGCGCTGCTGGGTCTCTACCAGCAAACTCATATTCTGGAGCACGATAGCGATCTGCCGGCCCAGGTCCTGCACCAGGTCACGGGTTTCAGGATCAATCGGCGGAGTATCTTTGCGCTGGACCAACACCATGAAGCCGGTCAGCTCATTGGCGGCACTGATGGAGACATAGAGCACCCGCCCGGTCTCGTATTGGTGAAAAACTTCAGCCTGGGCAAAGAGCGCCTGCTGCGCCAGAGTATCAAACATCCGCGCCAGCTCGGGGCGGACCAGGCCCCGGAAAAAGATCTGCAGTTCGGGCGGCAGGCTCACCCGTTCCGTGATGAGCACGATGGATTCACCCTCCGGCGTCACGAAAGCCTGCGGACGGACCAGCGTCGCTTGCGGGTCCGCGAAAGTGAACAAGCCCACGGCCATGTCCAGGCTGCGCGCCAGGATCCGGGCGATCTGTTGCAGGGCCGCCTCGGGGCTGGTGCTGGTGGCCGCCGATTGGAGCACGTTGCTCAGGAGCGTCTGTCGCCGGGCCGTGCGTTGGGTCTCTTCCACCAAGCGGGCATTTTCAACCGCCAGGCCCACCTGCTCGCCCACCCCCTGGATCAGCGCGAGCTCGTCTTCCGTCCAGCTGCGGTCCGGGTCACTCAGCGCCATCAAGCCGATGATCTGCTCATTGACCCGCAGGGGTTCCATCAACACCGGCTGGCCACCATCGCGCACAAAGGCGTAAGGCGCCGTTCCCTCCAACAGGTCGGGAGGCACCGGCAGCGGCGGCACCGGCCGGAGTTCCACCTGGTCGTACTCGTAGGCGAGTGTCTGCATCCGCGCCCGGACGCGCGCCCAGCCCTGACGTCCATAATCCTGATAGAGCGATTCCAGCTCGCTGACCGTCGCCCGGGTCCGTTCCAGCAAGCGGACGTTCTGCAAAGCCACCGCCAGCTGATCAGCCATCACTTCCAGCGTCTTGATGTCTTCGTCGGTGAAGGCTCCCGGCTCTATACTCTGCACATCCAGCACCCCCAGCACTTCATTGCCCACTTTGAGCGGCAGCGCCATCTCAGAACGGGTCTCCGGCAGATCGGGGTTCTTGACCCAGACGGTATCGCCGCCCACATCCAGGGCAATCCGGGCCCGGCCGGTTGCCGCCACGAAACCGACGATCCCGGTACCGGTCCGCAGCCGGTGGCCACGGGCCAGCATTTGCTGCCCGCCCTCAGACGAGGCCACCCGCAACACCGCCCACTCTTTGTTCTCATCCAGCAAGAAAATGCCGGCATGGTAGAAATTGAAATACTCAGAAATGGCGCGCACGGTCGTCGCCAGGAAGGCCTGCACATCACGGACCTGCACGGCCTCGCGGCTGACCAGGCCGGCCGCCCGCAACAATCGCGCCTGGCGCTGGAGAGCGGTTGTCCGTTCGGCGACCTGCTTTTCCAATCCTACGACCATCGTTTGCAGCCGCGCGCCCATCTCATTAAACGCCCGCGCCAGGAAGCCGATCTCATCTGAACGCTGGAGCGGAATTTCATAAGCCAGATCACCGGCCCCGATCAGGGCCGCCCCCTCAGCCAGCTGTTGCAGGGGGCGTAGAACCAACCGCTGCAGGAAGTAAAGCACGAGCACCAGCGAAATCACCATCAGCACCGCACTACCGCCCACCGGCAAGAGTGTCAGAAACGGCGGATCCACCACGGCCGCCGGTTCGCCGACCACAATGTATAACTGACGGCCAGCAGCGGCTTCCGCTCCCGGCAACGGCACGGAACGTACCACCAGATAGAGATCCCCATAGGGAGACACCGACCGTCGCACGCCATCCCCTACGGTCAAATTCGTCAATTCATTGACGAACTGGCCATTAAGGGTTGGCAAGGAGTGATAAACAACCGTCCCGCTATCCAAGACTATCGCCGTAAAAGCGAATACCTCGCCCGTCTGAGCCACATCCTGGATATAAGAGCTTAACCCCGGTGCGTCGTAGATGGAGCTGACAAAGGGTGTCACCGTCCCCACCGTTTGCTCGATCTGGCGCGCGGCCAGTACCCCCTGGTTCAAATAGCCCTCGCGGTAGGCCGTCCGGTACCAATAACCAATCTGTATCAAGACCGGTGTCAGGAGCAATAACGGGCCCAGGATAATCAAAATCATTCGCCAACGGAGGCTATGACTTCTCTCGATCATTAGTGACCTCCTTCTAACGGCACGGGCTGGCTGCGATAGATTTGAGCCGTCAGTGGGAATTGCACCGGAATGGGCAACTGCCAATGCTGCGCCGAAGCCAGGTTAACCGCCAACAAATTGCGGGTGGGCGCGTGCGGCGTCAAGGTGGCCGGCGACTGGCCGCCCAAAATCTGCACCACCAAGCGAGCCGCCTCAGCGCCCTGCTCATAACCGGTGATGGTTAAGCCGCCCACCGCTCCCTCCTGAACCGCAGAGTCCCACAACGCAAAGACCGGGACGGGCGATTGAGCCCATGTCCAACGCATCACCTCCGCCGGGGAGAGCTGACTCCCGTCCGGTCGGTAGAGTTGGTCGTAGCGCCCTAACAAGATAAAATCTACCCCCGTCGTTTCGCTCAACACCGCCCGCTGCCAAAAGGTCCAATCGCTGGTAACCGAAAGCTGCGGCTCTGCTTCGCCCAGCGGATTGCTCATTTTCAATTGATTCAAAACGGAAACTAACACATTCAACCCCGAAGGCGAAGCGTCTCCTAAAAAGAGGAACCTGCGCGCCTCCGGCATAAAGGCCTGGGCAATCCGCAAAGTTTGCGCGACGCGGGGCAGTTCCAACACCCCCGTCACATTAGCCCCCCCCAGCGCCGCTGGAGCCAGCTCACCGTTCAAGCCGCAAAAGACCACTGGAAAGCTGGCCCCGGCGTAGTGCGGCACCAGAGTTTTGACCGCCTCGTCATCAGAGACTACCAGCACGTCCGGTGCAAAAGCATCCACGGCCGCCATCGCCTCCCCCATCCGCGTTTCAACCTCGGTGAGAGTGAGCTGTTCCCGCAGCTCCAGGTGGAATTCCCCCAGTTCAAGATTTCCTTGCGGTTCAGCATACCCCTGGCGAGCCAGGGTTTCCACCAGGCCCAGGCGAATTTGGGCAGACCAGGGATTATCGGCACTGTAGCTATCCACCCAAAACAGGCGTAAGTGAGCCGTGGGGACGGCCGTGGGGGTCGGAGGCAAGTTGAAGCCGGTCCCACCAGAGCCCTGGCAGGCCACCAGCCAGAGGGCCGCGCCCAGCAGCAACACCCGCCTCCACCCACCGGCCCGGCCGCCCTGCCAGCAGCCGGGGGCTTTCCCCGCCGCAGGTCGTTTCAACATGCCTACTTGTCCTCCGCTCCAATCTCGTCTGGCGGCAGCAGCTGGATGCGGCTCCGATCCACCTGGAGCGCCTGCCCCAATTCCTGGGCCACGGTTCGCAGGATCGCATCAATGTTGACCGAGGTCCGCACCCGCCCCACGATCTCGCTGCGCGCCCGTTCCTGGAGCGCGCGCCGTTGCGTCTCCTCCAACAGCCGGGCGTTCTCCAACGCCAACCCCAGTTGCTCCACCACCGTCTGCGTCAACCGAACCTCGTCCTCAGTCCAGGGATGGGTCGCCTCAAAGGAAAGCAGGCCCACCGTATGGTCACGGATGCGGACGGGGGCCACCATCAAGCTGTGCCCTTCCTCCAAGGGGAAAACCTGGACTCCCTGGGTTTCCTGGGGGAGCAACGGCAAGGGAGCCTGGTCCAGCCCCACCGCTTGAGTCATCACCCCATCATAGGTGTAGGCCACGCGCAGATTCTGCCGGCTCAACACTGCACGCCAGGCCTTCAGCGTCTCTTCCTCACGGTAACGGCTCAGATCGGCCAGGGCGGCCCGGGTCTCCTGCAACAACCGCACATTCTCCAGGGCGATCACCACACTATCGGCCAACAGGCGCAAGATCTGGGCCTCCTCTTCCGTAAAAGCGGCCGCCTCCCGGCTCTGAATATCCAGCGCGCCCACGATAGCGCCCCGGAACTCCAGGGGCAGGGCCATCTCAGAACGGGTCTCCGGCAAGTCAGGGTTTCTGACCCAGACCATGTCGCCCCCCACGTCTGAGGCAATGCGCGGCTGCCCGGTTTCAACCACAAAACCGACGACCCCGGTCCCCACCCGCAACCGGTGGAGCCGGCTCAACATCCGCTTACCGCCCTCTGAGGAAACCGCGCGCAACACGGCCCATTCTTTGGTCTCGTCCAACAGGAAGATACCGACATGGTAAAAACCAAACCGGTCGGCAATAAAGTGGACGGCCACATCCAGCAATTCTTCTATCCCCGTGGCCGCGCCGATCACCCGGCTCAATTCGGCGATGATCTGGAATTCCTCGGCCCGCCGGCGAGCCTGTGCCGTGCGCTCATCCACCCGCCGTTCCAACAGACGGCGCTCTTCCTCCAGCTGGCTGGTAGTCCGGCGCAGCCCGCGCAAAGCGTCCTGGAGGCTACGCAGGTTCAGAAAAGTAACGGCCCCGACCCCAAAAACCATAATGATGACGGTAAAGGCCGGTGAAATGTAATAGAGTGCGTCGCCGGTATTAGACAGCGGCCGGTAAATTCCCTGGAGTTGCGCGACGAAGAGAAGAATCCACCAGAACGCCGCCAGCCCGCTCACCAACAAGGCCGAGCCGGGGGTGAGCAGCGACCCCGCCACAATCACCGACCAGATGTGCAATACGACAGCCGGGGAGCGGTAGCCATCAAACACAAAAGAGGCCATGGAGACCGCCACAGTCATGACGCTCACATAGAGCACAATGGCCGTCTGGATGCGACGCCGCTTGGCTAACCCAATGCCGACCACCGACAGGAGCATCACAGAGCCTGGAAAGGAGGCGCCCGCCCAAACAGGGAAGGTGGTGAAGCCCCCCAAAAAGCGGACCGCAAAGAAAATCCCGCCCACGCCTAACGCAATGACCACGCTCAGCAGCATGAGAATGTTAAA
The DNA here is from genome assembly GCA_964437445.1 of uncultured Anaerolineales bacterium. Lineage (GTDB taxonomy): Bacteria > Chloroflexota > Anaerolineae > B4-G1 > SLSP01 > CAYTGR01. The sequence goes on along the minus strand of CAYTGR010000029.1, from coordinate 36,833 downwards.
CAGCCGCCCGCGCCGCGCCAGGTCAGGGTCGGTGACCGGCACGCTAACCAACCGTTCAAACCACGAGCCGGTCCCCGGTTTTGGCAATCCCGCTTCGCTCATGGGCGTTCCTCCGTTACTCCGTGATAGAGAGCCGGGCGATGGCCCGCTCCGCCCCTAAGGCTTTCCCCAACTCGGCCAGAGCCCGCTCCAGCACGGCCTCAATTTCCACTTCCCGGCGGATGTTGGCCGTGACCTCGCTGGCCGTGCGCTCAAAGACCGCGCGCTGCCGTGACTCCTCCAACAGCTGGGCATTCTCCAACGCTAACCCCAGCTGGGCCACCACCGCATCCACCACCCCCAGCTCCTCGGGGGTCCAGGGCCGCTCGGCTTCAAAAACGAAGCGCCCTACCGTGCGCTCCCGCACCCGGAGCGGCACCACCAACCGCTGAGCGCCCTCCGACGTGGTCAAGGTGACCGGCCGATCCACCCCGGCCGGCACTGCGGCCAACAGCGGAGTGTCGGCCGGCAACAGGCTGACCTGAGCCCGGTCGTAAAAATAGCCCAGGTGGCCGACGTGGCGGCGGAGGGTCTTCTGCCAAAGCCGCACCACTTCCTCTTCCTGGTAGCGGGTCAGCCGATCCAACGTTCTTTCTATTTCCTCGGCGTGGCTGACATTTTGAATGGCCACCGCCAGGTTATCGGCCAGCACCTGCAGAACACGGATGGCCGCTTCGGTAAACGCCGCCGGTTTGCGGCTCTGCACGTCCAGCACCCCGACCAGCTCTCCCTGGTAGATCAACGGCAGAGCCGCCTCAGAGCGCGTGTGCGGGAGCTCCACCAAAGTCAAATAGTAGGGATCGCTGGTCACGTCGGCCGTGATGTAGGCGCGCCGGCTTTCGGCCACATGCCCAATGATGCCCTGCTGCCCCACCCGTAACTGCAAGTGATGCGCCAACATCTCCTGCCCCCCCTGGGACGAGGCAGCTTCCAACACCACCCATTGCCGGGTCTCGTCCAGCAGAAAAACCCCTACCTGGTAAAAGCCCAGCCGGTCGGCGATGAACTGCACGGCCTGCTGCAACATTGGCTTCAGTTCGCGGGACGAGATGATAATCTGTCCCAATTCGGCCACAGCCTGGAAATCGCTGGCGTGCTGGCGGGCTTCCTCTGTACGGGCCGCCACTTGCTGCTCCAGCGTTCGCCGATAAACTTCCAGTTCACGGACCGTCGTTTGCCAACGCGCCATAATCTCTCGCAAATGCTGGACCCCAATCATCACCATCGGCACTGTGGCGGCAGTCACCAGCAAGGTGAAGGCTCGGATCGTTATACTACTTTCCTCCGGTTTACTGGTCAGCCATGGATGGTAGAATCCTGCCGTCTCACCCATAAACAATAACACCCAGAGCGCCAACCCGCCGAACAACATCCATCCCACGGTTCTGGTTGGCAGGAAAAAGGCTGCCAGCGTCAAAATCCAGACCAGAAAGACCCAGGTAGAGGCCTGGAAGCCATCATACATGATATTGGAAATCAAAATGAGTGTATAGAAAACGCCGATGTACCACCCGGCTATCCGGCGATAATAACCTCGTTTGTTGAACCATAACAAGCCAACCAACGCGGCCAGGGCCACACCCATCAAAAACACCACCAGGATCAGGGACGGAGAGAGCGTCACCGGCCCCGACATGGCTACCAGGACAGCAAAGCTACCACCAACGAGCAGCAAAGTAGAAAGCAACGCGACATTGAAGATCCCGGCCAGCCTGGCTTCAGCCGGATCGGTCACGCCCTGGACGGCAACCAGCCATTCCAGCCAACGCGGACGGTGTGGCCTCTCGCTCATTCCCCTACCTCCATCTGCACCGCGGCCTGGCGGGCGTCCAACAGCTGCCCCAACTCCCGCAGCGCTCGCTCCAACAGTGCTTCTACTTCCACCTCAGCCCGGACGCGCGCGGTGATCTCGCTGACCTGCCGTTCTCGCAGCGCCCGGCCCTGGCTCTCCGCCAGCAGGCGGGCGTTTTCCATGGAGAGGGCCAGACGGTTAGCCAGCTCCTCCACCAGCGGGACGGCCTCCACCGGGACAGTGTCCTCGTCAAAGCGGACGTTGAGCACTCCCAGGATTTCTCGCCGCAGCCGAATCGGCACCGCTAACGTGCTGCGTTGCCCCGGCTGCGCGTTCACCTGCACCGATTGCCCCTGCAGCAGCGCCGCGCGCACCTCCGGCGGCTGAGCCGTCACCGACTCCACCTCCAGGCCCCGGTAAAGATAGCCCCAGGTCGTCTGGCCGGCGAACTTCGCCCAGGACTCGCGGGTGTAGCGCCCGTAGACCGCCTCCACTTCACGGACGGCGCGCTGGGCCTCACTCACCAGGCGAATGTTTTCAATCGCCACCGCCAGCTGGTCGGCCATGATCTGCAGCACGGTGACATCATCCTCGCTGAAGGCCGCTTCCACGGTACTCTGGACATCCAGCGCGCCGATGATGCGGTCACCGACCCGCAACGGCAAAGCCAGCTCCGAACGGGTATCGGGCAGCGCGGGATTCCGGAAATGGGTGGCGTCGGCCCCCACATCCAGCGCAATACGCGATTGGCCGCTTTTCGTCACGTAGCCCACGATCCCGGTCTCCCCCACCTTCAGCCGGTGCCCCTGCTCCAGAAGCTGGCGGCCGGCCTCACCGGTAGCTGCGCGCAGGATGGCGTACTCGCCGCGCTCATCCATCAGGAAAATGCCGGCGTGATAGAAACCGAACCGGCTGCGGACCAGGTTGACGGCCCGGTTGAGGAGCGAGTCCAAGTCACGCGCGGTGGCGGCATCGCGGGCCACTTCAGCCGCCGCCTGCAGCTGGCGAGCGCGAAACTCAGCCGCGCGAGTCCGTTCGGCCACCTGCTGTTCCAGGTTACCGATGAGGCCGCGCAGCTGGCTGACCATGCGGTTGAAAACCCTGGTCAAAGTGCCCAGTTCGTCCTCGCTCTGCACCGGGGCGGAGTGGCTCAAATCGCCGCTGGCGACCTCGGTCGCGGCCTGGGTCAAGGTCCCAATGGGGCGTAACGCCTGGCGCACAGTCAGCACAGCGAGGAACAACACCAATATTCCGCCCGCTAAATTGATCAGGCGAGCTACAGCCTGGAAAGAGCTGACCGCCGCTAAGGCCTCGGCTTGAGGCTGTTGGACCACCACGCCCCAACCGTTATTCAAAGTCTCCACATCGGCCAACCAGATCTGGTTCGCTTCACTGAAAGGCGGGAGGATCCCCTGTTGTCCGTCCAGCAGGCGGGCCACCGGCAGCTCGTTGCTCAAATCCTGCAAGACGGAGGAAAATTGGGGGTTCGGGTGGATGATCGCCCGGCCATAAGTATCTACCACGTAGATGTACCCCTGCTCCCCCACCTGACCCAGCTGAGCAATCGTGGCCACCTCGCTAAGTTTCGTGGCAGCCATCACCACCCCCACCACAATATCGTCCTGCCAGATGGGAACAGCAATCACTAACGCCGGCAGCGTCTCGCCCGCGGTGGACAGCGTCTCCAGGTCAAACACCACAGAGACGCCGGCCCGGGCCTTCAAAAACCAGGCCCGGTTGCTGTAATTCGCAGCCGTCTGGGCATCGCTGCGCACCGTCGTCGTCCCCAGAGGATCCACAACGGCGATGAAATCCAAATCAGGGTTGACCTGTTGCATCGCCCGCAAAGCAGGGCGCTGGCGTTCAGGGTCCATACTGATCATTTCGGGTAAGGTCGCCAGCTGGTGCAAGCTCTGGGCATTCATGTCCAGCCGGCCGTTCAGTTCCGCGCTCACCCGTTGGTTAATATCAGCCAGATGTTGTAAAGCAGCCTGCTCCAGCACAGCCGACGCACGGTTGGATAACAAAACCCCCAATCCGATCAATAGCGGGATCGTCACCGCCAGAATGGAGCCGGTCAGCCGGTACTGCAAACGCCCCCGCTGGAACACTTCACCAACGGCTACCTGCCACAAGAAAATGTAGCCATAGATGAGAGCCGTCAACCCGGCGGCAACAAAATAGCTCAACCAGCCCGCCTTCCAAAAATAGGGTAACCATTCCAAAATCATGAGGACCAGTTGCCCAATTAGCAGGACCCAGGCGGTATGCCGGATCAACCGGCTGGCTGTGCGCTCGTGTTGCAGCACATAGCCCGCCAGGGCCGGTGGGATCAGCCACATTCCCCCCAGCCAAACGAGGCGGATGAAAGGCGCGAGGGTCCCCTGCGCAATCTGAGACATACTGAGATAACCGCCCTGGTAAACCGTCGGATCGGGCTCGGTGTACCAGAACCGACCGCCGAGCCCCACATCCACGAACGTCAGCAGCAGGGGCAACAGGCACAAAACCACCAGCAGGGCCGCCACCCACCGGAACCGGCCCGCCAACCATTCCGGCTTGATCAAGACCAACGTCACCCACGTCATGACCACCGGGATGATCGGCATGATGGCAGCCAGGATCCGAATAGGCCACAAGGCCACCGCCAGGGATCTGGCATCCGTCATCTGCTCCAACATCAACCCGTTCAGGCCCTGCAACAGAAGAAGTACAGTCACGGCCTGGTTAGCTCTGCGCCGGGCATTGAGCGCGAGCAAGTAGAAAGCCAGTCCCATATGGCCCAGGATCAGCAACCAAGCCCCGGTCTGGAGGGAGAAAAGCCCTGCTAAAGTATTCATGGCTGTGCCTCCTCATCAGAAGCATGGTCAGGAGCAGGGGGCGACGCCGCTTCAGTGGCGGCCGGAACACCCAGGTGAATGGACACTTCGGCTACCCGGGGCAGCTGCCCCAATTCGCGCACGGCCGACTGGAGCATCGCTTCCATATCCAGCGAGCGGGAAAAGCGCGCCGTGATCTGGCTGAGGGCCTGCTCGCGCGCCACCCGCTGGCGGGTCTCCTCCAACAAGCGGGCATTGTCCAACGCGATGGCCAAACGGTTGGCGATAGCTTCCAGCAGCGTGATCATCTCCTGAGGGATAGATTCCCGTTCTGAGTGCAAGTTGAGTACTCCGATGACCTGAGCGCGATATTTGATCGGCACGGCTACCGCATAGCGGATCTTGGGGGCACTGCCGTTCTGGGCCCCGCTCGGAGCCGGTACCTGGACCGCGACAGTCCGCCCCTGCCGCCAGGCCTGCTCGGCCTCCGGCGTCGTGGTCGCGGCGGTCTCCACATCCAGCCCGCGGTAGCGGTATCCCCGTATCTGCCCGGCGGTGAAAGCCCGCCAGGACTCCTGGGTCGTGCGACCCAGCGCCAGCTGGACCTGCCGCAAGCTCTGCTGAGCCTCTTGCAATAACCGGGCGTTTTGGATGGCATTGGCCAGCTGGTCGGCCATGGTCTGCAAAATGGTGATGTCCTCCGGGCCGAAAGCGGACGGCCGCCGGTCCTGAATCGTCATCGCGCCAATGACCTGCCCCTGACTGATCAACGGCAACGCCATCTCCGAGCGTGTCTCGGGCAAAACGGGGTTGTCAAACCGAACGGCCTCCGCCCCTACATCCAACGCGATCCGGGCCTCCCGGCGCGCGACGCAAGTGCCAATCATGGAGGTCCCACCGACCTCCAACTTGTGGTTACGGGCCAGCATGATCCGGCCGGCTTCGCCGGTACCGGCGCGCAGGATAGCCCAACGTCCCGCCTCGTCTACCAGGAAAATCCCGGCATAGTACAGGTCAAAGCGCTGCCGGATCAACTCCACCGCTTGAGGTAAGAGCTCCTCCAGATTCAGGATGGAAGAAGCGGCACGGGAAATCTCTGCGGCAGTCTGGAGCTGCACGGCCCGGCGTTCCAGTTCAGTGCGTGCCTGCTGCTGCGCCACGAAGGCCCGGCGGCTGGCGACCAGGGCCGATAGCGGGTCCAATATCTGCTGGAGGATGAAGCGCTCATCTGCGCTAAATTCGTGCGGCTGGGGCCAGCTCAGCGCGACCAATCCCTGCCAGCGCCCCGCCGCCCACAAGGGGAGCAGAGCAGTGGCCCCGGTCCCCATCTGGCGGTAAGTCTGCCGGGTCGGCTCGTCCAGGGAGGGATCGGTCGCCACGTCTGTGATGAAAACGGCCTCTTCCACGCCCTCCGACCAGAACTGAGCCGTGGTCAACCCCCGCAAATCCATCGGCCGGCCGATCAGCGGGGAATCAGTGGCCAGGGCCCCATCCTGCCAGATCGCCATGGTCGTGCCCAAAGCCTGCTCGCCCACCGTTTCAGTCTCCAGATAAAACAGCCCCATGGTCAGCTGGGGGTCAGCGGGTAGGCCCTGGCCCACAGCCGCCAGGATTTCGGCCTCATCTTTAGCTTGAGAGAGCGCCAGCTCCAGCCGGGAGAGCATCTCCAGCTGCGCGGCACGCTGCTGCATCTGTTCACGCTGCTCCAGGCTCCGCACAACCACCGCCGCCTGCCCGGCCAGGGCATTCAAACGCCGTAACTCTGCCTCGGAGAAGCTGCCGCTCGTGCTGAACATCCCCTGCACCATCCCAATCTGCTCACCCCCTACAATCAACGGTACCAGCAGCAGGCTGCGGGCTTTAAACTGCTCAAGCAGCCGCGCCCGGTGGTCATCATCCAGCCGGGGGTCGGTGGCAGTGTCAGAAAACAACAGCGGCAGTTCCAGCGCCTGGGACGGCACCCCGGGGGCCGCCGGAAGCGGCAAGCGCCTGGGATACGGGCCGGCCTCCACGGGCCAGATGGCCATCGGCACCACCCACTCCGGGCGGTCTTGCTTGACCCAGGGGCGGTTGAAGAGCGCCAGGGTCACCGCCCGATCCGCTTGCTCCAGCACGGTGCTTTCGCGCAGCGCGGTCAAGACCTCATCGTACGTTTGCGCCGCATTGAGGCGCGCGCTGGCCGCGTACAGCATCTCCGCCTCGGCCAGAGAGGTTTGCACCCGCTCAAACTGCCGGAGACCTTGTACCGCCACGGCTGCCTGGCCCACTACTGCCATTAACCGCCGGACGTCGGCTTCGGGGAACGGGGTGACCTGGCTGTAAATGGCGTTGATGTACCCGATCCACTGGCCGGCCACCACCAGCGGCACAAACACGGTCGCCGCGCCCATGAAAATATCCCGATAGAGGTGGCGCGCGGCTTCGTCCAGCCGGGGATCGCGCGCCACATCGCTGATGATCAACGGCTGGTCCGGTTGCAGCAATTGAGCCGCCGGAAAACTGGCCAGGTTATACCGATTGGCTATCCGCTCGGCGGGCAGGCGGCTCCAACGGGCGGCGACTTCTACCCAGGGGGGCGCCTGGCCCGTTTCCCAGGGATGATCAAAAATATTCAGGCTGACGTTAAGGTCTGCCCAACCCAGCAAAGTATGAGTGCGTAACACGTTCAAAATGTCGGTGTAGGTCTGCACTTTGTTCAAGTCAGCACTGACCTGGTAGAGCGCCTCGGTCTCGGCCAGCGTGCGCTGCGTCTGGGCCAGGAGCCGGGCATTCTCCAGCGCCAGGGCAACCTGGTCGGAGACCTCCTCCACCAGCAACAGGTCCTCAGGCGTCAACGGCTGGCGCGGGTCGTCATAGACCCCTAAAGTACCAATCACCTCCCCACCCCGGACGGTCAGAGGGGTCACGGTAACTGTCTGACCGGAATCCAGGCGCGCGGCAGTGGGTCCGGTGATCCCCTGCAGCGCTGGCAAGGCCTCCTCTGTCGCCGGCTGAAGGGTGGTACCATCGTACAGGTAGCCGCCCGGCAAGGCCGTAGTGGCCCGAAATTCAGCCCACCCTTCCCGGCTCATTGCCCGGTACAAGGTGTTCAACTCAGTCAACCGCTCTTCCATCTCCTGCCGCAGCCGGGTATTCGCAATTGCCACCGCAATCTGTCCGCACAACCCCTCCAACAGCAGCTGATCGTCAGCCGTGAGCGCCCCGGCCTGTTCGCTCTGCACATCCAGGATGCCCAACACCTGATCCTGGAATTTGATCGGTACTGCCAGCTCCCCACGGGTTGCCGGCAGGTAGGGGTTGGGCTGCCAGTCAGGGTCCTGTGTCACATCAGTAGCCAGGACCGGCTGGCCGGTCGCCGCCGCCGTGCCGACGACCCCGCGGCCAAATGGCAGCCGGTGGCCAGCCGCCAGCAGCTGCCGCCCAGGCTCCCCGTAGCCGGTCACCACCACCACGGCGTTCAATGCCAGCTCAGAACGGAAAATCTGAACGTGATAGTAGCCAAAGCGCTCTTTGACCAGCGTGACCACCCGGCTGAACAGCTGATTGAGGTCGGCCGCCGCCGCAATGGCCTGGGCGATCTCCACCCCCACCTGGACCTGGTAAGCCCGGCGTTGGTAGAGCTCCTCCCGCTCCCGCTCAGCGCGCTTGCGCTCGGTAATATCGCGGACAATGGAAACAACCAGGCCTGTATTCCCCAAGGGGGAGTTGCTGATCTCCACCGGGATGCGCCGGCCGTCTTTGTGCAGATCCAGCCCTTCAAACGTCTGACCCGTATACTCCCGGACCTCAGTCCGAATAGCCGTACCGACCTGAGCGCGCACCTCAGGGGCCTGCAGGTCAGGAACGCGCATCCGCAGCAGTTCCTCCCGGGTGTAGCCCAGCAGCTCGCAGGCGCGGGCGTTGACCTCCACAATTTCGTCACGCTCATTTTCAATGAAAATCGCGTCGTGGGCGTGTTCAAAGAGCGTCTGATACCGCTCCTGGCTCTGGCGCAAAGCCTCCTCAGCGCGCTGGTGTTCAACAAACAACTGTTGCAGCCGCTCATTCCGCTCCAGCAGAGCCTGTTGCGTGAAGTGCATGTTCTGCACCATCTCGCGGAGCATCTGCTCCAGCAGGCCGATCTCGTCGCTGGCGGTCACTTGCAGGCGCAACTCCGGCGCGCCGCCGATCACGTCGGCCAGCCCTTCCATGATCTGCTGCAAGCGGCGGCGCGTTGCTTCAGGCAGTTCATAGCCTGCCGAGATGGGTTCTTCCTGGAAGGCGCTGAACGGCTGCTGGCGCATGGCCGGCAGCGGGTCGGCCAGCAGGGCAGCCACCTGCGGCGGGGAGGCAGGTTCGGCGACAAAACCGATCTCGGCTGCCGTGGCGTGGGTCGCCTGGGAGAAAACGCTCTCTACCACGGCCTGATAATCCACCAGTCGCTTCAGTTGTCCCCAGCGTTGCATTTGGGTGAGAATCCAGGTACCGTATTCCGGCCAGGGATGGGGGATGAAATCAATCCGGTCGGGGATGACCTGCTCGTTACCCCGGCCATCGGGGAAATGGCCACTGAGTACCTGTTCCACCGCCAGAGAGTCGGCCACGTTAAGATACTGGGGAGCGGCAAGCTCGCGCGCGATGGCCCGCCGCTGCTCAGCATCAGCCTGGTGCAACACCAGTTCCGCTTCCAGCACGCTTTTCAGCAACGCCTGATAGGTCTGGGGGTATCGTTCAATGAAATCCTGGCGTAAGGCAAAGCTACAACAAGGATGCCCCGGCCAGAGATCGCGGGAGAGGAGATAGAGAAATCCAATCCCCCGGTTGACTGCAATTTGATTGTAGGGATCGGGCGAGAAAAAGCCGTCTACCCATCCCTTTTCCAGGTAATAGGGCAGCCGGGGGGGCGCAACCTCCTGGATCGTCACGTCATGCAGGGGATCCAGGCCCTGGCTGGCCAGAAAATCGGCCAACAGATAATAGTGCATGGAGAACCGGTACGGCACGCCAAAAGTAAACCCTTTCATTTCCTGCACATCGGTCAGACCTGCGTACCGCTGCGCCAGCGTGAGCGCCTGCCCGTTGACGTTCTGAATGCCCGCCAGCGTGATGCGCTCCTGTTTGCCATCAATGCCCAGGGTACAGGCCAGCGGCATGGGCGAGAGCATATGCACCGCGTCCACCCGCTCGTAGACGATCAGCTCTTTGATGCCACTCCAGCCCGAGGCCGGCTTTAGATTCACCTGCAAGCCGTTGCGCTCAAAAAGGCCATGGCTGTGGGCATACAAGAGCGGCGCCGCGCAGGTAATCGGAATAAAGCGGATTTCCAGCTCGGTTTTCTCCGGTGCTGGCTGGATGGAGGTCACTTTTTTAGGCGTCATCCTTGCGATCCTTTCTGCCGACCCGACACGGGTTGCTATTCTGCCTGGATAGCCGGTTCAGCGGCATCCTGAGCGGTCGGCTCCACCGGGGACGGCTGGGGCGTGACGTCCTCGCCCAAGTGCACGAAAGCCTTGCGTCCGAGCGCGGTCCCCAGCTCGCGCACGGCGGTACGGACAATGCTATCAGGATCAATGGAACCGCGCACCCGCGCGGTGATCTCACGCAACCGCTGCTCACGGCGACCGTGGAGCTGCGCCTGTTCCAGCAGTCGGGCATTCTCCAGCGCGACCGTCACGCGCGCGGCAATCTCCTCTGCCAGCGCCACCTCGCTCGCACTAAAGACCTGCGGTTGGGCATAAGCCCAGGTCAACATTCCCCCAATAGCGCCCGAGCGCTCAAACAGCGGCACACAAAGGGCGGAACGGACCACTGGCCCGGTCTCTTGCGCGCCCGACAATTTCAGCCACCGGCTGTCTGCCTCGCTGTCGGTCACTAAGGCTGCCCGGCGCTCGGCCAGCACCCAGGCCTGGACGCCGGTGGTCAACAGTTGTTGGACCAATGCCTGGGTCGCCTCCGGGGTCAGAGCAGCTCGCTCTGGAATGGTGGAATGAAAGAGCGGTTTCCCCTGGACATTGAGCAAGAGCAGGTCGCCGTGCTGCGCTCCCAACGCATTTACCGACCCCAGCGCGACCCGAATGATCTCTTCCTGCGTTGTGGTAGCCGCTAACCGGCGGCTGATATCGTAGAGAGTCTGCGCTTGCGCCCGCTCGGCTCTTGTCCGGGTAAGGAGGCGCACATTAGCCAGAGCCGCGGTCATTTGGGTCCCCAGGGCAATCATCATCTCCTGCTCGTCGGCGGTGAAATCGGGCTGTTCCAACCGCCGGGTTACCAACAGCACCCCCAAACTTTCCCCCTGGTAAACCAGCGGTATTACCAGCGTGCTACCCAACCCCAGTGCGTGTCGCCGCCGGTGGGCCTCAGAGCTTTCACGGGGATCGGGCATCCCTTTGGGCGCAAAGGCCGGCCGATTTTCACGCAGGGCCCAACCGGTCAACCCGTCCCACAGCTCATCGTAGGTGGGGCGATAGGTCATCTGCTTCTCCATGGCCGGGCCGGCCCCGGCAACCTCCAAAACCTGCCGTTTTTCAGTATCCAGGGTGAAAACCAGGACTCCATCTACATTCAACGCCGAGGCCATGTCATTCGTCACCGTCTGGAGAAAAGTCCCCCGTTCTTCCCAGGCATTGAGTGAGCGGCTGGCCCGGTAAAGGGTCTGCGCCCGGGCCAACGCCTGCTGCGTGGTCTGAAACAGGCGGGCATTTTCCAAGACGGCCGCCAGCTGGCTACCAATGGTGGAGAGCAAAGCCAGGTCTTGTTCACTATAAACAAATTCCTGGGTATAGCTCTGCACACCCATCACGCCCAGCACCCGATCCCCCATCATCAGGGGAACTCCCAACCAGGATTTAGCCACCTCGCCGATGCGGCCAATCCCCTGCTCATCCATAAAGGCCTGCAACTGAGCGGAGGTGCTAAAGAGTAGTGGACGGCGGTGGCGGAGAATATAGCCGGTCACGCCAGCTGTTAATGGGTACCGGCTGAGTGGCTGGCGGACCCCGTGCTCAACATCCAGCACCAGTTCCCAATCAGGACTGCCCTCTTCGTAATAGGCAATGAAGAAGTTCTCCACATCAAAAACGCGGCTGACCTGCTCAAGGATTTTGTCGGGGAGGTCGCGCAAACTCCCCAGGGCTAACGTCCGGCCCACTTCGGTGAGAATGCTCAGCTCCGTAATACGGCGCTCCCGTTCCTGGAAAAAGCGCACCCCTTCAAAAGCAACAGCCGCCTGGTCGGCGATAGTCCGCAAAAGCTCGCGCTCGCGCTCGCTATAAAGCCGCTCGGTGGTGTAACTTTGGACGAAGATCGCCCCCAGGACCCGGTCGCCGGTAATGAGCGGTACCCCCAGCCAGCATTGAGCATTGGTACCGAATACCTCCAGTCCCAGGGCCGCCCGGCGCTCTGCCACCCGGTCCGGCAACCACAACGGCTGCCGGCTATGAATCACGTACTCGGTCAGCCCACGCCGGGCCCGCCGGCGCGACTGATTCGTCGGCGGAGACATCTGCCCCCTGGTCACTTGCAAGACGAAGGTGATCTCGTCGCCGATCGGGTCGTAAGTAGCGATGCCAAAGTTAGTGGTATCCATCAAGCGCGAAGCATGGTAATACACCCGCTCCGCTACCTCCCGCACGCCATGGGCGACGGTCAGGTCGCGAGCCAGCTCATTGAGCACGGACAACTCAGCCGTGCGGTCCTGCAATTCGGCCACCAGCCGTTCCCGCTCAACCTCCATGGCCTGCCGGGCCGTCACGTCCTCCGCAAGCACCAGGAGGCCTTCCGCCGTGCGGTAGACCCGGCCCCGGATCAGGTGCTCCCCCACGGTCTCTTCCACTTCTGCCGTTTCTCCGGTCGCCAGGACACGCTGGTAGGCAGCGTAAGAGGGCGATTGCGTGAACTCCGGTACCACCTCCGGCAACAGACGGCCCTCCAATGACAGGCCAGGCTGCCCGATGAAGTGGGCGTAAGCCTCATTGGCATACAGCACGGTCAGATCTGCAGCCAGCGCCAGTACCGGGGAGTCAATGCTATCCAGCAAATGGCGGTACCGTTCTGCGCGCACCTGGGCAGCGAGCACCGCCGATTCCAGTTCAGCGAGCCGCTGCGGTCCGGTCGCCTCTGAGGATGGATTCTGGTTTTCTTTGCGAGGGTCCATCTTATGCCTCCGGCGGAGTGCCGATGTGCGCGGTCACTTCATCCATTTCCAATAAACGCCCCAATTCGCGCACGGCCGTCTGCAACACCGATTCCACGTCCAGCGAGCGGGAAAAGGCCTCGCTCAGCTGGCCCAACAGCTGCTCGCGCGCCACGCGGGCGCGCGTCTCCTCCAGCAGGCGGGCGATCTCCAGCGCCTGCATGGCCTGGGTGGTGATCGTCTCCACGACCGCCAGCTCCTGCGGTGACCAGGGTGCCTGCTCCAGCGTGCGCTGCAACACGATGGCGCCAACCGTCTGTTCCCGCAGCCGCAACGGCGCAATCAACCGCCGTCCATCATAACCCGGCTGCACCGTAGGGCCGGTCAGCCCGACGGCCGGTGCGGCCAGCAGCGCCTGAGCGCGCTCCGGCGAAATCGGTTCCACGACCGCCCGGTTGTAGAGATAGGCCCGGGGCCGTTGGGCCGCCTGTTCACGCCAGTAGGCCACTACCTGCTGCCCATAGGCCGCCTCTAACGCTAAGCGAGCCTGCTCGCTCTCTGCCAACAGCCGGGCATTCTCCAGTGCCAGCGCCACCTGCTCGGCCAGCGTTTGCAGGGTAGCAACGTCGGCCTGACTGAAAGCCGCCCCTTGCTCGGATTGCACGTCCAGCACGCCGATGATCTGCTGGCGTCCCTTGAGCGGCAAGGCCATCTCCGAGCGGGTCTCCGGCAGGTCAGGGTTGCGCACCCAGACCTGATCGGCATCCACGTCCAGGGCAATGCGCGCCATCCCGGTCTGGGCCACCGTCCCTACGATGCCCTCCCCCATGCGCCGCCGATGGCCGCGCGCCAACATACGCTGCCCGCCCTCCGAGGAGGCCGCGGCCAGGATGGCATTCTCACGCGCCGCATCGATCAGGAAAAGGCCCACATGATAAAAGCCCAACCGCTCAGCAATCAAATGGACCGCCTGCTCCGGCAATAACCGCACGTCCTGAATAGCCGCCACATCGCGCGCCAATTGGGCCGTCCGCTCCAGCATCAGCGAGCGGTCCTCAACCGCTTGAGTCCGTTCAGCAACGCGCTCTTCCAGGTTCCCGATCACATTCACCAGTTGCAATCGCATCTGGTTGAAAGCATCCACCAGCACGCCAGCCTCATCGGCCGAGATCTTTTCAATTTCAAACTCCAGCTCGCCACTCCCAATTTTCGTTGCACCATCCACCAGCATCAATAACGGGCGGGTTAGTTGCCGGGCCAACAGGTAGAGGGCCACACTCACCAAGACCAGGGCAATAAAAGCCACTGACACTGAGGTATTGATGCCCCGATAAATGTCGCTCTGAAAAAACGCCGTCGTGCCCGTCAGGCCCAGATACCAGCCCCACCCGGCAAAGTAATAGTAACGCACCAGATCAGTAGTATTGGTCAGGCTCAGGGCAGTAAAGGTTGAATTCGGCAATTGGGATTGCAACTGGGCCCACAAAGAAGTCTGCTGGATATCCTGCCCTATCCAGTCCGTGTTGGGATGATAGAGCACCGTACCTTTGGCATCCACCACAAAAAGGTACAGCGGAGCCGGGAGACGCAGCTGCTGGAATTGTTGCAACACGGTTTTTTGCGCAGCGGCCACGGCTTCGGGATTGCCGGTTTCGCCACGGACGGCTAACCGCCCATATTCCTGGCTCAGGACCTGATCCACCTGCTCCAGCCCTAATTGCAAAATGATATCGGCCAGGCGGACGCCTCCTACCTGGGCATAATAATTCACCACGCCGGTCATGATGACTACCACGACCAACAGCAGGGGGAGCACCGCCGCCATAATTTTGGATTGAAGACGCATTAAAAACCTCCTTTGCTGCCTCTTGTTATCAGCCCGGCAGCAAGGTGGTCAGATACCAGACCGCCACACCCCAATAAATCAGGGTTACCACCACCATCATTAAAAGTGTGGGCAGCCGGGGACGGGCCCAGCGAGGCAGCTGGCGCGGCAACAAGACATAGTTCAGGTAAATCAACGCCGGGCAAAACAGAGCAAAACCAAAGAGCTGAGCCACCGCCGTCAGCGTGAACATGGTGGCCGGTTGGGTCACCGCAACCGTGATGACGGTCGCGATGACCGCTAGCGCCAAAAAGAGGCAATACCAGCGGCTCATGGTCCACCGCTGTGCCCGGCCAAACTGCGTATGCACGATATCGGCCAACATGCGGGACCAGCCGTCTGCCAAAATGAGCCAGTTGTCCAGAAGATAAGCCGCCGCGGCGACGAAGAAAATCGCCACGCCGGTTGGCCCCCAGCTGAAGCGCATGAACTCAGCCTGCGCGATCGCCACCCGCCAACCGCCAGCGGTCACTTGCAAATTCCACGACAGCCAGGCAGGCAGCAAAATCCCCACCACCCCCAACCCGATGGCAAGGAGATTGGCCAGCCGCACGGCCCGAAACCAGCCCCGATAGCGTTTTTGGTTATCGGCTGT
Source organism: uncultured Anaerolineales bacterium (assembly GCA_964437445.1). Lineage (GTDB taxonomy): Bacteria > Chloroflexota > Anaerolineae > B4-G1 > SLSP01 > CAYTGR01. The sequence continues at coordinate 21,593 of CAYTGR010000029.1, read as the reverse complement.
GTCCGCGAAGCGGTAACCGACAACCGGTTGGGCGGCCGGTGGCCGCCCGCGCAGCCCAGGCAGGGGCTCGGTATAGCCCGCCATACCGGCCCCGATCTCTTTAAGCCAGTAGGAAAACATCAAGTTGAAGAATCCCCCCAGACCGGCAAAGGCCACCGCGTTCGCCAGGAGCGCTGAATCGGCCGGATCAAAATTGGCGGGCAGCCGGGCCTGCAAGGGGTTAAAAAAGGCCCGCAGGAAAACGGGGGCTACCTGGATGACCTGGGGCTGAAAAATCATGAGCACCATGCCAGAGAGCGCCACCGCCAGAAAGATAATAGCCCCGATCTGCACCACGCCGTACATGGTGCGGGAAAAGAGCAGAAAGAGTACAAACACAGCGATGGCCAGATAAGCCCAAAAAAGCGTCTGTTGCTGAACCGTCCAACCAGCCGGGATGTTAGTCAAAGTAGCCACGGCCAGGCTACCACTGGCGACATAGGAACCAAACCAGATCCAACTGAGGATCATGCTGAGGGCCAGGAACAACGCATAGCCCCGCCCAATCCGGCTGAACCCTACCCAAATGCCCTCTCCGGTCAATAGCGTGTACCGGCCAATTTCTTGATTGACCCAAAATTGTATGAGGGTCGCCGGTAGCGCCAACCCCACCAAGGTCACGCCATACTTGGCGGTCAGGTACGGCCAGGTCTGCAACTCGCCACTGCCCAGCGCCACACAGACCCAGATCAGGCCGACCCCCAACACCGGGAAAAGCTCCAGAAATGGAGGCACCCGGGCCAGCCGCAAACCCGTCAAACCCCGGGGCGGATGGTAAGGTGCTACTGCCTCTGGCACGGTGGTTGTTGTTTCCGGTATGGCTGTTTGACTCATCGTTTGTCCCCTCCTACCAGGTTCGCCCCCAGCCTCAAGCTGGCGCGCCCTCGCCACCCTCATCGGTTACCTGCGCCGCTGCGGGCAGCAGGTGCACTAACGTGGAAGCTCCCAACAGCTGCCCCAATTCCTGGGCGACTGTCCTGAGAATGGCATCGGTGTCGGTGGAGGCTCGTAACTGGGCTGCCACCGCGCCAACGGCCTGCTCTTGCGCGGCGCGCCGTTGCGTGTCTTGATACAAGCGAGCGCTCTCCAGGGCTACCCCCAATTGATCGGTCATGAGCTGCAACAGCGCAATCTCGTCAGGAGTCCATTCACCCGTGCCGCCGGGTTTGCACCCGTCCACCACACCGATGACCTGATCGCGCACTTTGATGGGGACTGCCACGGTGGGGCCGTTAGCGACCACCGCCCCTTTAGCCAGCGCCTCCGCCATTTCGGGCCGCCAAAGGTCACCAGCCGGGGTGATGCCAGTCTCACGACTGAGGAAGCCCGGTTCAGATTCAGCCCGGAGCAGCTCTTGCCAGGCTGTCCGACTCAGTTCACCGTAGGCACGCCGTTCAGCGGTCACGCTTTCCTGCAATTGGGCAAAGAGGCGCGCGTTGCTGATCGCCACGGCCACCTGATCAGCCAGGGATTGCAGCGCGGTAATGGCCTCCTCGCCGAAGGCGTCCGATTCGCGGCTGTGTACATCCAACACCCCAATGATCTCACCACGGGCGCGCAACGGTAACGCAATTTCGGACCGGCTGTCAGCAAGCTCCCGGCGCTGAAATTGCTCAGAGGCTCCCACCTCCGCGGCAAGACGGTAAACCCCCTGCGCCGCCACGGTACCGACCAGCCCTTCCCCCACCGGCAAACGGTAACCGCGGGTAAGCAACCGCTGCCCCCCAACGCCGGAGGCTGCCCGCAACTCAGCCCAGGCCCCGGTGGAGTCCAACAAGAAAATGGCCGTATGATAGAAACCCAACCGCTCGCTGATCAGATCGGTCACCCGGGAGAGCAGTTCCTGCAGATCCAGGATCGTCACTACATCCTGGGCCACTTGAGTGATCGCTTCCAGATAACGGGTGCGGCGCGTTAAATCGGCCGTGCGCTCGGTCACCTGGGTCTCCAGCTTGCGGCGCTCGTCTTGCAGGGCACGGGTCAAGTCCTGGCTCACCGAAAGCGCAGCAGTCAGGCGGCGGAACAGGTAGGTCTGCGCCAGCATGAGCAAAGAGCTGAGCATGATAAAGACGGTGCCACGGCTGATCCATTCGCTCATGGCTTGAGGGTTTGAGACAGGGATGACCAAAACACCAGCCATGATGGCCCCGCCAAAACCAATGACGGTCGCCAGAGCCAGGACCAAAATCCCTACCGCCACCCGCCACGAGAAAAAGAGCACCGCGAAAAAGGGCAAAGTCAATAAAAAGGAAAACGCGACGCCATCTTTACCGTTAAGATAGAGCGTGAAGCCCCCCAGAAAATAAAACACCACCAGCAAGGCACCCGCCTGCACGGTATAAGGTATTTTGGACCCAAACGTTATGATCAGGAGCGAGAGATACAGGCCAGCCAGAATGGGGATCTGAAAAAGCTGCTGGGAAACCCAGGCATCGTAAGAGGCACCGACCAAAGCCATCCCCCCCACCACAACCAAGGCTCGCAGGATATTGCGGACCAGCTGACGTCGCCAGATCTGCACGTCGCCGGGCAGGGCCAGGTTTTCCAATCCCGTTCTCGTTGTTCCGTTCACATCACCCTCCTGACCGTCAGGGGCCGGTTCTCCTGTTATTCCACTCAGTCATCATCTGATTTCGGCATGGCCAGACGCACAACCACGTCTTCCAGGCCGAGGGCCTGACGCAGCTCGCCGGCTGCGGTCTGGAGCACGGCCTCCACATCCAGCGATTCGCGGACGCGGGCGGTCACTTCGCTGACCAACCGTTCCTGGGCCGCCCGCCGCTGCGTCTCTTCCAGCAGACGGATGTTGTCGGCGGCCAGGGCCAGCTGTTCAGCCACCATCTCCGCCAGCATCAAATCGTCGGCACTCCACTGCTCCCCGGCCCCCTTGAAGCCCAACGCCCCAATCGGCTGTCCCCGCAAAACGATGGGGGCCGTCAAGGCTATCGTCTTGCCGTCCGCCTCCTGCTCCAGCAAGGGCTGCTGGGCCGCCACCGCCTGGCGGACTTCCGGCAACAGCGCCTTGTCGAGGGGGGTCAGCCCGGTCTCAGTCTGACGGTAGCCGCTGACCGGACGGGAGCGCGTATATTGCGTCCATGCTTCGCCCAGGTAACGGCGCTGGATCGCTTCCATCGCCCGCAACGTAGCCTGGCTTTCGGCAAAAAGCCGGGCATTATCAATGGCCACCGCCACCTGATCGGCCATCGTCTGCATGACCACGATGTCGGATTCGTCAAAGGCGGCCGCCCGCACACTCTGCACCGACATCGCGCCGATCACCTGCCCGCGCACCCGCAACGGCAACGCCATCTCGGAACGGGTCAACGGCAGCACGGGATTGTCAAAGCGCACGGCTTCCTTGCCGACATCCAACGCAATCCGCGCTTCGTTGCGGGCCACGCATTGACCAATCATGGAACTGCCACCAAGGGCCAACTTGTGGCCGCGCGCCAGCATCTGTTGTCCGGCCTCGCCCGTGCCGGCCCGCAGCACCGCAAAACGCTGCTCCTGGTCCAGCAAAAAGAGGCCGACATAATAAAGGTCAAAACGCTCCTGCACCAGCTCAACCACCTGGCGCAGGAGTTGATCGGGGTCCAGCACGGCGGTGGTGGCGCGCCCCACCTCGGCCGCCGCCTGGAGGTTCCGGGTGCGATCGGCTACCCGCTGCTCCAGCGTGGCAATCAGGTTGCGCAGCTGGGCCGTCATCACATTGAAGGCCTGGGCCAGCAAGCCAATCTCGTCCTGGCGCTCAGCCGGCGCCGTCAACGCCAGATCGCCCGAGGAGATCCGGGTCGCGGTCTCCGTCAACGCGGCCAACGGCTCAGCGATGTCGCGGGCAATGAACACTGAGGCCAGCACCGCCATCACCAACGCCCCCAAAGCAATCAAGCCGACGGTTGCCAGGAGCGAATTGGTCAGGCTCAGCGCCTCCGCCTGGCTCTGTTCGGCCACTAAGGCCAGCTGCAAGTTGGACAACCAGTGATAGACCCCAACCACCTGCACGTCAGCGTAGTTTTTGTAAAGCACAGACCCGTTGGTCCGGGTCGCCAGCGCTTGCCGGACCCCCTCCGTGTTCAAAGGCAGCCCCAGGCGCGGGTCAAAACGTAGCGCGGTCAGTGCAATGGAGTTCTGATCCACCAGATAGAGCTCCCCCGTCTGGCCCAGCCAGGCCTGCTGCCCCATAATCGCGTTCAGCGTGTCGGGGGCTATCCGCCCCACCAGAACTCCCACCACCTTACCTTCAGATCCCAACACGGGGCGCGACGCTGTCACAGAAATCGCCTCCAGGCCGGGCAAATAGGTCAGGGGTTCCAGGTAAAACCCCTGCAGGCCCAATCTGAAATAAGCGCGGTCACGCTCGGTCGCCCCCTCGCGGCCCGGGTTGGAGGAGACGAGCACCTCGCCCTCGGTGTTCACCAGCGAAAGCTCATCCAACCGGGTAGCCTGTCTCACCACCCATTGGAGCTGCTCGCGCACCCAGTACCGATCCACGGCCAGAGGCTCAGCCGCCTGCAACACGGTTACGACACGGGGCATCACATCGCTCGAGCTCAGCACCGAATCCAGATCGCTCTGGATATCTTCTACCCAGCGGCCGATTTCAGCCTCCTTCATGCGGGTTACCGACTCCAGCTGCTCCACAGCCTGCCGGCGACCGTTAGAGGTGCCTATCACAAAGAGCGCCACCGCAATCGCAGCCACGGTCAACAGCACGACCAGCACCAGACTCACCAGCAGCCGCACCCGGATCGTTTCAATCCGCTGATAGGCGCGAATCAACTGCCAGACCAGCACCACCGACAGCAACAACACAATCACGGGCATAACCGGCCCTAACAGAGGTGATTGGGTAATGTCGTAACGGGGCAGCGGCTCAAAGCGGTTGATCAGAAAAACAAAAACCGTGTAAAGAAGCAAATAAAAGGCAGCAGAGGCCAACCAAAGGCCCCGCCGGGGCGTCTGAATTGTGCTCACAACGATAACTGCCATCAAAATCACGGCGGTTGTGAAATAAACCGTCGTGCCGCTCCAGAGCAGCTCGCCGCCCCCAAAAGCAAAGAGGATAGCCCACATCATCCAATGGCCGGCGCCGCCCAGATTACCCCGCCGGGCCGTGCGGCGCGCAAGCGCCAGACAGGCAAACCCCAGGGCTAACGCCCCCACATTGCCCAGAATCTGCCAGATCCCGGTCCGCAAAAATGTGAAAATATACAAACCGGCGGCCAGGGCCAGGGCGACCATGCCGATCGCGGCCATCCGCCTGATCAGCACGGCCCGCGAGTTTATGGCAGGCTGACCAGTCCCTGAGGCGCCGCTGCGCCGGCGCTCCGCGGGAGAATGCTGAGCTGCTACAGGTGTTGAGTCTTCAGGCATGGCTGCCTCCGCTCCGTGCTAAACTGGCAATAGACCACGAGATTCTTCCTTGTTTAACTCTTGCTCCGGCCCCGTTTCCAGCGTTCCGGGGAGCACGCCCAACTGTACAAATGTATCGTTGGCGCCCAACATTGTGCGTATCTCCTGGACAGCCGTCTGCAAAAGGTCATCCATATTGGTGGCGCGCCGCAATTTATCGGCCACCTCGCGGGCTACCCGCTCCCGGGCCGCCCGGCGCTGAGTGTCCTGGTAAAGACGCGCGCTTTCCAACGCCACACCGGCCACATCAATCATCGTTTGATAGAAACGCTCCTCGGCCGGAGTAAAACGATGCGCCATTTCATAGCAAACTAGCAGCAGGGCCAGGGGCCGCGTTTCCACCTGCAACGGAATCAGGGCCGCACTGTGCGCATCCAGGCTCTGAGCCAGGAGCACGAGCGCTTCCCGCCCTCCTTCACCCAGGTCAGCCGGTGCATTCAGCAAATCATCCACCAGCAGTGGCCGCTGGAGGGTCAGGGCTACCTGGTACAGCTGGCCCCGCCAAGCGATGGCGGCTGAGACGTCGGTCTCCGCCTGGACCAGAGTAACCTCCGTGGCTCTCAATTCCGCGGCCGGAATAAGGCGCTTCTGGTCCGGGTCCACGGCTAACACCACCGCCCGTTGCGGATTGTAATCGCGGACCGTCTCCAACATCGCAACGTAGACCTGTTGGGCCGTGCGGGCCGTTGCCAGTCGGCGGGTCAGGCGGTAGAAGGGGCTGGTGGCCTCCAGGAAGGCCGCCTCCTCACTGAGGCGGCGGGCATTTTCCAACGCAATCGCCACTTGGCCGGCCAGGGATTCCAGTACCCGCACGTCATCCTGGTCAAAGGCAGCTTCCTCAGTGCTCTGGACATCCAACACGCCGAGCAAACGACCGGCCACCAGCAACGGCACAGCCACCTCAGAGCGGGTCGCCGGCAGGTAAGGGTTGACGAAATGGCTGGCATCTTTACCCACGTCCAACGCAATGCGAGATTGCCGGTGCTCCACCACCCAACCGACCATACTCTCCTCTCCCCGAGACAACCGATGACCGGCAGCCAACATCTCCTTACCGCCCGCGGAAGAGGCCGCCTGAAGCACCGCCCACTCTTCGGTTTCATCCACCAGGAAAATCCCAGTATGATAGAACCCAAAGTACTCGGTGACCAGGTCCACGATTTTCTGCAGGAGGGCCTCCTGGTCAAAGATGGTAGCGATGGCCTGGGCGACCTGCGCCGTCGCCTCCAGGTACATAGCCCGCCGCTGAAAAGCCAGGTTGGCCTGCTGGAGAGCCTGGGCGCGATCCTCCAGGATACTTTGTTGAGCTTCCAACTCCCGGGCCAGCGCTGCGCTGCGGTCCAACGCTTCCAGCAGGCGCGGCGTCAGGTAGTTCTGAGCCACAACCAGCAAGACCCCCAGCGACGTTAAAATCACGGCTGTGCTGAGCAAGGTACTAAATCCATAGAGCTCATTCAGCCTATCCCATGGGACTGGCAGAACACCCTGGGTATAGGCCAGACTGAAGCCCAGCAAGGTCACGGCCATCAGTCCCAAGGCTACCAGTCCCACCCGCATCCCGAGGAAAATCGCCGTCAGCACGGCAAAACTCAGCAGGAAAACCCGGCCATCCTCTGCCCAGCCATACAAGACGAAATCTACCACGCCTAAAGCGTAAGCGATGACCAGAATCACCCCGACCTGAAACTCATACGGGGCTTTTTTCCAGCCATAGGCCACCACCAGCAGAAGGTAAGCCACTACATAAATTCCAATCAGCGCCGGCTGCATGCGCGTCACTGCGTTATAGGAGCCCACGGCCACCGCAAATATACCGATGACCAGGAACAACCGCAACAGGTTACGCACCAGCTGCTGCCGCCACAGACGGATCTGTTCCTGGGCCGATAGATTCTGCCGGATCAGCGCCCGTTCTTCACTCACGGTTTCCTCCTCCCCCCTCGGCGTGCGCCCTGGCCTCCTGGGTGCGTGGCAGGGAGAAAGTGAAAGTACTGCCCTGGCCCACCTCACTTTCCACCCAGATACGCCCACCGTGCATCTCCACAAACTCTTTGCTCAACGCCAGTCCCAGACCGGCCCCTTCAGAGCGCACCCCGTTCAAACCGATACTCTTCTCAAAACGCATAAAAATCCGCTCACGGTCCGCCGGCGGAATGCCAACCCCGGTGTCGCTCACGCTGATGTAGACCTGCTCCTCATCGGCCCAGGCCCGCAGCGTGATCTGACCACGCTCGGTAAACTTGGCCGCGTTGGTGAGCAAGCGCACCAGCACCTGCCGGATCCGCGCCACGTCAACCTGCACAACCGGTAGCGCCGGGGCAATCTCCTGCGCCAGCACGATCTCCTTACCGCGCACCAAGGCCCCCGCCGTTGGCAACACACTCTCAATCACCTCGCGCAGATTCACTGTCTCCAGCTTTAATTCCATCAACCCGGCCTGAATCTGCGAAATATCCAGCATGTCGTTGATCAGGGCTAACAATCGCTGGCTGTTGTCGTAAACACGCTGCAAATCGTCCCGTTGCAATTCCTGTAGCGGCCCATCCAACCCTTTGAGTATCAAACGGGAAAAACCGATCACCGTATTCAAAGGCTCGCGCAGATCATGGGACATGTTGGTCAGGAAACGGGCCTTGAAGCGCTCGGCCTCCTCAAGGTGACGGGTGGCCTGGCGCTCTCGCTCGTAAGCCCGGGCGTTTTCCAGCGCGATCGCGACCTGGTTGGCCAGATGTTCCAGCACCTGGAGATCATCTTGTTGTAGCCCCTCGCGCTCCATACTGAGCACAGCCAAGACCCCCAGGCACCGCTCTTCCATCCGCAGGGGCACCACAATCCACTCCAGCGTGCGCCGATGCCACTCCACTTCCTCAGTAGTTTCACGGCTCTCCACTTGAATGATGCCCTTGCGCAACGCCCGCTCCACCACCGACCCCTCGCCGGCGTGGACCCGCGGGGGCCACGCCACACCGCCATCCGGGCTAACGGCGCGGAGCCGGGCCTCACCGCCCCCCGGCTCAGTCAGGTACACCGCGACCGAAGCGTAGGCAAAGCTTCTGCGGATCAATTCGGCAACCTGGTTGAGCAGCAGCCCCGGATCGCGCACCGAGGTGATCGCCTGGCTGACCTCGGAGCTGGCCTGCAAGTGGAGCACGCGGCGTTGAATTTGATAGTTAGCCTGTTGGAGCATCCGGGTGCGTTCCACCACCTTCGCTTCCAGATCGTCGTAAAGCGATTTCAAATCGGTGGCCATTTCGTTGAAAACATAGGTGAGGATACCGATTTCATCCCGGGAGGTCACCGGCACGTGCTGCTCCAGATTGCCCTCAGCCATCGCCAGCGCCGACTCGGTCAACCGGATCACCGGCCGGGTGATCTGCCGGATGACGACGGCCGAAATCGCGGTCGTCGCCAGGACTACGCCCAGAATGATGACGATGAAGGTGGCCGCGATGCCGTCGCTGGAATTCAAGGTGTCGGTTGGCTCCTGCTCCACCAGCACCCCCACCCCCAAATCGGGCAGAAATTCATAGGCCCCGACGACCGAGACCCCGCGATGGTTGACGTAGAAAGCTGTGCCGGAGCGACCCGCCTGCAACGCTGTGAGGGCAACGCTGGAGCCGAGCTCACCGCCCGGCCAGACCTGATCTCCCTGCACCAGATAAATCACCCCACTGGAATCCAACACCGTTTGCGCCGCAAAGAACTGTGCCAATACCGCCGGTTGTAGACAAACCGTCACCTGGCGCTCCGGGTAGGTCAGCGCCAACAAGAGCGTGTCAGGGGAAGAAAACGCGAGGGCTGAGGTGGCCTCCGCCGCAAAGCAGGTTCCCACAGTACAGGTTGACCGCGCGGCTCTATCCTGCACGGTTACCCCTAAAACCTCTGGAACCTGCCGCCCCCGCGCCTGCCACCAAGAGGAAATCTCGGAACACTCGTTCAATTGCTCCGGCGCCATCGTAACCAACCATAAAGTTTGGCGGTCTTCCACCCATTGTCGCAGCTGTTGTGCTTTCAAGGCTGCCACCGCCCGGAGTCTGCTCTCCATTTCCTGTAATGAGTTACGCCGGTTCTGATGCACGGCGTACCAACCCACCAAAGCCAACGGTAAAATCGTCAGCACCAAAAAGGCGCTCAAAAGAGTGCGGCCCAGTCCTCCCCGCATCCCAGTCTTGGGAATGGTTCGCGGCACGCCGGGCGGGACAGTATCCCCTACGCTGGCTCCCATACCTCCTCCCCTTGCAAGATGCGCCGCACTTGCTCCGGGAAGCGGTCGGGGTCCAGAGGCTTACCGATAAAGCCGTTGAAACCGGCCTTGCGCGCCCTGGAAAGACTTTCCTGGCTCACATGAGCCGTCACTGCCACGATTGGCACCTGGGCAAAACGGGGATCGGCTCTGAAGACCTCCAAAGATTGATAGCCGTCAGCATCCGGCAGGAAAAGGTCCATCAAAATCAGGTCCACTTCGCCCAGTGTTTCGGCAAACTCCAGCACCTGCCAACCCGAAGCCTTCCACTCACATTTTTTGACCCCCAGGAACGCCAACAGGCGGGTCATCAAAAGAAAGTTATTGGGGTTATCCTCCACAATGAGGATCGTCGCCTCGGCCGGGGATTTCGGCTGCCAGACCATTGCCTTGTTCATCGTTCAACCTCGTCGCTTGGCCGTCAGATACTTCTGAATTTGCACCGGCAACAGGTCTACATCAATGGGTTTGGCAATGTAGCCATCACAACCGGCTTCTAAGGTCTTTTCGCGGTCACCGTGCATCACATTGGCGGTCATGGCAATGATGGGCACGTGGCTGAGCTCAGGAATGGCTCGCATCCGCCGGGTCATCTCATAGCCGTCAATGTCGGGTAGATTCATATCCATCAGGATCAAGTCGGGCTTCTCCCGGAGTGCCATTGCCTGGCCGGTGGGTCCATCGGCCGCTTCCAGCACAATGTAACCTTCCGCACGCAGGATGCGGTTCACTAACAGGCGGTTTTCGGGATTGTCTTCAATGTACAGGATCTTGGTACCCATGCTTACCTCAACGCAATGGTTTACATACCCAAATTATACCACAAAACCCACTTGAGAACCGATCTCTAAGTTACGGAATGGTTACGGTTCAACAATTTGTTTAAGCGGCCCCGGTTCAGCAGCAACCATAATCGCCTGGCGGATCAATCTTAACAGTCGGCGTGGCAACCCCAACGCGACCGCCTCGTCAGGCAGGACCCAGCGCACTTCGCCCACGTCGTCACCAGGGGCCAACTGGCCTCCGGTCGGCCGCGCCAGGTAGTAAGCGATCACATAATGATATTCCACGCGGCCCGCAGCATCGCGCAGGAGCAAATCAGCCAGGTCCAGCAACGGTCCGGGCTCCACCTCCAGCCCGGTCTCTTCGCGCACTTCGCGGCAGATGGCGTCGGTGACTGTCTCGCCTAATTCCTGCACTCCGCCCGGGACGCTCCACTGGCCGGCCCGCGGCGGATTGAGCCGCAGCGCGACCAGCACCCGTCCTTCCACCACAAGCAGCGCCGACACGGCAAAAATTGGGGCCTGCGGATAATGTCGGTTCACGGGTCAACCTCACATAACCAGAATATCTGCGGCGACGAGCCGGAACCAGGTGTTTTTATGACACAATCCTTACCATTGGGCCGGCGTTAGTGCGTCCCATAGACCGGGATGGCCGCCCCGTGGATGGCACTGGCCGCGTCCGAAGCCAGGAACAGGAAGACCTCAGCGATGGCTTCCGGCTTGACCCAATGGGTGAAATCAGCTTTGGGCATCGCCTCGCGATTCTGGGGCGTATCAATCGTGCTGGGCATGACGCAGTTGACGTTAATCCCCATCCCGCGCACCTCATCGGCGAGGCTCTCGGTCAACCGGATCACCGCCGCTTTGGAGGCCGCGTAGCCCGCTGCCCGTGCCGTCCCCTGCAACCCGCCCTTGGCCGCCGTATGGATCACCTTGCCGTAGCCCTGGTGCAACATCACCGGGATCACTGCCCGGCTAAGATTGAAGGCAGTGCGCGCGTTGAGCGTGAACATGAAGTTCCACTCGGCCAGGGGCGTCTCGGGCACGGTGGTGCCGGCCCGATAACCGCCCACCGTGTTGGCCAGCACGTCCAACCGCCCAAAATGATCCACGACCGACTGCACCATCGCCTCCGTGGAATCCATGTCGGTCAGATCGGCCGTCAGAAAGAAAAGACGCCCGGTCTTCCGCCACTCCGGGAAAAGCGCCGCAAACGGCTCCGCACTACGATCCACCAGGGCCAGCGCGGCCCCGGACGCCCGGAAAGCCTGAGCGACAGCACTGCCCAGATTGCCGGCCGCTCCCGTTACCAGCACCACTTTGCCGCTGAAATCTGCCATTTTCCGCCTCCTCCTCGTGCTTGTCCTGCGCTGTGACCGGGCTGCACCAGACCGGAGCAAGGCAACCAGCCCCCCAACCGCCCCAGGATCACCATCGCGTGGAGAAGTTATATACCAAAACAGGCTGGCGGCAAATGTCAGGCCCGGTGGACCTCCTCTAAAAATAGAAACCAGTTAAGTAGTGAGCAGAGGGCAGCCGGTAGAAGTGCCTGTTTCCTGCTCACCGCTCACTGCTCACATTTTCATCCCCCGGCTGGTGAACGCCAGTTCATGGGGAATTCTCTATTGTAAAAACAAGATTTTGGCGGACAGTCACCTATCCGCCAAAATCTGGTTAAGAGTGGCGCGCTGCTCCCCTCAACGGGGAAATCAACGGCTACTGGTTCAACACGTTTTCGCGCTCCACAGCGGGCTTGAAGACGACGAAGAGCAGGTTGAGCAGGATGCCCAAAACCGCGCCGGTGGCGATGGACGGCAGCCCACCCGGGAAGATCCCCTTGAGGTAGGGGAAGGGCAGGAAGCCGTTAGGATAGCCGATGTTACCACCGATGCCGACGATCAGGATGGTCGCGCCAATCGCCAGCTGCTTGGGGTCAAACAGATTGACCTTTTCGGCCATCATCAACGCAATACCTTGCATGCCAATGACACCGAACAGGTAGATGGAAAGGCCACCACTGACCGCCGTCGGCATGGAGCTCACGACATCAGCCAGCGGGCCAATGAAGCCCATGATGAACGCGATCGCGCCAGCGGTCATCAACACCGGGCCGGAGTAGTTGCGGGTGATCACCATCAGCGAGTTGTTCTCGCCGTAGTTGGTGCCGGCGGTGCTGCCGAAGATACCGTTGATCAGGTCATCCAGGCCGTCCAGCATCAGGTTGAGGCCGATGTACTTGCTCAGGCCCAGCTTCGCCACGCCCTTCTCCTCGGCCAGGTGATCCACGTACAGGCTGATCTGATACAGGTGCGCCGTGGATTCCGGGATGGTCGCAATACACATGATGCCAACGCCCACCAGCACCGTAACGGTCAACGGATCATTGAAGACCGGGAAAGTGATGTGCGGAGCACGGATCCACGCCGATTGGCCGAAAGCGGAATAGACGATCAACCCGTCCGGTGAACCGACTTTGCCGGTGATCAGATCGACCAGGAAGGCAAAAATATACCCTACAATGGCCCCTAACAAGATCGGCAACATGCCGATGAAGCCCTTGCCCTGCAGGTAGACCGAGAGGGCAATGGTGGCGACCAGGGTAACCATGGAGACCAGCCACCAGCTGCCAATGCCGCCGCTGTTAACCAGATAACCGGTGGCATTGTTCAGGGCCGCCGCGCCCAGACCAATACCGATGGTGCAGGCCACCGAACCGGTGACCACGGGCGGCAGGACCTTGTCAATGGCCTCTTTGCCCCCCGCGATCCGGATGAGCAGGCCGGCCAGAATGTTGATGATACCGGTAGCCACAAAACCGGCCTGAACCACCGACAGCAAGTGATCATCAGCGACCACGCCGAACTGCGCCTTGGTGATGGCAGTCACGGCGGCGATGTAGCTGAAGCTGGAACCATAGTACAGGGGGATGTAGGTCCCGATGCTCAGCTTAGAGCCGATCAGGGCAACGATGGTCCCCAAACCCGTGATGGTCAACACGGTGCTCACGTTGAAGCCCATGAGCATTGCGCACAGCACGGTAGCCGGGAACATCGTCAGGACGTGTTGGAAGCCCAGCAGCAGCATTTGCCCAAAGGGCGGTACGTCATTGGGCAAATACCCGATCAACTTTTGCTTGGAAGCAGCAACAGCCATTTGAACTTCCCTCCCTGTGTCACTCAATGTAGATTAACTTAGATTAACAACAGATCAACAACAAAGGAAAAAGACAACCGCCGCATAACTTCCCCTGTGAAAGAATAAATCAATAAGTCACCTCCTTCCTTAGCATTAACACAGTGCTCCCCCAAAAACCAGAGAGCACGCCGCAATAAAACTACCCGGCATGCTCTCTGGCCAGTTCACTAACCGCCGCCACACCGCGACAAAATGGCGCTGATGAGCAGCAAGACCAGCGCGACGGGGACGACGTATAAAATCATCCGCACCTCCGCAATGCTGGTCAACTTGCCGGCCATATCCTTAGCCACGCCCTGAGCAAACTCGGCTTCCGTCGGCGGCGTGTATGCCACGGCCTGCCCGGTCTCCTGCGCTGCCACCCGCGCCTTGAGTGCCTCATTCATCGTATCCAACCCCTGGCGGAGCATACTCTTGCTGACCGAATCCAACATCCGCTGGCCCACCCCCGCCAGTTTGCCGCCAACCTGCACTTCCCCCTCATATTTCATGAGCGTGGTGCCGTCTTCCTGCGCAATCAGGTTGACCAAACCGGAGCCCTTCAGGAAGCCGGGGGCGCCGCGACCATCCACCGTCAGCGTGCAGCGCTCCGGCGGCGTGGCATCGGAAACCACCAGCCGACCAGTGAACGTGCCGCTGACGGGACCCACCCGCACGTTCATCTCGCCTTCGTACTCGTTCTCCGCCACCTGGGTCAATTGCTGCGTACCGGGCAGCGCGGCCGCCAGGACTTGCGGATCGTTGAGCATCTCCCACACCAGCTCGCGCGGGCCACTAAATGTATACTCACCCTCTATACGCATGATAAAAAACTCCCTCTCAAAAATTTAGATTTCACAGCAAAAACGTGATCACGGCCACATTTTACGGGCTTTATTTGTCCCTGGCGGCCTGCACCAGTTCAAAGATGCGGCTGGGATGGACCGGCGCTTCGTTGATCTCCAAACCGGCCTGCCCCAACGCATTCTCCACCGCCTGCATGAAGACCGACGGTGTCGGGATGGCCCCGGCCTCGCCGACGCCCTTGATCCCCAACGGGTTAAGCGGCGACGGCGTGACCACATGCCCAATCTCCACCTGCTCCGGCATATCGGTGGCGCGGGGCAGCAGGTAATCCATCAACGAAGCGTTGAGCACCTGGCCGTTCTCGTCATAGACAATCTGCTCCAGATAGGCATTGCCGATCCCCATGGAGACGCCCCCATGGATCTGCCCTTCCAACAACAATGGGTTGATCACCACCCCACAGTCGTGGACGATTACAAAGCGTTTGATCTGCACCGTGAAAAGTTCGGGGTCCACTTCTACAATCATGGCGACGGTGCCGGCCCCGGTCGCACCGTGCGGCGGGGCGTAGTAGCCCACCGCCTCCAGCCCCGGCTCCATGCCCGGCGGGATGGTACCGCGCGTCGGGTTGGCTAACATTGCCAGCTGCCCCAGCGTGACGCACTTGTCGGGGATGTCCGCCACCCGCACAACGCCATCGGTCAGCTCCAGCTCTTCCTCCGGCGTCTCCAGCGCCTTGCTGGCCGTGGCGAGAATCTTGGCGCGCACTTTGAGCGCCGCCTCGCGCACCGCACTGCTCACCAGCGCCGAACCCCGGCTGGCGAAGGTTCCTGCGCCCCAGTAAAAGACGCCGGTGTCGCCGGTGATGACGGTCACATCGTTAATGTCTACCCCCAGGTAATCGGCCACCACCTGCGCGTAAACCGTGAAGTGGCCCTGCCCCTGGGTGCTGATCCCGGTCGCCACCGTCACTTTGCCGCTGGCGCCCACCGTGACGCGCGCGCCCTCATACGGGCCGACGGCCGTACCTTCCAGGAAACAGGCCACGCCGATCCCCACGTGCTTGCCCTGGGCACGGAGGCGCGGCTGCTCTTCCTTGATGAACTGCTCATAGCCGATCATCTCCAGTGCTTTGGTCAACGTGGCCGGATAGTTTCCGCTGTCTAAGATGTTCTCCACAAAGTCCTGCCCGATGATGCCGGTGGCATAGGGGAACTGGTCCGGTTGGATCATGTTGCGCCGCCGGAGCTCGGCCGGGTCTATGCCCAGCTCTTTGGCCGCCGCGTCCATCATCCGCTCCATGATGAAGACCCCTTCCGGCCGGCCCGCGCCGCGCACCGGCGTGACAATCATCTTGTTCGTGAAGACCATGATGACTTGAGTGTAGAAGTTGGGGATAGCATACGGTCCCATCGTGTGAGTCTGCGTGTTGAGCGGCACCGTCATCCCATAGGGATCATACGCGCCGGTGTCGTGATAGAAGATGTCGCTCATCCCCAAAATCCGGCCCTCGCGGGTCAATGCCAGTTCCACATCGTGGACCTGGTCGCGCTCGGAGGTGGTGGCAAAGAAGTTCTCCTGCCGATCCTCAATCCACTTAATGGGCCGCCCCAGGCGCATCGTGGCCCAGGTCAGCAAGACCTCATCGGGTTGCGAGATCATGATTTTGGGACCAAAGCCACCGCCGATGAAGGGTGTGATCACCCGCACCTGGCTTTCGGAGAGCCCCAGGCGCGCCGCCATGACATTGCGCATCGGGATGGGCGCCTGCGTGTTGGCCCAGACGGTGAGGAACTGCGCCTTCGGGTCCCAGCTGACCACGAGGCCCCGATTCTCCAGCGCGCCGGAGGCCCCCCGGTCAATCAGGATGCGCCGCTTGATGACCACATCGGCCTGCGCGCGCGCCGCCGCGTAATTACCGCGTTCCTGTTTGACATTGGCCGCCAGGTTGGTGCCCAGCTCCTCGTAGAGCAGCGGCGCGCCTGGCTCCAGCGCCTTCTCCAGATCGGTAACGACCGGCAGCGGTTCCACATCTACCACGATGTCGGCCAAAGCATCCTCGGCGATGTAGCGGCTCTCGGCGATGACGCAAGCCAGCACCTCGCCCGCCTGCCGGATCTTATCCTTGACGATGGGGATCTGGGTCCGCTGGTTGAAGACGGCCCCCTTGATCGCGAACGGCGGTGGGACCGCCAGCGGCCCCGGAGCCCAGGCGTCGCCCAGGTCCTCGGCGGTGATCACCATCACCACGCCAGGGCGCGCGCGCGCCGCCGAGACATCAATGCGCAGCACCCGCGCGTGCGCGTAATCGCTCCGCAGGAACGCCGCGTGCAGCATCCCCGGCAACTCCACGTCATCCACAAAGAACGCCCGCCCAGTCAACAGCCGGGGATCCTCTTTCCGTTTGATGGGCTGACCCAAGTATTTCGGGGTCATGACTTCACCTCCGCGATTTTCTCGGTCGCCATCCGCACGGCCTTCATGATGTTCTGGTAGCCGGTGCAGCGGCACAGGTTGCCGGAGACCGCCTCGCGGATTTCCTCGTCGGTCGGCTTGACCGCGCTTTCCACAAAAGGCACCAGCGACATCAACATGCCGGGCGTGCAGAAGCCGCACTGAACGGCATGGGCCTCCTGGAACGCCTCCTGCAAAGGATGCATCTTTTCCGGGGTGCCCAGGCTCTCTACCGTGCGGATCTCATGGCCGTTGGCCTGCACCGCAAAGATGAGGCAGGAACGCATCGGCACACCATCAAACAGGATGGTGCAGGTCCCGCAGACGCCGTGTTCGCAGCCCACATGGGTGCCGGTCAGCCCTAAGGTGTGGCGGATGAAATCGCTCAGCATGAGCCGGGCTTCCACTTCCCGCTCATAGCGGACGCCGTTGACGGTTACGGTGATGGGATAGAGTTTGGTCATGGCTCCCCTCCTCACGCTGCCGCGCGCTCAAAGGCGATGGAGAGCGCCCGGCGCGTCAGAACGGCCGCCACGTGGCGGCGATACTCGGCCGTGGCATGGATGTCGGTGCCGGGATCAATTTCGGTCGCCACTTGCTCGGCGGCTGCCCGGATCGCCTCAGCGGTCGGCGCCTGCCCCTGCAAGAGAGCCATCGCCCGGGTGGCCAGGAACGGCGTCTCGCCCACGCTCAAGAGCGCGATGCGCGCTGCTTGGCACCGCTGCCGCTCCTCTAACGTCACTACCACGGCCACGCCCACCAGGGCCTGCGCCCCATGCTGGCGTGCCATCTGCTGATAGCTCCAGCCGCTATGGGGCGGCAGGGGCGGCAAAGCCACCTCTACCAGCATCTCATCCGGCTCCACCGCCGGCGTGAACGGCCCCAGATAGAACTCCGTAGCCGGGACCCAGCGTTCCCCTTTCTGGCTGCGGATGTGGCAACGAGCGTTGAGCGCCAGGGAGAGCATGGGCAGTTGCCCGGCCGGGTCGGCATGGGCCAACGCCCCGCCAAAAGTCCCCCGGTTGCGGATCTGGACATGGCCGATGTGGGGCATCACTTCGTTGATCAATGGGAAACGCTCCCGCACCAGCGGATCGCGGTCCACCACAGAATCGCGGGTCATCGTACCGATCAGCAGGCCGCCGTCAGCAGCCGGACGGACGTAAAACAGTTCAGCGATGTGGTTCAAATCCACCAACGCAGCCGGTTGGGCCATGCGGAAATTCATCGCCGGGACCAAACTTTGCCCGCCGGCCAGAATTTTGCCGTCATAGCCCAGCTGCGCCAGGATTTCCAACGCCTCAACCACACTGGTCGGCGCGTAATACTCAAAGGGCGCTGGCTTCATACCTGTCTCCTTGCGTCAATAACGTGTTCGTCGTGAGGCGCTTGAGCGCCATCTATCTGACCGCGCTGAAGCGCGGCACAACCCACCTCTCGCCGGGGGAGTAAGGGAAGGACCACCCCTCCCTTACTCCCTGATGACTTCGTTCTTTCCTACTCCCCTTCCTTAATCGCCACAAACCGGCCCCACATGGATTCGGCTTCCATCGCCTTCTGGAGGTAGCAGCCGATGTAGTAGCGGCCGCTCGGCGCCCAGAGGATGTCGCCGGAGAGGTTCTCGGCGTGGACAATCCGCTTCGGGAAGAGGTTGAGATGCATATCCTGATAGAATTCATCCAGCGGGTACATCTCATCCCAGTCCTTGCCGAAGTCGCGGATCAGCTTGGCATTGGCCTCGGCGAAAGTCTTCGGGTGCCAGATGCGCATGATGGTGTTCATCGGGTGATCGGCGCTCACCGCGTCCACCCCGATCCACTTGATGTGCATCTCGGCGGCCCAGCGGGCGAAATCGGGCGACGGCCCCGGGTGCTTGACCATGTAGCGGAACTCGTCGGATTCGGGGCTGTTCCAGCCAAAGCGCGCCCACCCCGTCTTGATGACCAGGATATCGCCGGGGCGGATATCCACCACACTCTGGATCATCTCCGGCGTATAGACGCTGGAGTTGCTCACCAGACCGGAGATGTCGGCGATGACGCCGGGACCGACCCACTCTTCCAGCGGCACTTCGCCGATAGTGCGGCCCGCCGGGTAGAAGTGCTTCTCACCGTCCATGTGCGTCCCCAGGTGGATGCTGGCATTGCAGATGGAACCGTTGCGCCCCATCCCGAAGTACTGCCCGCCGACGCGCTTGGTGTAGGTCACGCTCAACGGAACGTAGTTGAGCCACTGCGGCGTCTGCACGCTAAAGGGCACGGTCAGGTCCAGGATTTGCGCGGCATCCATCGTCTGGATGAAGGCCTCGTTGTCCATCCCCTCCGGCGCTTGATAGGCCGCCACGCGCGCCCAGGCCGCCTCCGTCTCCACGAAAGGAATCGGCATGATCGTAATCCAGGCCCGCTGGTTCTTCAGTTTGTCAATCTCGCCGACAATGGCCTCCACAAAGACCAGGTGCGCGTTCGGCATGGTGATGTGGGTCAGCTCGTAATACTCGTCCTGCGGGAACATCTCGTCCCACGACTTGCCGTACTCGGCGCGCAGCCGGGCCTCGGCGCGGGCGAAATCGCGCTCGTGCATCCGGCGGATGGGGGTGTTCATCGGGTGCTCGGCGCAACCGCAATCCACGCCGATGACCTTGAGCTTCATCTCCAGCGCCCACTTATAGAAATCCATGGAAGGCCCTGGATGGCGGACGTAGAACCCAAATTCCTTGGATTCCACCCCCCCCTGCGCCTGCGGGTTGAAAACATCGGGCTGATCCCAGGAATAGCGGTGGTATCCGGTGTTGATGATAAGGATGTCGCCCGGGCGGACATCGGCGCGGCTCATGATCATTTCCGGCGTGTAGATGCCGTAATCAGAGACCAGGTCGGAGATATCCACCACGACACCGGGGCCGCAGAGATCTTTGAGCGGGATGTCGGCAATCGCCCGCCCGCCGGAATGAAAAGCTCGCTCGCCAACCAGGTGCGTGCCGACGGTATTGCTCCAGTTGAGGATCTGGCCGTTCGCGCCCTGCCCACCGCCATACGCGCCGGTCACGCGCTTAAAGAAATGGACCTCCAGCGACTTCTCCCCCGGCCACGGCGGCGTAAAAATGCTGCACCCCTGGGTCAAATCATACATCCTGGCCGAAGCCAGCATCTTGATAAACGCTTCACGCTCCATCAGATATACCTCCTCAATACCTTATGTTTAACACTGAGTGGCGTGAAACGTAAAACGTGAAGGTCGCACGTTTCACGTTTCACGTTTCACGCTTCACGTTTCACGCTTCACGCTTCACGTTTGATTTTAGAAGCCGTACTTCTCCGCGAAAGCCACCAACGCATCCTCAAAGAGGCTCATCGGCGGGCGGACCAGCCCTGCACCGACCTGCCCGACGCCGGCATCCTTGTGCGCCACGCCGGTGTTGACGCGCGGCGCGATCCCTTTCTCCACCACCTTGCGAATATCAATACCGGTCGGGGTGCCTTCAAAGCCCAGCGCCGGGATGGTGAAGAACTTGTGCTTGGCATAGGTGATCTCATACATCTCCAGCGTCGTGTCCATCGCCATCTTGGGCGTGCCGCTGACGAAAGTGACAATCGCCGGGGCCGCGGCCATCGCAAAGCCACCGATGCCGGCCGTCTCGGTGATAGTGCTGTCGCCCAGGTCCAGCCCGGCATCGTCGGCGGTGAAACCGGGGAAGTAGAGCGCATCTACTTTGGGCGCCGGCGCGGTGAACCACTGGTCGCCCAGCCCGCTGACGCGGATGCCGAACTCGGTGCCGTTGCGCGCCATCGTGGTGACGATGGTGCTGCCTTCAATCCCATGCCCGGCGTCGGCCATCGCCTTGCAGGCCGCCATGACCGGGTTGAGGACGCTCAGCGCCGTGTCGCCGATAAAGCGGAGGATATCGGAGGCAACATCAGGGCTGGGAGCTACCTTCACAATGAAGGGCGCCAACGCCTTGAGAAAGAGAATAGAGCCGGCCTTGTTGCGGTTGTGCCCCTCATCGCCCATATGCAAGGCCTCGCCGAGCAAGGCGCGGATGTCCACGCCGCCAGCCATTTTGATTGCGGCATCCAGCACGGGGCCCATCACGTCGTTCATCCAGCGCAGCTTGGCGATAACATCCTCGCTGTAGGCGCCATAACGCAGCACCTTGCCATAGCCCTCGTTCAGGCCGGAGAAGGTATAGCCGCCGAAAGTCTTATCCTCCACCACATAGACCATCATAGAGGCCGACATCAGGCCAGCCATGGGGCCGACTGACTTGTAATGGTGGCAGGGAGCGAAATGGATCGCGCCACTGGCCGCGATAGCCTCAGCTTCGGCCGCATCTTTGGCCTTGCCCTCAAAAATCAGCGCGCCGATGACCGCGCCCCGCACCGGGCCGGCCATCCGCTCCCAGGTGATCGGCGGCCCGGCGTGCAGGAACAGATCCTCGCGCATCCCGGGGATCACCTCCCGCGCCGGCGCTACCCCCACCAAAACCGGATGTGAATCCATCATCCGCGTCACCGTTTCCAGATTTGCTTTCTCAATGTCAATCATAGGTTCCTCCATCATGCGCCATGCAAAGTTCAAGTTGAGAGTTTCCGGTCACGTTTCACGCTTCACGTCTCACGCTTCACGTCTCACGTTTCACGCTTCACGTTTCCCGTCTTACTTCCCCTTCATCCGCTGCAAAA
>CAYTGR010000028.1:28336-63271 GCA_964437445.1 uncultured Anaerolineales bacterium | reverse complement strand
CAATTGGTGGTATGGGTGGGCAGCCGCCCGGCCAGCGCGCTGGCGGTTAGAAACGCGCGGATTGCGCAGCGCCACACCCGGCCGGCACAACGCCGGCCGGCGGCGGCCGGCGTCCCGGACGGGTATCTCGCTGGCGGCCGCTCGCAGCCGGGGGAGCGGCGGGGGTGACTGGCCCTGATTGCACTACCCGCGCCACCGGGAGCCGGGCGGGAACTGCCCAGGGGCGCCGGGTCCCCGGATTGCCAGACCGGCCGCCACTTCAGGCTGGCGGCTCGGGCGTAATAAACAGCTCGTAGATTTCCACTCCCAGGACCACAGCTATCTTCTCTATGTTTTCAAACGACGGCGCATTGATCCCGCGTTCCACCAGGCCGACAAAATCCACCGAAAGGTCAAGTGCCTCGGCGAACACTTCTTGGGTCATCCCCCGGCGCTTGCGCAACTGTTTGACTCGCCGCCCAAAGCGGATTCTGAGTGACTCGGCCAAGACCTTGCCTCCTCCCCGATGTTTTCTGTAGTGTAGAAGCAAGCGAGTCGTAAATACACCGAGTCAGACTACGTTTTTTCAAATTCCGTGGTATAATTTGTTCAAGCCCCGGCAGGCCCAAGGCCGGGGCGTAGCTGTTTGATGGGCATAGCTTCGCTTCCCTTGTTGGCAGACCACTCTGTGTAAGGCAACTCCCTGGTTGTCCCCGGTCCCTGCCCGCTGCGTATTTATCTGCAATAAAAAAGATTTTGTTTGTTTATAAAGTAAAATCTGCATGAGTAAGCGGCGTTGTTTTAACTAAACCAGGGAGGTTTACCATGCAAGTTGATTATGGGATTGCCCGTTTTATGATTGCCAAAAAAGCAAATGGCCTGGCGCGCAGAACGCAGTTTGAGTACTGGCGGGTCCTCACCTTCTTGTTGCGCTGGTGCGCTAATCACAACCGTGTCTACCTTGAGGATTTAGACCGGGACGCAATCTGTGAATATGTTGCCGCCTTGCGCGACCAGGGTTGGGCTGATGCTACCGTGGCCTATTACATCCGCCCCTTGCGTGCCTGGCTTCATTGGCTTTACAAGGAAAACTATACGCCGACCAATCTCGCCCAAACCGTACAATCGCCACGCTCCACGACCCGCGTTGAAGATGTGCCCACGCTTGAGGAAATTGACAAGCTCCTGGCTGTATCAGCGCGTACCACTTTGCTTGATTTGCGGGACCGTGCCCTTATCTTCGTGATGTGGGACACCGGCATACGGCTGGGTGAAATTGTGCTGTTGAAAGTGGAGGATTGGGTCTATGAAGCGGGAGCTGAAATCTCATATCTTCTCATTTACAGTCCCAAGACCTATAAACCCCGTCTGAATCCCTGTGCTAAGATGGCGACAGAAGCGTTGAAGATGTACTTAGAAGCCCGGAAGCCGGACAATAAAAATGAGCCGCTTTTTGTGGGCCTTGATGGGCACAGCGTCTTGGATTCGCCAGGGATTGATCGGATGTTGCGCCGGCGGGCTGAAAAAGCGGGGCTTGATCCCAGGAAAATACACCCTCATGTCTGGCGTAAAGCCTTCGCCACCTACGCGGCCGAGAACGGAATGGATCCCACCGTGTTGCTGAAGTTGGGCGGTTGGTCCAGCCTCGATATGCTGGAAGTTTATATCTGTAATTCGCGGAAGCGCATCATAGAGATGCACACCCGCACATCACCGGTGGACAATGGTTTGAAGTGTATGGCAGCCCGTAAGAAGAAAGAAGAAGTTTGTGGATGACGGCGCAAGCGTAGCCAAGTGGTAAGGCGACAGACTTTGGATCTGTTTACCGTAGGTTCGAATCCTACCGCCCCAGCCTGATCCGCCGGCGGCCTGCCAGGCGCTCGTCACCGCGTCCTGCGCGTCGGTCCTCTGTCGCACAGCCCTGTGGCGTCCGGCAGGGGGAACAGCCACTCTGCTGCCCGGCGTTCGCCCAGGCAGTCCCAGCCAGCGTTTTTTACCTCCTCCCCGGCGTGCATAGCGCACCGGGGAGGAACTTTTCGTTGACACCCCTTTAATTTATGGTATAGTCATCTTATAAAATCCACGGGCCGGTCATCTTCCATCCGTTGCTGTATCTCTGAAATATTAACCAAGGGAGATGTCATGGGAAAGGTGAAATTCATCGTGGCCGGGCTGTTGATTGTAGCGGCCGTTGTCTACCTCATCGTGAGCAACACGGCCAGTACCGCCAATTTTTTCCTCACGATTGAAGAGCTCCAGGCCATGCAGGGTCAAGCCGCCGGACGGAACCTTACCGTTTCCGGTGCAGTTTTAGGAGATACCATTGTTTACGACCCTGGTAAACCTCAAGTCACGTTTACTATTGTCCAGGTGCCGGGCGATCCTCAGGAAGTGGAAAGAGCCGGCGGGTTAGCGACCGTCCTCCATGCCGCGGTGAACAACCCCAACGCCGCCCGGTTGGAAGTGGTCTACCACGGCGTCAAGCCCGATCTGCTGCAAAACGAGGCCCAGGCCATCTTGCGCGGTCGCCTGGGTGAAGATGGGCGCTTCTATGCCGACGATCTGCTCCTCAAATGCCCCAGCCGGTATGAGGAAGAGCTCCCCCAACAGAGCGAGCCGTAATCATGTTCGCTGAAGTCGGCACCCTGTTGATCGGGTTCGCGCTGGCGGTAGCGCTCTACACGGCCGGCGCCGCGTTCTGGGGATTGCTCCGGCACGATAACCGCTGGGCCGAGAGCGCACGCCGGGGTCTGGTTGCCACCACGGGGCTGTTGGGCCTGGCCTTTGTCGGCCTCCTGATCGCCTTTGCCACCGATCATTTTGAGCTGGCTTATGTGGCGCAACATTCCAGCCGGGCGCTTTCCGGCTGGCTGAATCTTTCAGCCGTTTGGGCCGGGCAAGAAGGCTCGCTCTTGATGTGGGCCGGCTTGCAGGCGGTTTTCGCGGCGCTGGCGGTGAGCAAGCCTGCGGAACAGGTACGCTCTCTGGCGCCCTGGGCCACTGTCATCCTGAGCCTCACCACGGCTTTTTTCAGCGGCATCACGCTTTTCTTCTCCAACCCCTACACCGCAACCGCGATCGTGCCGGCCGATGGGCTGGGGCTTAATCCACTGCTGCGCCATCCCGGCATGATCTTCCACCCGCCAACGCTCTATCTGGGCTATGTGGGGCTTGCGGTTCCCTTTGCCTTCGCGCTGGCGGCTTTGCTCACCCGCCAGGTGGAAGGATGGACGGCCGTGGCCCGCCGCTGGACGCTGGTCGCCTGGTTCTTCCTGGGGCTGGGCTTGCTGCTCGGCGCGCGCTGGGCCTACGATGTGCTCGGCTGGGGCGGCTATTGGGGCTGGGACCCCGTGGAAAACGCCGGCCTGATGCCCTGGCTGACGGCAACGGCGCTGTTGCACGGCGGCGTGATGCAAGAACAGCGGGGCAGCTTCAAGCCCTGGAACTTCCTGCTGGTCATTGCCTCGTTCGTGCTGGTGATTTTCGGCACCTTTGCCACCCGCAGCGGTCTGATTCAATCGGTGCACGCTTACGCCCGTTCCAACCTGGGCGCCTATTACCTGGGCTTCATGGCCCTGGTGCTGGCAGGGTCCCTCACCGTGTTGCTCAGCCGCCGGGCGCTGTTGAGCAGTCAGCATCCGGTGGAGAGTTTCCTCTCCCGTGACGGGATGTTTCTGCTCACGCTCATTTTGTTCACCACCCTGACCGCTTCGGTTTTCATCGGCAGCGTCTTGCCCACGCTGACCGAGGCGCTGACCGGCCAGGCCTTTGAAGCCGGGCCGGCCTGGTTTGACCGGGTCACCGGTCCCCAATTCGGAGCGCTGGTCCTGCTCATCGGGGTCTGCCCGCTGCTGGGCCAGGCGGCCGGCGCGCTGCTCAAACTGCGCAGCCGGGGGCTGGTGGCGCTGACCGGCGCCGCGCTGGTCCCTGTCGCCGCCTTGCTGGCCGGCTTCACGCAACCGCTCTCGGTGCTCGGTTTTGCGCTCATCGGCCTGGCCGGCGGGACCACTCTGGCCGAGTTTGGCTGGGATGCGGCGGCGCGCAGCCGGGCCACCGCGGAGCCTTTCCTCAACGCCCTGGTAGGACTGTTTGGCCGCCAGCGCCGCCGCTATGGCGGGTATCTGGTCCATGCCGGCGTGGTCCTCATGGCGCTGGGCGTGGTGGGCACGCGGATGTATCCCTTTGAACGCCAGGTAGTGCTCAGGCCAACCGAACCCCAGACCGTGGGCGGCTACACCCTGGTCTATGAAGAGCTGCGCCAGGGAACCGCCGGCGATCATTTCACCAACACCGCCGTTGTCTCCATCTACCGGGATGGCCGGTACCTGGTAACGCTCCGCCCCGGTCTGGACCAGTATCCGACCACTGAGCAAACGATGGCCCTTCCGGCCGTGCGCGTGGGCTGGCGAGAAGACCTTTACCTGATTCTGGCCGGTTGGGAAAGGAGCGGGGCCACCGCCACCTTCAAAGTAGTGCTCAACCCCCTGGTCAACTTTCTCTGGCTGGGCGGGCTGATTTTCCTGGCCGGCGGCGCGATCGCCATCTGGCCGGGACAGGTCCGCCGGGCGACCAGCCGGCGCGAGGTCGTGCGGCAGCGCTTCCTCAACAGCGCCGTCACGGGGATAGCCGCCCTCGTGTTGTTGGGTGCCGGCTGGTCCATGTGGGGCACCGGCCACGGAGCCACCGTTCAACCCGCCGGGCGTCCCCTTCCCGGTCAGCCTGCGCCCGATTTTAAGCTCAACCTGGTAGGCGGCGGCGTCTTCCCTCTGGCGCAAGCGCGCGGGCAGCCGGTAATCATCAACTTCTGGGCCAGCTGGTGCCCGGCCTGTAAAGAGGAAATGCCCGCGTTCCAGCAACTCTGGGAAGAATACGAGGGCCAGGGGGTGCGTTTTGTCGGCGTTGCCTATCAGGATGAAGCGGCCGCAGCTCAGGCAGCGCTTGCTGAGTACGGCACCACTTACCCGGTCGGCCTGGACGAGGGGGAACGCATCGCCCGCCAGTATGGGATTACCGGCGTGCCGGAGACTTTTGTGATCGCGCCCGATGGGACGCTGGCCTATCTCCACATCGGGCCGGTGACTGCCGAGCAATTGCGGGCTGACTTAGAGGCATGGGTGAAATGAGTTTTGGTTCCATCTTAATCGGCGTTGCGCTCCTGTTGGTGGTCGGCGCTTACTTAGCGCGCCCCTTCCGGCGCACCCGGGCTGACCTGGACCAGGCGCTGGAGCGTTGGGTGGCGCAGGTGCGGGCCGAGAAGCTGGCCCCGCCGGCTTTCTGTCCCTCCTGCGGGCAACCGGTGGCGGCCGGGGATCGCTTCTGTCGGGCCTGCGGGAAGCCTTTGCGGGGAGAGCCGGGATGAAGCGAACCACAGACGACAGACCACAGATCACCAGAGGTATGGTGGCCCTGGGCCTCGCCTGCGGACTGCTGCTGGCATGGCTGGGAAGCGCGGGCGGGGGAGCAGCGCAGGGGGGCGCGACGGTGAGCGGTACAGTGACCAACCAGACGCCCGGCGGCGCCGTCCCGGCCGGGCTGATCGTCAACCTGTACACCTTTAACCAGGCCCTGGAGCAGACCGGTCTTTATACCACCACCACCGATACCGCCGGCGCTTTCAGTTTCACCGGCCTGACTCTGCAACCGGAGGCTACCTGTTTCACCCGCGTGGTCTACCAGGATACCGTTTACCTCTCCGAGCCCGGCACGTTCATCACCGGGCAGACCACCCTCACGCTGCCCATCCAGATCGCCGAGCCGACCGAGGACGACACCCGGCTGGAAGTCACGCAGTTGCACCTGTTCCTGGCCGTGACCAACAACACGCTCCAGGTGGCCGAGTATTACCTGGTCAGCAACACCGGCAATCGGACGGTGATTGGCCGGCTTAACCCAGACGGCTACCGGGAGGTGGTGACCATCCCCCTGCCGGTAGGGGCCACCGCCCTGACCTTTCCCGGCCCCGGCCTGGGCGCGCGGTATCAAGAGCAAGCGGGCCTTTTGGTAGATACCCAGCCGGTAGCGCCGGGCACCGCCACCTCGCAGATTCGCTTCAGTTACCAGTTGCCCTACCAAAGCGGGATGGTGTTAAGGCGCGGGCTGGAGCTCCCGATCCAGGCGGTGGTGATTCTGCTGGTGGATGAAGGATTGACTCTGAGTGGGACCGGCCTGGTTCAGCAAGAGGCTACCATGACACAGCTGGGGCCGGCGCAGACCTATACGGCCGGCCCGCTGGCCGCCGGAGAAGCGCTGGCCTTCACGCTCAGCGGCAGCCCCCAGCCCCCCATTTCCTCAGCGGGCCAGAGCGCCGGTGGAGCCGAGACATCCACGCCGCTGCCGCGCAACCCCCTGCGCGAGGCCGGTATCGGCGTGCTGGTGCTGGCCGCGGCGCTCGTGGTGGTTTACGCACTCTGGTGGCCGGCCAACCCCGTGGCGCTTCCGGCGCGCGCCCGCCCGCTGGTGGAAGCCATCGCCGCTTTGGATGAGGATTTTGAAGCAGGGAAACTAGAGGCTGCCGCCTACCGCCAAAAACGAGCCGCGCTCAAACGGCAGGTTCAGGCAGTCGTCACGGCGGAAAATCAACACCTGGCCAGTAACTCAAAGTAACGGTCCCGATCCATATCGGCAGAGCGGAGATTGTTACGGATGATAAAAACAGGTACTTCCAGCCATTGGGGAATAACCAAAGGACGTTTACAACCCGGTTTGGTTAAAACGATGTGGTCTCCTTCCTGGCGCACAACTGTATAGCCATCTTGCTGAAAGACGCAAACCAATCGCCGCCAGTGAATAGGAATCAGACGTGGCATTAAGCAGGGTGCCCTTTGAGAAAAAGGACCTGGGAGCTGGTAGCAATAACAGGGGAGGCCAATGTCTCTTGGGAAAGATCGTACCCGGCTTCAATCAAAATGTCATCCAGAGTCCCCAAGTGGGCAGATTCTTCCAGAAAGAGCCGGATGGCGGTGCGCAGATTGTCTCGGGCCTGTTCTACCGTCGCACCACAGCTAGAAACATCTAATTCAGGGCAATACGCGACAATAGTATTGCCTTCTCGCAACAATTGCTCGGTAAAAACCAGGGTAGGCATGGTTCAACCTCCGATCCTTGTTAGCCATTATAACCCGGCCCGGTCAACTTTTCAAGGCCATGATTAAGACGGTAGCGCTCACCAAAGCTTTCGGCTTGCGCACGGCGCTCTCCCGCGTGACGTTGCAGGTGGCCGCGGGCGAGTTCGTGGCGCTGGTAGGCCCCAACGGCGCGGGCAAGACCACGCTGCTGCGGCTGTTGGCGACGCTCAGCCGGCCCACCTCCGGCACGCTCACCATCGCCGGGCTGGACCCGGCTAAGGCGGGCGAGGCGATCCGCCGGCAGATCGGTTTCCTCTCGCACCGGACGTTGCTCTACGACGACCTGACCGCCGAGCAGAACCTGCGCTTCTACGCGCGGTTGTATGAGGTGCCTGAAGCCCCGGCCCGCATCGCTGCGCTGCTGGAGCAAGTCAACCTCACCGCGCGGCGGCACGACCTGGTTCGCACCTACTCGCGCGGGATGCAGCAACGGCTGGCGCTGGCCCGCGCCGTCTTGCACCGCCCGGCGCTGCTGCTGTTGGATGAGCCCTACACGGGGCTGGACCCGCAGGCGACGGCTACGCTCACCGCCCTGTTGCGCCAGCTGGCCGGTGAGGGCTGCACCATCGTCATGACCAGCCACGACCTGGCGCAAGGGTTGGCGCTGGCCCAGCGCGTGATCGCGCTCCGGCAGGGCCGGGTCGTGCTGGATGCTCCGACCGCGACCGCCTCGGCCGCTCAACTGGCGGCCCTGTTCTGACTGACACCATGACCTTTTTGCGCCACGTCTTCGCCATTGTCGCCAAAGACCTCGCCGCCGAGCTCCACACCAAAGAGCTGGTGAGCGCGATGCTGGTCTTTGCCGTGCTGGCCACGCTTATCTTCAGCTTCGCCCTGGATTTGCGGGGGGCGCTGGCGCAGGCCGCCGCGCCCGGCGCCTTGTGGGTCACGATAGCCTTTGCCGGCACGTTGGGACTCAGCCGCTCGCTGGCCCGCGAGGAGCTGACCGGCGGCATGGAGGGGCTGCTGTTAGCGCCGCTGGATCGCAGCGCCATCTTCTGCGGCAAGCTGTTGGGCAATCTGCTCTTCATGATCCTGGTGGAACTGCTCCTGCTGCCGCTCTTCACCGTGCTCTTTGAGGTGTGGCTGTTGCGCGGCAGCATCCTCCTGATAACCGCCTTAGGCACGGCAGGCTATGCCGCGTCCGGCACGCTGCTGGCGGCCATCGCCGTGAACACCCGTGCCCGTGAAGTGATGCTGCCCATCCTGCTGCTGCCGCTGGCCGTTCCGGTGCTGATCGCTGCCGTGCAGGCCACCGGCGCGCTCATGGAAGGCGCGGCGCTGGCCGAAGTCGGCCTCTGGCTCCGGCTCCTCGTCGTCTACGACCTGGTGATGCTGGCCGTGGCGCTGCTGACGTTTGGGTATGTGGTAGAAGAATAACGAGAGCGTCGTGAGCAGTGAGCAGTAAGCCGTGAGTAACGGTCGTGAATCAGTGTAGTTTGAGGAGGCTTGATGCAGCATAAAACGGACCTGCCGGGGTTGATCCTGGCCCTCACGAGCCTGGTCGCCATCCTGACTGCGCTGGGACTGGTCTTCCTCTATGCCCCGCGTGAGGCGACGATGGGCGAAGTGCAACGCATCTTTTATTTCCACGTGGCCTCGGCCTGGGTGGGTTTTTTCGGCTTCTTCGTCACCTTTGTCGCCGGGATCGCCTACCTGGCGACTTCGGCGCGCCGGTGGGACATCCTCGCGCTCTCGTCGGTGGAGGTCGGGTTGACCTTCATCACGATGACCGTGCTCACCGGGATGCTGTGGGCGCGCCCGGTCTGGGGCGCCTACTGGACCTGGGAGCCCCGGCTGACCATTTCGGCCATTCAGCTGCTGCTCTACATCGCCTACGTGATGTTACGCCGTTCGGTGGATACCCCCGCCCGCGCCGCCCGCTTCGCCTCGGTCTACGGCATCGTCGCCTTCGTGACCGTGCCGCTCTCCTGGTTTGCCATCCGCTGGTGGCGCACCATCCATCCCGATCTGTTCAGCGCCGGCGGCGGCATGGCCCTGACGCCCCGCATGGTGCAGACCCTGCTGGCCTCACTCGCCGCCTTCACCCTGCTCTATGCCACCCTGCTGCGCCAGCGCATCCGCCTGGAGCAGCTGGCCGATCGCCTGGCCTGTGGGCGAGAGCCATGAGAAGACCGGTAGTCTGTCGTCTGCGGTCCGTGGTCCAATTAAGAGAAAGCAGGTGCCTGTGACAACCTATCCGCTCTACTTAATAGCCGCTTATGGGATTTTCTGGCTGTTGACCTTTGCGCTGGTCTTTTCCATCTGGGCGCGCCAGCGCGCGTTGGAGGCCCGGCTCCGGGACCTGGAGGCCGCCTGGAGTGATACCCTTCAGCGCGGCGGAGACGGCGTTCAAGACGGCGCTAAAGCGCCTGACTACGAACAAAGAGGAAATTTGTAGCGCCGCGCTTGAGGCTTGTAGTGCCGCGCTTCAGCATGGCTAAGACGGCGCTAAAGCGCCCCACAACCAACGCCAAGCAGGACACCGACGAACAGGGCCGTCACCCCCACCAGCACGGCCCAATCCACCGGGCGCATCCGCAGATCGCGCCAGACGGTACGGCGCGCACTACCCTCCAGCCCGCGCGCGGCCAGCGCCAGCGTCAGCTGGTCGCTCAGCCGCAGCGTCCCGATGATGACCGCGACGACAACGGGGATATAATCCCGCGCTCGCTGCCAGAAAGGCCCTTCGGCCACCCAGCCCCGCGCCGCCTGCGCTTCGCGCACGGTGGTGAAGAGATTGAAGAGCGCCGGCAAAAAGCGCAGGGTTAGGCTGAGCGTCAACCCCCAGGCATAGGGCATTCCTGACCGGACCAACGCCAGGACCAGCTGACGCTGATCGGTGGTCAAGAGGAGCAGAGCCATGACGAAGGCCATGCAGAGCGCGCGCAGCGCCAGTTTGAACCCGCTTGCCAGCCCGCCGGTGGTCAGCTGCAACGGCCCCCAGGCCACCAGCAGCCGCCCGGCAGGGGCAAACCAGGGCTGCAACAGGAAAATCAGCCCTGCCAGCAACGCCACTTGACGCCAGATTATCCCCAGCCGCCGCCAGGAGAGACCGCTGCTTTTCAGCAGCAGATGCAGCCCCACCAGGAAGCCGGCCAGCGCCGGCCAATCCCGCAGCACAAAAGCCGTCGCCAGTCCCAGCCCCGTCGCCCAGAGCTTGACGCGCGGATCCAGGCGATGCAGCCACGACCGCCCCGGCAGGTAAAGGTCAAGCGTCAGGCTCATGGGCAGGTGAACGGAAGCCGGCAGCCGGGGGCTGACCGCTGAGGGCTGAAGGTTGATGGCTGATGGCCGAATGCTGAGCACTCTCTGCCGGCGGCCCGTCATAGATGACCTGACCGGCCTCCATTGCAATTAGCCGGTCGGCGCAGGCCGCGAGAGCCGGCTCGTGCGTCACCACGATCAGCGTGACCCCCGCCGCGCGCCGTTCGGCTAACCAGTGGAGCAGCTGTGCCCAACCGTAGCCGTCCAGCCCGGTTGTTGGCTCATCCAGGACCAGGATGGGCGTCTCCAATGCCGCGAGCGCGGCCAGGGTGACTGCGCGCCGGAGGCCGTAGCTCAGCACGGCGGGCGGGAGCGCCGCCACCGGCTCCAGGTTGAAGCGCGCCAACGCTCGGGCGACCCGCGTCTCCACTTCTGGCAGCCGTAGCCGCTGGGGACCGTAGCTCATCTCCTCGCGCACGGTGGGCGCGAAAAGCTGCTGTTCCGGCCGCTGAAAGAGAAAGCCTACCTGGCGGGCCAGCGCACCGATGGGGCGGCCGGCCGTGGGCTGTCCCAAGATGGTGACAGAGCCGCCGCTCGGCCGCAGCAGCCCGTTGAAGTGACGGACCAAGGTGGTCTTGCCCGCGCCGTTGACGCCAACCAACGCCACGAATTGCCCCTGGGGGATCGTCAGGTCCAGGCCGCGCAGGATCTCGGGCCCGTCGGGGTAGTGGAAGCGCAGGTTGCGCACCTCCACTGCCGGGGGACCCTCTAACGGCGGCTGCCCGCGCAAGTCAGGCCAGTGCGCAGCCGGGAAGAGCAACCCGGCGGCCACCAGCCGCTCTTCCTGTGCCAGGAGTGCCGCCGTCGGCTCCGGTGCTGTGAGCGTGCCTTCCTCCAACAAGGCCGCACGAGCGGTGAGGCGGGCCGCCGGCAGGCCGGGCGTCGTCACTAACAGCGTTGTGCCGCCCTGTCGCAGGCTTTCCAGCGCGGCGGCGACCTCGGTCTGTCCGGCTGGATCCAGCCCATCCAGCGGCTCGTCCAGCAAGAAGAGGGCCGGGCGCATGACCCAGATCGCGGCTAACGCCAGCCGCTTCTGTTGTCCGCCGGAAAGCGCCCAGGGCGGGCAGCTGCGGAGCGTTTCCAGCCCAAACCGCGCCAGGGCTTCATCAACCCGGGGGCCGATCTCGGCCGGCGGCGCGGCCAGTGCCTCCAGTCCCCAGGCGATTTCGTCTTCTACGGTGGTGGTGAAGAGCTGCGCCGCCGCTTCCTGAAAGAGCAGTCCCACCAGGCCGGATGGCAACGGCCCGGCGGCCGGATCGTGGCCGGCAAGGCGCACTGTGCCGGCCAGTGTGCCGCCGGTATAACGTGGCGCCAGC
This sequence comes from uncultured Anaerolineales bacterium, assembly GCA_964437445.1. Classification (GTDB taxonomy): domain Bacteria; phylum Chloroflexota; class Anaerolineae; order B4-G1; family SLSP01; genus CAYTGR01. The sequence continues at coordinate 51,585 of CAYTGR010000028.1, read as the reverse complement.
CCCGCCAGGACGTGGCAGAGCGTGCTTTTGCCGCTGCTGCTCGCGCCTAACACGGCCAGCGATTCCCCGGCATCCAGGCGCAACGTCACGTCACGCAAAACGGCCGGCGCGGACCACCCGGCCCCCGGTGGCGGGTAGGTGAAGCGCAGCCCGGCTGCCTCAAGGGTGGCAGTCAGCCTCACGGTGTTCAATTTCTAATCCCCGGCCCGGTTATGGTTGCCAGCTGAGGGCCTCCGCGTTCCAGAAGACGCTGTCGGCGGAGGCATCGGGCTGCCAGCCCTGTACCTCGGGACGGGCGACGAACCAGAGCGGCCGCCAGACCATGAAGACCGTCGGCAGGTCGCGGGTGAGCAACGCCTGTGCGGTCTGGAGCGCGGCCCACTGGTCGGCCGTCTCCACCGCCGTCAAAGCCCGCTGGCAGGCTGCGTCATATTCCGGTGACATGTAACCACTGAAGTTCTCGCCTTGCCAGCCGTTATCGGGACCGGGAATCCGGTCGGAGCGCCAGGCACCGCAGACGGCGGGTACCTCGGCCTGCCAGCCAAAGAAGGCCAGGTCAAACGTGCGGCCGGCCAGCGGGCTGGCCGGGTCGGCGGCGTAGAAAGCCTCCGGTTGGACGGGGCGCGGTAGCACCCCCACGCCGCAGGTCTCCAGATCGGCGGAGATGTGCGCCGCCGGGATGGTGTACCAGGCCGCCAGGTAGAGGGTGAGGCTGAGCGGCGTGCCGTCTTTGAAATGGGGGACGCCGTGGGCCTCGCGGACGCCGTCCTGGTTCTCGTCGCGCCAGCCGGCCTGCTCCAGCAGGGTCTGTCCGACCTGGGGGTCGTAGCCGGTCCGAACGAGATCGGCTCCCCCGAAGGCTGGATGCGTCGGCGGCACGAAGCTCTCGGCGACGAGCAGCGCCTGGCCGGAGAGCGCCTGCACCAGGCGGGAGCGATCCAGGCAGTAGGTCAACGCCTGGCGGACCTGCAGATCAGCCAACGGCGTCTGGTGACCGTCGGCCGGAGCTAGGTTGAAATCCAGCCGCAAGAAAGTGGGGGCCACGTCGGCCCAGAGCGCGGCCTGGCCCTGGGCGACGAGCGTGGCGATCTGTTCCCAATCTACTTTCATGGCCGGATCAGAGGCGATCACGTCACAGGTCCCGGCGGCCAGTGCTTCCGCTTCGTGCCCGGCGACCGCGCCAAAGCGGAAGATCACCTCATCCAGTTGGGGCGGCGTGCCATGGTAGGCCGGATTGCGGCGCAGGCGCACTTCTTTGCCGGCCTCCCAGGCCTCAATCATGAAGGGGCCGTTGGCCGGGGGGGTCTTATCCTGCCAGACCTGGGTCAGGGAATAGGAGCGCCAGCGGTGGGCCGGCTGCGGCGGGAAAAGGAAGCCGGGATAGTCGGTGCTCAGAAAGCCGGGAAGTCCCTCCCAGCGGAGGGTGAGCGCGTCTATGGCGCTCAGCCGGTCGGTGCGCTCGGCCAGGTCGCGCCAGCGGCCCTGAGCGGCGGCGTCTTGCGCCAGATGGTAGCCCAGCAGCACGTCCTGGGCGGTCAGCGGTTCGCCGTCGGACCAGCGCAGGTCGGCCTGGAGCGTGAAGGTGACGACGAGCTGGGGCAGTTCCAGCGTGGTGGAGCCGGCGTTGGTTTGCAGCGCGCCGCTCTCATCCACGTAACGGCGGCCCGGCAACACCGCAGCCGTGCGGGTGATGGCGTCGCCGGTGGTGAACGAGGGCAGTTGGGCCAGCAGCCGGGGTTCCCAGCGGTAGCCGACTCGTTCGGCGGGTAGTTCGTAGAAGAGCGCCAGCAGGTCATGGCCCGTTTGGGACGCTTCAAAGGGGCTGGCGGCCTCCGGTTCTGTGGCGCAGATGACCAGCCGGTTGGGACGGGCGGTCGGTTCTGGCGTGGCGGTGGGCGGGCGCGGGGTGGCGGTCGGGGTGACCGGCGTGGCGGTGGGACCGGCGCAGGCCGCAAGCAGGCTCGCGGCGGCTAACAGCAGATGCAACCTGTAACGCATGGCAGATCCTCGTATAAAATGATACACTGATTATACTTGTATTTGTTCGTAGTGAGGTGCTTTAGCGCTGTCCAATGCGCTGAAGTATCACTCAATAGCAAGGCTCATGGCGTGTTTCCGGCATTTGAGGCATCCTCTTTTTGGAACATGTCCCAGATTTCTCGTGCCAGGGGGTCGCTGCCAGTACGGTGGATGTTTTCACGGTCCAGAGACCAGCGCAAGGGGTTCTCCAGGATGTAGCGCCGGATGGCGTTCAAGGCGCGTTCGTGGCGGATGATGTGTTCGTAATAATTGCGTTGCCAGATGGTATAGAGCGCGGTGTTTTGGCGGAACCATTGGGTGACGCCGATTTTGAATCCGCGCACAACCGAACCGATGGTTTTTGACGTGCCGTGCGGCCGTGGGGGTGAAACGTCGGGTGGTGGTAGGGGCGGAAGATTTTCCGCCCCTATGGTGGGCGGAAGATTTTCCGCCCCTATGGTGGGCGAATGATTATTCGCCCCTACCGTTCCCGCATCCGGTTCCGTAATGGTATCCACAATCCACAACACGCCATGCACATGATTTGGCATGACGACGAATGCGTCCAATGCCACGTGGGGAAAATGGGCCGAGATGTCCCGCCAACATTGTTCGACCACGCGCCCGGCGTCGTTCAACTGCATTTCGCCATCCACTACCGCGCCGAATAGATGCGCCCGTTCGTGCACGCACAGAGTGATGAAATACGCCCCCGGTTGGGTGTAATCATATCCTTTGAGGCGGATGGAACGGCGGTGATGGCGGGCGGGATCATATGGTGTCATGAGGTATCTCCTTTTCGTTGGGTCGGGGCGAATAATTATTCGCCCTTACTACATTACCACCAGCATCGTTTCGCCCTTATTCCCAGTATCGTCAGCACATCGGCAGGAGAGTGACTGCCTCGCCGCGACCGCTTCGCTCCAGGCCTGGCGGATGTCGTGCTCACGGTTGCAGGCCGCCGATAGCGGCCTGCAATGCTCGCCGGTTCGCGGTGTCAGCGGGTGGCGGGGCGCGCCGACGGGCAGGCCAGTTGGTGCTCTCCTGTTCCCTGATCCCCCATCCCTGGTCTTTGTCTACACATCACGTTGCCGGTGCGGGAAGCCGGCCCAGATTTCCTGGGGAAAGATGATGCTTTCGGTGCCAGCAAGGGTGGGGATGCCCTGCCCGGTGTTCAAATCAATGCCGTGGGGCAGGTAGGCCAGGTAGGCCAGCTGGCTGCAATAGAACGCGGCCTCGGTGCGGGAATCCAGGAAGTTGAGGTTGTACGGTTTGGCGGCGGCGGCCTGGGCCAGACAGTAGGCGGCGACGGCCGTGCGGATCGGGGCGGCCTGGGCCGGGGCGTGACCGGCCAGTGGGTAGATGACGCCGTACAACGTGTCCAGGAAGCCGCGCCGGGGCTTGAGTGCGGTGGCGTCCCAGGTCCCCGGCATCTCAAAGGTGATGACGCCGTGGGGACCGGCCTCCACGCAGCGGCCGCCCGGACCGACGTAGACGACGATGTGATCCACGTCGCCGGGGACCAGCCGCCCCAATAGCCGCCAGAACTCGCCTCGCAGCACGGCGTCGTTGCCGTCGGTTGTGGCCAACAGGTCGCCGGTTTGCACCGGCAGGCCGTCTATGATGAATGTCTCAATCATGCTATTTGCCTGCGCTTAAGAGACCACGGACGACGGACCACAGACCACCAGTGGGTAGAATCGTGGTCAGTGGTCGGTGGTCAAAACCGCACGCTGGCTTACTCTCGGCTCAAATAGATGAGCACTCCTAAGGTCAACACCCCTAACATTCCCAGCGCCACCAGTTTGTAGAGCCGCGAGGAGAGGGCGAAGTTGAGCAGCCCGAAGGCGGCGCAAAAGGCCCAGTATGAGAAAACAATAGCGCGGGTGGAGAGACCGGCGTCTTGCAGGCGGAAATGGAGGTGCCGCCGGTCGCCGGTCCCGGCGGAAGTGTGATGGCGCAGGCGGTCTACGATGGTCCAGGCCACATCCACGATCGGGATGCCCATGACGAGCAGGACGGTGGCTACGCGCGCGCCGGCGATCAAGCTCAGCGCACCGAGGAGGTAGCCCAACAGGAACGCGCCGCCGCTCCCCATGAAAACGCGCGCCGGTGGGGCGTTGAAAACAAGGAAACCGAGCGCCGCCCCCAGCAGCGCCAGGGTCTGGGGGACGACGCTGTATTGCTGGCTGCGGATCATGTGGGCGGCTAAGATGGCCGCCAGGATCGCCGCCACGCCGGCCGCTAATCCATCCAGCCCATCTAACCAGTTGACCGTGACGATCATGCCGGTCATCCAGAAGAGGGTCAGGGGGATGTAAAGCAGCGCCGGCAACACGACGGTCTCGTTGGTCAGCGGGTTGTTGAACCGTTCCAGGATGATCAACGTGGCAGTGGCTATGCCGGCGGCGATCAGGTAACCGGCATACTGCACGCGGGGTGCCAGGTCCCAGCGGTCATCGGCGAGGCCGAACAGGAACATGAAAGCACCCCCGCCGAGCAGCCCTCCGAAGCGGATGGCTTCCTTGGGATCGGCAGTGGGGATTGGCCAGAGCCGGGACAGGGCTACCGCGCCGAAGAAACCGGCCGCGATGCCGATCCCGCCCAGGCGGGAGATCAAGCCCTGGTGCTGGCGCCGCCCGCCGGGCCGGTCGGCCAGCCCCAGCCGCACTCCCAGTCGCCCCCCGAGCCAGGTGAAGAGCAGCGCCCCCAGAAACCCCGCCAGGGTGGTCAACAGATAACGCCAGGTCAGGTTCATAGGAACGAGTCAACGAATTGGCGAAGGGGGCATTTCGTTTGTCAGCGCGTGAAACGTGATGCGTGAAACGTGAAATTTTCCCCTCACGTCTTGCGCTTCAACCCCAATTTCTACCGCCATTTGCCATTCGCCATTCGCTATTCGCCATTCGCTTTAGCCGGTACCGAACTGCCGGTCGCCGGCGTCGCCCAATCCCGGCAGGATGTAGCCATGTTCGTTCAGGCGGTCATCCACCGCCGCCAGGTGCACGGCGACATCGGGATGGGCCGTGGTGAAACGCTCCAGCCCTTCCGGGGCGGCGATCATGCCGACGAACTTGATGCGGTGCGCGCCCCACTTCTTGAGGATATCTACCGTCGCCACGGCCGAGCCGCCGGTGGCTAACATCGGGTCCAGGACCAGGCAGACATCCACTGTGGGGCTGATGGGCAGCCGGTTGTAATATTCCACCGGGCGCAAGGTGCGCTCATCACGGAAGAGGCCGATGTGCCAGACCTCGGCGGAGGGCATCATTTCCCAAATGCCTTCCACCATGCCCAGCCCGGCGCGCAGGACAGGGACCAGGCCAATGGTCTCGCGCAGGTTGTACCCCGGGGCTTCCATCAGGGGGGTCTGGACAGTGGAGGGTTCTATCAGCAGATCGGCGGTGGCCTCATAGGCCAGCAGGATGGAGATCTCGCGCATCAGTTCGCGAAACTTTTTGGGGTCGGTGCGCTGATCCCGCAAACGGGTCAGTTTGTGGCGCACCAGGGGATGCGTTGAAATGTGTACTTGAGACATTTTTCCTCCCATGGGCAGGTTAGGTCGTAGCGATTGTAACTGAGGCCGGGAGAATGTCAAAGCGGGTCAATGTTAACCAAACGTTAACATGTTGTTAGAAGGGCGTTAAACAGCCTATGATATAGTTTTAATTGGGTATTGCCCAATCTAATCGTGTTTTATGGAGGAGATGATACTATGCGTAAAGGATTATGGGTTAGTCTGGTGCTGATGGTGCTGGTGCTCAGCGCCTGTGGCACGACCCCCACCGCGGCCCCGGCGACGACTCAGCCCCCGGCCACCACGCAGGCCCCGGCGACCACGCAGGCGCCGGCCACGGCTGAACCGACCCCAGAAGGGTTGCAGCTGCCCGAGGTCAACCCGTTGGAAGTCAAGGGCGACATCATCAGCGCCGGGAGTTCCACCGTCTACCCGCTCTCTGAGGCGATGGCCGAGCGGTTCAAGGATGAGGGGTACAGTGGCAACATCACCATTGACAGCATCGGCAGCGGCGCGGGGTTTGAGCGCTTCTGCAAGACCGGCGAGACCGACATCTCCAACGCCAGCCGCAAGATCAAGGACTCGGAGTTGGAAAACTGCCGGGGAATCGGGCGCGAGCCGATCGCGTTCCGGATCGGGACCGATGCCATTGCGGTGGTGGTGAGCAAGGAGAATACTTTCCTGACCAATGTGACAATGGAAGAGCTGGCGCAGATTTTCTCCAGCAACGCGGAGAAGTGGTCGGATGTGAACCCCGCCTGGCCGGCGCAGCCGATCCTGCGCTTCAGCCCGGGGACCGACAGCGGCACCTTTGACTACTTCGTGGAAGTGGTGCTGGGCAAGAACAAGGACCTGCTGCTGAACGCCAAGAACCTGCAACTGTCTGAGGATGACAATGTGCTGGTGCAGGGGGTGGAGGGCAGCCCATATGCCATTGGCTACTTCGGCTTCGCCTACTACCAGGAAAACGCCGGGAAGCTCAACGTGCTCTCCATCAATGGGGTAGCGCCGAATGCCCAGACTGTGGATAGCAATGAGTATCCGCTGGCCCGCCCGCTCTTTATCTACTCTACCGCGGCCATTATGCAGGAAAAACCGCAGGTGGCGGCCTTTATCAACTTTTACCTGACCTACGTCAACGAAGAGATTGATGCGGTCGGCTATTTCCCGGCCAGCCGTGAAGTGTTGGATGCCTCCAAGCAGGCCTGGCTGGAGGCCATGGGCAAGAGTGTGGTGGTCAAGCTGCCCGAGGTCAACCCATTGGAAGTCAAGGGCGACATCATCAGTGCCGGGAGTTCCACCGTCTACCCGCTCTCCGAGGCGCTGGCCGAACGGTTCAACGACGAGGGGTATAAGGGCAACATCACGATTGATAGCATCGGCAGTGGCGCGGGGTTTGAGCGCTTCTGCAAGACCGGCGAGACCGACATCTCCAACGCCAGCCGCAAGATCAAGGACTCGGAGTTGGAAAACTGCCGGGGAATCGGGCGCGAGCCGATCGCGTTCCGGATCGGGACCGATGCCATTGCGGTGGTGGTGAGCAAGGAGAATACTTTCCTGACCAATGTGACAATGGAAGAGCTGGCGCAGATTTTCTCCAGCAACGCGGAGAAGTGGTCGGATGTGAACCCCGCCTGGCCGGCGCAGCCGATCCTGCGCTTCAGCCCGGGGACCGACAGCGGCACCTTTGACTACTTCGTGGAAGTGGTGCTGGGCAAGAACAAGGACCTGCTGCTGAACGCCAAGAACCTGCAACTGTCTGAGGATGACAATGTGCTGGTGCAGGGGGTGGAGGGCAGCCCATATGCCATTGGCTACTTCGGCTTCGCCTACTACCAGGAAAACGCCGGGAAGCTCAACGTGCTCTCCATCAATGGGGTAGCGCCGAACGCCAAGACGGTAGATAGCAACGAGTATCCGCTGGCCCGCCCGCTCTTTATCTACTCCACGGCCCAGATTATGAAAGACAAGCCTCAGGTGGCGGCCTTTATCAACTTCTACCTGACTTACGTGGATGACGTGATCCGTGAGGTGGGGTACTTCCCGGCCAGCCTGGATGCGCTTAACGCTTCTCGCCAGGCCTGGCTGGATGCGATGAAGTAAGGCGCTGTGGCGTAACGCCACTGCCGTCAGACAACTGACCACAGACCACATGCTGTTAGAGTGGTCTGTGGTCAGATGGTCTAAAGACTTCCGAATTTGTTGGCGGGGAATTGAGTATAGGGCTGCGGTTTATTGCAGCAGGCTGGCAAAGAGCTTGTAGTGACGCGCTTCAGCGCGGCGGAAAAGGTGTTCAAGCGCCTCACTACGAACTTTTCACGCCCTTTACGAGGAGGGATGGATGGCAAGCGAGATGGCCATGGAACGCATCATCACCGGTGAAAAAACTATCAATTTAAGACGACGGCCACGACCCGGGGAGGCTTTGATCCAGGGGTTCTTGTTTTTCTGCGGGGCGGTCTCTATTTTGACCACGTTGGGCATCGTTTACGAATTGGGGAAAGAGGCCTGGCTCTTCTTTGGCAGCCCAGAGGTCAGCCTGGTGGATTTCTTCACCAAGACCCGCTGGCAACCAACGATTGGCGAGTTCGGCATCTGGCCGCTGGTCACGGCGACGGGGATGACGACGGTGATAGCGATGCTGGTGGCGTTGCCGTTGGGACTGGCGGTGGCCATCTACTTGAGCGAATATGCTTCGGCGCGCGCCCGCAGCGTGCTCAAGCCGATCATGGAAGTGCTGGCCGGCATCCCCACGGTGGTCTACGGCTACTTTGCGTTGACCTTTATGACCCCCCTCTTGCGGAGTATTTTCGGGCGGGATGTGGTGGAGATTTACAATACCGCTTCGGCCGGTTTGGTGATGGGGATTCTGATTCTGCCGCTGGTGGCTTCCATGAGCGAGGACGCGCTGAGCGCGGTGCCGCGCGCGCTGCGCGAGGCTGCCTACGGGCTGGGGGCGACCCGGTTTGAGACGGCGGTCAAGATCGTGGTGCCGGCGGCGCTCTCCGGCATTGGGGCGGCGATCATCGTCGCTGTCTCCCGCGCCGTGGGCGAGACGATGATCGTGGCGCTGGCCGCCGGCGCCGGCCCGGCTTTCACTTTCAACCCCTTCAAGGCCGCCGAGACGATGACCGGCCACATTGTCCGCATCAGCGGCGGCGATCTCAGCTACGATTCGCTGGACTACAACAGCTTGTTCGCTATTGGCTTGCTGCTCTTTCTCATCACTCTGACCTTGAACATCATCAGCCAGCGCATCGTCCGCCGCTTCCGGGAGGTCTACGAATGAGCCAGCAGCTCGCTTTGCCGGAAGGGGAAGCCTTACGCCACAACCTCCAGCGGCGCAACCGGCTGGCGCGGATCTGGCTGGTGGTTTTTCAGGCTTCCACCATCATCGGGATTATCTTCCTGAGCGCCTTGCTCTATAAGGTGATCATTCAGTCGTTTGGGCTGGTGGCAATCCAAAACAAGGTGGATCCGGCCAGCCTGGCGATTGAAGGGGTGCCGCTGGAAGAGCAGACGCGGGAGCAATTGACGGAAACCCTGCGGGCTAATGTCTCCAAAGGGCTGATGCGGCGGTTTGAGAGCGAGAAGCCGTTTGAAGAACGGACCCGTGAGGAGGTCTATGCGCTGGTGCTGGAGCGGGTGGTGGAGCCCAAAATTATGGCCTCCTGGTCGCTCCCCGACTCACTCTTCCGGCGGGCTGCCATTGAAGCGGAGGTGCGCGAAAAGTATCCGGAGGCGCAGCTGCAATTCCGCTCCTGGCTGACGGCGGAGTTTCTGCGCCAGCCGCAATCCAGCAAGCCGGAGCTGGCCGGGGTGCGCACGGCGATCTTAGGCTCGCTCTGGACGATTCTGATCACCATCCTGGTGGCCTTCCCGGTGGGCGTGGGCGCCGCCATCTATCTGGAGGAGTATGCCAGCGACAACTGGTTCAACCGGATCATTCAGACCAACATCAACAACCTGGCCGGTGTCCCCTCCATCATTTATGGGATGTTGGGGCTGGCGCTCTTTGTGCGCGGACTGGAACCGTTGACCAGCGGCAAGCTGTTTGGGACGGTGGACCCGACCACGGCCAACGGGCGCACGATCATCTCCGCCGGGTTGACCTTAGCGTTACTGGTCCTGCCGCTGTTGATCATCAACGCGCAGGAGGCGATCCGCGCGGTGCCGCGCTCGCTGCGCCAGGCCAGTTACGGCGTCGGCGCGACCCAGTGGCAGACAATCTGGCATCACGTGCTGCCCAACGCGCTGCCGGGCATTCTGACCGGGACGATCCTTTCTATCTCGCGCGCGATCGGCGAGACGGCGCCGTTAGTGGTGGTCGGCGCCTCCACGTTCATTGCGCTGGATCCGACCGGTCCGTTCTCCAAGTTCACCACGCTGCCGATTCAGATTTACCAGTGGACGGCCCGCCCGCAGGCCGAATTTCGCAACCTGGCGGCGGCAGCGATTCTGGTATTGTTGGTGCTGCTGCTTTCCCTGAACGCCACGGCGGTGTTGCTGCGCAACCGGTTTAGCCGGCGGCTGTAATTCTTTAAGAGACCACAGACGACAGACGTCAGGCCAAAAACTACTGGAGAGCACCGACGGCGAACGGCAAACCACCAGGCTGGTAGGATCGTGGTCAGTGGTCCGAATTTAAGGAGTGAGGATGATTAATTTGCGATTGGAGACTCCGTCATATACTGAAACGCCGCTTCACAACGGCGATTACGTTCTGGAGACCCGCGAGATGCATATTTACTACAGCGCATTCCACGCTGTTCGCGATATCAACTTGCGCTTTCCGGCGCGCAAAATCACGGCGTTGATCGGCCCTTCAGGCTGTGGCAAGAGCACGGTGCTGCGCGCGTTTAATCGGATGAACGATCTGGTCATGGGCGCGCGCCTGGAAGGGGAGGTCATTTTCCACGGCCAGAACATCTACGCGCCGGAGGTAGACCCGGTGGAGGTGCGGCGGCGGATCGGGATGGTTTTCCAGAAGCCCAATCCTTTCCCCAAGTCCATCTACGATAACATCGTCTGGGGGGCGCGGATCAACGGCTTCCGGGGCAACGCCGATGCGCTGGTGGAGCAATCGCTGCGGCAGGCCGCGCTGTGGGAGGAGGTAAAGGATAAACTGCACCAGAACGCGCTGGCGCTCTCCGGGGGCCAGCAGCAGCGGCTCTGCATTGCGCGGGCCATCGCCATCAAGCCGGAGATCATCTTGATGGATGAGCCGGCCTCGGCCTTAGACCCGATCGCCACGTTGAAGATTGAGGAGCTAATGCGCGAGCTGGCCCGCGACTACACCATCATCATCGTCACGCACAACATGCAGCAGGCCGCGCGTGTCTCCGATTACACCGCCTTTTTCTACACTGACGAGACCCGCTGCGGGCAGCTGGTGGAGTTCGGCCCGACGCGCGAACTCTTCACCAATCCCAAAGACAAGCGGACTGAGGATTATATCACGGGGCGGTTTGGGTAAATCCCAGGGCAGGTGCTGATGTCAACCCCACGTCTTAACTGGCTCTTAGCGGTAAGTTATCTTTTGCTGAGCCTTGGAGTCCTGATCGCGGCGCTGGTCTCGCCGGTAGTCCGTGGTTATGCTTATGCTCCCTTGCGCGAGCTGCTCTTGCCGCCGCCGGAGCCGGTGGTGGTCCAGGTGCTCTACTCGACCGAAAAAGAGGCCTGGCTCCAGGAAGTGATCCCGTTGTTTGAGGCGACTCACACGCGGGTCAATGGCCGCCCCATCCAGGTGCAGCTGCAAAAGATGGGCTCGCGGGAGCTCTACCTGGCGGTGCTGGACGGCAAAGCACAACCCGATCTCATCAGCCCGGCCAGTATGCTCCAAATCTCCATCTTGCAGGACCTCTCCGCCAGCAAGTTCGGGACGCCGCTGGTCAACGTGGCCGATACCCAGGCCTGCCGTTCGGTGGTGCAGACGCCATTAGTCCTGGTGGCCTGGCGCGACCGCGCGCAGGTGCTCTGGGGCGACCATCCCAACGGCAACATGTGGAAGCGGTTGCACGACGCGCTGCTCAACCCTCAGGGCTGGGGCGCCTATGGGCATCCCGAGTGGGGCTACATCAAGTTCGGCCATACCGATCCGCTCAAATCTAACAGCGGCTTTCAGACCATTCTGTTGATGACCTACAACTATTTTGGCAAGACCGCTGACCTGACCTCTGCCGATATTCTATCTGATGCCGGGTATCAACAGTGGTTCACCGAATTTGAGGGGACGATCAGCAAGTTCGGCGATAGCACCGGCACCTATATGCAGGAGATCATCGCTTATGGGCCGAGCATGTACGACATCGTGGCGGTGTATGAATCCACGGCCATTGAGCAGGCCGATAATGCCGTGGGCCGGTACGGTTCCCTGCAAGTTTACTACCCACCGGCGACGCACTTGAGTGACCATCCCTTTTGTGTGCTGAATGCGCCGTGGGTGACGCCGGAGAAAGCCGAAGCGGCGCGCCTGTTCGTGGATTTTCTGCTAACGCCGGAGAGCCAGCAGAGGGCGCTGTTGAATCACGGCTTCCGGCCGGTCAACCCGGCCGTCTCGCTCCAGCAACCCGGCAGCCCGTTTGAACGGTATGCGGTGAACGGCCTGCGCCCTGACCTGCCCCCGGAGATCACCACGCCGCCCGGCACGGTCCTCAGTACGCTGCTGGATTTCTGGTCGCGCCATGTTCAACGGTAGTGTGAGCCGGGCGTTACAGCTTGTAGTGAGGTGCCTGTTTATCCTTTCGCCTTCATCCTTCATACTTCTTAAAATTTTTCAGGGAATTCCCCATGCACTGGTGTTCACCAGCAGTGGGATGAAAATTAGCTCGTAGTGCCGCGCTGATGGCCTTTAAAAATTAAATGCGGTAACACCGGGCGACTTGTTTTTTCCCCTGGTGGGGCGCCGGGCGATCAATCGCCCGGCTACCCAGGTCACGCCCGGTAAACCGGGCTGCCGTAGCCCCGTTCACGGGGCGTTGCTGACCAGCCCGGCGGTTGACCGCCGGGCGTCCAGCGCGGCTAAGACGGCGCTCAAGCGTCTGACTACAAACTTTTCACGCTCTTTTCAAGGGAGATTTTATCCTTCCGCCTTCATCCTTGTCAGAGGATTCCCCATGCACTGGCCTTCACCAGCAGGGGGATGAGAATTGGCTCGTAGTAACGCGCTTTAGCGCGATGGACGGCGCTAAAGCGCCTGACTACAAGCAAAGCGCTATTTTCTAAGGGAGGTTCTATGCGGCCGCGATTGCTGGCTCTTATGGTGAGTAGCATCCTGGTGATGGGGCTGGTAGGGGCCTGTGGTGGCCCCTTGCCGCTGGTGGGCGGCAAGACGGTGACGGTGACAATCGTCTATGGGTCGGAGAAGAAAGAGTGGCTGCAACCGCTGGTAGAACAGTACAACGCGGCGAAAAACAAAACGCCCGAAGGTGCTACGATTGTGGTGGAGGCCACGCCGCTCGGCTCTATTGAGTCGGTCCGGGGCATTCTGGATGGCACCTTGCAACCCACGGTGTGGAGTCCGGCCTCCTCGGTTTACATTCCGGTTGCCAATGCCGAGTGGCGTCAGCAACACACCGATGATTTGGTGGCAGGCACGCCCAAAGATCTGGTGCTCAGCCCGGTGGTGATCGCGCTCTGGCGGCCGATGGCGGAGGTGTTGGGCTGGCCCCAAAAGACGATTGGATGGGCCGACATCGCGGCCTTAGCCACTTCCACCGAGGGCTGGGCTGCTTACGGCTATCCGGCCTGGGGGACGTTTAAGTTCGGCCATACCCATCCTGAGTACAGCAATAGCGGTCTGGTGGCGGTCATTGCCGAAGCTTACGCCGGGGCCAGTAAACAGCGGGGCCTGACCCCAGCCGATCTCCAGCGGCCGCAGGTCCGGGAATTGATGGCGGCGGTGGAGAGCAGCATCATCCATTACGGGACCAGCACCGGCTTCTTCGCCGAGCGGATGTTTGAGCGCGGTCCCTCTTACTTGAGCGCCGCTGTGATGTATGAAAACCTTGTCGTGGCACAGGAAAGCCGCCGTCTGGCCGGCCAGAGCTCACAATTGCCGGTAGTGGCCATCTATCCCAAAGAAGGGACCTTTTGGAGCAACCACCCCTACGCCATCCTCAACGCTCCGTGGGTGACGCCGGAACAGCGTGCGGCGGCTGAGGCTTTCCAGACTTTTTTGCTGGGCCGGCCCCAGCAGTTGAAGGCTATGGAACTGGGCTTCCGGCCGGCCGATCCGGCGATTCCGCTCTCCTCGCCTCTGGATACGGCCCATGGCGTAGACCCCTCCCAGCCGCAGACGGTGCTGGAAGTGCCGCCGGCCACCGCGATCACGGCCATCCAACAGCTGTGGCGCGAAACGAAAAAGCCGGTGGACCTGGTGGTGGTCATGGATATCTCGGGCAGCATGGCCGGCGAAAAGATCAGCGCCGCCCGCCAGAGCCTGACCCAGTTTGTGAATCTGTTAGATGATCGTGACCGGCTGCAAGTCCTGTTATTCAGCGATCAAATGATTCCGTTGACGCCGCTCTCGCCATTGGGGGAGAAGCGGGAGGAGGTTTTACGTCACATCAGTGGGATCATGGAGGGCGGCAATACCCGGCTTTACGACGCCGTGCAATTGGCTTATGAGTCGCTGGAGCAGGAAGGGGATCCCAGGCACATCCGGGCCATCGTCGTCCTTTCCGATGGCGATGATACCGCCTCTACGCTTTCGCTGGCAGAACTGAGCGCCCAGATCGGCGCTACCGGTGAGAGCGGCACCGGCACCAAGATCTTCACCATCGCTTATGGGAAAGATGCCGATCAGCAAGTGCTCCAACAGATCGCTGAAACTACCGGGGGCAAGTTGTACCAGGGCGATCCCAAGACGATTACGACGGTCTATGGCGAGATTGCCACTTTCTTCTAATCAATGAATAGGGGAGCAAGCATGATTCGTTCACCGTGGTGGGTGGGAGTACTGCATCCGGTTAACCTCTTTGTCCTGGGCGCGGCGGTCGTGGCCGGGCTGATCGCGGCCTGGTGGCTCTTTCCGGTGGGCTTGCTGATCTGGGGGCTGATGGTCTTCAACGTGGCGCGCGATCCGGCTCTGCGGCTTAGCCATGAGATGCAGAGCCGCGCGCCCATCGCGCAGCGCTTCCAACGTTCTTTTGAACGGTTGGAGCGCAGCCAGGTCCGGCTCTTCAATGCGTTGAATGCTACCCCGCTGCGCACCCGGCAACAGTTGCAGCCGGTGATGGATGAAATTAAGGCGTTGGTGGATGTGGCGCACCACCTTTGTGAGCGGATGACGGCTCTGGAGAACTACCGGCTGGTCTCGCAATCCCAGAACTGGCAGGCCGAGCTGCAACAGATGCAGTATGCCCTGGAGCACACCCAGGATGCTCAGGTACGGCAGCAATACGCCGAATCCTATCGGGCCCTGCAAGAGCGGCAGGCCCGGCTCCAGGCGATCTGTAACCAGCTGGACCGGTTGGAAGCGCACCTGGTCAACTTAGCCAGCGAGATGGACATGATCATGGCGGAAGTGCTGCGCCTGCAAGCCCTGAAGCCAGACGACGCCGCTCAGTTTATCGTCCCGCTACAGGCGGCGATCCGCCAGCGCCTGGAGGAAACCGAGAATTTTGGCCGCGAGGTAGCCCTGGAACCCTAAACCATCCCTCAGCCATTGCAATGGTCTGGTTTTTTACGGAGTTTTCTGCGCGCAGCAAAGCCGCGCAGAAAACTCTTTTTTTGTTTTTCCCTGGCGGCGGCCTGGGATCGGTAATCCCAAAAACTGCCCTGATCGCCCATCAGCTTGACCCCCTCGCGCTATGCTTAAACAAACTTTAACGCGATGTTAAATCAGCCTTAATCTTCATCGGGTAAGATCAAGATGCCTGGGATAGGTTGGCACAATGCCAGGTAAGTGAATTGATTGAGTGCTTTGGCTGGTTTTTGGATAGTTTTTGGATGGCTAAGGAGGATGAGACTTTGCGGATTGCGCTCTTTGCCGAGACCTTTCTGCCCAAGTGGGATGGGGTGGCTAACACGCTCTGTCATTTGCTGGACCATCTGGCCCGGCGTGGCCACACCAGCCTGATGTTTGCGCCGGCGGGCGCACCGGCGCAATATGCCCAGACCCCCATCGTGGGCCTGCCCAGTTTTGCCTTCCCGCTTTACCGTGACCTGAAACTGGTCGCTCCGGGCGTAGATGTGCGGGACCGCTTGCGCGCTTTCCGGCCTGACGTGGTGCATCTGGTCAACCCAGCCCTGCTGGGATTGACCGGCTTGCGCCAGGCCCGTGAACTGGGAATACCGACCGTCGCTTCGTACCATACCGATATCCCCGGTTACACGGCCCGTTACGGCCTGAGCTGGTTCCGGGAACCGACCTGGGCCTACTTCCGCTGGCTGCATAACCAGGCTGATCTGACCCTCTGCCCCTCGCGGTTCACGCAGGCGGAGCTCCAGGCCCAGGGCTTTGAGCGGGTCAAGGTTTGGGGACGGGGGGTGGATACCGGGCACTTTCATCCCCGCCATCGCAGCGAGCCCTGGCGGATTCGGCTGACCGGCGGCTGCCCGGAAGCGCCGCTTTTGCTGTACGTGGGCCGTCTGGCTGTGGAAAAACGGGTGGAGTGGCTGCGCCCGCTGCTGGACATCCACCCGGAGGTGCGCCTGGCGATTGTCGGCGACGGGCCGGAACGCGCGGCGCTGGAGGCTTACTTTGCCGATACGAACACCGTCTTCACCGGCTACCTGCAGGGGGAAGCCCTCGCCCATGCCTACGCCTCCGCCGATCTTTTCGTCTTCCCTTCGGCCAACGAGACCTTCGGCAATGTGATTCTGGAAGCCATGGCTTCCGGCTTGCCGGTGGTAGCGCCGCGTTCCGGCGGCCCGGTGGATCATGTGCGCGACGGTGAGAATGGGCTGCTGTTTGCCCCCGATGACATCTGGGAGCTGGTCGGGCAGGTCCGCGTCTTACTCCAATTCCCCGACTGCGCTCACCGGTTGGGCGAACAGGCCCGCCGGTACGCCGAATCCCAGCGCTGGGAGACCATTCTGGACGGCTTGCTCGCCGAATATACGGCGCTGGCGGCCACCGATCGCCTGGTCTCACCACGCTGGACCCTGGACCAATCGCTCCGGGAGGTTTCTCAATGGCTCAACCTCTGATATTGGTCACCAATGACGATGGCATTGAATCCCAGGGCTTGTGGGCGGCCGTGGCCGCCCTGTTGCCGTTGGGCGAGCTCCTGGTGGTCGCGCCGGATCGCCAGTGGTCTGGCGCTGGCCGTTCCATGCCGCATCACGTCTCCGGGCGTTTGATGGTAGCGGACCGGGAAGTGGACGGCATCCCGGTCGTGGCCTATGCCTTGGATGCCAGCCCGGCGTTGGCCGTGGTGCATGGAGTCCTGGAACTGGCTCCCCGCCGTCCTGACCTCGTCGTCTCCGGGATCAACTTTGGGGCTAATCTCAGCACCGAGGTCACCGTCTCCGGCACCGTCGGCGCGGCCTTAGAGGGCGGCGCTTTTGGCATCCCGGCCCTGGCCGTCTCCCTGGAGATGGATCAGGCTTATCATTTGAGTGGGGATGCGACGGCCGATTACACAGCCGCCCGGGCTTACGTACAGCGTTTTGCCGCAGCGCTGCTGGCGGGTCCGGGCCTGCCTTTTGGCGTGGATGCCTTGAACGTCAACGTGCCGGCCACCGCTACCCCGGAAACCCCCTGGCAGTGGACGCGCCTGTCACGGCGGCGCTATTTTATCCCTTTGCCGCCGGAGCGTGACCAGGGGCAGGGCCGTCCCGGTTACCGGCTGATCGCCGACCCCGAACGCTCTGAGCCTGAGTCTGATTTGTGGGCGGTGCTGGTAGAAAAGGTGGTCTCGGTGACGCCGTTATCGCTGGATTTGACGGCGGCCTGTTCCCCTGACCTGGAGACCTGTCTGACTGCCGCCCCGTCAGAGCCGGCCACTGCTATGGCAGCGGCACTGCCCGACCAGCTGCGGCCGTCGGGTCTGGACGTGGAACCATTGCCCACCCAGCCTTGCTGGCAGTGGCAATTGCAGATCTCCTGAACTACTCCGCCCTACCATTCAGTATGTCCGTCACCGCAGAAGATCTGATCCTTGCTCCGCGCATCCGGCCCGGACGCGGGCCGACCCGTGATTGGGGGGCGGCGGGAGCCGCCCGCCGCCTCACTCGGGCCTATGAGCTGGCCCAGGAAATCCCCTTTGATGATGACTCGCGGCTGGTTTTCTTCAGCGATTGCCATCGCGGCGACAACAGCCGGGCCGACGAATTTGCCCGCAACGAAGCCCTGTTCCTCCAGGTATTAGGTTTCTACAATCAGGCTGGTTTTACCTACATTGAGGTTGGGGACGGCGATGAACTCTGGCAGAACCGTCACTTCTGTTCCATCCGTCAGGCTCACGGGCGCGTTTTTGATCTGCTGCACCAGTTTTACCGGCAGGGCCGGCTGCATTTAATCACCGGTAACCATGATTTGGGCGGCGACCTCCGGCGGCCGGTTGTCAAAGATGGGATACCGACGGTGGAAAGTCTGATTTTGCGTCATACCCGGACCCAACAGCGGCTTTTTGTTGTCCATGGGCACCAGGCCGATTTCAAAAGTGACCGTCTCGGCACGTTGAGCCGGTTGGCCGTGCGGTATCTGTGGCGGCGGGCCCGCCTGTGGGGCCTGGCGCAGTTAGCCCAATGGCGTGACCTGGACCGGGATTACGTCACCCTGGAGCGGCGTCTCCTGGCCTGGGCGGCGGCCCGCCAACAACTGCTGATTTGCGGCCACACTCACCATCCGCGTTCGGCTGCTTACAGCGCAGCGCCCTATTTTAATACCGGCAGCTGTCTGGTGCCCGGCGTCATCACCGGTTTAGAACTGCAAGGCGGCGAGCTCCGGCTGGTGCGCTGGACGGCCGGCCCAGACTGTTCCGCCGGCGCGCTCCGTACCCTGCTGGCCCCGCCGCGTTTGCTGCGCCATTTCCCCGGCGCGTGAAAAGTCTCCGTTGACCTTTCCGCCGCGCCGGTGCGCTATGCGGGGTTCCAATGGATGATACCTGCCCGGTTACCGCGTGGGTCCGCCGGATGAGCGTCCCCTGCTACGGGACGCGCTGCCGCGCTTCGTGCGCGGCAGCGCCGCAGTTCAGGCAACCACCATGATGCGCGCCCAATGCGGCCAGACCGGGTTGATTTTCGCGCGCCCGTTCACTACCGGGAACGTATCGTCTGGATTGAGCAGGTCCACTAATTGCCGGCCGTTGGCGGTGGGCAGAGGCAGCTCCAACGGGACCGGTTGGTCGGCGGCGTTCAGGGCCACGACCACCGTTTGAGTCTCTGTCTGCCGGGCAAAGGCGAACTGCTCGTGGCTGGTCAAGAGCTCCCGGTAATCCCCGTAGCGCAAAGCCGGCAAACGTTGCCGAATGGTCGCCAAGCGAGCGATGGTCCCGGCCAGGTCGGGATGCGGGCTGGTCTGCGCAGCCGTTGCCAGGTCTATGGCGGGCCGTAAGACGCGATCACTTCCGGGTTCCTTTTTGCCCGCCAGACCCCACTCGCTGCCGTAATAGATAGAGGGGACGCCGGGCATGGTAAAAAGCAGACAGTAGAGCGGGTAGAGATGGGCCGGCTCTTTAAGGTTGCTGACCACCCGGCTCACGTCGTGATTATCGGCGAAGTTGTACAGCGGCAGGTGGCGATAGAGTCCCCCCTGGCCGAACTGGCGGTTTAGGGCATAGGCGATCTCAAAGTAGTTTTCGTCGGCATGGCTGGAGTAAAGCCCCTTGTAGCACTCGTAATTGGTGACAGAATCCAGCGTTTCCGGGTTGACCCATTTCCGGTAATCGCCATGCACGATCTCACCTAACAGCCAGAAGTCGGGGCGCTGGCTGCGGCAGAAAGCGGCCAGTTCCCGCAAAAATTCCAGCTCCAGGCAATCGGCCGCGTCCAACCGCAGGCCATCCAGGTTAAATTCCCTGATCCAGCAGCTGATGGCTTCAAACAGGTGGCTTTTGACGGCCGGGTGGTGCAGGTTGAGCTTGACCAGGTCGTAATGGCCGCTCCACCCTTCGTAGGAGAAGGGATCACCGTAGGGACTGGAGCGCCCAAAGGTCAACCCGTGGAACCAGTCGCGGTACGCCGACTGTTCGCGCCGCTCCAGCACGTCGCGGAAGGCCCAGAAATCGCGCCCGACATGGTTGAAAACCCCATCCAGAATCACACGGATGCCGTTCCTGTGCAGAGCTTCCACTACCTCTGCCAGGGTTTGATTTTCCCCCAAACGGCGGTCCACGCGGTAGTAGTCGGCTGTGTCATAGCCGTGGGCGCTGGATTCAAACACCGGCCCCAGGTACAGGGCGTTGACGCCCAATTCCCGCAGGTGATCTATCCAGCCGTACAGCTGAGTCAAGCGCGGGACGACGGGGGAGCAGAAATCGTTACGGGGTGGCGCGCCGCAGAACCCCAACGGGTAAACGTGGTAAAAGATTGCATCATACGCCCAGTGAGCCATGAGATGACCTCCTCAAGAGAAATGTTTTGTACCGTTCGGTACATTCAAAAGACAAAAAAAGAGACCGGCTACGAGAAAATCCCGTGCATGAACTGGTGCACCGCCTTGTAAACCAATTCGTCGTCCAGCTCTGTGTAACCATTGAGAGAGAGACTGATGTAAGTATTGAGCATCCCCAAGAAAGTGGCGGCATACGCACGGTGACGGCCTTTCATGTTACCGTGGTCGTTCGCCGCCTGGATAAAGAGCTGCTCCAGAAGGGTTTGTTGCTTTTCGTTCAGCCGCGCCACGGCCTGAAAGGCCTCGCTGTCTGGCGGTGCGAACCACAGGCCTAACTGCAGCCGATAGAAAAGCCGGTGGTCGCTGGCATATTTGAAATAGGCCGCGGCGATCCGGTTGAGCGTCAGGGGCAAATCGCCCCGGTAGGCGGCCGCTTGTTCAACGGTGGCATAGAGAACGTTGAAATGCTCGGCCAACAGCGTATCTAACAGCCCGCGCTTGCTCCCAAAAAAGTGGTAGAGCGTGGGCTTGGCGACACCGACCGCATCCACGATCTCTTGCACCCCCACGGCGTCGTACCCGCGGGCGGCGAAGAGCTCTAAAGCGCATGTCAGAATTCTGGAACGGTTGTCCATTGGCTTATTTGAGACGTTGTATCGGAACTGGTCTGATTATACCGCTCGGTACATTCGTTGTCAAGGGCCGGAATTTCCCCCAGATGCGTAAGCCCTGCTTGACATCCTGATAGCTTATGGTATTGTTATCCGTAAGCGGAGTGAAGTCATGTCTCAACGATTGGTTTTGGAGCTGAAGCAGAGCAAGCGTTGCCCCCCTGAGTGGCTCAGGTTGGGTGGTATTTTTGATGCTTGAATGCTAACACCAGATTACCCAAACCCCCAGACCTGAGGTCTGGGGGGTTTTTGTTTTGATCCAGCAAAACTCAGTCACGAGCGCGAGGATGCGGTAAAATGACCCGTTTGCTTTTGCGTAAGCAGGGTGTTAAGAAGCCAGACCCCGGGTCTGGATAATGCCGCATACCTGAAGCGTGCCCAGGTACCGGCTGCCAGACCCAAACGATGGTCTGGCAGCCGGTTTTTGTATCGGCTTAATACTGGGGGATCGCCTGGCGCCTGGCAAACCTTTAAAGGGGGTGAGGCCTACTGAAAAGATCAAACACGATGGACTCAAGGGCAAAATGACTGACTGACTCAACTGACTAAATCCAGTAAACCCAGTAAACCCAGAAGGAGGATGCGATGACCCGGTTTAAAAGTGGAGTATGGCTGGCCGTGTTGGCAGTGGTAGTATTGGCGCTGGTGGGTTGCCAGCAGCCATCAACGACGGTCATCAAGGTTGCCACCGA
Organism: uncultured Anaerolineales bacterium; assembly: GCA_964437445.1. Classification (GTDB taxonomy): domain Bacteria; phylum Chloroflexota; class Anaerolineae; order B4-G1; family SLSP01; genus CAYTGR01. Next base: position 30,183 of record CAYTGR010000028.1, on the reverse strand, counting down.
TGCCACCTGGCCCCCCTTTGAGTACGTCCAGGAAAGCGACAAGCAGATCGTCGGCTTTGATATTGACCTGATGCGTGCCATTGCCGAAGCCGGTGGCTTTGAAGTGCAATTTGTCAATGTCGGCTTTGATTCGCTGCTGGCCGGCGTGGCCCAGGGCGAATACGACGCCGCGATTTCATCCATCACCATCACGGAGGAGCGCAAGCAAAAGATGCTCTTCTCCGAGCCGTATTACAACGCCGGGCAGGTGGTCGTGGTCCGCGCCGGGGAGACCGCTATCCAGGGGCCGGCCGATCTGACCGGGCACGTGGCCGGCGCGCAGATCGGCACCACCGGCGCGATGGAGATTGAGAAGATCGCCGGGGCTACGCTGAAAACTTACGACACGATTGACCTGGCCTTCCTGGACCTGCTGAACCAGAACCTGGATGCTGTGGTGGTGGATAACCCCCTGGCGTTGGGCTATGTGAATCAATATGCCGGCCAGCTGCAAATCGTTGGCCAGCCGTTCACCGCAGAATGGTATGGCATCGCCGTCAAACCGGGCGGAGAGGCCCTGCTGGCCAAAATCAACCAGGGGCTGGCCCAGGTCAAAGCCCAAAATCTGATCCCCACGTTGGAGCAACGCTGGCTGAGCGGCGCTACGCCGGCCGGGCAGTGAGTCCAGTGAGTAGTGAGCGGTGAGCAGGATTTGATTGCTCGCTACTCACCGCTCACCCATAACCCTAATGCAAGGAGGACCGCCGATGCTGAAAACTTCGCTGGCTCAACCGGAACTGCCGGTCCGCGTGGAGGCTCCTCTCCAGGGGCACGCGGCCTGGGGACGCCTGCCCGCCGTGGACCGCTGGTGGGCGCTCTTCGCCGGCGTCTGCGGCGTGGTGGCGCTGCTGATGCTGCTCTGGCCCGATCCGTTCTGGCGCATGGGGCGCTTTCTGGCCGATGGCCTTTGGGTGACGATCACCATCAGCGTCATCTCTTTCGCGCTGATTATCCTGGCCGGGCTGCTGGGCGGTCTGGGGCGCGTCTCGCCGGCGCGCCCCATCCGCACCGCCACCGCGCTCTACGTGGAGATCGTGCGCGGCGTCCCGCTGCTGGTGCAGCTGCTCTTTATCTACTACGCCTTCCCGCAGGTGCTGGACCGGGTGGGGCTGCTGATCCAGCGGCTCATCCCGGCCTGGAGCGCGTTCGGCCAGGCTCTGATTGAGGCGCAGCTATCGGCCTTCTGGTCGGCGGTGGCGGGCCTGACGATCTGCTACGGGGCCTACATGACCGAGATCTTCCGCGCCGGCCTCCAGGGAGTCCCCTACGGCCAGATGGAGGCGGCCCGCGCGCTCGGCATGACGCGCGGACAGGCGATGCGCACCATCATCCTGCCGCAGGCCATCCGGCTGATCCTGCCGGCCATCGGCAACGAGTTCATCACGCTGCTCAAGGATTCGTCGCTCGTCTCCGTCGTCGCCGTCGCCGATATGACCCGCCGGGGGCGCGAGTTCATCTCCACGGCGTTTGTCCCGCTGGAAGGCTGGACGTTGGTGGCGCTGCTCTATCTGGTGCTGACGCTTTCCGTCTCGCGCGGGGTCGCCGCGCTGGAGCGCCGCACGCAGGAGAGCGGCCCCACGCGGCTGATCGGCGGCTGAGCAGGAGTCCACGGACGACGGATCACAGGCCACGGGCAGCCAGGGTGGTCTGTGGTCTGTGGTCATCAGAGAACACGACCTTACCCACGATAGGGAGCCATTGGGGGTCAAATTAAGAAGATATTTTCTTGACAAAACCGGTGATTCGGCTATACTGGTAACGTTTGGAGCGCGGCACAGACGGTGCTGAAGCGCGCTACAAACGAAAGT
>CAYTGR010000028.1:5676-28236 GCA_964437445.1 uncultured Anaerolineales bacterium | reverse complement strand
TGGTAACGTTTGGAGCGCGGCACAGACGGTGCTGAAGCGCGCTACAAACGAAAGTAAGCAGAGAGCAGTAAGCAGAGAGCAGTGAGTAGTGAGTAATACTGGCGCCGACGGCTCACCATTCACGGCTCACTCGTTACTATTTCCGTAAGGAGCAACCGGATGGCCGAATCAACTCTGGAGATCCGCGACCTGCACGTCTCGGTAGGGGGGAAAGAGATTCTTAAAGGCGTGAACCTGACCGTGCGCCGGGGGGAAATCCATGCCCTGATGGGGCCGAACGGCTCCGGCAAGAGCACGCTCTCGTATACGCTGATGGGGCATCCCCACTACACGGTCACGCAGGGTGACATCCTGCTGGACGGCGTGAGCCTCTTAGGGCTGACGCCTGACGAGCGCGCCCGGCGCGGCCTCTTCCTGGCGATGCAGTATCCGGTTGCCATTCCCGGTGTCACCTTGCAGAACTTCCTCCATGTGGCGGTTAGCGCCCAGCGCGGCTATGGCGAGCAGGCCCGGCAACAGGGCGATAGCCGCATCCAGGCCCGGCTGATGCCGATGGGGCTTTTCCGCAAAGAATTAGACGAACAGCTCAAGCGGCTCCAGATTGATCCGCTCTTCCTGCGCCGTTATCTCAACGAAGGCTTCTCCGGCGGCGAGAAAAAGCGCGCCGAAATCCTCCAGCTGGCGCTCCTGCGCCCCGCCTTTGCCGTGTTGGATGAACCCGATTCCGGCCTGGACATTGATGCCGTGCGCATTGTCTCCGAGGGGGTCAACCGGCTGCACGCCGAGCTGCAGATGGGGCTGCTGGTCATCACCCACTACCAGCGCATCCTCAACTACATCCAGCCGCAGTTGGTCCATATCTTCTACAAAGGGCAGATCGTTCAATCGGGCGATGCCGGCCTGGTGGCTGTGCTGGAAGAGCGCGGCTACGAGTGGCTGGAAAAAGAGGTAGGGGGATGACTGATGATCTACGGCAGTTGAAAGACCAGTCCCGGTACGATTTCACGACCGAGGTGGCGTATGCGCACGCCGTCAGGCCGGGGCTGGGCGAGGATATTGTGCGCGAAATCTCTGCCGTCAAGCGGGAGCCGCCGTGGATGTTGGAGTTCCGCCTGAAGGCGCTGCAGATCTTTCTGCGGATGCCCGTGCCCACCTGGAGCGTGGACCTGACCGCCCTCAACTTTGACGATTTCACCTATTACATGCGCCCGACCGAAAAGAAAGCCGGTTCCTGGGAAGAAGTGCCTGCCGAAATCAAAGAGACGTTTGACCGCCTGGGCATTCAGGAAGCCGAGCAGAAGTTCCTGGCCGGCGTGGAGACGCAATTTGATTCCGAAGCGGTCTACGGCGCGCTGAAACGCGAGTGGGAAGAGCAGGGCATCATCTTCGTGGATATGGATACCGCCGTGCGTGACTATCCCGACCTGGTGCGCGCGCATATCGGGACTGTGGTGCCCGTCGGCGACAACAAGTTCGCCGCGCTGAACAGCGCCTTCTGGTCGGGCGGCAGCTTTGTCTACGTGCCGCCCGGCGTGGAGGTCGCCATCCCCTTACAGGCCTACTTCCGCATCAACGCGCAGGGGCTGGGACAGTTTGAGCGTACCATCATCATCGCCGACGAGGGCAGCAAGGTGCATTACATAGAAGGGTGCACCGCGCCCTCCTACTCCAAGCAATCCCTGCATACCGGCGTGATTGAAATCCTGGTTAAACGCGGCGCCAGCGCCCGCTACACCACCATCCAGAACTGGTCGCGCAACGTCTACAACTTGGTCACGCAGCGCGCTAAGGTAGAGGCCGAAGGCAGCATGTACTGGGTGGACGCCAACTTAGGGAGCTACAAAACCATGAAGTACCCCGCCGTGGTGTTGAGCGGCCCGCGCGCCCACGGGGAGATCATGTCCATCGCCTTTGCCGGCGACGGGCAACATTACGACGCCGGCGCGAAAGCCATCCATCTGGCCCCGGCGACGACCTCCACCATCACCTCCAAATCCATCAGCAAGGGGAACGGGCGTTCCGGCTTTCGCGGGCTGGTGCGGATCAACCCCGGCGCGACCGGCGCGCAGGCCAAAGTCGCCTGCGACGCGCTGTTGCTCGACCCGTACTCCCGCTCTGATACCTACCCTTACCTGGAAGTCCACGAGGACGACGCGCAGGTGGAACACGAAGCGACGGTGAGCAAGATCAGCGAAGAACAGCTTTTCTACCTGATGAGCCGCGGCTTGAGCGAGGCCGAGGCTTCCAGTCTCATCATCAACGGCTTCCTGGCGCCGTTCGTGAAGGAGCTGCCGATGGAATATGCGGTGGAACTCAACCGGCTGATCCAGCTCCAGATGGAAGGGAGCGTCGGATGAATCAGGCCCTCACAGATTGGTGGCAGCCCGGCCCGGAAGCGGTGGCGGCGCTCTCCGCCTTTCATGCGGAACCGGAATGGATGCTGGCGGCGCGGCAGGTTGCCTGGGCGCGTTACACGGCGCTGCCGCTCCCCGCGCCCCAAGAGGAGGCCTGGCGGCGCACCCCCGCGCAGCGTTTCCCGCTGGAGACCCTCCGCTGGCGGCTGGATACGGTGCAGCTGGCTACCCTAGACGAGCTCCCCATCCCCTGCCAGGCCTGTATCGTGCCGGAGACCCTGGTCGGGGGGACGCTCATCCATCTCAACGGGAGCCGCGCCTACGGCACGCTCCGGCCTGAGCTGGCCCGGCAGGGCGTGATCCTGGAAGACCTGCACCGGGCGCTCCAAAGCCACGGCGCGCTGATCCGCGCCCACTGGCCCGCCGAACCGGGCGCCGACGGCTCCAAATTCACCGCGCTCAACGCCGCGCTCTGGCACGGCGGCGCGTTCGTCTATGTCCCGGCGGGCGTGAAGGTGGCGCTGCCGTTGCAACTGCTGACCGCTTACACCGCCGACGCCGGGAGCGGTCTGCCCCGCACGCTGATCGTGGCAGAGGCCGGTAGCCGGGTCACGCTGCTCCACGACCGCTTCTCGCACGAGCGCACGCCCGAGCTCAACGCCGAAACGGTGACCCTCGTGGCCGGCGAAGGCGCTCAGATCCGCTATATCAGCCTGCAACATTGGGGCGCGCACCGCTGGACGGTCAGCACGCAGCAGGCCACGCTCCAACGGGGGGCCAACCTGGTCTGGCTGAGCGGCGCGCTCGGCGGCGAGACCACCAAGGAGTTCCTGCGGAGCGAGCTGGTCGCGCCGGAAGCGCGGGCGCTCATGCAAGGGTTCGCCTTTGCCCACGGCGAACAGCGGCTGGATCAGAGCACCTATCAGCACCACCGCGCGCCGCAGACCACCAGCGATCTGCTCTTCCGCAACGTGCTGCGCGACGCGGCCCGCACCGTCTTCTACGGCATGATCCGCGTGGAGCCAGAGGCGCAGCAGACCGAGGGCTATCAGGCCAACCACAGCCTGCTGTTAGACGACGCCCATGCCCACTCCATCCCCGGGTTGGAGATTTTGGCCAACGATGTCCGATGCAGCCACGGTTCCACGCTCTCCCGGCCCAACCCGGAGCAGCTCTTCTACCTCCAGGCGCGCGGCCTGCCCCGCTCGGAGGCCGAGCGGCTGCTGGTGCAGGGCTTCCTCGCGCCCATTGTGGATCGGATCCCGCTGGCGCACACCCGCGAACGGCTTCAGCTGGAGCTGGCGCAACGTTTCCAGGAGGGCCGGTGAGCGAGCTGGAGCAGGCCGCGCGGCGCGGCAACCCCTCGTTCGTCTGGCGGGCCGGACAGGAGCGCCGGCTGGCCTTAGTGCGCCGTTACGCTCCCCTGGAAGGGCGGCGCGTTTTGGATGTCGGCTGCGGGCTGGGGATGTACACGCAGGCGTTTCAGCGTTACACGCCGGCGGTCTTCGGCATTGAGGTGGAGTTCCCCCGCGCTCAGGAGGCCCGGCACCGCGCGCGCGGGGTGGCGCAAGCGGTCGGCGAGACGCTGCCGTTTGCCGATGCCGCCTTTGACGTGGTCTTCTCGCACGAGGTGCTGGAGCACGTCACCGACGATGCCGCCTGTGCGCGGGAGCTGGTGCGCGTCACGCGCCCCGGCGGGCGGATCGTGATCTTCGTCCCCAACCGGCTCTATCCCTTTGAGACGCACGGCCTCTACTGGCGGGGCCGGTATCACTTTGGCAACAAACCCTTCATCAACTGGTTGCCCGACCCGCTGCGGAACCGTTTAGCGCCGCACGTGCGGGCCTACACCGCGCCCGGCCTGCGGCGGCTCTTTGCCGGCCTGCCGGTGCGCGTCGTCGCCCACACCCAAATCTACCCCGGCTATGATAACGTCGTGGCCCGCCGCCCGGCCTTAGGGCGGCTCCTCCGCGCCATCACCTACACCCTGGAACATACCCCGCTCCGCTTCTGGGGGCTTTCACACCTGTTGGTGCTGGAGAAATCGTAACTCAAGTTTCCCCAAAAGCGGTGTTTGACCCCATTCCGTTCGTGCGCTTCGCCTCAGGTTGCCACCAATACGAGATTACGGTTCCTGGAGATAGGCTTTGAGAAGAGCCCTGAACAGAGGCCCGTGGTTCGGCACTTTCAGGTGCAGCAATTCGTGGACAATCACCTCGCGGCGGAATCCGGACGGCTGACGCAGGAGCTCCGTGTCGAAGGTGAGCCGGCCGCGCGACGAGCAACTGGCCCATTTGCGCTTCATCGGGCGGATGCGAATCTCGCGCGGGGTGACGCCGATGCGCTGCGCCCACACCTCCACCTCGGCACGGAAAAGGTCTTGCGGTACGACATCCTCCAGCGGCAGCCACTCCGAGACAGCAGTTTTTTTCATGCGCCGGCCCTCCGCAGCAAATTGAGGATGGCATCGGCCCAGGGCACAACCTCGGTCACGCCAATGGTGAGCAAAGCGCGGTAGAGCTGGGCACGTAGTTGCCCTTCTTGTTGACGATTGGTCATCCAGTGAGGGAATTCGGCCAGAGCGAGTTCCATGCTCTGGGCCACCTGCATGGCCTGCTGCGGCGTCACTTGCCGGGTGCGCAGCCACCACTCCACCGCAAAGGCCTGCGGGGAAAGGGGGCTGGCGCGGCGCTCTTCATGAGCGTTACGGAGTTGCCGCACCAGTTCATCTAAGGCTTGCAGCGCCTGTTGGGCTTCAATCTGCCGCTCCTCAAAACGGCGGCGGATTTCTTCGGCGCGCTCGCCGATGGAAAAGAGATAGGGCGCAGTGCGGCCATCTTTTTCCACCAGACAGTGCAGTTCTTTGAGCAGATTGAAAACCCTCACCGTCTCCGGCTTTTCCTCGTGGATCAGGGCCAGCAGCGCCGCCGGACCGATCTCGTAAGTCGCCTGCGGCTCGGAAACAGCGCTGCTACGACTGTGTTGCTGCACAATTTCCGCCGTTTTGCGCAAGAAGGATTTGTCCACCGGCACGTGCGGTTCATAAGCAGTCCGCAACAGGCGGTACATCTCCAGCAGGCGCTGATAATCTTCCAGATACGGGCGCAAAAACGGGTCGGGCGAGAGGATTTCATACAGCCCTTCCAGTTCGCGGAAGAAGCGGTAGAAAGCTTCGCGCCGGTCTTTATCGCGGAAACGCTCCAGCACCGCCTCGGCGAGTTTGTCGTTATTCACCGCAGAGGGCGCGGAGGACGCAGAGAAAGTTTGATTTTCTGCGCTCTCTGCGTACTCCACGGTGAGATACCCGGCGCGGCCTTGCGCCATGAGCGCCTCAAAGCGCGCCTGTAAGACGTCAATCCCTTCCACCACACCGCTCACGTCCTGCGAATCAAAGGCCAGGGCGCGCTCCAGATTCTCAAAGACGCCGACGAAGTCCAGAATCAGGCCCGTCGTCTTGCGTTGACCCTCCTCACTTTCATAAGGCCGATTGACGCGGGCAATGGCCTGCAAGAGCACATGGTCGCGCATGGGTTTGTCCAGGTACATGCAGTAGAGGATGGGTGCGTCGTAGCCGGTGAGCAGTTTCTCGGTGACAATGAAAATCTGTGGGTCTTCCCCCGGCTTGCGGAAGGCTTTGCGCAGGCGAGTTTCTTCGTCCTCGCTCAGGTGATGGCGTTTGAGATGCGGCGGGTCGTTGTGTCCGGCGCTGATGACCACCGCACTCCACTGAGGCGGCAGATAGCGGTCAAGCGCCTCTTTGTAAAAAACGCACGCTTCGCGGTCGGCGGCGACGAGGAAGGCTTTGTAACCCATCGGTTGGACGAAGCGCCGGAAATGGTCGGCGACAAAGTGCGCAATCTTGTCCACCCGCTCGCGGTTCTTGAGCATGTTCGTCAGGGTCACGGCGCGGTCAAGGACGCGATTGAGTTCCTCCACATCGGCCACACCTTCCAATTCGGCGGCGGCCCAGAAGTCCTTTTCCATCGCATCCCGGTCGGCGATGAGGTCGTTGGGGGCAAGTTGATAGTGCAGGGGGACGGTGGTGCCGTCGGCGATGGATTCGCGGATGGAATACTTGTCCAGGTAACCTTGAGGATCGTCGCCGCCAAAGGTTTTGAACGTCCCCTGACCGTGCGCGGTTTTATCAATCGGCGTGCCGGTGAACCCGATGAAGGTGGCATTGGGCAGCGCGCCCATCAGGAAATTGCCCAAATCGCCGCCGGTGGTGCGGTGCGCTTCATCCACCAGCACAAACACATTGCATCGCGCGCACAGGTTGGCGGGCATGTCATCAAATTTGTGAATCATGGAAACGATCAGACCGCGCGTATCGGCCTTGAGCAAGTCGCGCAGGTGACGCTTAGAGGTTGCCAGGTGCACGTGCCCAAAACCCACCGCCTCCAGATTCTGGAAGAGTTGCTGTTCCAGTTCGTTGCGGTCCACGATGAGCAGGACGGTGGGGTTGGCGAATTCGGGCATCTCTATCAGGCGGCGGGCGATGGTGAGCATCGTGTAGGTCTTGCCAGAGCCTTGCGTGTGCCAGATGAGGCCCCGTCGTCGTTGGGACACGGCATGCCGTGTCCCAACGACGGCCTCCCGCGCCCCAACGGCCTCGCGGGCGCGGGCCAGAACGCGCTCGGCGGCGCGCATCTGGTGCGGACGCAGCACCACCTTGGTCAGTTCGCCATCTTTGCGCGCGAACAAAACGTAATCCATCAGCACGCGCAGCACGCGACGCGGCGCCACAAAAGATTTAACCAGGGTTTCAAAATCCGGCGGGGGCGCCTCATGATTCCCCCCTAGCTCTTCGCGCCAATTGAACAAAGCCTTGCGGGATAAAGACCACGTCGCGCCGTAAAAGAATTGAATCAGATGGGTAAGGGCAAACAGTTGCGCCTGCGCCATCAGGTCGGGGGCCTCGTCATGGTAGCGGCGAATCTGGTCGAACGCCTCGGCGATCCCCTCCAGGCGCGTGGCGGCTTTGGTCTCGATGACGATGACCGGGATGCCGTTGACGAGGAAGACCACATCGGCGCGGATACGCCGCGCGCCGCTTTGAAAGGTGAACTCGTCGGTGACGTGGAAGGCGTTGGCTGCGGGGCGCTCCGGGTCGAGCAGGCGCAGGTTCCGTTCGCGGCGCTCGGCCTCGACGAAGACCGTCTTCAGCCCCTTGAGGTATTCCCATGCCTCGCGGTTGCCCTCGATGTCGGCGCGCACGGCCAGCAGGCGACGGAGCACCTCTTCGGCCTTGGCGGCGCTCGTCACCACGCCGGGGTTGAGACGTTGCAACTGCTCCACCAAAACCGAATGCAGGAAAGGCGACTCGTGAGTCGTCCCTACACCACCGCGCAGGCGCAGGGCTTCTTCGGGCGGGAGGTATGTCCAGCCTGCCGCTTGGGCGTAGCGGATGAGCGGATTTTGAACGGTGTAACGTTCGGAAGAAAGCGTCATGGGGCATCTTCCTTGCTATGGTGGCGATCGTCTTCTTGAAACATGTCCCAGATCTCGCGCGCCAGCGGATCGCTGCCGGTGCGTTGAGCGTTTTCGCGGTCCACATGCCAGCGCAGGGGATTTTCGGCGATATAGCGGCGGATGGCGTTCAGGGCGCGTTCGTTCCGGATGATATGTTCGTAATAATTGCGTTGCCAGACGGGCGCGCCAGGCGTGCCGCGCCGTTCGTTGATGCGTTGGGTGACGGCGGATTTGAACGATCGGACGATGGTGGGAATGGAACCGGGAACGGGTTTGCCGAATTGTTCCATACGCGGGGACGCGGCGTCGGACGCGGGGCGTGGGGCCGCGGCGTCAGACGCGGGACGTGGGGCCGCGGCGTCGGACGCGGGACGTGGGGACGCGACGTCGGACGCGGGGCGTGGGGACGCGACGTCGGACGCGGGGCGTGGGGACGCGGCGTCGGACGCGGGACGTGGGGCCGCGACGTCGGACGCGGGGCGTGGGGCCGCGGCGTCGGACGCGGGACGTGGGGACGCGGCGTCGGACGCGGGACGTGGGGACGCGGCGTCGGACGCGGGGCGTGGGGCCGCGACGTCGGACGCGGGGCGTGGGGACGCGGCGTCGGGTAGGGGCGCGGCATGCCGCGCCCCTACGGGGTCGTCGTCGTCACCATCCCCCACAATCCACAATATCCCATGGACATGATTGGGCATAACCACGAACGCATCCAACCGCACGTGCGGGAAATGCGCGGGGATGTCGCGCCAACATTGCGCGGCGATGCGCCCGGCGTCGTTCAACCGCATGACCCCATCCACCACCGCGCCGAACCGATGCGCCCGCTCGTGCGTGACAATGGTGATGAAATACGCCCCCGGTTGGGTGTAATCGTACCCTTTCAACCGGATGGAACGGCGATGGTGGCGTTCGGGATCGTAAGGCATTACAGGACCTCCCGTGTCGTGGGCGGTGTAGCGGTGGGGTCACCGCGCCCCTGTGACCCGCCCAATTGCGCCGCAAAATCCGTCGGCACCCGCCGACCGGCGCTCATCAACTCGCCCAGCAGCGCGCGGAACAACTCCCCTAACGCGCGGGCATACGCCTCCTCCGCCGCAAGGCGCCGATCCACCGCCTGCAAAATGTCCGCAATCGCGCGTTGCTCGGGAAGGGGAGGGAGGGGGATTGTCATCTTTTGAAGGGCTTGCCATGAAGTTCTTGGATGATTAACACCTGCGGTAGTGGAGATAGCATAGTCTATAAAATTCCTAGTATGGGCAAGATAAGCCAGAAATCTGCTGTCAACACTTTCATTTCTTCTCAAAACCAAAATATCTGTAGAACATATGCCGTTCCACTCAGCCAAAGCTGCCTTATCCAAGTAGGGACGTAGTTTGCCGTACAAAATGTCACCCTCTTCAAAGATCGATTTCAGGCTTTTGACCTCGCGAGAGTGTCCCCATCTCTCAATTTTGATGTTGCTTGAGTCAATGTGTTCAAGACCAACGTAACGCATAGAGGGCGATTCTGTTGGACTAACAGATTTGGTTGATACGCTACAAACCTCCCCCAACCTGACCACCTGCCAATGCGCCGGCAGGGGGCCGATTTCGGTTTCCCGTAGGGGCGCGGCGCGCTGCGCCCCTACGTCGCCGATGGCGACCGGCCCATAGGTGAACAGATGCCGCATCAGGCTCTTTTTCAAATCGCGCAGCGCGGCGATGACCCGCTCCGTGGACTCCCTGGCCTGCTGCACCGTCCGCAGCACGTGCGCGATCGCTCGCTGTTCGGGGAGGGGTGGGAGGGGGATGAGCGTAGAAAGCAGTTGTGGCGTCTGTAAGCGTCGGCGATTAGTTGTACCAACTGCCAGGTTCCGTAAAGGCTCCCAAATAGTGGCACGACCAAGCAGAAATTCTAAAAAAGACCGATCTGCTTTCGAGCAATCTAATGTAAGTATCGGAAAATCTCCGCTTACTAGACCTCCTGCCAATTTTCCAGGAACAAATCCCCACGCTCCGTTGCGAGCATCTATTTTGGAAAAGATGAAGTCACCGGTTTGTGTTCGATATAGAACCTTTGTGCCAATGCGCGAGCCAATCTGTTTAGTTCTCAAAGAAATGCCTTTTGCATACAAACGGACGGTCAAAAGGGAATACATCTTGTTATCTTCAATTTTTTGCTCCCTTTGTTTCTTGCTAACAGGTGAAAACACCTCCCCTAACCTCACCACCCGCCACTCTTCGGGCAGCGGGCCCAGCTCGGTCAGGCGGTAGCCGTCGGGCAGGGTGTCGGCTTCTGCGTTCATCGGCTTGCCTCCGGTGTTTTCAACCCCAGTTGCACCAGGACCTCCCGCAGGGCGCGCTCGGCTTCGGCGCGTTCCTCCTCCGCTTCCTCCAGCCGCACCAGCGCCTCCTCCAGCGGCAGGACGTCTTCCTTGCCGTTGGTGCTCACGTAGCGGCTGGGGGAAAGGTTGTAGTCGTTGCGCGCGGCTTCGTCTTGGGTGATGATGGCCGAAAAGCCCGCGCGCGCTTCCCAGGCATGGTAGGCAGCCGCCACCGCCTCGATATGCTCCTCTGCCAGGTAGTTCTTGGGCCGGCCCTTGGCGAACAACTGGCTCGCGTTGATGAGCAGCATCTCGCCGGGGCGGCGCTTGCGGCGGTTGATGACGATAATCACGCCCGGCGCGGTGGTGTTGTAGAAGAGATTTTCCGGCAGCAGGAGGACCGCCTCGACCAGGTCGTCCTCGACGAACGCCTTGCGGATGTCCCGCTCGCGGTTGGAGCCTTGGTTACCGCTGCCGCGGCTGACGGCGCCGGTATCCAGCACCACCGCCATGCGCCCACGCTCGTTCAGCGAGGCGAGCATGTGCTGCAACCAGCCCCAATCCGCAGAGGAAGAAGGCGGCACACCGTAGCGAAAGCGGTCAAAGGGGTCGTTTTCGTAGAGATCCTGCGGGAACTTCTGATTCCACATCGGGTTGGCCACCACCAGGTCAAAAGTCCCTAAGCGACCGAGGCTATCCTTTAAGGCCGGCTGGCGCATGGTATCGCCGAGGCGGATGTCGGCCTCGATGTCGTGGATGACGGCGTTCATGCGCGCGATGGCAAAAGTGGCGGGATTGATCTCCTGCCCGAAAACGCGCAGCGGGGCGATGGCGGACGGCAATGTAGGGGTACGACATGCCGTGACCCTACCGTATCGTTCCAACAGGCGCAGATGGCATTTGATGAGCAGCCCGCCCGACCCGCAGGCGGGGTCATAGACCGTCATGCCGGGCTCCGGCTCCAACAGGCGCGCCATGAGGATGCTTACCTCGCGCGGGGTGTAGAACTCGCCGGCCGATTGCCCCTGTCCCTCGGCGAACTTGCGCAACAGGTACTCGTAGGCGCGGCCCAGGATGTCCGGCTCGACATCGCTCAACCCCAGGCGCTGGCGCGAGAGCACCTCGATCAACGCCCGCAGGTGATCGTCGGAAATGATGCGCTGGCCGGCGGCGGTGGCGTTGAAATCCACCATGTCAATCACCCCAGCCAGGCGCGGATTCTCGCGCGCCACCGCGCGCACCGCGTCGGTGAGAGCCTGACCGAGTCCGGCGGTCTTTTGGCGGAGGACTTCCCAGCGGGCATGTTCGGGGATGTAGAAGCGCACCAGCGTGACCGATCCGCGCGCCCGCTCCTGCTCAATGAGGGAAAGCGCGAGGCTTGCGCTGCCGAATTGGGCGCTCAGGCGGGTGATTTCGTCATCAAACACGTCCGAGAGCCGCTTGAGGAAGACCAGCGGCAGGATGTAATCTTTGAACTTGGGCGCATCCACGGGACCGCGAATGACGCAGGCGGCATCCCAGAGCCAGGTTTCCAGGGTTTGGATATCCATCTCTCAATTGACCTTTCGTCGTTATCGCCACACGGTAGGGAAGGACTCATCCACGCTATTTTACACCAAACTTCGCTGATCTGAAGCGATGGTTCGTGCCTTCGGAAATATTCGTGGACGCCCCTTGACTTTCCCCCCAATTCCTCTATTATCAAAGTAAACTCATCCCCCCCACCCCACGCCGACGCAGACGCCGGCAGGAGCGGTGAATCCCTGTCAGGGAGGCGCGCTGGACTAATCAGGCGATCCTTTTGTTGGTGAATATCCTTTCCCGATGGGTGTTTTCTACGAAAGGAGTAAAGCCATGCAATCGCCCCTGATAGCACGTTTGGGATGGAAATGGTTGGGATTGGCCTGCGCTTTGGTGCTCTGGTGGCCCACTCCGGCGCTGGCCCAAGGGGGCGGCGAACCCCAAACCCTGCTCAGCCCCGCCGGTTTTGTGATAGATGAAGCCTTCAGCAGCGCCAGCTTGCCCTCTGGCTGGCAGGTGATTAACCAAACCGGCACCGGGTACTGCGCCAGCGATCGGGGCTGGCGCTTTAACAACCCCGGCGGGCGTCCCAACAACACCGGCGGCAGCGGCAACTTTGCCATTGCCGATAGCGATTGGGCCGGCTACTGTTGGCTGGATACCCAGCTGCGGACGCCGGCGCTCAACTTGAGCAGCTACAGCACCGTGCGCCTGATCTTCCGCACCCACTTCCGCGCCTATGATTCTTCCCGCGCCGCCGTGGATGTAAGCAACAACGGCGGGAGCACCTGGACCAATGTCTGGTACCGCACGGCCGATTACCAGGGGCAGGTTAACCTGGACATCTCTTCCCTGGCGGCCCGCCGCTCCAACGTGATGGTACGCTTCCGCTACTACAATGCTTACTGGGACTGGTGGTGGGAGCTTGATAACGTGCAGATCGGCACGCCCAACACCGCGCCGGCGGCCCCCACCAACCTCAGCGCCGCGCTGGCTTCAGGCAACGTGATCAACCTCTCCTGGCAGGGCTACGGCGCAACGACCTTTGAGGTGGAACGCTCGCTCAGCAGCGGGAGCGGCTTCGCCGGGATCGTTACCCTCTCCAATGGGGCCACGACCTATGCCGATACCGGCTCCAAAAACCCCAACACAACTTACTACTACCGGGTGCGCGCCCGCAATGCTTACGGCGTCTCCGGCTACAGCAACGTCGCCAGCGCCACCACCGCCAACAACGTGGTGGATGTGGATGTGACGATCTCGCTCTACAATACCCCGTCTAACCGGACCCCCTACGAGAATGTCATCCGCTACTTTGCTGACGGCGTTTATGAGGCTTCTAACGGCGCGAACCGCCTCCGCCGGGTGACGATCTACACTGGTGGCCGCAACTCCGATCGCTCGCATATCGTCTGGATTCAGAGCTGCTGGCCCAACGCGCACATCTCCGGCTACGCCAACCCCGGCAGCAATTCGCGTATCCAGATGTGTGATAGCTTCAGCGGCGTTGATTTCCTGAGCGGCGATTGCGGCGCGCAGGGCGGCGGCTACACCCTGGCCCATGAGTTCGGCCACTATTTCTACTCGCTCTACGATGAGTACAAGGGGAATCAAGCTACTTCAACCTGGATCGGGACGCCGCTCTCCGGCGACAACGCCGTCAGTAACTCCATCATGAACAGTCAGTGGAATGCCCGCTCAACCGGCTGTGGGGGAACGGGCAGTTACAACTGGCTCAACTTCTCCACGGCCATCAATAACCCCTCCACTTCTAATAACGCGCAACGGCGCTGCTACGCTGCCAGCGGATGGGATACCCTCAAGCGGGCTGTCTCCGCCGACCCCCGCGATGGGCAACGGGCCTCGCTGCCCACCCGGCTCTATCACCAGGAGCTGGCCGCGGTTGCACCGGCCGCCGGGCAGGCCCCCGCCCTCCAACTGCCGGGCAGTCAGACGGCAGCCCGCGCCGCGCTCCAGATCGTCTGGAACACGGGCACGACCTTAGCCGCGCAGGAAAGCGGCCTGGAGGAGCAAACCCTGGCCGTCCAGGGCACGGCCCGCCAGCTGGTACTGGATGTCTCCGACAACATGTCGGTCAGCAGCCAGCTGGATTACGCCAAAGCGGCACTGAATGTGCTGGTGGACACCCTGCCGGCTGGGGATAGGCTGGGCCTCATCGTCTACGACGGGCTGGTCACGCCGACCGTCCCGCTCACGATCCTGGGCGATGCGGCCAGTCGCCTGCCCATCAAGGCCGCGATTGCCAACCTCGCCGTTGGCGGCCATGAGAGTGCCCCCGGCAACGCGCTCAGTGTGGCGCTGGCCGGCCTGACCGCGCCAGGGGTTCCGACCACCACCAACCGGGCGGTCTACCTGCTCACCACCGGGCAGGAGCTCACCGGCACGATTTATCCGCTGGATGTGATCACCGGCTATCAAGCGGCAGCCATCCCGGCCTACACCTTTGGCTACGGCGTGGATGAGGGGATTGCCGAAATGCTCCAGCAGGTGGCGCAACAGACCGGCGGCCTCTACGCCTTCATCAATGGCGATGCCGGTACCAGTTCCGGCCTGGATGACCTGATCGCGGCGCTGCGCACGGCCAACCAGCGCACCTCGGCCCTGGCGGATGTGAACCTGGCGACCAATGTCATCTCCCTCACCAGTGCTATCCCCATCACCATCCCCTGGCAAGTGGATTCCACCTTGGGCCAGCTGGACTTAGCGGTGGCCTACCGGGGCGCGCCGACCTCGGCGACGCTCATGCTGGTGAACCCGTTGGGCGTCACCGCCCCGGTGACCCCCTGCACGGCTGCCAGCGCAGGCCGGTATCAGGGGACGCTCTGCTCCATGAAGGTGTCGGCGCAGACGGGGCTTTGGGGCCTGCGGATCACCGCCCCGGGCGCCACGCCGGCCACCCCGCTGCCGCTCTTCTACTGGATCGGCGGGGAGGCTGCGGAAAATGCCTTCACCTTTGCCGCGACGGTCGCGGCGGTGAACGGCACGGTCGTCCGCTACCCGGAGCGGATCGTGTTGCAGGCTTCCACCGGGCAGACGCTGCCGGTGGCCGGCAACGTCACCGTCGTGGGGTTGGTGGAGCTGCCCGGCGGGACCACGCAGCCGGTGCTCTTTGGGGATCTCGGCGTAGCCCCGGATGCGCAGGCCGGCGATGGTATCTACACGGCCATCCTTGAAAACGCCGGGGTGGGCGATTACCGTGTCTCGGTCTTCTTCACCGTCCTGCCGGGCGCTGTGCAGACCGAAGCCAGCGTGCAGCTGGCTACCACGCCGGAGGGCGCGCTGCGCAGCCCGCTCACCTACCCGGTGCTGGAGCCGTTGATGCGCTTTGCGGAGGTGCAGGTCAACGTCATCGCGCCTTACCCGAACGCGCTCTACCTGCCGGTCGTGCTCCGCGCAACGCCATAGCCGTACTGGAGACAAGCGCGGCTTGCCGCCGGTCCGGCGGCCCAAAATCAGCGCGCTCTGTTGCAAAACAGAGCGCGCTGATCCTTCAGGTCTTCAGTTCACCTGCCCTTCAGACGAGGGCGGGCCGTCATCGTCACGCGCTTTACAGAGAGCGGCAATCTGTTGCCAGAGCTCGGCCCGTTGCCGAGCTGTGGCCGCAGCCGGGGCGCCCTCATCCAGCAAGGCTAAAGCCGCCCGGCAATGCTCCAGGGCCGCTTCCGACCGTCCCATCCCGGCCAGCAATTCAGCCAGTGCTTTGTGGACGGAGATCTCCAGCGTCTGGTAGGTGATGCTCCGGTCGACGCCGAGGAGGCGCAACATATCCAACGTGCGGGTATACCAGGAGATGGCCGCCTCATTCGCGTAGGCGGCCTGGGCCTGCCGGGCGGCCGGCAGGCTGTAGGCGATAAAGCGCTCCGGTTCGCCGGCCTGGCTGAAATGATAGGCCAGCTCCTCGACCCGCTGCATCGCTTCCGGGCCGGCCCGCCGCTCTAACGCCTCGCCGGCCTGCCGGTGCAACATGCGCCGGCGCAGCGTCCCCAGCTCGTTGTAGAGCACCTGCTGGATGGTGGCATGGCGGAAACGGAGCTGCCCCTCGCGCGGCATTTCCAACACCAGCTGCCGTTCCAGGGCCAGGTCCAGGTGCTCCAGCACTTCCCACTCCGAAAGCCCGCTCATCTCCCGCAAATCGTCAAAGTAAAACGTCTGTCCCAGCACCGCCGCCTGCCGTAGGAGGTTTTGAGTGCCCGGCGTCAGGAAACTGATCCGGTGCAACACGACTTCACGGACGCTGCTGGGCAGCGCAACCGTCTGCAGGTCAGGCAAGATCCACTCCCCGGCCTGGAGCTGGATGTCGCCTTTATCTAACAGCTCTTTCGCCACCTCTTCCACATAAAAAGGGTTGCCGTCGGTATGGTGACAAATCAACTCGCTGAGAGCTTCCGGCACCGGCCGCTGCCAGATATCAGCCAAAAGCTGGTTCACCTCATCTTCGTTCAGCCGTTCTAAATGGAGCGAGCGGCAATTGGGCTCGCGGCCCAAAGCTCCCACGATGTGCGACAAGGGGTGATCCGGGGTCAGATCGGTATCACGGTAAACGCCCACGACCAACAAACTCAGCGTGGGCAGCTGCCAGGCCAGATAGCGCAGCAGCTCCAGACTGCTGGCGTCTGCCCATTGCAGGTTATCCAGGATCACGAACCAGGGACGTTCGCGCGTGGCGCGCTGGATAAAGCGCATCAGGCTGCCCGTCCAGCGCGACTGCTCCTGGACCGGCTCCAGTGCCGGAGAAGCAGGCAGGTCAGGCAGGAGTTCCTGGATTTCCGGGACCAGGCGGACGAGGTCGCTTAACAGCTGGCGGGCCTCTTCATCAAAGAGCTCAGGCGGCACGGTGGCTAAATAAGCCCGCAACACCTGGGTGAAAAGGTGGTAGGCGGGCAGCTCGGTGCGCTCTTCGGCATAGCCCATCAAGACCAGGTGCGCGCCGCTCTGGGTGGCGGCATGTTGTACCATCACCGTTTTGCCGATACCCGGCTCCCCGGTTAGAAAAACCAGCTGGCCCTGCCCCTGACGGGCCTTTTCCCAGCTATCCAGGAGCATCTGCAAAGGAGTTTCGCGCCCCACCAGCCAGCTGCGGGGGAAGCGCAGCATCTCGTCGGTGTGTGCTACCAGGCTCCCGGAAATACGCAAGGCCTGCACCGAGCTGGTGTAGCGGTCGCTGGGATTTTTCGCCAGCAGCTTGAGGATTAAATGCTCCAGCGAGGGTGAGATGTGCGGGTTAAGATCGCTGGGCAAAAAGGGAATCTGGTGCAGGTGGGCGTCCAACACGGTCTGCGGGTCACCGACAAAGGGTAACGCCCCGGTAAACAGGCGATAAAGGACGACCCCCAGGGCATATAAGTCGGTGCGGGCGTCCAGCGGTTGGCCCAAAATTTGCTCAGGGGCCAGGTAAGCAGGATCCATGAACAACAAGAGGGTGTCCTGCAGACTCCGCCCTTCCGCCAGGCGTCCCAGGCCAAAGCCGCCGACTTTCACCCCTTGGGGGGTGAGGAAGATATTGGCGGGCTTGAGGTCACCGTGGATCACGCCCCGGCTGTGGGCATATTCCAGGGCTTCGGAAACGGCACGGGCGATCTCTAAAGCCTCATCGCCGGGCAAGGGCCCCGAAGCAAGCGCGAACACCTGCTCCAGCGTGGGCGCTTCCAACAGTTCCTCCACCTCATAGGTCGCTATGGCGGTACGACGCCATTCCAGCACCGGCACGATGTGGGGGTGGGCCAGGGCCGTGATCAGCGGGGCTTGTTGCAGGAACCGTTCCACGGTCTCAGAGCTAAAGACTGGCGAGAGTACCTTCAAGGCCACGGCGCGACCGGTGCGGGTATCCACGGCCTCCAACGTTGTGCCGAGCGCGCTCTGCCCTAAGCGTTGTTGGATCTGGTAGCGGCCTTCCACAATTTGGCCTGGCAGATAGGCGGCCTCCCGCGCTCGCACCGCCGCCAGCGCGGCCGCTACCGAGGGATAAACCGCAAAACAATCCTGGTAGCCGGAGAGCTGGATGATCCGCCGGACGTTTTTGGAGGGGACGGTCAGGACAATCGGGGTTCCCTGCTGCTGTTGGAGCGTGACCAGCGCCTTGAGCCCCCCGGTGGTCAACGTTTCCACCTGTGATAGGTCCACAATGGGGTTGGCGGCCGGCCCCCCGGCCAGGTGGCGGGCCAGCTGGTCCACTCCGAGCTCGTCAAAGACACGCGCCGGGGTCAGGATGGCCGTCTCGCCGTTAGCAAGTAACTGGAAATCCATGGCGTGCTCCGGCGTCAGGTCTAGCGTCAACCCTTCGTAGGCCACCAGGATTTCACAGGTGGGACCGGCCGGAGCTTGCTCCTGGTAGGCCACGGCCGTGGAGCGGATCCGCTCCAGGTCGGTGTCGGAGTAGGTCGGATCGTGGTGAAACAGGATCAGCCGTTTGACGCCGGCGGCCCGGGCCAGGTCTACTCCGATCAGGGCCGAGCTGTGCCCCCAGTCCACCTTCCGCCAGACATCCCGCAACGTGTACTGCGCGTCAAAAACCAGCGCACCGGCGTCGCGGAAAAAATTCACGTAGGATTGGACCCCTTCCGGGTCCAGCTGCTTGAATTCCACGTCGCTGGCGTAGACAAAGACACTGTGGCGGTCGGTGAAGCGATAACAATAGGAATCGCCAGGGTGGTGCCCCTGAAAAGTCTCTATGCGTATCTGGCCCAAGGTGAGGGGCGTATCCAATTGCAAAGGGACGAACGTGATGGTCGCGTCCATTTTTTCCAGCGTGACCGGCCAGGTGGCGAACGTGTGTTGCATTTCAAAGGCGGCGCGCAGGTCATGGAGGCCGTAGATGTAGATGCGGTTGCCGGGCACGAAGGCCGGGACAAACATGGTAAAGCCCTGGATGTGGTCCCAATGGGGATGGCTGATGAAAAGATGCAAGACGCCTTTGCCCTGGCCGAAGGCCCCCCGCATCAGCTCCAGGCCGAGCTCGCGCAGGCCGGTGCCGGCATCCACGGCGATGGTCTCTTCGCCGGCCTGGATCTCCACGCAGGCCGTGTTACCACCGGCGGTCCCGGCCTGCAACGGCGGTAGCCCGGCCACGTAAGCACGCACGGCGGCCTCGTCGTGTGGATCAACCAGCTCTGGCAGGTCCAAAATGGCCTGGACCAGTTTCTCACGGACTTCGGCCGGTTTGAGCGGCGCCGGGATGGAGCCGCGGGCACCCCAAAACTTGATTTTCATACGTGTTTATTACCCCGGCAACAAACCTGAAATAATGATACTGCAAGATGGTGAAAATGTCACCTCCACCGCCGTTAAGGATGCGTTTCAATTGTTAGACAGCTTTTGCATCGGAGCAGGGGCATTTTATCAGATAAGTGTTTAGTGACACTAACAATGACCCGGCTAACGTCAAGTGTCACTTGGCGGATATGTAAAGTGCTACTTGACATTCGCACAAAAAAAGCTTAAACTATAGTTGTAAGTAACCTAACCCTGGAGGTCCTCCCTCCTCATATTAACCCAACTGACCGATAACTCAAACGCCGGGCCGTGAACCGGTTGAATCATTGTGCACAAGGGGCAGGTATGAGCAACGTGGCAGTATCCATGTATCCTAAAGAATTCCTGGCCGAGTTTTACCGCCGGATGGTATTGGTCCGCGAATTTGAGCTGCGGGCCATTGAAGAGCGCCGGCGTGGCCTGATCCCCGGCTTCATCCATTCGTGCGTGGGACAAGAGGCCACCGCCGTCGGCGCCGGGCTGGCGCTTAACCGCGATGATGTCATCACCAGCACGCACCGGGGTCACGGGCACCTGTTGGGCAAAGGCGGCGACCCCCGCTACATGATGGCGGAGCTGGCCGCCCGCGCGCCGGGCTATTGCCGGGGACGGGGGGGCTCGCTGCACATCGCCGACTTTGAGCTGGGCATCCTCGGCGCCAACGGGATCGTGGGCGGAGGTTTCCCCATCGCGGTCGGCGCGGCGCTCGCCTTCCAAATGCGCCGCGAGCCGCACGTCGCGCTGGCCTTTTTCGGCGACGGCGCGGTCAATCAAGGCTCCTTCCACGAGGCGGCCAATCTGGCCGGGTTGTGGCGGCTGCCGGTCATTTTCTTCTGCGAAAACAACCTCTACGGCGAAGGGACGCCCCAATCCAGGCAGGCACCGCTCGCCGATCTGGCCCGCCGCGCCGAAGCTTACGGGTTCCCCGGCGTGATCGTGGATGGCAACGACGTCCTGGCCGTCTACGAGGCGGTTAAGGCGGCCGCCGAACGCGCCCGCGCCGGGCAAGGGCCGACCTTTATTGAAGGCAAGACCTACCGCTACCGCGGTCACTACGAGGGCGATCCGCAAATCTACCGGAAGCCCGGCGAGCTGGAAGAATGGCTGGCCCGCGACCCCATCCCTACCTTCCGCCGGCGGCTGCTGGAGGCCGGCGCGCTGGATGAAGCGGCGCTCCAGGCCCTGGAGGCCGATGTGCAACGCCAGCTGGATGAGGCGGTGGCCTTTGCGGCCGCGGCGCCCTTCCCCAAAGTGGAGGAGGCGCTGGCCGGTGTCTACGGCGAGACCCACAACGGCCTGGTTTTTTAACTCAGCATCATGAAGGCAAGAATCATGCGTGAGATCACTTACCGCGAAGCCATTCGGGAAGCTATGGTGGAAGAGATGCGCCGGGACCCGGCGGTTTTCCTCATGGGCGAGGATGTGGGCACCTTCGGCGGCGTCTGGGGCGTCTCCCAGGGAATGCTGGCCGAGTTCGGCGAGGAGCGGGTGCGCGATACCCCCATCAGCGAGATCGCCATCATCGGCGCCGGGCTGGGCGCCGCGCTGGTGGGGATGCGCCCCATCGTGGAGATCATGTTCGGCGACTTTTTGATGTGCGCCGGCGACCAGCTGGTCAACCAGGTGGCGAAGGCCCGTTTTATGAGCGGCGGTAAAGCCAACGTCCCGCTGACAATCCGCGTGACCACCGGCGCCCCCGGTTCGGCAGCCGCGCAGCATTCCCAAAGCCCTGAATCCTGGTTTACCAACGTGCCGGGGCTCAAGGTGGTCACACCGGCCACGCCGGCCGACGCCAAAGGGCTGTTGCGCACGGCCATCCGCGGCGAAGACCCGGTGCTTTTCTTTGAGCATAAGATGCTGTACGACCTCAAAGGCCCGGTGCCGGAGGATCCCAACTTCAGCGTGCCGTTCGGCCAGGCGGCGGTGGTACGTGCCGGCCAGGATGTGACGCTCATCGGCGTGGGGATCATGGTCCAGAAAGCTTTAGAGGCCGCTGACCGGCTGGCGCAAGAGGGCATCAGCGCCGAGGTGGTGGATCCGCGCACGCTCGTCCCGCTGGATAAAGCGACGCTGATCCAATCGGTGGCGAAGACCGGCCGCGTGGTGATCGCCCATGAGGCGCACCTGCGGAACGGTCCCGGCGCGGAGATCGCGGCGGTGCTGGCCGAAGAGGCCGTGGAATACTTAGATGGCCCGATCGTGCGGATCGGCGCGAAAAATGTCCCGCTGCCCTACAGCCCCATCCTGGAGCAATACGTCCTGCCGGGCGTGGAAGACATAGTGCGCGCGGCCAAGGCCATTGTGATCCGATAGCAGTGAGCCGTGAGCGGTGAGCCGTGAGCGGTCAGCGGTCAGCCATGAGCAGGCAGGGCGTTGTCCGTGGTCTGTCGTCCGTCGTCCGTGGTCAACTCTACCAAACTTATTGAAACGAGGTACGTATGGAATTCACCGGTTATCTGGATTTCTGGTTTACCGACCGGCCTCTGATTGAGCGGGTAGAACCGTTTGTCCAATTGGGCGTCCGGCGGTTTGATGTCTGGTGCTGGCGCAGTGTGCCAATGGCCGACCTGGCCGCCGAATGCAAGCGGCTGGGCGCAGTCATCAACTCCACGTTTGACGAGGCGATGGGCTCGCTGGCAGACCCGGGCGATAACGAGTTGACCTATCGCTCCTGGGCCGAGAGCCTGGAGATGGCCGAACGCTATGGGGTGGAGCATCTCTTCATCTTCTCCAACCAGATAGACATCATCAACGGCAAAGAGTGGACGCGCCGGCTGAGCGGCAACTACACCGAGGCCGAGCAGTACGCCAATCTGCTGGCCCAGACCGAGCGGATCCTGCGGCTGGTGGAGCAGACCAAAGTGGAAGTCTGGGTGGAGGGACTCAACGAGTTCCACATCAAAGGCGGCATCTTAGTGCACAACCACGAGCTGGCAGTGGATTGGATCCGCCGGATTAACCACCCCCAATTGCGCCTGGCCTTTGATTGCTATCACCAGCAGCGCGGCTCCGGCAACCTCATCTGGGGGTTGGAGGAGTATTGGGGGCTCTATCCCACCGTCCACGTGGGCGACGTCCCCACCCGGCAAGAGCCGGGCACCGGCGAGATCAACTTTCACAACATCGCGCGCACGCTGCGCCGGCTGGGCTACAACGGCCTGATCGGGATGGAGTTCCGCCCTGCAACCACGGAGGCAGAGGCCCTGGCGCGGGTCAAGGAGATTTTCTCCTGGTGAGCCAGACAGGAGCGACCATGGGCGAGAGCGGATATCAGGTCGTCATGCCCAAGCTGGGGCTGATCATGACCGAGGCCCGGCTGGTGGAGTGGCACGTCGCTGAGGGGGCCTGGGTGGAAAAGGGCGCCCCCCTGTTCACGTTGGAGACCGAGAAATCCACGCTGGGAATTGAAGCGCCGGCCAGCGGTTACGTCCACCTGCTGGTGGCCGCCGGTGAAACCGTGCCGGTGCAGACGGTGATCGCGGTCATCGGCGAGGCAACGAGTCAGCGCATCAACGAGGCAACGGGTCGGCAGGGGGACGAGATGGGCGGGGGCCTCCGGGCGACGCCTAAGGCGCGCCGGCTGGCCCGTGAACAGGGGATCGCGCTGGTTGGGCTGAGCGGCACCGGCTTGCGCGGGATGAT
>CAYTGR010000028.1:0-5576 GCA_964437445.1 uncultured Anaerolineales bacterium | reverse complement strand
GTGAACAGGGGATCGCGCTGGTTGGGCTGAGCGGCACCGGCTTGCGCGGGATGATCGTGGCGGCCGATGTGGCCCGGGCCACGCCGGCCCCGATCAAGGCCACGCCGGTGGCCCGCCAGCTGGCCGCCGCCGAGGGCGTGGACCTCAGCAGCATCGCCGGAACCGGCCCGCGCGGGCAGATCACCCGGGCGGATGTGGAACGGGCGCTGGCCGAGCGCCGGGCCACTCCCCCACCCCCGGCCCCTCCATCAGCCTCACCCACCATCACGCCGCTCCCCCGCCTGCCGGGCCTGCGCGGCGTGATCGCCGAGCGGCTGGCCGCCGCCTGGCGTGACCGGCCGCAGGCCACGCTCTTCGCCGAGGCCGACGCCACCACACTGGTCAGCGCGCGCGCTCAGCTGGCCGCCGAAGGGATACGGGTCTCCTACAACGCCTTTTTTGTCCTGGCAGCCGCGCGCGCTTTGCAAGACTTTCCGGCCCTGCAAGCCCAATGGACGGCTGAGGGGCTGATCCACCCGCCGGAGATTAACATCGGCGTGGCCGTGGATACCGACCGGGGGCTGCTGGTGCCGGTGGTGCGCCAGGCCGACCGGCGATCGCTCCTGGTGGTGGAACAGGAACTGCAAACGCTGGCCCAACGGGCGCGCGCCGGGCAAAGCCTGCCCGACGAGCTGACCGGGGGCACCTTCACAATCACCAACCTGGGCGGGTACGGCATAGATAGCTTCATGGCGGTGATCAACCCGCCGGAGACGGCCATCCTGGCCATTGGGCGCATTGCGCCGCAGGCCGTGGTGGTCAACGGGCAGGTGGCCGTGCGCGAACGGGTCACGCTCAGCCTGTCGTTTGACCATCGTCTGGTTGATGGCGGTCCGGCAGCCCGCTTCTTGCAGCGCCTGATCCAGCTGGTGGAGCGGCCGTGGGGGTTAGTGGTCAGGGAATAGGAAATTGACCATGAACTGGCGTTCACCAGCTGTGAAAATGTGAGCAGTAAGCAGTGAGCGGTGAGCAGTGAGCAGAAAACAGGAACTCCCCTACTGCTCTCTGCTCACTCCTTAACTGGTCTCTATGATGAGTTTTTGCAGTAGAATCAACTATCTTTTAAAAATTATGGAGGATTTTGTATGAAGACGACCGGTTTTAAGGGCCGCGATTTTCTGGCCGAGACGGATTTCACCCGCGAGGAGATTGAGACCGTCCTGAGCGTAGCCGAGGAACTGAAGCGTGAGCGGGCGATGGGCGTTTACCATGACCAGCTGCTCCGCAGCAAGACCCTGTTCATGATCTTCTACAACCAATCGCTGCGCACCCGCAACTCCTTTGAGGCCGGCATGACCCAGCTGGGCGGGCACGCCCATTACCTGGACCCCTCCAAAATCTACACCCCGGCGCTGGAAGGGCGCGAAGTGGCCTACTCCACCGAGCGCGTCTCCGACGTGGCCCGCGTGCTGGACCGGATGGGCGACGCCATCGCCATCCGCTGCTACGGCGACCCGGTGGATTGGGAGTACGGCGGCGCTCATGCCATGCTCCTGGAGTTTGCCCGCTGGGCCGACATCCCCGTGCTGAACATGGAGGACGACATCTACCATCCGTTCCAGGGGCTGGCCGACGTGCTGACCGTCAAAGAGAAGTTCGGCGGCTTCAGCGGCGTCAACTTCACCATGTCCTGGGCCTACTCGCCCAGCATCCACAAGCCGCGTGCCGTGCCCCAATCGGCCATCCTCTACGCCACCATGCTCGGCATGAACGTCACCCTGGCCCACCCCGAAGGGATGGAGCTCGACCCGGCCATTCTGGCCCAGTGCGAGGCCTACGCCGCTGCGGCCGGCGGCTCCTTCCGCATCACCCACGACTTTGAGGATGGCGTCCGCGGCGCGCACGTCGTCTACCCCAAGGCCTGGTGCGCCACCCCCATTTTCCTGCCCCCGGTCGGTCAGAACGATCCTCGCCGGACGCAGGAGATCTTTGACCAGCACAAGGACTGGAAATGCACCCGCCAGATCATGGAACTGGCCGCGCGCGACGCCATCTACCTGCACTGCCTCCCCTGCGACCGGGGCTACGAAGTGGATAACGACGTGATTGACAAGACTTCCGGCTCCGGCTGGCTCTCGGCGGCCTTTGACGAGGCCGAAAACCGGCTCCATGTCCAGAAGGCCGTGATGGCCCTGGTGATGCAATAGGAAAATAGGGGGTAAGGAACAGGGAGTAAGCCGGCTACCGGCCGTGCTTACTCCCTCACGGCGAGCGCCGGACTGGCTTGGGGAAACCGACTATGAACCTGCAACACGCTGTCATTTTGATCACCGGTGCGGCAGTCCGGGTGGGCCGTTGTACGGCGCTTTATCTGGCGCAACAGGGGGCCTCCATCGCTTTCAGTTATTACCTGGACGACGAGCCGTGGGCCGATACGCAGGCCGCCATCGCCGCCTGCGGCGTCGGCGCGCTGGCAGTCCAGGCCAACGTGCGCGAGGCGGCTCAGGTACGCCACCTGGTGGAGGCTACCCTGGAGCGGTTTGGCCGGATTGATGTGCTGATCAACAACGCTTCGGTCTGGCTCAAAGCGCCGCTGCTGGAGATCACCGAGGCCGAGTGGGATACGGCGCTGGACGTCAACCTGAAAGGCCCGTTCCTGCTCAGCCAGGCCGTCGCGCCGCACATGCTCCAGCAGGGGGGCGGCGTGATCCTCAATATCACCGACCTCTCTGCCTTCCAGGTCTGGCCGGGGTACGCCCACCACGCCGCGAGCAAAGCCGGGCTGGTCGCGCTGACCAAAGCGCTGGCGGCGGAACTGGCCCCGGCCATCCGCGTCAACGCCATCGCGCCCGGCACGGTTCTGCTGCCGGATGATTGTCCGCCGGCCAAGCGCCAGTGGGCCGAGGAAAAATCGCTCCTCAAGCGCGTTGGCTGCCCGGAGGACGTCGCCCGCATGGCGGCTTTCCTGATTGAGAATGATTTCACCACCGGCGCGGTCTATTTTGTGGACGGGGGCCGGTCGTTAGCCTGATTGACAGGAGCCTGCATGGACCTTGAGTTTACTTTGAACGGGCGTCCCATCACCGTAACGGTGGATCCCGACCTGAAGCTGGTTCACCTCCTGCGCGACGAACTGGGGTTGACCGGGACCAAGATCGGCTGCGAGATTGGGCTCTGCGGAGCCTGCTCCGTGCTGCTGGATGGGGTACTCGTCAAGTCTTGCACGCTACCGGTGCTGCGCGTCGCCGGGCGGAGTGTCGTCACGATTGAGGGGATTCAGGCCCCCGACGGCGGCCCTAATGATCTCCAGCAGGCCTTTCTGGAACATGGCGCGACGCAGTGCGGCTATTGCACGCCCGGGATGGTGCTGGCTGGAGAGGCGCTCCTGAGGCACAACCCGCAACCGACCCGTGAGGAGATCCGGCGCGCTATCGCGGGGAATCTCTGCCGCTGCACCGGCTACCAGCAGATTGTGGACGCCATTGAGGCCACAGCGCAGCTCCGGAACCGGAAGTAGGGAGTGGGAGCATGGCAACCCTGATTTATGTTGGCGACCCCCAGGCGCAGCCGGTGGACGGCCTGGAAAAGGTATTGGGACGGGCGCGCTACGTCGGCGATATCCGGCTACCGGGGATGCTCCACGCGCAGGTGCTGCGCAGTCCGCTCCCCCATGCCCGGATCGTGCGCCTGGACGTGACGCCCGCCTTGCAAGTGCCTGGCGTCGTCGCGGCCATTACCGCCGCCGATTTCGTGGATCACGGCGGGTTTGGCTGGCCGGTGCGCGATGCCTTCATTCTGGCGCATGAGAAAGTGCGCTGCGTGGGCGACCCCATCGCTGCCGTCGCAGCTGAAAGCGAAGCCGCCGCGCGCGCCGCCCTGCAAGCCATCGTACTGGAGTTGGAGCCGCTGCCTGTCGTCAGTGACCCGGCCCGGGCGCTGGAGCCGGCCGCGCCGCTCATTCCCCCGGAGTCACCCACCGGCCAGGGCAACCTCTGCCAGACACACATCGTTCGCAATGGCGATCCGGCCCCGCTGTTGGCTGCGGCGGCAGTGGTGCTGGATGAAACGTACTCCTTCGCCCATCAGGAGCACGCCTACCTGGAAACCGAGGGCGTCGTCGCCATCCCGGAGCCGGATGGGGGGGTGACCCTCTTCGCCAACGACCAGAGCCCTTTCATCAACCGCGATAATACCGCCATGGTGCTGGGCCTCCCGCCCGGCAAAGTCCGCGTCATCCAGCCGCCGGTCGGTGGCTCCTTCGGCGGCAAAGACGACATCGTTTACCAGTGCAGCGGGCAGGCCGCCAAACTGGCGCTGCTCACCGGCCGCCCCGTCCGGTTGGTGCTGGGCCGCGAGGAATCCATGGCCGCCTCCTACAAACGCGAGGCGATGCAGATCCACCTGCACTTAGGCGCAACCGCCACAGGAACGCTGGTCGCAGCCCGGGCCGAGCTGCTGGCCGATAGTGGCGCTTACGCCTCCATGACCCCGCTCTCGGCCTGGCGCGCCACGATGCACGCAGCCGGCTGTTACCGTTACACGGCCGCCACCGTGGATACGCAGGTGGTCTACACCAACAACGGCTACTCCGGCGCGTTTCGGGGCTTCGGCAATACTCAGGCCACCGCCGCCTCCGAAATGGCAATAGACGAGCTGGCCTACCGCTTGGGGCAGGATCCAATTGACTTTCGCCTGAAGAACAGCCTGCGCCAGGGGGATCGGGCCTTCACCGGTAACCTCATTGACCACGAGGTCGGACTGCAACGCTGCCTGGAGTGGGTGCGCGCCCATTCCGGCTGGGATCGCCGGCGGGCCGAGTTCGCTGCCCGGAATGCCAACCCGCGCGCCACGGAACGGCACGGCCTCGGCGTCGCCTGCTATTTCCACGGCAGCGGGCTGGGCGGCGAGGGGGTGGATTATGCCAACATCACGCTGCGGATTGACGAAGACGATGGCCTCACTTTGCAGGCCGCGCTGACCGATTACGGGCAGGGCAGCCGTACCGTCTTCACGCTGGTGGCGGCGGAGACGTTGGGGGTCCGGCCCGAGCGCATCCGTCTGCTGCGCCCCGATACCCAGACCGCCGTGGAATCCGGCCCGACCGTTGCCTCGCGGGCCTCCATGGTGGGCGGGAACGCCACCCGCGTCGCGGCCCAGAAGCTGGCCCAGCTGCTGGCATTCGCCGCGGCTGAGGCGCTCCATTGTGACCCGGCGCAGCTGATCCGCGACGGCGAACGCTACATCGGCCCCACCGAGGAGCCGTTGACCTTTGAGCAGGTCGTTGCCCATGCGCGCGCGCTGGGACTGCAACTCTCGGCCCAGGGGTACTGGGAGATCCCGCGCATCCACTGGGACTTTGAGCACGGAACCGGCGTCCCCTACGCTTGCTACAGCTTTGGGGCGCAGGTAGCCGAGGTGGCCGTCAACCGGCGGACCGGCAAGGTGCGCGTGGTCAAGGTGTGGGCGGCGCATGACGGCGGTCAGTTGATCTTCCCGCAGGGAGCTTTAGGCCAGTTCTACGGTGGCATCGCCCAGGGGATCGGCTATGCCTTGACCGAGGGCTTCACCTTCCACAACGGCTACCCAGACAAGCTCAA
>CAYTGR010000027.1:51381-63325 GCA_964437445.1 uncultured Anaerolineales bacterium | reverse complement strand
CAGGCGCTTCAGCGCCGTCCAACGCGCTAAAGCGCGTTACTACGAACCTAATTTTCATCCCACGGCTGGTGAACGCCAGTTCATGGGGAATTCTCTGGCAAAAAGATAGTTTTACCACAGAGTGCGCATAGAACGTAAAGTTTCTTGATGAAAACTCTGCACACCTGGCATTTTCAGCGGTGAGTCCTTGCAGGAGACTCATACCTGCAAATGGAACGGCACATCGGTCACCATCACCTCGCGCCGGAACAGAAAAGCGGCATGGACCAAAATGGCGGTCTGGTTGTGCATGAAACGCTGCCATCCCTTAGCAGGGACAAATTGCGGCAATACGATGGTCACGACCTGATCGCGCCTGAGTTTGTCATCTACTTTATCTACGTACTCCACCAGCGGGCCGATCAAGGAGCGATAAGGCGACGGCAAAACAACCAAGCGCACCCCATCGCCCCAGGCACGCCATTTTTCCAGCAGACGGGGGGTCTCCTGCGGATCAATTTCCACATAGACGGCCGTGACGTCGTCAGAGATGGCCCGGGCGTAGTTCAGCGCAGCAATCACGCCCCGGTGCACACCGCCCACCGGCACGATCACCCGATGGCGGCGCACCGGAGGCGGCATCCCGAAATCGTCCAGCGAGAGCTGGCGGGCTACATCGTTGTAATGACGGTGCACCACCAGGAAAAACGAGATAAACAACGGAATCCAGATCACCACCACCCAGGCGCCGTAGACGAATTTGCTGACGCCGATGACGATGAAAACCACGCCGGTGACGAGCGCGCCAAAACCGTTGATCAGGGCCTTGGCCTGCCAGTGCGGGCCGCGCCGCCGCCACCAGCGCACCACCATCCCGCTCTGTGAAAGCGTGAACGACATGAAGACACCGATGGCGTACAACGGGATCAACCGTGTCGTCGTCCCGCCAAAGATCACGATCAAGGCCGAGGAGACCAGTGCCAGCGCCAGGATTCCGTTGGAGAAAACCAGCCGGTCGCCCAGGTTGGCAAACTGGTGCGGCAGGTACCGGTCACGCGCCAGGATGGAGGCCAGCCGGGGGAAATCTGCAAAGCTGGTATTGGCCGCCAAACAGAGGATCAGCATAGTCATCACCTGGAGAAAGTAATAGAAAACGGAACGGCCACCCAGCACCTCGCGGCCCAGCTGCGAGGTCAACGTCTCGTGGGTTGCCTCGTTGGGCACGATGCCGAACTGGTGCGTCAGGAAGGTAATCCCCAGAAACATAGTGATGAGCAACGCCACCATCGCAATCAGCGTCTTGCCGGCGTTATCAGATTCTGGCGGCTTGAAGGCCGGGATCCCGTTACTGATGGCCTCCACTCCAGTCAGGGCCGCGCAACCGCTGGCAAAGGCACGCAGCACAAGTAAGAGGGTGAGTGATTGGCGCACCGGGTACTGGAGCGCTGGCGTTTGCGGGGCGGGCAGCCCCAGGTGCACCCAACGGTAAAAACCAGCCGCCACCGTTCCCAACATAATGAAAACAAATAAATAAGTGGGGATGGCAAAAATGGTGCCCGACTCCCGCACCCCCCGCAGGTTCAACAACGCAATCACGCCCACCGCGGCCAAGCAGAGCTCCACCCGGTAGGGATAGAGTGCCGGCGCGGCCGAGGTTAAGGCCGCGATCCCGGCCGTCACGCTCACCGAAACGGTCAGCACATAATCGGTCAACAGCGCCGCCGCCGCAATCAGGCCGGGCAGCTCCCCCAGGTTATCGTGTGCGACGATGTAGGAGCCGCCACCACCCGGGTAAGCATGGACAGTCTGGTAATACGAAAAAGCCACAATCGCCATCAGCGCCGCAATCGCCAGGCCGATGGGCCAGGCCAACCCGGCAGCGGCACTGCCGGCCAGGATCAGCGCCAACATGATCTCCTCGGTCCCATAAGCCACTGAAGAGAGCGCATCTGAGGAAAAGACCGCCAGCGCTTTGACCTTGCTCAACCGTTCGTGGATCAGCTGCGATGTGGAGAGCGGGTTGCCAATTAACAACCGGCGCAGACTAAAGGACGTTTGGCCCCCATTCATGAGTGCATACTCCATCCATAAGAAAACAAGGCACAGAAAACACGGGGCCGACAGGATGGCCCGACCCCCAATGAGACTATTATACAGCAAAAAGAGGGCTTTGGGGGGGACGGGCTGCGCCCACTCACCAAAGCCCTCTCAGGCAACCCATGCCGGGCAGTAGCGGCGGAGTTATTTACCACCCGAACGTGGGGCAAAAAGGTGATTCAACCGACGCATCCCCTCCAGGTCGGTCACGGCCAGAATTTCATCCCCCGCTTCCAACACGGTCGTGCCACGCGGCAATACCATATCGCCATGCCGGATGACAGCCGTGATGATGCAATGCTCCGGCAGTCCCAGGTCCTTGATCTCCATCCCCACCATCCGGGCTTCTGGCAGGACCTTCTCTTCCACCAGGGAATATTGCCCGCGGCGCAGCTTCAACAGGGTCATCATGTCCCCCAGCGACATTTCCTCTTCAATCAATGAGGCTAGGACCTGAGCATGGTTCAAGGCCACGTCTACATGAAATTTTTCGTCAAATAGCCAGGCGTTGCGCGGATCGTTGATCCGGCCGATGATGCGCGGCACTTTATAGCGGGTGCGCGCCAGATAGCAAAGCGCCAGGTTTTCGGCATCCTCGGTCAACATGGCAGCCATCACGTCTGCCACAGCAATCCCGGCCTGCTCCAGAACGTGAGGATCGGTAGAGATGCCCTCCACAATAGCCTCGGTCGGCAGTTCCCGATGTAACCGTGCCAGTACTTCAGGGCGGTGCTCCACCAGACAAATTTTATGGTCCTGGCCGATCAACAGCGTAGCAAGTTGAGTGGCGGTGCGACCACCGCCGGCAATCACGACGAACATTTTACACCTCCTCCGGCGCGGCAACCAGCCGGGCGTGGAGCAACTGCACCCCTTCCAGCGTGGCGCTCAGGTTCACAACATCCCCAGTCTCCAGCACGGTATCACAACCGGGCAGCAGCGCCCGGCCGGCCCGCGTGACCGCCGCGGCGACACATTGTCCCTCCGGCAGCAGTTCGGTCAGGCGGCGACCATCCCAGGACGGCGGCACAATGAACTCGTAAATTTCCACTTCCCCATTGCCGGCTGAAAAGACGGTGCGCAACGAGTTATGATAAATTAATTCCTCAATCCGCTGCGCACCCCAGATGGTCGGGCTGACCACTTGCAGCCCAAATACCTGGTGAAAAGTCTGCCAGCGAGGATCGTAGTTCCGCACCACGACATTGGGCACATGATAAACGCTGCGCGCAATGTGACCCACCACGACATTTTCCGCATCAGATTCCAACACCGCCGCCAGGGCCTCGGCCCGTTTAATCCCCGCCCGCTCCAGGACATCCTGGTTCAATGGATTCCCCTCCACCGTTTGGCCGACAAAGTCCGGCGGCAGATAGGCAAACGCGGCCGCGTCGTGGTCCACCACCGACACGCGGTTCCCGCGGCGCCAGAGTCGGGTCACCAGTTCGGCCCCCACCCGACCACACCCTACCACGATAATTTCCATAGCCATAACTTCCTCCCTGCAAATTGCAAATAATACCCTGAGTTTATAGCATCACTACGAGCCTGTTTTTTCATTCCACCGGGGATGCACCACCGGTACTTGATGAATACCCTTCAATCCACCTGATAAGGGGCATTAGTGATGACCAAGTTGCGTTTGAACAACAATGCCATCCGCAGCAAATTCGCCGTGTTCATGTGCAACAGACTGGTCCACCAGTGCCGCGAGACGAACTGCGGCACGACAATCGTCACAATCTCACCTGGTTGCCGCCGGGCCAAAACCTCTTCAATGTATTGCAAGAGCGGCTCCACCAAAAGCCGGTAAGGAGATTCCAGGATCACGAGCCGGACGCCTTCGCCCCATTGTTCCCATTTCTGCTGGATCTTCTCCAATTCAGCCGGTTCGGAGGCCACATAGACCGCCGTCACGTCACTAGAGAGCGAGCGGGCGTAACGCAGCGCCACCAACGTGCCCCGATGGACCCCGCCGATAGGGATAATCACGCGGTGGCGTAAAATACGGGCCGGGGAACCATAATTGTCCAACGAAAGCTGGCTGGCCAGCCGCTTATAATGCCGGTGGATGGCGAAGAAAGTAGAAACCAGGGCGGGCGTTAGCACGACCACTATCCAGGCACCGTCCAAAAATTTGGTCACGGCAAACACAATCATCACCACAAAGGTACAGACCGACCCGAACCCGTTAATGGCCATCTTCAGCTGCCAGTTCGGCTCGTAGCGCAACGTAGACCCGCGCTCCTGGACGACCTCACCGGCCTTCAGATGGCCGATTTTCCACCAGCGGCGGGCCATCCCGGCTTGCGAGAGCGTGAACGACAGAAAAACGCCGATGGCATACAACGGGATCATCTTGGTCACACTGGCCCTAAATACCACAATCAATAGCGAGGAAATCACGGCCAGGGCGACAATCCCGCGCGAATAGACCAGGCGGCTGCCCCGGTAAGTCATCTGGCGCGGCAGAAATCCATCGCCGGCGTGCAAAGCACCCAGCCGCGGGAAATCCGCAAACGAGGTGTTGGCCGCCATAATCAGGATGACGGTTGCCCCGGCCATGGTCGCCAGGTAAAGCGGTCCCCGCCCGCCTAAAGCCATGCGAGCCAGCTGCGAGATAACCGTCTCGTATTCTGAAGGCAACGCTCCTATCTGCACGGCTAGGAAGCTGATTCCCAGAACCAACGTCCCCAGAATCGCCGCCATCCAGATCAGCGTGACGCCAGCATTGCGGCTGCGCGGCTCCTTGAAGGCTGTGATACCGTTGGAGATCGCCTCCACACCGGTCAGCGCCGAGGTGCCGCTGGCGAATGCCCGCAGGATCAAAAACAGGGTCAGCGGCTGCATCTCGTGGATCAGTTGCAGCTCCGGGGGCTCGGTTAACTGCCCCAAGGTACCACTCAAGTAACGGAAAAACCCTGCTCCCACCGTCAAAAACATCATAACAATAAAGAAGTAAGTGGGAACAGCAAAAATAGCGCCCGACTCCTTAACACCGCGCAGGTTGACCAGCATGATAAAAAACACCAGCACCACGGCCAACTCCACCCGGTACGGATAGATAACCGGGTAGGCCGAGACCAGCTGCGCCACGCCGGAAGAAATAGAAACTGCCACCGTCAGGATATAATCGGTCAACAGCGCCGCCCCGGCCGTCTGCGCCGGCAGCTCGCCTAAGTTATCCCGGGCCACAATATAAGCGCCACCGCCGCCCGGATAAGCGTGGATCGTCTGTTCATAGGACATCGTGACAATGGCCAGCAGGACGACAATTGCGATGGAGACCGGAAACGTCAGCCCCATCGCCGCCGCACCGGCCAGCGCCAGGATCGTCAGGATTTCCTGCGTGGCATAAGCCGTGGAAGAGAGCGCGTCCGAAGCAAAGACGGCCAGCCCGATGAGTTTGCCGATAGTCTGGTGCGGGGCATCGGCCGTCGGCAACGGCCGACCGATCAACCAGGTCCGCCACGAACGTGGCGGCTGATAATCCGAGGTACGTCGGAGTACGGTAGTCCCCTTATCTTTCTCTATGGTTGCCATGATTCCTCAACTTAAAAAATGCTCAACGGCCATAAAACAAACAAAGCCCGGAACGGGTCAGTAAAACCCCCGCATGGGCTTTGAACGCTGAGAGCGAGGGCATGCGGCCCTCACCGGCAAGGGGATTGTACCACCGTCGTTGCCCCTGTCAACTCCAGGGCTTATGCCCTTGCTATGACCTTCTTGCGCTTTCAGGCTCTTGTGCTAAACTGAAATTGTCGGTGCGCGCTGCCACCATCCCCTGGTTCAGCTCGCCCGCGCGGAGCACCTTTTCAGTTTCTCTAACCATTTTTACGCAGTTAAGGAGGATCTATGAAACGCAGTTTGGTTTTGCTCCCCACCCTCTTGCTCGTAGCGACCCTGCTGTTGAGCGCCTGTGGTACCACTGCCACCCCCACCACGCCTAAGGAGCTCACCTTTGGCGTGATCATGGTGGGACCTTACAACGATCACGGCTGGAGCCAGGCGCACTACGAGGCAGCCCAGTATGCCCTGAGCAAACTGCCCGGCACGAAGATGATCTACCTTGACAAGCTCAATTCCGCCGACCGGCCGGAAACCACGCTGGAGCAAGCGGTAGATGATATGGTCAAGCAGGGCGCCCAGGTCATCCTCACGACCTCCGACGATTTTCAAGATGACACCGACGTGGTGGCCAAGAAATATCCCAATATCATTTTCGTCAACATGTCCGGCGATCATGCGCGTGAGGGGGGCGGTGGCCCCAGCAATCTGGGCAACTACATGGGCCAGATGGAATTCATGAAGGCCGTCGCCGGCTGCAACGCCGCGCTGGCCACTAAGACCGGCCACATCGGCTACCTGGGTCCCCTGATCAACAACGAGACGCGCCGCCTGGTCAACGCCGCTTACCTGGGTGCCCGCTACTGCTACGAGAAATATCGGGGTCAGAATCCTGACGACCTGAAATTCACCGTCACCTGGATTGGCTTCTGGTTCAACATCCCCGGCGTGACGCTGGATCCCACCGAAGTCGCCAACGATCTCTATAACGCTGGCGTAGACGTGCTGCTCTCCGGCATTGATACCACCGAGGGGATCGTCGTCACCAAACAGCGGGCCGACCAGGGCCAGCAGGTCTTTTCCATCCCCTATGACTATAAGAACGCCTGCGAGCAGGCCCCCTCCGTCTGCCTGGGCGTCCCCTACTTCAACTGGGGGCCTGGGTACGTGCAGATCCTCAAGCAAGCGCAGGAGGGCACCTGGAAGCAGCATTGGATCTGGGCCGGCCCCGATTGGAAGGACATCAACAACCCGGATACCAGCGCCGTCGGTTACGTCTTTGGCCCGGCCACCACGGCGGACATGAAGTCCAACGTAGAAGCATACATCCAATACCTCGGCGAGAAGAGCTGGGGCGGCCTCTACGTCGGTCCGCTCAACTGGCAAGACGGCACCCCCTGGCTGAAAGACGGTGAAGTCGCGGACGAGTGGGCCATCTGGACCTCCGGTCAATTACTGCAAGGCATTGAAGGGCCGAGCAAATAGCCCCCGCGCCCGCTGACCGCCAGGCACTGGGGCATAGCGGGATCGGTTTGGGGAGGGCAATGCACGGCCCTCCCCAAATCACAGGAGTACACACCCACTGAGGGTATCGATAGACCAAACGACCATGCGGATTGAACTGCACGACATCTACAAACACTTCGGGCCGGTGCGGGCCAACGATGGTATCTCGTTGACGCTGGAGCCAGGGCAGATCCACGGCCTGCTGGGCGAGAATGGGGCCGGCAAAACCACGCTGATGAAAATCCTCTCGGGCTACCAGGCCAAGGACCGCGGCGAGATCCTGGTGGATGGGCGCGTCGTGAAATTCCGCTCCCCCGCTGAGGCTATCGCGGCTGGTATCGGCATGTTACACCAGGACCCGCTGGATTTTCCTCCCATGACCGCGTTGGACAATTTCCTGTTGGGTTTTGACCGCCGCCTGCGCCCGGACCGGCGTGCCGGCCGGCAGCAGCTGCTGGAACTGGCCGCGCGGTTCCGATTTCCCCTGGAACCGGAGGCAGCCGTGGAGCGGATGACGGTTGGCGAACGGCAACAGCTGGAGATCATCCGCCTGTTAGCGTTGGGCGTCCAGACCATCATCCTGGACGAGCCAACCACCGGCATCTCTGCGCCACAGAAAGTCCAGCTCTTTCAAACCCTCCGCCGCCTGGCCAATGAGGAAGGCAAAAGCATTGTCTTTGTCTCTCATAAGCTGGAAGAAGTAGAGGAACTTTGCCATACAGTGACCATTCTGCGGTTGGGCCAGGTGACCGGCGAGCGCCTCATGCCCGTCCCGCTGGACGAGCTGGTGCAGTTGATGTTCGGTCAAAGTCTGGCCCTGCCCGGCAAACCTGCGGTGCCGCTGGGTGATGTCCTCCTGGAGGCTCGCGATTTGACCGTGGAAAGCTCGCGGCTGACGATCACACAGGCTGCGCTCAGCGTGCGCGCCGGGGAGGTCATCGGGATCGCAGGTATGGAGGGCAGCGGTCAGGACCTCTTCCTGCGGGCGCTGGCCGGGTTGCTACGCCCCAAGGCCGGGGAGGTCTGGCTGGCGGGCCGCCCCCTGACCGGCCGTTCCTACCGCGAATTTATGCAAGCCGGGATCAGTCTGCTCCCGGCCGATCGCATTGACGAGGGGCTGGTGCGCGGCTTGACCATCAGCGAACACATGGCGCTCCATCGCAAAACGCCCTTCTTCATCCGTTGGGAAGAGAACCGGGCCTACACCGCCGAGCAGATCCGTTTCTTCAACGTAAAAGGGCAGCCCGATACCCCTGTGGATGCCCTCTCCGGCGGGAATCAGCAGCGCGTGCTGTTAGCACTCCAACCCGCCGGGCTTAAAGTCCTGATCCTGGAACATCCGACGCGAGGACTGGACATGGAGTCCACCCGTTGGGTCTGGGAGCAACTGCTCAAACGCCGTGAAAGAGGCACCGCCATCCTCTTCACTTCAGCGGACCTGGACGAGATCATGACCTATAGCGACCGCGTGATCGTTTTCTTCAACGGGCAGCCGTTCCCTCCCCTCCCGGTGACAGAGCTGACCGTAGAGGATTTAGGTTACATGATCGGTGGCAAACAACCAGCCACAAGCAAACCGCAGCCGGCCGCCGCCCCCCCCGAGGCTTAAAGGATGCCCTGATAACCATGAAACGCAACCCCCTGCTGAGCCAACTTTTTTGGGCCGTCGTCCCGGTCGCTGCGGCCCTGTTTTTTATCGCCCTGATTCTGTTGGCTGCTGGCACCAACCCGTGGCAGGCCTTCCGTGAAATCACGCTGGGGGCGCTGGAAAGCCCGCAGAAGTGGGCCGATGTGGCCACCGCCTGGGTGCCGCTGGCGCTGGTCGGCGCGGGGATGAGCCTCACCTTTGCCGCCGGGCTGTGGAACATCGGTGCGGAAGGTCAAATCATCCTGGGGGCAATCTTCGCCACCTGGGTGGTCCGGTCGGTAGACCTGCCTCAGGTACCGGTCATTGCACTCATCATCCTGGCCGGGATGGTGGGCGGCGCGCTCTGGGGGCTGCTGACCGGGCTGTTGCGGGTTTACGCCCGCGTCCACGAGATCTTCGCCGGGCTGGGGCTCAATTTTATCGCCACCGCGCTGATCATCTGGCTGATTTTCAACCCCTGGAAACCGGCACGCGGCGCTACCATGTCGGGCACCGAGCCGTTCCCAGAGGTGACCTGGATTCCCCGGCTGGGCAGCAGCCGCCTGGTACCCCTCGCCATGGTTCTGACAGTAGTGGCCCTGCTGGTGGCTTTCTTCCTGTTGCGGGGCACGCGCTTCGGCCTGGAGCTGCGCGCCATCGGCAAGAACGCGCGCGCGGCTTTTATCCAGGGGATTCCCACCGCGCGGCACATGCTGGTCGCCTTTGTCCTCTGCGGGGCCATGGCGGGACTGGCCGGTGCCTTGCAGGCTACGGCGGTCTACCACCGGTTGATCCCCCGCATCTCCGGCGGCTACGGCTACGCCGGCATGTTGGTCGTCATCCTGGCCGCTTACCGGCCGGAGTGGGTGCCGGCGGTCGCGCTCTTCTTCGCCGCCATCGGGGTTGGCAGTCCCCGCCTGGAGCTCAACCTGCAACTGGATGCCTCGCTCGGCGGCGTGCTGGAAGGCATGGTAGTGCTCTTTGTGCTCCTGGCCGCCGGGTTGCGAAACAGGCTGAGCCACAAGCCCTGAAAGCCTGGAGGAACGTGCCTTGGATCCTTTTATCATCAACACCTTAGCCTCAATTTTCGCCAACGCGGCACCCATTGTCTTCGCCAGCGTGGGCGAGACACTGACCGAGAAATCCGGCGTCGTCAACCTCTCGCTGGATGGCACTATCCTGCTGACGGCCATGGCCGCCTTTGCCTTTGCGTTGAACACGGGCAGCGTGGCGGGCGGGTTCCTGGTGGCCGCGCTGATTGGAGCGGCGATTGCACTCATCGTGGCGGTCGCCAACATTGAGCTTGGGCTGGAACAGGTCGCGGTGGGCTTCGTCCTGACTATGCTGACGGCCGACCTGAGCTCGTTCCTGGGCAATCCCTACGTCAACCAGGCCGGGCCCTACCTGACCCAACAGCCTATCCCGCTGCTCAGCCAGATCCCCATCCTCGGCCCGGTGCTGTTTCAGCAAAACCTCGCCGTCTACGCCAGCTATGTCGTCATCGTGGCCGCCTGGTGGTGGATGAGCAAAACACAGCCGGGGCTGCAAATGCGCGGGGTCGGTGAGCGGCCGGAAGCGGCGTTTGCGCGCGGGGTCAACGTCAATGCCGTGCGCTATCTTTACACCCTGCTGGGCGGGGCGTTGGTCGGCATCGCCGGGGCGACCTACTCCCTGGTGGTCAAGCTCGGCTGGAGCCACAATCACACCGCCGGCAACGGCTGGATCGCGCTGGCCATCGTCATCTTCGGCGGCTGGGATCCCTGGAAGGTTGCCAGCGGGGCCTATCTCTTTGGCCTCCTCAAAGCGCTGGGCAGTGTCCTCCAACGCAACCCGGCGTTCGTCAATGTGCCGACCCAAATCTTCTCCACCGCCCCCTTCGCCCTGATGATTCTCTTCCTGGCGCTGACCAGCAGCGGCGTGACCGACCGTTTCCTGGACCTTTTTCAACCGGCAACGCGCCGGCGTCTGGAGCGACTGTTGCGAGGGCGGGCCCCGGCAGCCCTGGGCCGGCCATTCCGGCGCGGATAGCAGCCGGCCACGAGCCTGTGAACAGCTGTGCCAGTGCAATCTGGCCGGATTCAGAACAGCGCAACTTGACAAAGTCAGAAAACAACGATACTTTTAAGATAGTTTGACGTGAACAGTGAGCCAGGCTCAGTGCACTAAGATCTCACCGCACTTCCTGCTCACCGTGAACTGAAGGATCTGATCATTTTTCCAAGGGGGCGCGCCAATGAGCCAGCACGAATTCACCCTGAAGTTTCGTGGTGTACGGGGCGGTTACCCGACGCCCGGCCCTACTACCGTCAAGTACGGTGGCAATACCACCTGTTTTGAAGTGTGGGCCGGGGGGCATTTGATCATTGTGGACGCCGGCACCGGCATCATCAGCCTGGGCCGCGAGATGATGATCAACTACCAAACCAGCAACGAACCGCTCCGAGCCATCCTGCTCTTCACCCATTTGCATCACGACCACACTCAGGGGCTACCCTTTTTCGTCCCCTTGCGTGACCCCCGCGCCACGTTGTATCTCTTCGGCGCTAAACCCTCCGACACTACTGTGTTAGAGCAAGACCTGGCACAGGCCATCCAGCCGCCCTTTTTCCCACTGGGATTGGAAGAGCTCTACAGCCAGCGCCAGATCCGCCACATCCGGGGAGAGGATTGCATCCTGTTGGAATCCACCACCCTGCCGCCACGGGTCATCCCGCCCCATGAGCGCCCCAAAGTCACCATTCCCCCGGAGGCCGTGACCATTGACGTCTACCACGGTTATCACCACCCCCGGGCCGGGGTGTTGATCTTCCGCATCACTTACCAGGAGCACGCCCTGGTCATCGCCACCGACACGGAAGGGTATTGTGGAGGTGACCGCCGGCTGATTGAGTTTTCACAGGGGGCCGACCTGCTCGTCCACGATGCGGAATACGATGACGACGAATACGCCGACCAGCCGCTGGTCCGCCAGGGTTGGGGCCACAGCACCTGGCGCATGGCAGTGGATGTGGCACGCAAAGCGGGGGTCAAGCAACTGGCGCTCCACCACCACAGCCCTGGCCACAGCGATGCCTACCTGGAGATGATGGAGAAAAAGGCCCAGGAGCTCTTCCCGAACACCCTGATGGCCCAAGAGGGGCTGGTCATCTCGCTGTTGTGAGCCGCAAC
>CAYTGR010000027.1:12267-51281 GCA_964437445.1 uncultured Anaerolineales bacterium | reverse complement strand
CGAACACCCTGATGGCCCAAGAGGGGCTGGTCATCTCGCTGTTGTGAGCCGCAACAGGGCCAGTTCCTCCTCCGCTATGCCCACCTGATCCAGACTAACGCCAAGGGATAAAGGAATACCACTTTGTCCACTTGGCATTTTTGTGTGTGGAAGGTGAGCGGGAAGTGATGAGCAGTAAGTAGGAAAGTACTGCTTACTGCTCTCTACCAACTGCTCACGGCTCTCTACATAACCCAGAAGGAGCTTGATTGTCATGGAAGTTGAACCACGGTATACGATTGCTGTCTTAGGTGGCACCGGCAACGAAGGGCCAGGCCTGGCGTTGCGTTGGGCCCGGGCCGGCCACCGGGTGCTGATCGGCTCGCGCGCGGCGGAAAAGGCCCAGAAGGTCGCCGCCGAACTCAACGCCATCTTAGGCGCCCCCCTGATTGAGGGCTTGGCCAACGCCGAGGCGGCCCGCCAATGTGACCTCGCCGTCCTTACCGTCCCCTACGAAGCGCAAAACCCGCTCCTGGAAGGCCTCAAGGCCGAGTTGGAGGGCAAAATCCTCATCAATGTCACCGTGCCGCTCAAACCCCCCAAAGTCAGCCAGGTCTACCTGCCGCCGGAAGGCTCCGCGTGCGAGCAAGCCCAACGACTGCTGGGGCCGGGCGTGCGCGTGGTCGCCGCCTTCCAGAACGTCGGCGCGCACAACCTGGAGGATCCCGAGCAGCCGGTGCCTTGCGATGTCTTGGTCTGCGGTGACGACAAAGAGGCGAAAGCCATCGCGATCCGTCTGGCCGAAGCCCTGG
This sequence comes from uncultured Anaerolineales bacterium, assembly GCA_964437445.1. GTDB lineage: Bacteria > Chloroflexota > Anaerolineae > B4-G1 > SLSP01 > CAYTGR01. The sequence continues at coordinate 50,490 of CAYTGR010000027.1, read as the reverse complement.
GCACGCGCGGGATAGATGCCGGGCCGCTGGTCAATGCGACGGTGGTGGAGGGCCTGACCGCTGTGCTGATCGGCATCAACAAACGGTACAAGGTCAGCGGGGCGGGCATCCGCATCACAGGGCTGCCGGCATGATCCCTGCGCCCGTGCCCAATGTCGCCCTCTTCGCCCTGCCGGGCATCCCCGATGTGCAGGCCGGGGATACCGTGGCCACTCTGATCCTCAGCGCGCTCCGGCAGGCCGGCCTGGCGCTCCAGGATGGTGACGTGCTGGTCGTCACACACAAGATCGTCTCCAAAGCCGAGGGGCGAGTGGTGGACCTGGCAACAGTGCACCCTTCGCCTCAGGCTGAGACACTGGCAGCAGCCACCGAAAAAGATCCCCGGCTGGTAGAGCTGATCCTGCGGGAATCGCGGGGGGTGATCCGGCAACGCGGCCCCACCCTCATCATGGAAACTCATCACGGCTGGATCTGCGCTAACGCCGGGATTGATCGCTCTAACGTCGCCGGGCCTGAAGCAGAAGTAGTCTTGTTGCTGCCGGAGGATCCCGACGCCTCCGCTCGGCAGATACGAGTCGCTTTGCAGGCCGCCACCGGCGCCGATGTCGCCGTTATTATCAGCGACACGCACGGGCGTGCCTGGCGACAGGGGGTCGTCAACATCGCCATCGGCGTCGCCGGGATGCAACCTATCGCCGATCTGCGCGGCCAGCCCGACATGTTCGGGTACGTTCTGCGGATCACCACCGTCGCCCGTGCCGACGAACTGGCGGCGGCGGCGGGCTTAGTCATCGGGCAGGCCGCCGAACGGGTGCCGGTCGTCCTCGTCCGGGGCGCCGACTACCCGCGCGGCGACGGGAAAGCCACGGAGATGCAGCGCCCCCCCGAACAGGACCTGTTCCGGTAAAACCACCACGGACCACAGCCCCTACGGTTAGCTGTGGTCCGTGGTCAGCGGTCTCTTAATACTTGCGCACGATGGAACGATACGCGGCCGGCTGCCGTGCCAGGATAATCTGCGACTCCTCACGGACCCGGCGGACCTCATCCAGGTCCAGGCGGACCACCACGTAGCCCTCCTCCGGCGTCTCCAGGGCGGAGATCACCTCGCCGGTCGGCCCCAGCACCGCGCTCTGCCCGGCGAAGGTGTATGAAGGCTCCTCACCGATGCGGTTGGCCGCCGCGATAAAAACGCCGTTTTCGTAAGCGCGCGCCACCAGCAGCGTGCGCCACATATCGGCCTCTTTGGCCTCCCAGGCCGCCGGCAACAGGATGACCTCCGCACCGTCCAGCACCAGGTTGCGCGCCACCTCAGGGAACGCCAGGTCCCAGCCCGCCATTACGCCGACCAAGCCCACCTCGGTCTCAAACGGCGCGATCTTGTAGCCAGGCCGGAAGACCAGCCGCTCCTCGGCCCGGAGGTGGACTTTGCGGTAATCGCCCGCCAGGTTGCCATCGGGACCGATCAGCACCGCGCTGTTGTAAAGTACCGTTTCCACCTTTTCCTTCTCCGCCATCCCGACCAGCACGTAGACGCCGAATTCAGCGGCGTGCTGCCCCAGGATATTGACGACCGCGCCAGGGACACGCTGCGCCATCTGCGCGAAGCGCTGTCCCCCTTCGTACCCGGTCACGGCCAGTTCGGGGAAAACGATGATATCTACGTGTTGCTCCGTGGCAATCTTGGCGATCATGTCGGACATTTTGCCGATGTTGGCCTCCATTTTGCCCAGTTGGGGCAACATTTGAACGACGGCGACGTTTAGTTCACGCATAAGAGCTCCTCCTCGAAAAAATATGAAGGCGGAAGGATGAAATAGAGCTGGTCTCCGGCTCTGAGTTTGTAGTAAGGCGCTTTAGCGCCATCCCGTTTCAGCCTTCCGCCTTGACCAGCGCCGTCTTAACTGCGCTGAAGTGCAGTCCCCCCACAGCCTAAGCTTGCCGCTTAGGCTTGGTGAGAAAACGCAGGACATCCTGCAATTCCGGGGGCAACGGCGAGGCAATACGCACCGGTTCCCCGGTCACGGGATGGGGAAAGGCCAACGTTTGGAGATGCAAAAACAGCCGATCCGCCAGCAGCGGTTGCCGCGCCGAGCCGTACAGCCGGTCGCCGACGATGGGATAACCATGCCAGGCCAGATGAACTCGCAGCTGGTGCATCCGCGCCGACTGGGGGTGGACCTCCACCAGGGCATACTCCTGGCGCTCCAGCCGGTAGTGGCGCAGACCCCGGTAAGCCGTCACCGCCGGACGACCCTGGCGCGTCACGGCCAGCTGGGTGCGGGAGCGGCCCACGTTGCCGATGGGCGCTTCAATCGTCCCCGACCCGCTCAGGTCGCCTTCCACCAGCGCCAGATACACCAGTTCCAGCCGCTGATGGCGAGCAGTGCGCTGCAGGAGGCGGTAGCTCTCCTCAGTGCGGGCGATCAACACCGGGCCGGAGATCTCCGGCTCCAGCCGCACGACCGCGCCCCCGTGTTCCGCCCCCCCGACATGGGCACTTTCGGGATAGGACTCCCGCAACAGCTGTACCAACGTCACATCTGCTGGCCGGCGTCCGGTGTGGACCGGCATCCCGGCCGGTTTCTCCACCACCACCAGGGCCTCATCTTCGTACAGGACTTCCGGTGTGTACCAGCCAAAATCGGCGGCTTCCGTGACCGGAGCTTCCTCGGGGACAACTGACGGGGTCACCGGCAGGGAAAACTCCACCTGATCCCCCGGCACCAGCAGCTGGCCCGGTTTGCGGGCCGGCTGCCCGTTCACCAACACGCCCCCTGCCTGGATCAGGCGGCGCACTTCCGCCCGGCCCAGGTCCGGCCAGGTCTGAACCAGCACCTGGTCCAACCGGAGCGCCTGCTCCACCACCAGCGTCTCATGTTCTGGCATCGGCCGGGGTTTCCTCCTCTGGGCGCAACAAACTGATCACCACCAACAGGGCAACGCCGGAGACAATCGCGGCATCCGCCAGGTTGAAAACGGCCCAATTTTGCAGCGGCCAGAAATTAAAATCCAGAAAATCTACCACCGAGCCCCGGAACAGGCGGTCCGCCAGATTCCCCAGCGCCCCTCCCACCTGAAAACCGAGCGCAATGTGCAAGAGCCAATCATCCGGGGGAATGGAACGCTGAAAGACGACCATGGCAGCCACCACCACCAGGGCCAGGATGGTGAAAAAATCCCCCAACTGGGGGAAGAGGCCAAAAGCGACGCCGGTGTTAGTGATATAGGTGAATGACAGCACCGGTTTCAGCCAGGCGAAGTAAGCGACCGGGACGCCAAACGGCAGCGTCGCCACCACCCAGGCTTTCACGAGCTGATCCACCGCTAAAATTGCCGCCGCTCCCCCCCACAACAGGAGCCGACCACGGAACCAACGGGTCATCGTTGCCCTTCAAGACGGGACTGGCAGCGCACGCAGTACCGGGCGGCCGGCAAAGCTTCCAGCCGGGCCAGGTCAATCACTGCGCCGCAGGATTCGCACAGGCCATACGTCCCATCCTCAAATTTCTTCAACGCCCGGCGCACATCCTCCAGCCCGCGCTCTACCCCCCGGCGCAGTGAGACGTCGCGCGCCTGCTCAAAGACTTCGCTGCCGGCATCGGCCATGTGATTGCTGTAGCCGACGCCCTCTTCGCGCACTACGCTATCTAAGGTTGCCAGCTGTTCGTTGAGTTCCGTCTCCTTGGCTAAAAGTTGCTGCTGTAACATCTCTCGCGTCGCTACCATTGTGTCTAATCTCCACACCGCACTGTTTAAGCTCTCGGCAATCTACAGATCGCAAATCCACTGATCGGCCGATCAGTAATAATAGAGCCAGACCGCAGTCTGGCGCCCAACTTCCACGCGCATTGTACCCGGCTTTTGGGAAAAGACAAGAGCCAGAAAGCCAACGGGGGCGTTTCAACGCTGAAAGACGCTGCGCCCGCCGCCGGGGAAAGGCCTGCTGCAACGGCGGCAAGGCGAAAAACGGGGCATTCACAGTTTCGTAATTCCCCTGTAACCTCTTTTTGCAAAACAACGGTGTAAAATGAAAATGTAGATCAAAAGCAGCGTTTCATGGCTGCTATTTTGCTAACTTTCAAAACAAAAGTTAAGGAGGTGTCTGATGTTTTTAAAGCGCTTGACCTTAGGGTTGAGTCTTCTGTTAGTGCTGGGAGCATGGCCTGCCCTGGCAATGGCTCAAAGCCCCAACGTCTACACCTCGGTGGTAGTCACCAATATCACTTCTGGAGCGCCGGTCGTGGGTGGAACATTTACCACCGATGTCCACCTTGCTATTACCAACAACGCCACACCGCCGGTCGGCATCATGGGAGCCGATCTCTGGATCCGCTTTGATCCCGCCATCCTGGCCGTGGACGATGCCGACGACAATCCGGCTAACGGCACCCAGGTCACCATCCGCTCCGATTTCTTCGGCGGCTCAGTCATCGTGGCCGCCAACGAGGTCGCTACCTGTCCCAGCGGCGGGACCTGCGTGCACCTGGGCTTGAGCCATACCGGCACGCCGATCACCAGCCGGTCCGGGGCGGTCGCTACAATCACCTGGGCGGCCCTGGCGCAGGGCGACGCCGCGCTGGCGGTCGCGCTCCCGGAAACGGTGCTGGCTGACCAGAATGGCGCGGACGTCGTCGTCAACAGCGTGACGGCGCCCGCCATTACGGTGGTGCTCCCGGGCACGATTCAGGGTCGCGTGCTCCGCCAGGGCACACGCACCGATAACGCGAACACGGAGGTGACGGCCTACTCCAGCAGCGGCGGGGTCGTGGCGACCACTACGACGCTGGCCGACGGCAGCTTCACGCTCAGCGTGCCGCGCGGTGGGACCTATCTGGTGCAGGCGACCTACAACGGTTACCTCAAGGCGCAGCGCAGCAGCGTCTACGTCGTCGGCGCGGCGGTCAATATCGGCGATGTCACCCTGCGCGGCGGCGATGTGAACGGCGACAACAATATCAACATCCTGGACATCGTCACTATCATCAGCCGTTACGGGACCAGCGGCTGGCCGGCTACCGATCCGGCAGACGTTAACGACGACGGTACCATCAACATCTACGATCTGACCATCACCTCCGGCAACTTTGGGCGGTACGGCCCGGTGGCCTGGTAAGCCGGCGTTCAGCATAAAAAAGTGAACAGGGATGCGTGATCTGGGCCCCTCTGGCTACTCACCTGATCCCCAATCCCTGATTCCTAATTCCATTCGCTATTTCAATAAGGAGGAATCTATGAAAAAGTCACCGATCCTGGCCTTACTGGCCCTTGGCGCGCTGCTGCTGCCGTTTCTGGCAGGGATGGTGGTGCCAGCCCAGGCGCAGGGGACAACCATCGTGAAAATCGCCCCGGCGACCACCACCGTCGCAGTCAATGGAACCGTGGTGGTGACCGTCGCCATTGAGGGGGTAAGCAATCTAGCCGGTGCCGAGGTGCATCTTTCATTTGACCCGGCTTTGCTGGAAGTGGCGGATGCCGACGCCGGCACCGCTGGCGTGCAAATCGCGCACGGCAACTTCCTCAGCCCGGACTTCGTAGCCCAGAACCAGGTGAACACCACCACCGGGATGATTGACTACGCCATCGCGCAGATGCCGCCGCATGCGCCCGTGAACGGGACCGGCACGCTGGCCAATATCACCTTCAAGGCGAAAGCTGCCGGCACCTCGGCGTTGACCCTGGTCACGGTGCTGCTGGCCGATCCCAACGGCGGCAACATCGCGGTCACGGCGCAAAGCGGCAGCCTGACCATCACGCCACCGGCCACCACGCCGGCCCCGACCACACCAGCGCCGACGACTCCAGCCCCGACGACACCAGCGCCGACGACTCCAGCACCGACGACACCGGCACCGACGACACCGGCACCGACGACTCCAGCACCGACCTCGGCCAGCGTGAGCTTCATCCCGGCGTTGACCCAGTTGACCAAAGGGAACCGGGGGTCCTTCGTGGTGCGAGTGCAGGCGGCGCAGCTGACCGGGGTGGACCTCACCTTCCAGTTCAGCGCGGGCCTGCAGGTAATCTCCATCACACCGGGCCCCTGCCTGGCCGCAACGCCGCCGGTGCTGCCGGCCTCGGTCGGCGGGCAGGTTCGCTACATCGCCTCCAGCACAACGGCAGTCGCCGGCACCTGTGACGTAGCGACTGTCGTCGTCCAGGGGATAGCAGCTGGCGCGCAGAGCATCACCTTCCCGGCAGCAACCGTCTACAACGGCGCGACCGCGCTGACCACCTCCCAAGCCGGCGCGACGGTCAATGTGGTGGAGCCAACCTCCTGCACCAACATTCAGGGCCACCACGTCGTCCGCCCGGGCGAGACACTCTACGCGATCGGCCGGGCTTACGCCACCCGCCCCGATGCTATTGCCGCCTGCAACGGCATCGTCAACCCCAACCGGTTGACCGCCGGGACACGGCTGGTCATCCCGGTTGCGCCCTGGTCCCCGATCCCGGCAGGGCCGACTGCTCCGCGCCAGTTCACGCCCGGCGGGACGGTCACGCCCACGCCACCCCCCACTGTCACGCCGCCGCCCGCCTGCCGCTACACCTACGTGGTCCGGCCTGGGGATACGCTCTCGCTCATCGCCTGGCGCTACGGCGTCACCGTGTGGGCGCTGGCCTCGGCCAATCATATCTACAACCTGAACCTGATCTACGCCGGCCAGACGCTCTGCATCCCCTGACCTGACGCCGCCGCAAACACTGAAGAGGGGTTGGATGGTCAGAAAGCCACCCAACCCCTCTTGTTCAGCCACACAGCCGCGGCTTTTCCTGCTCTGAGTGCGAGAAAACCCCTTCAAGGGGCCAGTTCGTAGTGATAGAGGTCCACCAGATGCCAGTGACGCTCATCGCTGAGGGTCCCGTGAGCATCCAGCCACGCCTTGACCAGCTGCCGATCATCCCACAGGTTCACCTCGGTGTAAATCAGCCAGAGCGAAGAATGCATACCGACAATACGTTGCATTTCGCCCTCCACGTACTCCGGCCCCTTCAGATATTTCCCCTCCGCCTGCCGCCAATTGGTGAACGGCGCTTCCGCCCACGGCTCCAACGCCTCAGTGGCGTAGTAAGCCACTACCCAATGGTTGTAGGGGATCTGAAACAACAGCAATTCACCAGGCTGGCGCTGGGTTTCCAGATAAGCCACCGCCGCCGGAAATTCCGGCTTGATCGGCTGGATGACCTGCTGAAACAAGTTAATGCCACCGACGGTGAGCAGCGCCGTCAACCCCAACAGCGGTCCCCAACGGCTGAGCGGACGCAACAGCGCCAATCCAGCCCCTATTGCCAGGTAAAACGCCGGAGCAGTCCAAATCAAATACCGGTCGGTGAAAATCGGACCGCGCAATGAGACGCCCCAGATGATCAGCAACGGCACGGCCACCCACAAGAGTAGCGTGAGCGCCCGGCGTGGATGGTGCATAGCAACCAATCCCCCCAGGCCCAACAAAGCCAGCCCGCCGTAACCCACCGCCGCTGCAATCCCGCCCCACCCGGCAATGCCCGTACTCCACCCGCCGAGCAGGATTCCCACCATTTCGCCTAATGTGTAAGCCGGGAAGCCGGTCTCACGCTGCTGAAAGATCAACGGGGCTTGCCAATACAGCAAAGGGATATAGGGCAAGGTAAGCAACACCAGGACGATCACACCGCCGAGCCAGGCCCGGCGCGCCCGGCGCGGGTGCAGCAGGAACCAGACCACCTCCACCGGAATCAGCAATGCCGCCAGGATATGGCTGTAAAAAGCCAGACTGGTCGCCACAAAAACGACAAGCCACTCCAGCGCCCGCGGCCGGACACAGGCCCGCTCCAGCGCATAAAGTGCCGCCAACACCAGGGCGGGCACCCAGGTGTACATTTTCACTTCCTGGCTGTACCAAACCAGATAGGGTGAGCCAATGACCAGGCAGGTCGCCCACAGCGCGGCCGGCCGGCCAATCAGCCGCTGCGCCAAACGGTAGAACAGGGGCACACTGACCACACCCCATAGCAGTGAAAAATACCGCATGGCATAGGCCGTCTTGCCGGTCAGGCTCACCCAGCCGCGCAGGAGCAGAAAATAAAAGGGGCCATTCCAACCAGGACGGGTAAAGTTACTCCAAAGTTCAGCCAGGGGAGCCGTGGCAAAGCGCCATGCGTCCACCTCGTCGCGCCAGAGACCCTGGGCATCCAGGCCCCACGCCCGCAGCGCAAAAGCGCCTCCGACCAGCAGCAGCAATATCCATCGTTCTCCCGCTCCCCCACCAGACCACACGTTTAGACGCTTGTGATGCAATGTTCGCCCTCCTTACCACGCCGGGCTATTGTACTATAAAAATACCACCAGCAAAAAACTGCCTGAAAATTGAAACGCCCCCCTGGTGCGCGCAACCCGTTGACCTCTGGCACGGTGGGATTATACTAAGTGCGTTGGGATTTGAAACAGGAATGTCCGACAGCCAGGCGAAGGGAGGAAACCATGAACGAGGAAGAAATTGAAGTGCAGGCGGGGACGTCCGAGGTCAAGGGTAACATTGTCGTCAATGCCAACGTAGAACAAGTAACCGCCGAAAGTGTCACCATTCAAGGGGGCAGAGCTGCCCAGGTGAATGCCCAAACCGTGACAGTCAGCGGCGGCGGGGTGCAAACCGTCAAGGCCGAAACGGTGCAGGTCAGCGATGGCGCCATCGGCAGAGTTGAAGGACAATCAGTGGAAGTCGCCGATGGGGCCATGGGAGTAGTGCAGGCCGAGACCGTCCACATCAACAATGGGGCAGTGGGAATGGCAATCACTCAGCACGCCGAGGTAACAGATACCACGGTCTTTCTGCTGGCTGCCAACGAGGTCAGCGGTGAGGCGCATGTCCTGGTAGATCTGCGTGCCGCAGTGGTCATGGGCGTGATCAGCGGGGCCATTTTCGGCCTGGTCACGTGGTTGTTGGGTCGCAGACAAGGGTAGACCTGGCCCGACTCTGAAGTGACCGGTCCTAAACGGGCCGGTCACCTTTGTTTTCTTGCCTTTAGCTAGCGCGAACGCGAGTAGACCCCCATGAGCTCGGCCTTGGCCAGCACATGCCCCTGCATCGCTTTGATCAGCTTTTCACGTGGACTGCCTGGCTCCAGAAAAAGCACGGTATCTAAGGCATAGAGCCGGAAGAAATAGCGATGCCGCCCACTCGGTGGGCAGGGGCCGCCGTAGCCAAGACGGCGCCAGCTGTTGGGTGCGTGGCGGCTACCATCAGGCAAAACCGGGTCAGCAGGTATACCTTCGGGCAACGCGCTGCTTTCGCGTGGGATGTTGTAGAGCACCCAATGCACCCAGGTCCCGGCGGGAGCGTCCGGGTCATCGCAGACCAACACGAAGCTTTGAGTCGCGGCGGGCGGGTCGCTCCATTCCAACGGAGGAGAGATATCCTCACCGTCACAGGTGTAAATCTTAGGAATCAACGTCCCCGACGCAAAAGCGGAACTTTTCAATTGAAACGCCATGATACACCTCCGGGCACTGATAACAAACGGATCAATCGTCGTTACTTGACTACCGCCGGCCCTCCCACTAAGATATCCAGTGCGTCGCGCAACATCGTCGCGGCCGAAGGAAGCGGATCCGGCTCGTCAATGAAGGCGGTGATTGTGCCGTAAATGTCGGTGTGGTAGACTACCCCCATCTGTTTGCGGCCCAACCGCCCCAGGGGATGGTCCGGTGACAACGGCGTCGGCACCGCAGAGAGGTCATAGCTGCCATCGGGGCGACGTTCGGCCCGCGCCAGCAACCGGTAGCGCTGACCGCGCTCCCGGGCGGCGCGCAAGGCTGCCACCTCCACCGCTGTGATGCCCTGCCGCGTGACCTCCTCCAATCGGGCGGGGTAATCTAAGACGGCGTTGGCGAGGATGACCAGCTTAGCGGCGGCGTCCCAGCCCTGCAAATCCCAGGAGCCGTCGCCTTCCAGGACACCTTCAGCGCAGGCACGGGCGCACGCCTCATCCCAGGGGATCCCCTCTACCAGCAAATCCATGATGAAACCGGTGACCAGGTTCGGCACAGCCTCCAGGCGGTGAACGATCGCCCCGCGCAAATCACGCTGGCCGAGATTGAGGGCCGGCAACCCACCAGCCACAGTGCCATCAAAGCGCAGCTGAGCGCCGTGGGCCGCCGCTAAAGTGTGCAATTCGCGGTAGGCCACCACCAGCGGGCCTTTGTTAGGAGTCACCACCGACAGGCCCCGCTGCAACGCCAGGCGTATGCAGGTCAGCCCCGGCTCCGCGCCCTGCTCCAGGTTGACGGGCGAGGCCTCCAGCAACAGGTCGGCCTCCGCTTCGGCGACCAGGGCCGTGGCGGCCCAGCCGCGCCGCCCCACTCCCGGATAATCGCCGACCGTCCCGCCAGCCGCCTTGAGCTGCACGACCGTCGCCAGGTCCAGGCCGGCCGGTGCATAGGCCGCTCCCCGGCTGTCGGCTGCGCCGACCAGCTGGAGCGCCAGGTCATACCGGGTGGCTAACAGGGGCGCTTTCGCCAGCAAAATCTCGCAGAAACGGCGACCCAGGTTCCCCAGGCCGACCAGCAAATATCGCACCGTGCGCATTGACCCACCTGAAAATAGTCATTTAGTCGCTTAGACTGAGATTTGTACTGCCCCGGCCTCCCGGCAGCGAAAAAGCACTTTAGGAAAAATTATAGGCAAAATCAGAGAGAAAGCAAAACTGAAACCGAGCTGTAGCGTTCTTTAAGCTTCCCAAAGATTGAGAATAGTATAGAATAGAAAGTAGCCAGGGCATCCCGGTATAAATCCATTAAGCAGCGAGGAGGAGAGTCATGGCAACCCGATTTTGTCGTTTCTGCGGGAAAGAGCTGGTCAACCCAGGGGCTAAGTTCTGCCCGTCGTGTGGTCAACCCATAGCCCCTGTCAGTCAACCTAAAATGGAGGAAACCGGCCAGACCCAGCTGATCATTCGTATTCCGGGGCAGGCTCCTTATCAGGTACCGCTGACCAAAACGGTGGTGACCATCGGCCGCCGCCCCGATAACGATGTCGTGGTCCCACCGGATTATGTCTCCGGCTATCATGGACGGCTGGAGCTGCAGGGTGGGGTTTGGGTCTATACCGACCTCGGCAGCACCAACGGCACTTACATCAACGGGATGCTGATGCAGAGCGCGCAGCTCAAAAACAACGACATCCTCCGTATCGGCGACCCCCAGGGTAACTCGGTCAGCCTGACGTTGCAGCTCCCGCAAGTGGAAGGTACGCCCACCGGCACCACCGGCGTCATGCACATGGGCAGCATGATGTTAGGCGGCAAAACCTCGGTGCTCATCGGCCGCAATCCCCAGGCCGATATTCCCCTCTCAGCCCCGGTGATTTCCTGGCAGCACGCCCGCCTGGACCAGACTCAGCAAGGGTACGTCCTCACCGACCTCAACAGCACCAACGGGACCTTCGTCAATGGACAGCGGATCGTCCAACCCACGCTCCTGAAGCCGGGCGACGTTATCCAGATCGGCCCTTTCAAGCTGGTCAACGAAGCTGCCGGCCTGCAACAATACGCGACGACCGGCGGGGTCCGCCTTGACGGTCTAAAGCTGACTCGCGAGGTCGGCAAGAAAAACCGGCGCAAGCGAATCCTCAACGACGTCAACATCTGCATCTACCCGCGCGAGTTCGTCGCGCTGGTGGGGGGCAGCGGCGCCGGCAAGAGCACGCTGCTCAAGGCACTCAACGGCTTCACCCGCGCCGAGGGGCAGGTCCTGGTCAACGGGGACGATCTGTACGATCGCTTTGATCTCTACCGCACGCTGATCGGCTACGTGCCGCAGGACGATATCATCCACAAAGAGCTGACAGTGGAAAATGCGTTGCGCTACGCCGCCCGGCTCCGCCTCCCGCCCGATACCTCGTCCGAAGAAATAGAGCGGCGGGTGGACCGGGTGCTCCAACAAGTGGAGATGAGCGGACAGAAACAACAACCGATCAACAATTTGAGCGGTGGGCAACGCAAGCGCGTCAGCATTGCGGTAGAATTGTTAGCCGAGCCCAACCTCTTTTTCCTGGATGAGCCCACCTCCGGCCTGGACCCCGGCCTGGACAAGAAAATGATGCAGACGCTCCGCCACCTGGCCGATGGCGGGCGGACCGTGTTGCTGGTAACGCATGCGACGGCTAACATCACCCAATGCGATTTGCTCTGCTTCATGGCCCAGGGGCGGATGGTCTACTTCGGCCCGCCGGAGGAGGCCCGCAAGTTCTTCGGCGTCAACAGCGACGACTTCGCCGACATCTACTCCACAGTGGATGACCCGGACCCCAAAACGGCCCGCCAGAAGGCCCAGGACTGGGAGGAACGGTACCGGCGTTCCCCCTATTACGAGCAATATGTCCTGGCGCGCCAGCAGACCCTCCCGCAAGTCCAGCAGCAGGCCAAACAACAGCCGGCGCAGCGCGGCCCGCGCGTCAACCCCGTCCGCCAGTTCGGCGTCCTGACCCGGCGGTATATAGACCTGGTCTTCCGCGACCGGCTCCTGCTGACCGTCTTGATGGCAATCATGCCCATCATCGGGCTGTTGCTGCTACTGATCTCAGACCGCAACTGGCTGGTGGGCGACCCGCAATCGGTCATTGAAAGCATGTTACGGGCCGACCTGGCGGCCGGCAAAACGGCGGCCTACTTCCTGGTCCGTAAAGGACAAACGTTGCTCTTTATGATGGGGCTGGCCTCCGTGCTCCTGGGATTGTTCGCCGCGGCCTACGAGATTGTCAAAGAACAGGCCATCTACCAGCGCGAACGGATGGTAACGCTGCGACTGGTCCCCTACCTCTTCTCCAAGGTGATCGTATTGAGTGGCTTCGCCATCATTCAGTGCCTGCTGCTCATCATTGTGGTCAGCCTGGGCGTCCAATTCCCGACCGACGGAGTGCTGCTCCCGGCACCCGTGGAAATGTATATCACCCTGGTGCTGGGGGCTTTAGTGACCATCTTGATGGGGCTGTTCATCTCTTCGCTGGTGCCGAATACCAACACCGTCATCTACATCATCCTGCTCCTCCTCTTCTTCCAGATCATCTTCGCCGGCGTCTTCTTTGATCTACCCGGGTTCAGCAACAAGATTTCGTATCTGACCCAAACACGCTGGGTAGTGGAGGCGCTGGGCATCTCCAGCGATATGAACGCGCTCAATGAGCTGACCCAAAACATGTTTGACCCCGACCCAATGGTGAAAGAGGTCTCCACCGAAGTGGAAAAACCGGCCGAAGATTGGGAACCGATCACCATCATTACGGAGACCCAAGAGATTGAAGTGCCCATCCAGCCGGGGATCACGCGGACGGTGCCCATCTCGGTACCATCGGTGATAGAAAACGAGCCGATTACAGTGACCGAAACGGTCACCCAAGAGGTGACGGTAGATCCTGAACCGGTGTTGGTCACTAATCCCATAACCTTCCAGCTGGACTACAGCCGCACCGCCGGCCATCTGTTGCGAGATTGGGGCGTGCTGATCGGCTTCGGTGTGCTCTTTAGCGCCGGCACGCTGATTATCCTCAAGCGGAAAGATATCACTTAGCCGGGACCTTGATCACGGTTGACGTTTTTGAAACACGCGCCTATCATATACAGGTGATTTTTGACCACAGGAGGCCTTATGGGATTAGCTACCGGAATGATGTTGCAAGACCGCTACCGGATTGCCCGCCAGCTGGGACAGGGCGGGATGGGGGCGGTCTACCGGGCCTGGGATACGCGGCTCAACATCTCCGTCGCCATCAAGGAGATGCTCTCGCAACCCGGGTTGGATGCTTACACGTTAGCGGCGCTGCGCACGCAGTTCCAGCAGGAGGCCGCCATCCTCGCCCGCCTGAACCACCCCAACCTGGTACGGGTCACCGACTTCTTTGAGGAAGGCGGCAACGCCTACCTGGTCATGGATTTCATGGAGGGCGAGAGTTTAGCCGACCGCATCGTCCAGCAAGGGCGGCTGCCCGAAGCCGAGGTGCTGACGTGGGCCTTGCAGCTGTTAGACGCGCTGGCCTATTGCCATAACCAGGGCGTCATCCACCGCGACATCAAACCGCAAAACGTGATCATCCGTCCCGACGGGCGCGCCGTGTTAGTGGATTTCGGGTTGGTCAAGCTCTGGGACCCCAACGCGCCGCAGACCAAAACCGTCATGCGCGGCATGGGGACGCCGGAATATGCGCCGCCCGAACAATACAGCGCCCAATCGGGCCACACCGATCCACGCAGCGATCTCTACAGCCTGGGCGCAACGCTCTACCATGCGCTGACCGGCCGGATTCCACCCACTGCCACCCATCGCATCGTGGACCCCAACTCACTGGTCCCGATTGCCGCCGTCATTCCCGGCGTTACCCCCCGGGTGCAGCAAGCCGTGATGCGGGCGTTGGAGCTGCAACCGTCCACCCGTTTCAACAACGCGGGCGAGATGGCGGCCGCGTTGCGCGGCAGCGCCCCCTTGCCCACCGCGCCGCCGGTGGTTGACCGTACACCTACCCAGCCCCCAGTTGAAGCGCCGCCGGTCATCGTGCCGGCCCGGCCTGCCACGCCACCGCAAGGGATGCAATCCAGTGTGCCGGGAACTTATGCCCAGGCGCCGGCCCGGCCGATCAGCGGCCCGGTCGCCCCGCCCGACTATAGCAAGCTGCCAGGCGTCGCGGCCCCGCCAGCCGCGACGCCAAAGCCTAAAAAGGGGTTGCCGGGAATCATCTGGTTCCTGGGGGGCGGTTTCATGATGCTCGTTCTCTGTGTGGGGGGGATCTTTGCGATCGCTCGCTGGGCTAACAGCCTGGAAACGCCGACCCCCACCACGCCACCACCCACACGGCTGCCGACGGTCCCCCCCCAGCCCACGGCTACCGTGCCGGTGGTACGGCCCACCTCTACCCCCCGGGTCAGCGCCACGGCCACCGTGGCCGCCACTAACGCATTGCTGCAAGCCGCTGCCAACTGGTCCCTGGTGCTGGCTGAGCCGTTCGACGCTAACACTAACACCTGGCCCACCGGGGCCTACACCGACGAGCGCGTGGACGGTAAGCGCGAGATTGTCAACGGCAAATACCGCTGGACGCTGAAAGCCATCCAGGATTTCTCCTGGAATGCGCTGCCGGATGTAGCGGAGACCAGCGATCTCTACGCCACAGTCGAGGGCCGGCAAATCAGCGGCCCGCGGGGAGCCAAGTATGGCGTGGTTTTCCGCTGGCTTGATCGTGACAACTATTACGTTTTTGAAATTCGGGACGACCAGCATTACGCTTTTTATGCGCAAGAAGACGGCACCTGGCGCGCCGTCATTGATTGGGACGCGCAAAGTTCCCTCATCCAACCGGGACGGGCCAACCAGATCACGGTCATCGCCCAGGGGGACCAGTTCACTTTCTTTATCAACAATCAGTTTGTAGACGAGGCGACCGACACCGCTCTAACCAGCGGGAAAACTGGTGTGGTCGTGGAATTACCCACGGCTGGCGACTCGGGCGTCTTTGAGTTTGACAACCTTGAAGTGCGCGAGCCATAGGAGGTCGCCGTGAAAAATCCCAAGCTATTGCTGATCGTGGTGATCATTGGCCTGGTGCTCATCGTGGCCGCCGCTATAGGCTACTTTGTCGTGCTGCCCCAGCATCCTGAATGGACAGGTCAGGCGACGCCGACTCCACGCTCCACCCTGCCAGCCCTGACACTGACCCCGCCAGCTTCTTTGGAAGAGCTCGCGCAACAGTACCCCAAGCTGGCCTCCATCCTCAACGACCCCGAGCTGGCCTCCGCCTACAAAGAATTCCTGGTCGCCTACGAACAGGGCGCCAAAGAGGCCGCCCTGGAGATGGCAGAGAAGCGCGGCCTGCTCACAGACGACGGCCAGAATGTCCGGGTGACCTTAGTGCTAGATACCGAGGATAACACCGCCCTGGTCCAACAGATTGAGGGAGTCGGCGTCACCGTCGTCAGCGCCTACAAGGACCGGGTCAATATCTCCGTGCCGGTGTCGCTCATTGAGACCCAACTCCAATCTGCCCAGCCGGGAGCAATCTTCCAGCAGCTGACCGAATTGCAACACGTGATTGCCGTCAAGCTGCCCGAACAAAAGGTCCCCGACCAGGGCGGGGTGGAAGGAGAAGGCATCGGCGTCATCGGCGCCGACGTCTGGCATAAAGCCGGGATCACCGGGGCCGGCGTCAAGATCGGCATCCTGGACCTGGGATTTGCCGGTTACGAAGCATTGCTGGGGAACGAACTCCCCAGCAATGTCACTATTCAGACCTTCGGCTGGTACGACGAACAAGAAGTGCATGGCGCAGCCTGCGCCGAGATTGTCCATGAAATTGCCCCGGAGGCCCAGCTCTACCTGGCCTGGTACGACGGCTCGGACGCGGCCCAGGGCGAGGCGGTGGATTGGCTGCTCTCCCAGAGGGTGGTGATCATCTCGCACTCCGCCTCCAGCCTGGCCGGACCGCGCGACGGCACCAGCCGCGACGCGCAGGTTGTGGACGACGTTGCTGCCCGCGGGGTCCTGTGGGTCAACTCGGCCGGCAACCAGGGGACCTCTCACTACCGGGCCCAATTCACCGACGCCGACGGCGATGGCCTGCACGAATTCAGCCCTGGCAACGAGATGTTGCCGCTTTACAATGGCGGCCAGCTCAGTGCCATCCTGAATTGGGACGACGACTGGTCACAGCCGGTGCAGGATTTTGACCTCTACCTGGTGGATGAAAACGGCGATCTCCTCGCCAGCTCGGAAGACACTCAAGATGGGCAGGTGGGGCAGGAACCGGTGGAGGGTATCGGCTATCAGACCGGCGGTGCGACCATCTACGCGGTCATCAAAGCTGCCAACCAGGGCAACCTGAACGCCACGTTGGATTTCTTCGCCTACGGCGTAGAGCTGGATTACCGGTACGACGTGCCCGAACAGAGCCTCTGTCCACCAGCCGACGCCGTGGGCTCGCTGACCGTAGGCGCGGTGAACTGGTGGGACGATTCACTCGCCGATTACAGCTCGCAGGGGCCGACCACCGACGGCCGACTCAAACCGGAGATCTCCGGCCCGGCCGGCGTCTCTGGCGCGACTTATGGCAAGCGTGAATTTGACGGCACCTCGGCCTCCACGCCGCACGTGGCGGGTGCCGCAGCGCTCGTCTGGCAGGCCAATCCCACCTTCCGCCGCCAGGAGGTGATAGACTACCTGCTCAACCACGCCCGCGACTTAGGCCCCGACGGCCCGGACACCGGGTACGGGGTCGGGCGGCTGCAGCTGCCCCCGCTGGAACAAGGCGGCACCCCGCCCCCGCCCACTGAAATTGCCGTGACGCCGGAACCGCTCGCCTCCCCCACCCCCATCACCTACGCGACACCCTCACCTGTCCCGCCGGGTGGTGGTGGGAAGAAGCAAGGTAGCCTGACCACGCTGGTCATCCTGGTTGGTGGCCTGGGTTGTTGTGGGCTGATCTTCCTGGTCGGCGGCGGTGTGGGGTTGCTGGTGCTGTCTCGCCGGTCGCGCCGCCAACCGCCGGCCGCGCCCGCCTACCCGCCACGCCCGGTCGCGCCGCCACCGGCTATGCCTCCAGCGCCGAGACCCTATCCGCCGCCGGCCGCCCCGCGGCCCGCCGCGCCGCCGCCCAGCGTACCGCCGCCGGCACCGGCCGCCCCACGTTGCGCGGCCTGCGGCGCAGAACTGCAATCCGACTCCCGCTTCTGCCCGCGCTGCGGTAAGCCGGTAGCACCGCCGGCCCAGCCGTCAGTCTGTCGCTATTGCGGCGCACCGCTGCGCGAAGATGCGCGCTTCTGCGCGCATTGCGGCAAGCCGACTCAGGGCTAAACGTCCTGCGTTGATCCGACCGCCGACCGTGCAGCTGCAAGCCACCGGCCGGCGGTCGTGGTTCTCAGTCCACCCCCCTGCCATGGAATCGTTGCGCCAGATCGCTCTGTTTGCCGGGTTGACCAACGCCACCCTGGACCAGGTGGCCGCCGTGGCCGTGCGCCATACTTACGCGCCGGGCGAAATCATCCTGCTGGCCGGCGAACCCTGTAGCATGGCCGGTTTTATTGTCCAGGGGGAAGTGCGCATCTATCGGCTGGTGGCGAGTGGCCGTGAACAGGTGCTCGCCCGGTTAGGGCCCGGCGCGGCCTTCAATACCGTTCCACCGTTCCGCCCGGAGGGACGCAACCCCGCTAACGTCCAGGCCCTCACGGAGACCACCCTTTACAGCCTCCCTGGCGCCGCCCTGCGTGACCTCGTCCGGCGCTGCCCCGACCTGGCGCTCGTGTTGCTGGAAGATTTCGCCGCCCGCCTGGAACAGTTCACCGACCTGGTGGAGGACCTGGCGCTGCGCTCGGTCCGTGGCCGGTTGGCCCGTTTTCTCCTGGAACAGGCCGCGGTCGCCGACGCCATCACGCCCCGCTGGACCCAGGACGAGATCGCCGCGCGCCTGGGCACCGTCCGCGACGTGGTGGGGCGCACCCTGCGCGCCTTCTGCGATGCCGGGCTGATCCGCCTGGAGCGGCAGCGCATCATCCTGTTGGATCGCGCCGGGCTGGAGGCAGAAGCCAGCAACTGAAACGCCAGGGATTCCAAAGGCATTAAGGGGATTTTGCGCGCAAAATCCCCTTAGATACCCCCCGCAGCCGGCTAAACCGTTGCTTTTAATGGGACCTGAAGACCACCGGCAGATAAAGCCGGTACGGGACCACAGTCGTGTCCAGTTCGGCCTGCCCCGGCACACTACCCGGCTGCGCAGTGATGAATGCCGCGTTGTGTAAAACCCGATCGGCCGGCGGATTCACCGTCGTCGTGATGACAATTTTCCCCGTTGCGCCGGCGCTCAAAGTGCCGAGTTGCCAGACCGCATATTGCGCGTTCAAGCTGCTCGGGGCGGGATCGGCCGCCACCACGGTGATGCTCAGCGGTAGCGTCTCCGTCAATCTCACACCCGTCGCCAACTGGTTTCCCGCATTCTCGTAACGTAAAGTGTACACCAGCCGGTCGCCCACCTTGACCGCAGCGGCCGAGCCATCTTTGGTCACGCGCAGGATGACGCCCTCCGTGACCACCCGCGTGGCATAGAAGGTCGTCGTGAGGGGGTTCTGGGTCGCATCAGCCAGAGCGGTATTCGTGATCACGGTCACCAGGTTGGGCACCGTGGCCGTGATCACAAAAGTGCGGCTCTGCTGGGGCGCCAGCGACCCGACAGACCAGCGTAGCAACGGTAACGCCACCACGTCCGGCGGCGGCGATGCGCCGACCAGGGTCAGGCCGCCGGGCAGCACGTCCACTAACGTCACATTGGTCAGGGCTCCCGTGCCGATGTTCTCGCAGTGCAATTGATAAACCAGCTGGCTGTTGATCAGCGCGTAGGAATAGCCGCTCTTGGTCACGCGCAACTGCGCCACCGGCAAGGATGAAACTTGAGTGGCCAGCGTAGCCACCGTTGGCGTCACGCCATCGGCGACGACCAGCGCGTGATTGGTGATCTGGGGGAATCCCTCCAACACGCGCACCCAGACCGTCACGTCCTGATTGCCAGTGCCCGGCCCCACGGATGGCGCGGAAAACAACAGCACGCCGTTGGCATCGGGGGTGACTGCCGGGTTGGAACTGACAAATTGCACGCCGGCGGGCAGGAAATCATACAAACGCACGTTAAACCCTTGAGAGCCGGGCACCGAGTTGGAATAACTGAGCGTGTATTTGAGCAACGTCCCCGGCACCGGTGCCGCATTATCCGCCTGCTTACTGATGTTCAAGCGGGGATTGCCAATCGGGCTGATAAACGTTTGCGGGCCGGAGGGCGCCGCGAAAACCGGTAAGCCCGCCACCGCCACCAGCCAGGCCATCGCCATCAGCCCACACACCAGGACCACAATCTCAAACGCCTTTTTCACTCTTGGGTTGAACATACGACCTCCTTGTTTATTGGGGTACCCTCTCAAAATTGGCCTTAAACGCCGGCCCGCTTCATGGAGAGCAATTCGTCCGTAGAGGTGAAAACGATGAATGGATGGGATGTGGTTAGCCCAGCCCTGCCCCCCAAACCCGCCCCTCATCCATGATTATCCGCCCAGCGAATGTAAATGTCAACAGGTACCTTATGCCCCCGGGGAAATCGCGCCCTATTCTTGCCCGAGAAAATAAGACTTTTGTCGTAGAAAATAAGCCGTCTTTCTGGTATCCTTAAGCCAGGATACAGAAAGGGGACAGTGATGGCAGAGTGGATTCTTCCTGAAATCAACCTGGAGCGCTGCGACCGGTGCGAACTCTGCATCTTCCAATGCCCAACCGCGGCGTTGGCGATGACCGCCACCGGTCCGGCAATTGTCCACCCAGAGCAGTGTACTTTTTGCGCCGAATGCGAGGCCCTCTGTCCCCAACAGGCCATCACCTGTCGCTTTGAAATTGTCTGGGAAACTGTGTAATGGGAACAAGGAGTTCTAACCATGAGTGAATACATCAACAATGCCACCCCACGCCGCGAGACTCTCAAGCGGCTGATCCGTGACCTGCACGCCGGACGCCCGGTGGATGAGGTGAAGCGCGAGTTCGCCGCCCGGTTAGGCGATGCCAGCGCCGCCGAAATCGCCGAGCTGGAGCAGGCGCTCATCGCCGAGGGACTGCCGGAGACCGAGATCAAACTGCTCTGCGATGTCCACGTCGCGGTCTTCCGCGAATCGTTGGACACGCAGGCCAGACCGGAAACAGTCCCCGGCCATCCCGTCTTCACCTTCCGCGCTGAGAACCTGGCCGTGGGCCGCATCCTGGACGGGTTGCGCGAAGCGCTGCACGATTACCAGGAGTTGCCCATGGAGTCCACGCTTGCCCGCCTGCAAGCCCAGGTGACCAAATTGCGCGAATACGAGAAACATTACCTGCGCAAGGAGCACCTGCTCTTCCCGTACCTGGAAAAGCACAACTTCTACGGCCCCTCGGCGGTGATGTGGGCCATCCACGACGACATCCGCCGGTGGTGGAAGGAATTGGAGGCCTTGCTCGCCGCCGGGCCGGTAGAGAGTGCCCCGCTGGCGACGCTCTACAGCTCGCTGGAAAAGGCGATCCGCGAGATGATTTACAAAGAGGAAGCGATCCTCTTCCCCAATGCGCTGGAGCGGCTGACCGAAGAGGAATGGGGAGCGATCCGCGCCCAGGAAGCCGAGATCGGCTACGCTTATGTGCTGCCGGGCAAGCAGTGGCAGCCCCGTCTGGATCCGCGCGCCGCTGAGCAAGGGATGGCTGCCAGCCCCGCGCCCACGGCCCACCCCGGGGTGCTGCCACTGGACACCGGCGCGCTGACGCTGGAACAGATCAACCTGCTGCTCACCACGCTGCCGGTAGACGTGACCTTTGTGGACGAGCACGACGAGGTCCGCTTCTACTCCCAGACGCGCGACCGCCTCTTCCCGCGCACGCCGGCCGTCATCGGGCGCCGGGTCCAGCAATGCCACCCGCCGGAGAGCGTCCACCGCGTCCAACAAATCCTGGACGATTTCCGCGCCGGCAAGCGCGACGTAGCCGAATTCTGGATTCAGCTGGGCGGGCGTTTCATCCACATCCGCTACTTCCCGCTGCGTGACGCCGCCGGGGCCTACCGGGGCACGTTGGAGGTCACCCAGGACATCGCCCCACTCCGCGCCCTGACCGGTGAGCGCCGACTCCTGGATTAAGCAAAAAGGAAGACAAAGGAGACTGATGGTTGAAATTCATTTGTACGGCAAATTGCGGCGCTATGTGCCGGCAGCGCGCCCGGATCGCGAGTGCGTGCTGCGGCTGGAGCCAGAGCCGGGGGAGACCGTGTCCTCGCTGTTAGTGCGGGCCGGGATCGCACCGGCGGAGATTTACCATCTTTTTCTGAACGGCTCGCTGTTGGCCACCCACAACACGATGGCCCCCTGGCTGAAGTACCAACAGGCACGTGAGAACGTCTGGGATTGGGAACTGGCGGTGCCGGTCAAGCCCGGCGACCGGCTGGGACTCTTCAGCAGCGACATGGCGTTGCTGGTGGTATAATGGGTAGACTGCGACCACAGACCACGGCTGACTCTGGGGCCTGTGGTCCGTGGTCTGCGGTCTATCCCCAGCAACAATCAAATAGCAGTCAGCAGTCAAAGGAGATTTTTCATGGAACCAGGCACAGTCGTCACATTGACCGAGCTGGTAGAAATCCAGCCGGGCGCCGTTGTCAGCCGCGAGCTCGTCAAACAGGCCGGCGGCACGGTCACAGTTTTCGCCTTTGACGGCGGGCAGGGCTTGAGCGAGCACACCGCACCCTTTGATGCGTTGGTCCAGGTCCTGGCCGGCGAAGTGGAGATCACCATCTCCGGTCAGCCCTACCACCTTAGCGCGGGCCAGGCCATCCTCATGCCGGCGCACGAACCGCATGCACTCAAGGCGCTCACACCGTTGAAGATGCTACTGGTGATGATCCGCTGACGCGACACAGCCGGGCGAGCAACGCGGCCAGACCTGCCAGCGCCGGCCCAACGCGCCAACAAAGAGCAACTACCCCCCAACCCGGCAAGCGGCCCCCGATTGACGAATCAGCCCGCTGCGGTATGATGAAGGCCGAGGTGAAACATGGCAGAAACCACAGTGTTGATCATCGGGGCCGGGATGGCCGGACTCTCGGCCGGCTGTTATGCCCAAATGAACGGCTACCGCTCGGAGATTTTTGAGCTGCACACCCTCCCCGGCGGGTTGTGCACCTCCTGGCGGCGGCGCGATTATGTCTTTGATGGCAGTGTGCGTTACCTCAGCGGAACCAGCCCCCAGAGCAAAATGCACCAGCTGTGGGCCGAACTCGGCCTGCTGGAAAAGCAAGAAATCTACTACTACGACGAATTCATCCGTTTTGAGGGCACGGACGGCCGCGCCTTCAAGCTGTACGCCAACATTGACCGCCTGGAAGCGCACATGTTGGAGCTCTCCCCGCAGGACGAGCCGGTCATCCACGAGTTTGCCACCGCCGTGCGCCAGTTCACACAGATGGAGATGCCGGTAGATCTGACCCCTGCCGGCCCACTGGAGGCACTGGAACTCGGTCAAAGCATGTTACCGGTTCTCTGGCCGGCGCTGCGCTGGCGTGGCGTCAGTGTCCGCCAGTTCGCCGCCCGCTTCCACGATCCGCTGCTACGCGAAGGATTGCCGGAGTTTTTCCAGTTCTCGCCGCCCGATTTCCCTATGATGCTGGTGCTGACGACGCTGGCGATGATGAACGACCGGGAGGCCGGTTATCCGGTTGGCGGCTCGCTGCACTTCGCCGAGGCGCTGGCCGCCCGCTATCTGGCCCTGGGGGGCACGCTCCACTACAAAGCGCGGGTCGCCCAAATCCTGGTAGAAAACGACCGGGCGGTTGGTGTCCGGCTGGCCGACGGCAGGGAGCACCGGGGTGATCTGATCATCTCGGCGGCCGATGGGCATAGCACGCTCTTTGAACTGCTGGAGGGCCGCTACCTCACCGAAACCCTCCGCGGTTACTACCGCACACTGCCGGCCAGCAAATCCATTCTCCAGGTCTCATTGGGCGTGGCGGCTGATTTCTCCGCCGAGCCGCCGGCGCTCAATTTCCCGCTGCACCATCCCCTCTACCTGGGCAACGTGCGCCACGACCGGTTGGTGCTCAAGCACTACTGTTTTGATCCCACTATGGCGCCGCCGGGGCACTCCGTGTTGAGCGTCTGGTGCGAGGCCGACTACGATTACTGGCAGGCAATGCGCTGCCACATGAAACATTACCGGGCCGCCAAAGAGCTGGTCGCCCAGCAGGTGATCACCGCCTTAGAGGAGCGGTTCCCCGGCCTCAGCGACCAGATTGAAGTGATCGACGTGGCCACCCCGATCACCTACGAGCGTTACACGGGCAACTGGCGCGGCGCGTTCGCCGGTTGGGCCCTGACCACCCGCAAGATGAGTATGATGATGGGTGGCGGGATGAGCAAAACGTTACCGGGGCTGGCCGGCTTCTACATGATCGGCCAGTGGGTGGAACCGGGCGGTAATGTGGAGCTCGCCGTCGCCTCCGGCCGCGACGTGATCAAAGACATTTGCGCGGCAGCAAGCCGGCCTTTCCAAACCGGCACCATCTCATAAAGCTCCAGTGAAATTCACTATGCCCCTCATGGGCACTGGTGATGGAATGAAAAACAGGCTCGTAGGCACACGCTTTAATGCGGTTGGTCGTGACGCACTTGAGCGCGGCCGAGACGGCACTCAAGCGCGTGACTACAAACAAGGAGTTCAACCTTGAGGTCAGATGTGGATCCGCACCGGGTGGTAGTCGCCCTCAGCGGCGGCGTGGATAGCGCCGTCGCCGCACTGCGGCTGCAAGAAGCCGGGCTGGAAGTGCAGGCCGTCACGCTGCGGCTGTGGCGCGCCCCCTTCGCCAGTGACAGCGATGCTGTACCAAGCGCCCAGGCGGTCGCCGCCGCCCTGGGTATCCCCTGCACCGTTTTAGACCTGACAGAGCGCTTCTACCAGGAGGTGATCCGGCCTTTTGTGGCGGCCTATGGGCAGGGATACACCCCCAACCCTTGCGTCTTTTGCAACCCCACGCTCAAATTCGCCGCGCTGCTGGCCGCCGCCGCTGAATACGGTGCCGCCTGGATCGCCACCGGCCATTACGCGCGGGTCCTCCCAACAGAAGGGACGCCAACGCGGCTGCTGCGCGCCCGCCATGCCCGGCGCGATCAATCCTACGTCCTCTACCGGCTGGACCAACCCACCCTCTCCCGGCTGCGCCTCCCTTTAGGCGAAGTGGCCGATAAAGCAGCGGTGCGCGCCCTGGCCCGGCAGCGCGGCCTGCCCGCCGCCGAACGCACCGACAGCCAGGATCTCTGCTTCCTGGGGCCACGCGGCGATTACCGGGCCTTGCTGCGCCACCTGGCGCCCGAGTCGTTGCGCCCCGGCCCCATCTATGACGAGGCCGGCCGGCGTTTAGGCGAGCATCAGGGCTTGCCGCTCTACACCGTCGGGCAACGGGAAAGATTGGGACTGAACGTGGGGCGGGCGCTCTACGTGCTGCAACTGGACCCGGCGGCCAACGCACTCATCGTCGGGCCATCGGAACGGCTGGCGCGGGAACGCTGCACGCTAGAGACGGTCACTTTCACGGCCGGGGCACCGCCGGCCCCCCGCTTTCAAGCCCTGGCGCAACCGCGCTATCACGCCCCGGTGACGCCAGCACAGATCACCTTACTGCCGGGTGAGCAGGCCCAGGTTGTCTTTGCCACCCCCGTCACCGGCCTGACGCCAGGGCAGTCGCTGGTGTTCTACCACGAGGATGAAGTGCTCGGCGGGGGAGTCATCGCCAGGGGGTAGGGTCGCCGGTCACAATCCCAGCAGGTGCGCCAGCCACGTCACGCCAAAGTGGCCGGCCCAGGCAAAGACAATCGCCTTGAGCGTCTTACCGCTCCAGGTGGCCAGGTAAAATTGCCAGACGGGCATCCCGCCAGCGCCGGCTGCCATCCCGGCCATGTCAAACAGCGGCATGGGCACCGATCCCATCAAAAAGATGGTCAGCGGGCCGTAGCGTTTGACCCAGGCCTCAATCTTGGGGTAAACTTTCCAGCGATCCACCAGGTCTTCTACTGCATAGCCGGCCAGATAGCCCCACAACTCCCCTAACGAGTCCCCAAACCCGGCGCACAGCCCCACCAGGAAGGGGTTGAGGACCGCGCCCATCGTGAAGGTGAAGGCCAGATGGGGAATGGGCAACAGCACCGTCGTGCTGCCGATCCAGGCCATGCCAAAAACCCCCAGATAGCCCAGATCGCGGAAGCGGGCAAAGCTAATTTGCTCCCGGTGCAGCACTGCGTAACCAGTCACCCCAACAAAGATGAGGACTAACAAAATCCGCAACAAGGTAATACGAGTCTTCTTGCTCATGGCAGTGAGACTCTAAAAGTATGCAGTATGACATAATCTGGCGGGGTATCAGGTGGAGCGGTGACGGGTAACCGGTCACCGCTGGGATAGGGATAGCTGCCCACGACTATGGTGTAGACGCCGGGCGGTAGGTCGGCCGGCAGAGTCAATGGAAAACCCTGGACGATGGTCTCATCGGTGCGCCACAGCTGGGCCGGGTAGGAAGAACAAACCTGACTATCCCCCTGGGCCCAAAGCGGGCCGCCTTCATAAGGGGTCGGCGTCCCGTATAGATGCACAAAAATGCTGGGATAGAGCTCCGGCGTGCGTAGTGCCTGGATGCCCAGCACGACGGTGATCGTCGCGCCAGGCGTCACAGTGGCGGGCAAGGCAGACAACAAACGGACCTCCAGCCAATCGTCAAAGTGCACCGGCAACGTGGTCGTGAGGCCCTGGAGCCGCTGAAGGTCAGGAGTGGCGGTAAAAATAGTATAGCGCGGTTTGCCATCTGGCGACGTTGCGTCCTGATACACCGGCGTGACGGCAGCCCATTGCGCCAGGTTAGCCTGAAAATCTGGCTCATACATCGTGAGGGAAGTGTAGACAGCCTGGTGGTTGGGAATAACCAGGCATTGATGGCTGACAAAGGCTCCCACCGGCCGCGGTGTCAGATCCTCCCGGCGGAAGAC
This sequence comes from uncultured Anaerolineales bacterium, assembly GCA_964437445.1. Taxonomy (GTDB): domain Bacteria; phylum Chloroflexota; class Anaerolineae; order B4-G1; family SLSP01; genus CAYTGR01. The sequence continues at coordinate 23,961 of CAYTGR010000027.1, read as the reverse complement.
GATGACCGGATGACCGGGGTTAAAAGGGCTGAAATAAACGTAATCATCCACGGGCCGCTGGTCACGCACGTAATTGATAGCCTGGTTTAAATGCTGTTCCATCAGAATAAATGTTTCAGGGTTTTGGATCCAGCGGTGGTGGAAATCATCATAGGTCTTATATCCTACAGGGATAAAAAGTACTAGGGGTAACAGAGCCGCCACTGGTCGGCGGCTAAAGCGCACGCCCCCGGCCGCCAGTAGCCGGGCGCCATTGCCCCACAGCAGGGCCAGGGGTACCGTCATGCCAGAGGCGCGGAGAAAATGAGGGGCCAGGTTACTGAACAGTGACGGAAGCCAAGCCGCTATCCCCCACCCCAGCAGCAATAATCCGGCGCGCCGCCCCCGCCCCGAGAGCGCATAGCCCAGCAAGCCCAGAACCAGGAGCGTCCCCGTCATGGCATCCAGGATGGGACGTCCCGGCAGGTTAAACTCGGCGTTGGGGTCCCCCTGCTGAAACCAGGCCGCTCCCCACCGCCGCAGGTTAGCTAACAACTGCGCCAGGGTAAAATTGGAAACGGTCGTCGGCCGGGTTAAGAAGAGCTCCGTGTGAGTCAAAAAATAAAGCCCCATCGGCAACACCAATACAGCGGCTATCAACAAGGCCAGGACCACACCCCGCCGCCGTTGCCGCTCACGCAATGCCACCCCCAACAACAGCAGACCAAAGTAAGCGCTCCAGGCCGGTGAAGCAAAATACGTATAGCTCAGTAGTCCCAACACCCCCCCGGCCATGGCCCAGTGCCGGCGGGAGTTCGTGCGATAGGCCCGCAGCAACCAGGCGGCCGCCAGCGTTCCCACAAAAAGATAGAAGTTGGCGCGCAGCGCCTGCTGCGAAATATGCACGTGCCAGTAGAACACGGCTAAGGCGGCCGCGCCCCAAAAACCACCGTCAGGGCTGCAGAGCTCGCGCCCCAGGCGCGCCGTCGCCGCCAGAGTGAGCAACGCCGTGCAGGTCACTGCCAAGCGCAAAGCAAACGCTGAGGCACCGAAAGCCAGGATGAAAGGGACCAGCCAATACATCCAGCCGCTTTCACGGCCAAAATTGTTGGTGAAGAAAGGGGTCAGCCGGGGGTGAACGATTAAAGAGAGCGCATCAGCGCCATACCAGGCCTCGTCGTAATGCAGCATCTGACTCAGCGGCCCCAACGAGGCCCAACGCATATAAGCGCCGCACAATAAAACGGCCAACAGTCCCCAGCGGTAAAGAGAAGCCAGGCGTAAATAGACTCGGTCCACATCTACAGATCCAGATACGACAGAAGGGTGTTGTAAAGAAGCGCGTTCAGGCATCCAATCTCCATCCTTACAGGTCTTACAGGTCAAGCTTGCCGCAATGGTTAAAAATTTATTGGCCGAATAGCCCCAAAATCCAGTTCAAACCATAATGACCGGCCCAGGCCAGAAGCAGCGCCTTGAGCGTTTTACCCAACCAGGTCGCTAACAGAAAGCGCGGTACCGGAAACTCGGCCAACCCGCCGGCAATGCTCGCCAGATCAAAAAGCGGATTGGGGATGAGGGCCAGGAGAAAAAGGGTCAGGAACCCGTTGGTTTTCATCCATTTCTCAAAATAAGGGTAGAGTTTCCAGTGATCCACCACATCTTCCAGCGCAAAGCCGGCCAGATAGCCGCTCATTTCGCCCACCGTATCGCCGGCGCCGGCCGCCAGTCCCACCAGCCACGGGTTGAACACCGCCCCCATGGCGAAAGTGAAAGCGATATGCGGCACGGGCAAAATCACGGTGGCGCTGCCCATCAGCGCCACCAGAAAGAGGCCCGGATAGCCCAACGCTTCAAACTCGGCGACCTTGTCGCGGTTGAGCACAATGACCACCGTCACCGCGACCACCACCAGTAACGCGCCCCCGCGGAGCACAATGTCGCGGGTCTGTTTATTCATAGCGCCTCAGCTTTGCCCTTCTGAAACGTAAAACGTGAAACGTGATAACTGCTGAAACGAGCCTCACGTCTCACGTTTCACGCTTCACGTCTCACGCTTCCCGCTTTAGAGCGGCGCCCCTAAGCGCACCACCTGCGCCGACCCGCTCAACCCGCGCGTGGCGTTGCAGCTATCCACCACCAGCGACGCCGCGTTCAACACCAGGCCATAATCTACCCCCCGATGGCCAGTGACAATCACCACAGCATCAACCGCCGCCAGAGTTTCCGGCGTGAGCGCCACCGAGCTCAGCTGCAAGGGTTCCCGCCGGAAGACGTTGCCTCCCACACAAAACTGCAGCACGTAAGGATCATGATACTGGACCTGAGCCCCCCGCTGCAACAACAGCTCAATCACCCGTTCGGCGGGCGAGTTGCGGGGATCGCCAATATCGGGCTTGAAGGCCACTCCCAGCACCAGCACCTGCGCCCCCTCCAGCGCCTTGCCCAGCTTGCCCAACCCACGCACCGTCAATTCCACCACGTGATAGGGCATGGCCTCATTGGTCTCGGCGGCCAGTTCAATGAAACGGGTGTAGAAATCGTACTCGCGCGCTTTCCAGAGCAGGTAATAGGGGTCAATGGGAATACAGTTGTGCACCAAAACCCCATAAGAGGTGGTGAAAGTATGAGTACCGTCCACCTCCACCGAGTACACCATATCAGTAGCGGGCGCGGGCGTCACGGACCGCACTTTGACGGTAGCAAAGTCACCGCGCGGCTGAGATTGCGTCGTGGGCATCGGCTTGCTGCGGCCAGCCCGGTAGGCCTCTAAGCGTTGGCGCTTCACATCCAGGAAAAGAGGGGTCAAGCGGGTGAGTTGCTCTTCGCCATAGAGCCGTAGTTGGGGCTTAGTACGTTTGAAAGTGGGGGTAAAATGCAGACCTTGCAGCAAGATTGCCACCTGTTGGAAGAGTTCCGGGCTGGATGAAAAATACCCCACCGTGCAGACATTACTGCGATGCTGGTAAGTCTGACCATCCTTGCGATACCGGTGCACAGCCTGGGTATGAGACACGTCCCCATCACCGCGCAGCAAGCCGGCCAATAGCGCCAGCCGCAACGGCTCAGGAGCGGTGAGTAACACACCGGGAATCCGCATCATTCGTGAATTAACCCCACAGCGCAGCCCATCCCGCAACAATAGAGCAAAGGGCCATGAACCCACTTTAACCGTCTGCGAATGCCATTGCTTATCGTTATAAACCGAGTACTGTAAACCCAGCTCACTCAAAATAGCTTTGAGATCTGCCAGCGTCTCGGTCTCAGCGCGGTTGAACGTGAAGCGCACCCGGAGCCGGTACCCTTCCCCGCTCATACAGCCCTCACTCAAATAGTAGCCGATGAGCCGGGCCAGCGACTCAGTCCAGGGGATGATAGCCGGGCAGCGTGTGTAAGAAGGGCCCCGGCCGGTCCCCAGCCAGATCGCCGCACGTGGGTAGAGAGCAATCCCGGTCGCTTCCAGAGCCAGATAGGTCAGCAAAGGCATGGCATTGGAACGGTAGATGTCGCGCGGTACAACACCCAAAGCACGCAAGGCGGGCGTTAAGGTCGGCGCCAGGTCGGCCCAGGAGCCGGTCTGGGGCGTGACCCGCACATGCCGCTGTGCCTCCGGGCCTAACGCTGCGATGACGTCCAGCTCCGGCAAGAGGGCCGTCTCGGCCAAGCCCAGGGGGACAATCAACTCATCCCCCGGCTGCAAAGCATCAGCACGACGGACAAAGGCCCGCTCCGTCTCCCAAACCAACATGGGATGACCATCCGTCACCGTCAACCGTCGGCCATCCACCGTCAGGACCTCTACCATCGCACCGGTGTAAGGACGGCGAGAGATCAGCGTGACGGGGCGCAGGCAGGGCTTTTGCCGGTACGGGTCAAACGAAAGGATCTCCAGCTGCTCCGGTTGCCAGCAAGTCACCCCGGCCAGCTCGGTCGCGGGCTGCTTCTCACTCAGCCGGGCGACATAGTCACCGATTTGGACAGCCTGAACCCCCTGCCCATTGCCGTTGCGGACAAAAATGTACTCCCCGGCACTCAAACAATGCCCTCCCACGCCCGGCCCCGGCGAGAACGGCATGAAGCCGAAAGGTTTGGTCTTGGCCGCCGCGATGACTTCCCAGACATCAATCCCCATCCGCTCGCAGAGGAGCGCGATCTCGTTAACCAGCGCGATGTTCACCGCGCGGAAGGTGTTTTCCAGCAGCTTGGTCAGCTCAGCGGTGGCCGGCGAGGAGACTTCGTGCACGGGCGCGCCCATCTGCCGCAAGAAGGCTGCCGCTAACGTTGTGCACTCGCGGGTCAGCCCCCCGACCACCTTGGGCGTGTTGTAGGCGCTCCATTGCTGGTTGCCGGGATCAATCCGCTCCGGCGAAAAGGCCAGGTAGAAATCCACGCCGGCCTTCAGGCCGCTGCCGGCCTCCAGAATGGGCAGCACATCCTCGGTAGTGGTGCCGGGATAGGTGGTGGATTGCAGCACCACCAGCTGTCCGGGTTGCAACCGGGGCGCGATGCCCCGGGTGGCATTCAACACATCGGTCAGATCGGGCACACGCTGGATGGTGTAGGGCGTCGGCACGCAGATGAAAATCACATCGCAGGTGCGCAAAACCTCGTAATCGGTGGTGGCCCGCAACAGCCCGGATTGGACATAGGGCGCCAGATCGCTATCTTTAATATCCTCAATATAGCTGTGCCCCTCCTGGATGGCCTGCACCTTGCGTTCGCTGACCTCCAGACCAACGGTCGGAAAGCCGGCTTTGACGCTGGCCAGCGCCAGCGGCAACCCCACATATCCCAACCCGATCACCGCCACCTGGGCAGTGCGATGGGTAATCTTTTCTGAAAGACTCATGCAGATACCTCCTGAGAATCGTGTAGTCCGTGGAGTCCGTGGAGTCCGTGGAGTCCGTGGAGTCATGGAATCTGCTGCGCCAGCAAAGCCAGCTTCGGTTCCACTTCGTACCAGCTGATCTCCGACAGCCCCAGTTTCTCCCGCAGGGCCTGGCGGTCCATCCCTTCCACATAATCGCGAGCGGCGCAAGTCCAGCGGAGCAGCTCAAACGTGAGGCGCGGTACACCGGCCTGCGCGGCCACATCGGTCAGCACGTATTCCAGATTGCGCGGCGTCCAGGGGAACAGATACTGGCGCGGCTGATACTGCGCCAGATATTCCCGCAGCACGGCCGGCCACCAGGCCGGCAGCGGAATGCGGCGCTCTTTGTGACGGCGCGACGCGCCATAGCGAATCCACAACGCCGGATGCGCCGCGTCGGTCAAATCCAGGTGATTGAGCACCAGCGCCACGGTCTCGCCCTTCTTGATGCCGGTATGCAGCACCAAAGTGACCAGCAGATGCGGGCGCGCGTCGGGTTTGTGTTCCGCATCCCCGGCCCGCAGCGCCTCCGTCACCCCCAGGATGGCCTCCTGCTGCGCCCCGGTCAGGATCTCCGGCAGCGGGCTGGTCGCGCCCTGATGAATCAACGGCGCGGCCGGGTCGCGGGGCAACACCTGCTCCTCGGCCAGCCAGCCAAAAAAGACCTTGAGCGTCGTGATCCGCCGCTCTAAGGTTTTGGGACTGCACGGCACCGCGCGCGGCCCGGTCATCCACTTGAGAAAAGCGTTCAGCTGAGCCGTGCTGATGTCGCCGAGAGCCATGCCAGGACCCAAGTAGTCCAGCAGCAACTCCATATCCAGCCGGAAGGCCTGTTGGGTATTGGCGGTGAAACCGCGTGCGGCCATGTACTGCTCAAAGGCCCCCAACGCCCCGCTGAGCGCGGAGCGCGCGGTCAACTCCACGCCGGGCGACTTCGGTTTGGGCGCCGGCTCGGCCGGAAAGAGCGGTAATTGCTGCGTCTCAGACACCCTGCCCCCCTTTGAAAATAACGTCCTGAGTTGGTAGTCAGGCGCTTTAGCGCCGTCTTAGCCGCGCTGAGGCGCGTCACTACAAGCAGGTCTTTGACTCTTTGACATAGTAGCAAGTGAGCGGTGAGCAATAAAGGTCTGCTCTCTGCTCACTGCTCTCTGCTCACTGCTCACTGCTCACTGCTCACTGCTCACTAACCCCGCGCTATTATATCCCCCCTGACGGTAGTGCCAAATCAGGGAGCGCAAAAGACTTGTAACTGAGGCGCAGGCCATCCACGAATCAGGACCCGAATCCACGAATGGCCGCCCTGCATCCACAGCACGCCAGGCCGTCAAGTGCTGCCGACCTGTGCTTCGTGCAGCCCCCGTGGACGGCAGAGCTTGATGCTTTTTCTCGGCATACTCGGCGGTGCTTGGCGGGGAATCGTAAAAAGTGCCAACAACTGGAACAGGTTGGTTAGGGAAGCGCCTGAGCGTCGGCCCTGAAGCTCCTGGTTGTCAGGCCAGGGCTTCATGGTATAATATCTGCTACCGGGAGGGGTGCCGGAGTGGTTGATCGGGGCGGTCTCGAAAACCGTTGTGGCGCTCGTTCGTCACCGTGGGTTCGAATCCCACCCCCTCCGCCTGAAAGTATTGTTTTGGCGCTCAGTTCCCCCCGTTCAAGTCCATAAGAGTTCCGCTTGCGATAAAAGGACGTTGCGCAATGAACTTCCTGGACATGAAAACTGTGGTCTTCAATTACACCCTCAGCAGTGCAATCTGTACTGTTGTCATCCTCCTCCTGTGGATTCAAAACCGCCGCCGTTTTGCCGGGCTGGGCTTCTGGCTGGCGAATTTCGTCATGCAATGGATAGCGATCATCTTGGTAATGCTGCGCGGCACCGTGCCGGACATCGTCTCCATGGTCATCAGCAATGTCCTCATCATTGGGGGTACCCTCCTCCTGTACATAGGGATAGAACGCTTTATCGGGAAACGGAGTTCGCAAATCCATAACGCCATCCTGCTGGTGATTTTTGCCCTCGTTCACACCTATTTCACAGCAGTGCACCCCAGTCTGATAGCGCGTAATATCAATTTCTCAATCGGCTCATTGGTGATAGGTCTCCAGGGCGCGTGGCTCATGCTATATCGGGCAGATGCTGAAATGCGCCCTATCACACGCAGCGTGGGCATCGTCGTGGTGGCGCTTTGTTTAGTCGGCCTGATCCGCATCTTTGTGGACCTGGCCATGCCGCCGGCGGACGATTTCTTTCATTCTAACATCTTTGAAACACTGCTGATTCTTTCTTACCAGATGCTCTACATCGTCCTCACCTTCACCCTGTTCTTGATGGTCAATCGCTGCCTGTTCGCCGATCTGGAGCGGGGCATCATTGCGCGCCAACAGGCGGAAGAGGCACTGAAGCAAAGTGAGAAAAAGTTTTTCACAGCGTTTCAGGCCAGCCCCGATGCCATCCTGATCACCCATTTCCCCGATGGGCAGATCATTGAGGTTAACGAAAGTTTTGTCCACCTTTCAGGCTATTCGCGCGAGGAAGTCCTGACCAGTTCCACTATAGAATTGGGCGTTTGGGCCCACCCGCAAGACCGGGAGGAATGCCTGGCCGCCCTGCAAGAAAACCATCGCGTCCGCGACCGCGAATATGACTTTCGGACCAGGTCCGGCCAGATTTTAAACACCCTCTATTCAGGAGAGGTCATCCGTCTGGGCGATGACCTCTATATTTTATCCGTCATTCGCGATATTACCGAGCGCAAACAGGCCGAAGCCAGACTGCGCGCCAGCGAGCTGCGTTACGACCAGCTGGTGCGGCGCATCCCGGTGGGAGTTTACACCTTTCATACCTGCGCCGATGGTTCAACTTACTCCTTTGAATACACCAGCCCACAATTCAACTATCTGCTTGGTCTGGAAGCCGAAGCCGTGCTGCGCGATGCCAATCTGGCCTTTGCCGCCGCTCAACCGGAGGATCGCGCCGTTTTAGTCCGCGCTAACCGGCAAGCGATCACCACGTTAACCCCTTTACGCTGGGAAGGCCGTTTTACCGTCCGGGGTGAAACGCGCTGGCTTCGCATTGAGGCCGACCCAACGCCATTGCCCGGGGGCGACAGCCTGTGGGCCGGTGTGGTCAGCGATGTCACTGCACGACGACAGGCCGAGCAAGAATTGCTCGCCCGCGAGCATGAACTGCGCGTGATTACCGATAACATCCCGGTTTACATCGGTTATGTTGATGCCGACCTGCGCTACCGGTTTGTCAACAAAAAATACGTTGAGGCATTCGGCCTCAATGCCGGGGCAATCATCGGCAGACACGTCAGAGAAGTGCTTGGCGAAGCTTATTATGCCCGGGCAGCCCCGCAGATCGCAGCGGCGCTGACCGGGCAGGAAATTTCTTTTGAGAGCCCACTCCATTTACCCCAGCAGGGCTTGCGCTGGCTGAGCGTCAACTATGTGCCCGAAATAACTGCGCGAGGGTCAGTGAACGGCCTCTATATCCTGGTGCAAGACATCACCGAGCGTAAGCAAGCAAAAGCAGTCGTTCAGTTGCGCCTGAGATTGTTTGAATTCGCCGCCAACCATTCACTGGAGGAACTGATGCAAAAAGCCCTGGATGGAATAGGGGAAATTACCGGCAGCCCCATTGGCTTTTACCACTTTGTAGAAGAAGATCAAAAAACGCTCTCCCTGCAAGCTTGGTCCACCCGCACGCTGCAAGAATTCTGCCGGGCGGAAGGCCAGGGGCGGCACTATAGCCTTGACCAGGCCGGTGTCTGGGTGGATTGTGTCTACCAGCGCCGGCCCGTGATCCATAACGACTACGCGGCGCTGCCCCACCGCAAGGGGATGCCCAACGGCCACGCAGAAATCATCCGTGAACTGGTGGTGCCTACCCTGCGCGAGGGGCGCATCGTCTCCATTTTAGGGGTGGGCAACAAATCCTCAGACTACGATCAAAAAGATGTGGAACTGGTCGCCTATGTGGCCGATATCATTTGGACGATTGTGGAACGTAAGCGGGCCGAGACGCAATTGCAGGCTTACCAGCACCAGTTGGAAGCACAAAATCTGGAACTGCGCAAACTGACACTCGCCATTGAACAGAGCGGCAGCACCATCGTCATCACAGACGCTCACGGCACCATTCAATATGTCAATCCCCGCTTTGAGGAAACCAGCGGTTACACCCTGCAGGAGGTGTTAGGGCAAAATCCGCGCCTCCTGAAGTCGGGCGAGCAGAACGCAGAATACTATCGGGTCCTGTGGCAAACCATCACCAGTGGACAGGTCTGGCATGGCGAACTGCGCAACCGGCGCAAAGACGGCTCTCTATATTGGGAATCGGCGACGATTGCGCCGGTGCAAGATGCCGCCGGGCAGATCATGGCCTATATCGCCATCAAAGAAGATATCACCGCCCGCAAACAGGCTCAAGCAGACTTACAGCGCTACGCGGACGAACTGGTGGCGCGCAACGAGGAATTGGACGCCTTTGCGCACACGGTGGCGCATGACCTTAAAAACCCCATCGGTCTGATCGTGGGCTACGCCGAGCTCTTGTTGAGCGAGGATGAGACCGCTATCGCCCAGGAGCAGCAAGTGCTCCAGATCATTGCCCGGACCGGACATAAGCTCAACGCCATCATAGAAGAGCTCATGTTATTGAGCGGCCTGCGTAAGGAGACTGTCACGCCGGTCCCGCTGGATATGCCCGCTATTGTGCTGGAAGCCCAACAGCGCCTGCACGATCAAATCCAGAAGAGTGGCGCCTCTATTGCCCACATGGAGGCCCCCTGGCCGGTGGTCTGGGGCTACGCGCCATGGATTGAAGAAGTATGGGCCAACTATCTGAGCAATGCCATCAAGTATGGCGGCCAACCGCCCCAAATTCAAGTGGGGGCCACGGTACAACCTGACGGCCAGGCCCGTTTCTGGGTCCGGGACAACGGCGCCGGCCTGAGTACGGAAGCCCAGGCAAACTTGTTCACGCCTTTCACCCGGTTAGCCCAGGCCCATATCAAGGGACATGGGCTGGGTCTCTCCATCGTGCGGCGCATTGTTGAGCGGTTAGGGGGAACAGTCGGCGTGGAAAGTGCCCCCGGGCAGGGCAGCGTCTTCTTCTTCACTCTGCCGTTAGTCGCACCATCCCCAACCCCACCAGTCTCCAGGCCAGCCCCAGGAGTGGCGACTCCTCCAGATTAAGGGGCCGCTAAGGAGTCCAGGAGCTCACCCAAAGAGACGGTTTGCCCCTGCGAGGCCCGAAAAGCCGCATCGGTAAAGAAATCAACTTCTTGCAATATCCGGGTCCAGCTGTGGACCCAGGCCGGGGCCGTCGTGGAGACGGCCTGAAACACCATCCGTTGATCGGCTGCTGGGTGCGGATCGCGGGCTAACCGGTTATAACGGCAGCTGTGGGCCTGCCAGGCGGCCAGCGTCGGGCTGAAATATTGGACGGGCAACCCGGTGATCCGGCAAACCAGGGGGCGTGCCGCATAAACGACGCAGTGGCCGGCAGCATCCAGACAGGGGCAAACACTGAAAGTCCCCCCTGTTACGCGATAGGCGGCGGCCCGCTCGTAAACCAGCGCCCGCGTCGCCTCCGGCAGCGCTCTTAGCGCCCGCCACAACCGGGCCGCTTCAGGCCAGAGCAGTTGCAGATCCACCGTCTCCGACCAGGCCACGCGCGGTGCAGCGCGGCAGCAATCGGCGCAACCGGGAGCGCACTGCAACGCCCGGCCCTCCGAGGCAGCAAATCCGGCCGCCACCGGCTCCCAGGTCGCCTCTAAGCGCTCACACAAGCGCTCCAGCAGCGCGGTATCCACCGTTACCCACGCCGGCCCCCCCACTCCACCGCCCCCTTGAAAATACCGTGAAAAGTTCGTAGTGAGGCGCTTGAGCGCCGTCTTAGCCGCGCTGAAGCCCTCATTCCCAGCCGTGCGGAACGAACCTGTTTTCATCCACAGCAAAGACTGGCTGCGTTTGACTTGTCGCCAAATCCTGATATGATGCAGGGCGCAGTGGGCGGTTAGCTCAGTCGGTTAGAGCGCCTCCCTTACAAGGAGGAGGCCAGAGGTTCGAGCCCTCTACCGCCCACTCAGCAGACCAATCTTCAGGCCTCTCCCCACCAGCGCTCCTGATAATAAGCCGCGGCTTTCATGTCGCCCACAAATTCCGGCAGATTTTGATGGCCCAGCTGTTGCCGGATCGCGTGCGCCTCTCCCAGATGAAACCAGTAATGATAGATGTTGCGCAACAGCAACGTACCGGTGCTCTCCGCCAGGGGTTTCCCACGCCATTCCAGGCGAGCCAGCAACGAGGCGGGGGTTAGAGTATCCAGAAACAGGTCGGCGACGCGGGTCACAGTGTGCCACGCCGCCCACATCGCCTCTAACGTGGGGGTGCTGGCCGGCTTGTTATACCCCACCAGGTCGTTGAGCCCGGGCAGCAGCTCCTGGTGCTGGGCCACCATCACCCAGCAGAAATGCTCCTGGTTGGCCAGATGGCCGACAATCCAGCTAAGGCAGTTCATGGGACCCAGGTGCCGCTGGGCATCCTCCTCAGAGACCCCCTCCAGACAACGAACCAGTTCGCTCCGCGTGAAACGCAATTGAGTGACCAGCAAATGCGGTGTCATAGTTCCCTCCCTACTCTCCACCGGGTCTACTGCAACAGGACTGACGCAGACGCGAGCATTCTTAACCGCAGAGAGGTCGCCAGGGGTGCTGAGAAATCATCCGTTCTCTGCGTGCTCAGCGGTGAAATTCAAATCATTGGCGTAAGTCTTATGCAAAAAGCCTGAAACCTCACACCAAAGCGCAAAGCCCGCCAAGGTTTTCCTCCTTTAGCCC
>CAYTGR010000027.1:0-12167 GCA_964437445.1 uncultured Anaerolineales bacterium | reverse complement strand
GCCTGAAACCTCACACCAAAGCGCAAAGCCCGCCAAGGTTTTCCTCCTTTAGCCCAACGTCAACACCGTCACCGAGGCGGGCGGCAACTGCCAGGTGAACCGGTCGCCGTGCCCGGTGGGTAACGGCGCTTCATGGATCCCAACGCGCTCCGGCGCGTCGAAATCGTTGACCGCGAGCGGCTCCGGGCCGGTGAGCGCTCGCGCCTGCACCGGTCGCCACCCGCCACCGTGCAACCGCAGCGTGACCGCCAGCGTCTCGGTCGGATGCCGGTTGACGCAGCCGAGCACCACCCGTTGTCCGGCCGGGTCCCGCGTCGCCGTCACGTCCAGGTAGGGCACATCGTGGTGCGGAGCAATCGTCCGCCCCAGCCCGGTGCTGTTGAACGTCGGCCCGGTCGTCTCCACTTTTAACGCCAGCGCTTCCATGGCCTGATAGAGCACGAACGGGTAATAGAGCGGCGTTGCGTAAGCGCGGCGCTCGTCGGTGACGATCAACGGCAAAACATTGACCAGCTGCGCCAGATTCGCCAGTCCCAACGTGGGAGAGCAGCGGTGAAAGCTATTGAGCATCCCGGCGACGTAGAGCGCGTCGCGGAGCGTGTAACGCAGGCGGTGCATCGTCACCGCGTCCGGTGGGGGTGCCAGCCAGAGATTCCACTCGTCCAGCGCCACGCGGATCCGCCGTTGCGGGGCCACGACCGCAAGCTGCGCCGCCATCCGCCCGACGATCGTCTCCACATCCAGCGGCGCGGCGCACACAGTATGATGCAGCGCCTCCGGGTCATACTGCTCCTGCCAGCCCTCCTCGCCCGGCTGGTAAATGTGGAAAGAAAGGTAATCAATCTCAGCCCCGGCAGCCCGGAGCACCGTCTCGTTCCACAGCCGGGCCGGATCGTCCGGCGCGTCGGTGAGCGGCCCGTCGCCCACCGCCACCAGCTGTAACGTGGGATCCACCGCCCGCATGGCCTGCGCGAAGGCCCGCAGCCGGGCCACGTACTCCACCGGTCCCGTGTGGCCGATCTGCCAGCGACCCCAGACCTCGTTGCCGATGCCCCAAAGTTTGACACCATAAGGTTCAGAGTGACCGTTGGCCGCCCGGCGGCGGCCCTGCTCCGTCGTGGGCGGCTCGTTGCAATAGGCGACCCAGCGCGCGGCCTCCTCCGGCGTCCCGGAACCGTCGTTGACCACGAGAAACGGCGCGGTCTCCACCGCCGTGCAGAAGGCCATAAACTCGTCGGTCCCCACCCGGTTAGATTCGGTCGCCTGCCAGGCTGCATCGTAGCGGGCCGGACGTTGTGCTACCGGGCCGATCCCGTCTTCCCAATGATAACCGCTGGCGAAGTTGCCACCGGGATAGCGCGTGACCGGCGGACGCAGCGCGCGGATCAGCGCGAGGGTATCCTCGCGCAAGCGCGCACCGTCGGCGGTCCAGATGCCATCGTAGACGCAGCGTTCCAGGTGCTCCACAAACTGGCCGTAGACGTAGGGATGGATCTCGCCGCTGACCGCTTCGGCGTCCACCGTCACCTCGGCCCGCAGCGGCCGCCGGAAGAGGCGCGGCAGCCGCCAGCCCCGGCGCACCGGCGCGGCCGACGTGGTGGGACCGCCCTCCGCCTGCACCGTGAAAGCCAACAGCCCCGCCTCGCGCGTCTCGGCGCGAAGGGCGAGCCGGCCTTGACCGAGCGGCACACCCTGGACGCGCACCCGCACGTCCACTCCCACCGCCAGCGGGAACGGGGCCTCCGGCGTGATGGTGTCGGCGCCGCGCGGCGATTCGGTGCCCGCCTGCAACGTCAGGTCGGCCAGCGGGACAGGCCGCCCATCCACCTCCAGCACCAACCCCGTCAACGTGCCGGGCGCAAACGTGTTACGCAGCACAAACGAGAAACTATCCGCCGCCACGGTGAGGCTTTCGCGGACAAAGAGTTTACGCAGGATAAATTCAGGAATCGCCATCCAGTCTCCCCCTTACTCCCCAGGCATTGCATTGGGCCTAAAAGTGCGCTTCTTCCCACTGCGCGGGAAGAAAAAAGAGCCAAGGGTCTCTATCCGGTAACGATTGTGTAAGAGCTGTCCAGTCGCGAGTGGCATAGTTTCATCCCCGGCACCGGTGAGTTGGGAAACACCCGTGCTGTAAAAGGCAGCAGCGCCGGGGATTCTCAGGGGTTAGGGGTGGCCTGATCGCTCAACCCTGCCTTGATCGTCTCAATCACCCGGCCCTGGACGGCCAGCCGCGCCTGGCGGATGGCATTCTTGATCGCCTTGGCGTTGGAGCGCCCATGCCCGACGATGACGATGCCATCCACGCCCAGGAGCAATCCGCCGCCGTATTCGGCGTAGTCAATCCGCCTGGTGATGCGCTTCACCCCCGGGTAGAGCAGCGCCAGCCCCGGCAAGGCCAGGATCGCCGCCGGGATGAGCAGCACCAGGCCCACTTTCGCCAGCGCCCCGCCAGCCAGCTCGCGCTTGAGCAGCCGCCCGACGAACGAGGCCACCGCCTCCGAAGTCTTGACCATAATGTTGCCGGTAAAGCCGTCGGTCACCACCACGTCCGCCGCCCCGCGCGTCACCTCTTTCGGTTCCACGTTACCGACGAAGTTCAGCCCGCTCGCCTGCAGGACGTGGTAGGTATCGCGCACCACCAGGTTCCCCTTCTCCGCCTCTTCGCCGTTGGCAAGCAATCCCACGCGCGGCTGGGGAATCCCCATGACCTGCTCAGCGTAGATCGCGCCCATGCGCGCAAACTGGAGCAGGTATTCCGGCTTGACGTCCGCCGTCGCGCCGATATCCAGCAGCAGCACCGGGCTGAAACCGACCGGGTAGAGCGTCGCCAGCGCCGGCCGGTCAATCCGCCCGGCCGGGGTACGAATACGGCCCAGGTCAAAGAGCGCGGAGGAGAGACAGGCGATGGTGTTGCCGGCGGAGACAAAGGCGTCGGCCTGGCCCTCTTTCACCAGCCGCATCCCGACGCGGATGGAGGAGTTGGTCTTGGTGCGCACGGCGTCGGAGTGGTCTTCCATCGTGAGCACGTCCGGCGCGTGGACAATGCGCAGCGGCAGACCGGCCGTCTCGTGGTGCGCCAGTTCCGCCTTGATGCGCTCCTCCGGGCCGACCAGGATGATCTCGTCGCCCCACTCCCGCGCCGCCAGTACCGCGCCGGCCACATCCGGACCAGGGCAATTGTCGGAACCAAAAGCGTCAACGACGATGCGCATTTCCCCCTCCCCCCAGGAATCAAGAATCAGAAAATCAAGAATCAACGAACGATGAATCTACCTTACGCATGACGTTTCCCGTTTCACGCTTCACGCCTCCCGTTTCACGTTTCCCGTTTCACGCTTCCCGTTTCCCGTTTCACGTCTCACGTCTCACGCTTCACGTTTTCCGTCTCACCACGGCGGTTCTTCAAAAACAGGCGCCCTGGAACGCACGGGCTCCGGCTCGGCCGGCGGGAGCGGCGCTTGGGCCAGCCAGAGCGCCGCGATCTCCGGCAGCGCGGCCGCCGTCCCCTTCCGGATGGTCGGCCCCGGCAGCGAATCCAGGAAACGCCGCCCATACGCCTTGGTCAACAGCCGCCGGTCCAACACCACGACAATGCCCCGGTCGGTCTTGGTGCGGATCAGCCGCCCGAAGCCCTGCAAGAAACGCAGCACCGCCTCCGGCACGCTGTACTCGTTGAAAGGATCGTCGTAAGTCTCGGCGCGGGCCGCGATGATGGGATCATTGGGCACGTCAAAGGGCAGCTTGACGATTGCCAGACAGGAGAGCGCCTCGCCCGGCACGTCCACCCCTTCCCAGAAAGAGCGCGTGCCTAACAGCACCGCCCGGTTGCCGCGCTTGAAGTTCGCCAGCAATTGCGCGCGGGAAGAGCCACTGCCCTGGGTATAAACGGTGATCTGCTTACGGGCCAGCGCCGGCGTGATTGCCTGCGCCGTCGTCTGGAGCTGGCTGTAGGCCGTGAAGAGCGCCAGCCCCCGTCCTTCCGTCGCCTCAAAGAGAGCGGTCAGGGTCTGCTCCACGGCGCGTTGATGGCCCGGTTGCCCCGGTTCCGGGACGTCGGTCACGACGTACAGCAAGACCGACGCCGCGTAATCAAACGGGGAACCAACCGCCAGTTCGTCGGCCTCCCAGGCCTCCAGCCGATCGCGGAGGTAATCAAAGGAGCCCCCCACCCGCAACGTGGCCGAGGTCAACACGACCGAACGCTTTTTCTGCAGCAGGTGCTCCCGCACCAGTGGCCCGACCCGCAGCGGGACGGCATTGAGCGCCAACGTCAGGCCGTTGCGCTCTTCCTCAATCCAGTAGATAACGTTCGGCTCCGGGTCCGCAACGGCGCTCTTCAGCTGGTCGTGGAGCTCCGCCAGGCGGGAGGTCACTCCCTGGACACGCGGCGGCAGCGACGCCACCGCCGGCAGGTCGGCCGCGCTGAGGTCATCCAGCGCGTCCTGGAGCCGGCCGAGCCCGTCTACCAGCGTCCCGAAGTGCGGCACGGCCAGATCCCACGCCAGCTCCACCTTTTCCCAGCCGGGCTGGGTGCGCAGCCCACCGGTCACCCGCAGGCGCACGCCGTAGGCCTCTTCGTTGCCAGAGCCGTGCTCCTTCAAAAAGTCAGCGAGTGCGTCAAAAAACTCCTCCATCCGGTTGGCGGTGCGCTCGGCGGCCTCCTCAATCCGATCCAGGGCCTGATAGAGAACCTCCGCCGCCCGCCGGGGGATGGCCGGCAGCGCGGCGCGCACCTCGTCCAGCAGGCTGGGATAGGCGGCGCGCCCGCGCACAAGCTCCTCAAATAACATCCGGACCGTCATTCGCTCCACGGAGAAGCGCAGGGCGTCGGTGACGGCGCGCTCCAGATGGTGCGCCTCGTCCAGCACGAGCAGGTTGTATTCCGGCAAAACCCGGTTGTCGGCGGCGACGTCGGCCAGCAACAGCGCGTGGTTGACGATGAGCAGGTGCGCGGTCTCCGCGCGGTTGCGCGCCCGGTAGAAAAAGCAGCCGCCGTCCTCAAAGTAGGGGCATTGATCAGGGGTGCAGTTCTCCGTTTCGGCGGAAAGCGAGCGCCAGACGGCCCGCTCACCCGGCGTGGGGAGGAACAGCGGATCGCCGTCGCCATCCAAAGTGTTGGGCAGCCAGAGCAAGACCTTGGCCAGAACGCGCAGCTCGTCCTCGGTGGCCGGGCCGCGTTGACGCAACTGCTGCAACTGGCGCCGGCAAAGGTAATGCGAGCGCCCCTTGAGGATCATCGCCCGGAACTCAAAGGGCAGCAGGCCGGCCAGGGCCGGCAGATCTTTGTTGGCCAGCTGCTCCTGCAAATTGATCGTGTTGGTGGAGATCACCACCCGCTGGCCGTTTTGGGTGGCCCAGGTGAGCGCCGGCAGCAAATAGGCCAGGGATTTACCGGTGCCGGTGCCGGCCTCTACCAACAGATGCTGGCCGAGGTTGAAGGCTTGAGCCACCGCCTGCAGCATCGCCACCTGTTGCGGGCGATACTCATAATCGGGGAAGGCCGCCGCCAACGCGCCCCCGGCGGCCAACAGCGCCGTCAGCGCGTCCACGTCCAACAGGAGGGGCGGATCGCGGGGCTGGAGCGGTTCGCCCTCCTCCTCCGGCAAGAATAATGGCCCGGCCGCATCGCCGCCGCGCCGGGCCGCCAGCTGCGCTCCGATCCCACCGCTGAACCCCCGGCGCGAGCGCACCGCCTGCGCGTCGCGGAAAAAGGAGAGGGGCCCCCAGCGCAACAGCTCGGCCTGGCGGACGATCTCCTGCAACACGTCGGACGGCAGCTGTTCCGCCCGCGCCAGCAACGCCACGAACAGCGCATGGGCCATCCGCGCATCGTCCAGCGCCCGGTGGGTCTGAGGCGGCAGATCAATCCCCATCTCCGACACCAGGTTAGCCAGCGAATAACGCCCGGCGTGAGGCACTAAGATGCCGGCCAGCTCAAACGTATCAATGACGGCGTTGCTGTTCAGCGTGTTGGTATGCCGGCGCAAAAAGCCCAGGTCAAAGCCAATGTTGTGGCCGACGATGGGATCGCGGCCCACAAAATCAGCCAGCTGGCGCACAACCGTCCGCACAGGAGGAGCGTCGGCGACGTGGGCATCGGTGATGCCGGTCAATTCGGTGACGAAGCGCGGGATCGGCCGGCCAGGGTTAACAAAGGTGTTGAAAGTCTCCAGCTCGTGGTCGCCCTGGAAACGGAGGGCGCCAATCTCTATGATGGCATCCCCGTCGGCGTTCAGGCCGGTTGTTTCCAGGTCCAGTGAAACGTAAGTTTTTGCCATGCTTTTACTCCGGTGACAGTAGGGCGATTATACACCGGAACAGGGGAATGCAGAAACTGCCCGCTATATCCCATAAACAACGCTTATGCCAGCGCCCCCAACTGCAACCGGCGGCCGGTACAACGCAGCACGCCCTCCGTCACCAGCCGGTTGAGTTGCGCCAGGAGCCGGTCAGGGTCCTGCGGCACCGTCCGCTCTGCCACGACCGTAAACGGCGTGCGCGGCGCATCGGGGACCGCCAGCTCAGCCATAACCTCAACGCAGTAGCCGTCGGGCGTCAGTTTGACCACGAGCAGCAGCGCCGAACGCGGGCCTGGATCTAACACGGCGGCGTTATACGTCTCTATCTCCCCATTGGGGTGGAAAGTGTGCATCTGGCGGATCTCCACCTTCCAATCCCGGCCAGGGCCGCAGTGTGAATACGCGAAATGCTCCAGCACGCGAGCCGCCCGATCCCACGGTTCCAGCCCCAGCTGCCCGGCCAACCGGGGGCGCCACTGCAGCGCCTCCTGGTCGCCCGGCGTCAGCTGCAACACCCGGAGCAGTGCCGCGAACGCCTCCGTCAGCCGGTGGGCGTAGAAATTAGCCAGCGCGTAGTTGAAGTGAGCTTCCGCGTCGCCGGGATCCAGCGCCACGGCCCGCTCCAGGTCGGCCAGTGCCGCCGCCAGGTTGCCGCTGCGCCCGTGGATCTGGCCGCGCAGCGCCAGCGTGCCCGCGTGATCGGGCTGAGCGGCGAGCACCCCCTCCACCAACGACAACGCCTGAGAGAGATCCCCTTGATCCACCCACGTGTACGCCTGCTGGAGCAGCAGCTCAGGCTCGCCAGGGTGATACCGCAGGCCCAGTTCCACGATCTGCAATGCCCCCCGCAGATCGCCCCTTTGCCGGGCCAGGTAAACCAGGTGGGTGTAGGGCTCCAGTAAATGCGGATCCAGCCGGAGCGCAGTCGTGAAGTCGCGCTCGGCTACGGCGACCTCGCCGCGCGCAGCGAGCAGCCGGGCGCGCTGGCTCCAGGCCAGTGCCAGCCGGTCATTCAACGCTACCGCCCGGTCATAGTCGGCCAGCGCCCCGGCGCTGTCCCCCACCCTCTCGCGGACCATCCCCCGGGCCAGATGGGCGCTGGCGGAGCGCTCATCCAGCGTTAGAGCCTGATCCAGGTCACGTAAGGCCGCCTCCGCCTCTCCCTCATCCCGGTAAAGCCAGCCCCGCTGGATCAAAGCGTCCACGTCGTCGGGCCGGAGGGTCAATGCCTGGGTCACAGCCTGCCAGGCCCGGTCGCGTTCGCCCAGCGCGGTCAAGGCGCGGCTTTGAAGAGTGTACAGCCGCGCCAGCAGTCGCCGGGCCGACTCGTCCAAGGGGGCGCCGGTCAGCGCCTGCACCCCCTGTTCAGCCACGCCCAGCGCAGCGGCAGCCTCGTGGCGCACCAGGCAGGCTTCGGCCTGCTGGATCAATCCCACCACGGATGAGTGATCCTTAGCCGCACCGATTTCGTCAGCCTTCAACGACATAGGCCCCCCCTCACGAAAGATGCTCAAGATTCTTGCCGGTTGCCATTGTAGCGCAACTGGCGTAAGTTACCACTCCCGGCGTGTTACGTGCACCGGGAGATATTACAGGGGGATTTTGCGCGCGGCAAGGTCCGCACAAAATCCCCCCTTATCTTCCGCCGGCTGCGCCTGTCAGCTCAAGTGCAGATCGTCCAGTTCCAGATAGCTCCGCAACTGCCCGTCGGCGATGGTCCAGATGCGGGTGGCGAACTCGCGGATGAAGTAGCGATCGTGGACCACCGCCAGCACCGTCCCGGTGAAGGCAGTCATCGCCTGCTCAAAGCGCGCCCGGCTGGGGATATCCAGGTGATTGATCGGCTCATCCAGCACCAGGAAATTGCACCCCGTCGCCACGAGCCGGGCCAGCACCAGCCGCGCCCGCTCGCCGTAGCTCAACGCGCGCACCGGCACAAAAACATCATCGCCGGCGAAGAGAAAGTAGTGCAAGAACGAGCGCACTTCCGTCTCCGAAAGCGCCGCCACGGCGCGAACGGTCTCCAACGGCGTGCTATCCGGCTCCAACGTCTCCTGCTCCTGGGCGTAGTAGCCCACCTTGACATTCGTGCCCAGGCGCACCCGGCCCGCCAGGGGCGCGAGCTCCCCTAAGATCACCCGCAGGAGCGTCGTCTTGCCCGCGCCGTTCGGCCCGACGAGCGCCACCCGTTCCCCGGCCCGCAACGTCTCCGTCGCGCCGGCGAAGAGCGGCACTCCGTTGTAGCCGGCCGCCACTCCCTCCAGGATCAGCACGTCCTGGCCACTGGGCGGAGTTGCCACAAACTCCAGCTTCATTTGCCATTGTTGCCGCGGCTTCTCCACCCGCTCGTCGCTTTCCAGGTAACGTTCCAGCCGGCGCTCGCGCGATAGCGCCTTTCGGGCGACCTTCTTGGCATACCGGCGGACACCCGGCTGGCCTGAGGTGGTCGTCCGCTCCACGTACAACGCCTGCTCTTTCGTCCGGGCGATGTCCTGGCGCAACCGGCGGGCCTCCGCCTGCTCGTCGCGCCACTGCGCCCACTGCTTATCCCGCCGCTGCTCCCACACCGCGAGGTAAGCCGAGTAGTTACCGGCGTATTCGGTCACCGTGTGTGTCACCGGGTCCAGGTCTAAGATGCGGGTCACGGTGTTGTCCAGAAAGGCCCGGTCGTGCGAGACGATCAACGCCGCGCCGGGATACCGTTGCAGCCAGCCCTCCAGCCACTCCAACGCGGTGATGTCCAGATGGTTGGTCGGTTCGTCCAGCAGGAGCAGCTGCGGTTGGGCCAGCAACAGCCGTGCCAGGCTCAGCCGGGTCTTCTGGCCGCCGCTCAACGTGACGACCGACGTCTCCAACGGCAGATCGTGCAGCCCCAACCCGGCCAGGACCGCGGCCGCGTCGTGCTCATCCGGCTGCGTAGTGAGCGCTTCCAGGTCCGCCAGCGCATGCCCGTAGGCCTCCAGCAGATGCGCCTGCTCCGCGCCGGTCGCCGTGGCAAGCGCCGCCGCGAGGCGCGCGACCTCCGCTTCGGCGGTCGCCAACGCCCGCCCGCCCACCTGGAGCCAGTCGGTCACCGTTGTCCCCGGCGGGCAGACGACGCCCTGGGCCAGATAACCGTAGCGCAGCGCGGGCGGATCCCATTGCACCCCACCTCGCTCCAGCTGTTCCTGGCCCGCAATGATCCGCAACAGCGTGGATTTTCCCCCGCCGTTCGGTCCAATTAAGCCCACCCGCTCACCGGCATTGACGACAAAGGAAACCCGGTCCAAAATAACCTCATCCCCATACCGTTTGCTCACATTAGATACTCTCAACATAGGCCCTCCTCACTTTAACGGCCCTGGCCCCAGGCAAACAAAAAAGCCGTGGGACCTCAGGCTCCCACGGCTTAGAAACAATCAAACTGATTGACGCGACCCAGCTACGCGCTCAGGAAGGTGGCACGCCTGCCCCAAATCCAGAGAGTGTAGCGATGTCCGTCATTCCTGTTCCTCACCTTAATAGCAGATCAGCTTGAACAACGACGTTAGTATACCCCGGTGGGGCAATTTGTCAATCACGCGCGATTGTTTTCTCAATGCGGCCCCGTAGCGCCGTTCGTAGTGACGCGCTGAAGCGCCTTACTACAAACCAGAAACCAGGGCAGTGGGCTCTTTAGCGTTTGCCCTCTTCCTGCGCCGGGTGCACCTTGAACACCACGGGGAGCAACGGCAAAATCAGCAGGTTAAAGGCCGCCAGGATCACAAACGCCCAACGGAAACCCACGCCATCGGCCAGCGCCCCGCTCAATCCCATCCCCACCCCCTGCGCGACATTGGTCACGGCCATGAGGATGGCGAACATGGAGGCGGCGATCCGCGTATCGGTGAAGCGCATCGCCAGGGCAAAGTAGAGCGTCTGGTAAGTCCCGTACGAAAGCCCGAACAGAATAACCAGCGGCCAGGCCCAGCCCAGGCCAGGTAGCACAGCCAGCGCCACGCCCACCAGCAACGAGAGCAACAGCGCCACCCTGACCGCCTTAGACTGCCCCAGCCGGCTGATCAAGCCGCCGCCGGTCAGCCCCCCCAAGACAACGCCAATCCCCCAGACCGTGGTGATAAAGCCGGCCGTGCGCAGATCAATGTTGAAAGTGGCTTCCAGGAAGGGGTTGACGTTCTGGTTGGTTCCAGCGATGATGAGGAAGAAGATAAATCCTATCCCGGCCAGCGCCAGCACAGAGCGCTGCTTGAATGCAGCGAAGGCTCGCCACTCAAAGGTGCGCGCGGTGGTGCGGGCCGGCTCTTTGACCCACGGCAATAACGGCAACGGCAGAAAGGTCAGCCCGGCCAGCAGCCAGAAGACCGCCCGCCAGCCGACATCTTGCGCCAGCAGTCCCACCGCCGAAGCGGTGAGCACCACACCGGCCGCGCGTCCGCCCACCATAAAGGCCTGCACCGTCCCCTCTTCGCCCGGCGGGGTGGTATCCAGGGCCAATCCATCCGTACAGGTATCATACAGCGCCATCCCCATCTGCAAGGTGAAGGCCAACGCCACAAACAACCAGTACTGCCGGGCCGGATCCACCCACGGCACCACCACCAGGCAGGCCGCCTGCACCGCCAGCCCGATCAGGATGTAAGGCTTCCGGTGCCCCAGTCCCAGCAGGTTGACGCGGTCGCTCAACATCCCCAGAAAAATCTTGATCACGAAGGGCAGCAGGGCGATGGTGGCAAAGATGCCCACGTCGGTCATCGCCAGACCGGCTTGCAGCAGATAGAGGGCATTCAGCGCCGTAAAATAGCTCAACACAGTCCCTTGAGAAAAATAGAGCAGGCCAAACAATGCATAACGGATTGCTTTACGCTCGGACATGGAGCACACTCCAGGCAGTAGGATGGGCGCAGTATAGCAGGAAACCAACTGGAAGCAAACATCTTTCACGGCGGTTGACGCGCGGCGCTTTTCCGTTACAATCGCGCGGAGGGAAGCTCCTGTGCGTCTCAACATGGCACGAATCGTTCTGCTCAGCCTGGCCCTGCTGGCAATCATGCCCGGCTGCCAGTCATCCAGCCGACCGGAGCCGCCGCCGGCCTCGCCGGCACTCCGCGCCGGGTTGCGGGCCTCCTCTTACGGTCTTCAGCCCTTTCCCCAGGCCGACTGGTGGCTCAACGCCACCGGCGACATGGCCGCTCGCTTTGCCGGCGCGCAGCCGGCCGTGATCTGGATCGTGGGGGTGATGGGGGATGACGAGACCTGCTGGCTCAACTTCCCAGCGCCGGATGAGCAGACCCGGCCAGAGCAGATCGTCTTCAGCTACAGCGATTTCAACGAAGCCTACCTCCAGCGGTTTGACGAGCAAGGCGTCCAGGTCTGGCTGCAAGTGGAGCCGGCCCAGGCGGATCTGCCCACACTCATAGACCTGGTGCTGAGCCGCTACAGCCGGCATCCCAGCGTGATCGGCTTGGGCGTAGACGTGGAATGGTACCGGCAGAACGAATACCCGGACGGCAAAGCCGTGACCGACGAGGAAGCGCGCGCCTGGGTGGAGCAGGTGCGGCGTCACAACCCGGACTACCGGCTGTTCCTCAAGCACTGGCTGCTGGAGAAGATGCCGCCGACTTACCGCGACGGGATTACCTTTGTGGATGATAGCCAGCAATTTGCCACGCTGGGGCAGCTGGTAGACGAATTTACCACGTGGGGTCAGACCTTTGCGCCCGCGCCGGTTGGCTTTCAGTTCGGCTATCCCGCCGACCGGGTCTGGTGGCAGGCGCTGGAGCAGCCTCCCACCGCCATCGGGCAGGCGCTCCGGGAGGCCATCCCCAACGTGACCGATCTTTACTGGGTGGATTTCACCGCCCGCGAACTCTGGCCATAACCGAAGGA
>CAYTGR010000026.1:59272-65766 GCA_964437445.1 uncultured Anaerolineales bacterium | reverse complement strand
AGGGGCACTGCCGGGCTACGGCAATCCCTGGGGGGCGCTCCCCTCCCCGCCGGCATCCTGGGAGGTCGCCCCGGCCGAACGCAAGTTCACCATCGTCGGCGAAGAGTAAGATACCCGCAACGCAACCCACAATCCATAACACGTCACCCCTTCTCATCCAGGATCACACCGCCAGCCGGAGAATGACAAAACTCGGCCATGTTTAAAGAAATATGGAAACTACGAACTTTTCTTCATGACCAAAATACGTTCAAAAGCAGTGGTACGAGTTTGCCGACGAGACCGTCGCTCATCCGGGATACGATCATCGTAGATAGTCTCTACCACAAACCGCTCCCGGCTTATTTTAACAGCTAAATCAGCCAAAATCTCAGCGGTGCGTTGAGTTTTACCATCCCGATCTACATCCCCTAAAACCAAAACACAATATCTACCCGGCTTAAGAACACGGTACATCTCCTGCAGACAGCTCTCCATCTGCGGTAAATAAACCTTACTATTAGCTGTTAAAGAAGCATCTAGCTCCTTCCAATCCTCACACCCCAAAAACCACAATCGTAGCCGGTTATCACGCGCGTAATCTAAAGCACCAAAATAGGGTGGGCTTGAAATAATGACATCCACCGCTGCATCAGAGATAGGCAAAGCCATAGCATTGGTTTGCCAAACTTGATAGCGACGCTGCTCCCAATTAGCTGGCAATAATGGTCGCCGATAAGCTCGTTGTACTTTGGACAGTAACCTGGAACGCAAATCACGATAAGCATACATTTTAGGGAATTGTTCTGGCGGGTACTTGGCTTTACGCAAATAAGGTACCAGATGGCTGGCTGGGAAAGAAAGAAAGCCGGGACGGACATGATGCAAAATCCCCAGTAAACAAGCCATCAAGAAATAATTTTCCTGCTCGCGCAACAAACGAAAAGCGACCAGAACCTCTCTTAAAGTATCCGGATGAAAGAAATCAAGCACCCATTGTGGAACCACCGTCAAGTTTTCCTTCGGTGCTTTGCGTGCCACCTCTTCTAATAGTGTTTTTGCCTGCTGCAAGGCAATTTGTTCACTGGCCGGTGCTTCTAGCTTGCCACGGGTCAGCACGTAAGCATAAGGGCTTAAATCATTAGCCCAAGCACAACGTTCACTCAACACGGACTCCAAAGGCACAACCCCAGAACCAGAAAAGGGGTCCAGTACAATATCGCCCGGCTGGGAGTAAGCATTAAGGAGCACACGGACCATGCCTGATTTCAACTTACCAACATAGGGCGATAATTGTTGAAATGTGCTCTCGCGACCATTGAAAGATCCATGCCAGAGCCGTGCATCCAGAGTCACCGATAAGTCGCTTTGGTCAAATAAATACAGCTGGCGCTGCTCATTGATACTTTCACTCATCTCAAAACCTATACTTGCCACGGACGGGAAGTGTTCCTATCTACGACCACTCCCTGATGCCTTACCTGCACCGACCAACAAAAACGTCTATCTGCCAGTGAGTGCACACGCACACCTACTTCCCAAACATGAGCAGGACGATCCGCCGGGCTGACATTAAACAAATCCAATACCAATGTTGGCAGCTTGAGCATTTCCAAAGTGTAAACCGGCGGTTCGGGATCATCCACTGTAGGAATACGCTGTGGGAATAAGAAAATATCCGGAGCAGCTGAAAGGCCAATCTTTTCTTCACAACCTGGGTATTTAGGACAAGGCCGCGTGCGGGTACCACAAAGGCAATCCTTAAAGAACAAAATGTCCACTGGTTTATGGCGGCGTACCAGTTCATTTGTCAAACGATTAAGAATTGCATGAGCTCCATGAGCTGGTTGGTTGACAATCGCGCCATCTAGATGGGACCAAATACCAAATTCTTTAGCCCAAATCGGTCGTTCAGAAATATTAATGCTATTTCCTTCACCCCCCTTTACTTCGAGGGCAACAAAGTACCCCAAATCGTGATCAATCTCTACTGTAAAATCATAGCGTTCTTTGCTGCTGTTCTGCTGATAACCAGCAATTAATTTTCGTACTAACAAATTTTCCAAAACATCCCGGACCAACCCCTCACGCCCAGTTGTAGATGAGGCAATAAAAGTACCTCTAATGCTTTCAATTGCGGAGCGAAAAACCAAACCGCCCTGATAATCTTCAGGTTGAATGGCGTGTTGACACAACACCTCGGGGTGCATTGTATCTAAATGGGTTAACAACTCCACCGTAGGCTGAACTTGTTCTGTCACGCGGCGTTCATGTCGACAGGGTAAAGTCATGAAATACCTCTAATTCGTCAGATCCTGATTGCCATTCTTAACACTAATGTTAATTACACCACATAGTCTCTTCACTTCACCCACAGTTCATCTACGCTGACGGCGCCTTCCACCGCCGTGAGGGTGAGCGTGTGCCGCCGTCCCAGCAGATCCCGCGCTAACGCGACCGGTGTGCCCTGGAGCGCCACGTCGCGCGCCGGGCCACCATCCACGGTGATGCGGACGTTCCCCGTGCCGGGACCGGGCGTCAGCACGAGCGCGCGGCCCTCCCAGGCGAGCGTCAAACTCGCGCCGGGCGCCGTCGCGCGGCGGTAGGCCCCCAGCCCGGCGGCACTATCGGCCACCGTCTCCCACGTCCCTGTGTAAGCCACCTGCCAGGTGCTCTCCTGATGGCGGCCCCGGTAGAGCGTCGGTTGCAGCGTGGTGAGGTACGTTTTCAGCGCCTCGTAGACCGGCAGCGGCGTGAAATCCGGCTCCACCAGCCGGAAGTAGTAGAACGGCTGGTCCTTTTCGGCGTCGGAGGCCCGCTTGAAGAACCAGACACTCGTCACGCCGGCCCAGGGCCATTCACGCTGAATCCGCTCGTAGGCGGCGACCGCGTAGCGCGCCTGCTGCTCCTCCGTCACCTGCCCGAAGGTCTGCGGCAGGCCGTCGGGCACGGCGTTGCTGTTCATCTCGCTGATCCAGACCGGCTTGGCGGCGTCACCGTTGGCGACCATCACGTCGCGGACCCAGAGCGGGCGGGAGAAGTTCACCTCGTTGGGCCGCAGCCGGCGGTCGGTCGCGCCGGAACGGAGCATGTAATCGTTGACCGCCAGAATGTCAAAGCAGTCGCGCGCGCCGGCGTTGTACATCCGCTGGAGGAAAACCGTGTCCATCAAATTGTTGCCGCCCGCCGCGCTGGGTGTGCCCAATTCCGCCGTAGGTGCCAGCGCTCCGCTGATCACCACCGCCTCCGGGTCAGCCGCTTTGATCCGCCGGTAAGCCAGACAGAGCAAGCGCGTGTAGGCCTCCGGGTCCACCGGCTGGTTCCCCCACTCCGGGTAGATGTTCGGCTCGTTCCAGACCTGGTAGAAACGGATGCGCCCCCGGTAACGGGCGGCGACGGTGGCGGCAAAGTCGGCGAAGTCCTCAAAGCGGTCGGGCGGGGCGAAGTCACCGCGCGCATTGCCGTCGGCCCGGCTCCAGTTGGGGGCCGCACCCAGGCGGGCAATGATCTGCACCTGGTACTGTTCCGCCAGGTCCACAATGTTGTCGTACTTCTCCCAGGCGGAACGAGCGGGCGTGTTGCGGCGATCCTCAAAATCGCCCTTGCCGTGGATCTCAATATCGGACCAGGTGAAGGATTGGCGGATCCAACGGAAGCCGGCCGCGGTGATCATCTGCAGCGAGCGTTCGCGCTTTTCCGGCTCCACCTCCTGCTCCAGGAAGGTGTTGACGCCAAACGGGGGGAGGTCGGTATAGGCTACGGCGACATCGTCCGCCGTGTGGGGAAGCGGGCGTGTCCAGCGAAAGGCCCATTGGGCGAGGCCGCGCAATTGCGAGAACAGCGCCTCTTCGCCGGTAACGGCGGCCAGCCGGGCGCGGGGATCAGGCCAGAGCCAGACCGCGCCGGCCAGGAGCACAGCCGCTACCAGCAGCGCCGACGCCAGCCACAACCAACGACGCCCGGCCAGAACAGACCGGCGGCGTCGGGGATGGGGCGTCGGGTATCGGGCATCAGCCATCGGGGCCACCTTGCCGGCAGCGCTGATTACAGACGGACTTTTTCTCTGGGCCGGTCGGCCAGCATCAACCGGACCGGAAACGGCAAATCCCCGTTGCTAAGATAGGTGCGCACGTCCCCCAGCGCCTTCTGGTACAATTCCAACAAGGCGGCGTCGTCCTCTTTGTAGCTGCTGATGGTGCGGCGAGCGCAAGTGCAGCACCCCAACGAGGCGCGGTAACTGTCCAAATCGCAGGTCAGACAGCTGCCCAAACGAATCATCATCAACCCAAACGCCAGCATTTCTTCATGGTTGTGGGGGAGAGTGGTCAAGCGCTCCACCAGCTGTTGCCACTGTTGGCCACGCAGGTCGCGCAGTTGCGGAACGCAACGAGGCGGGAAGAGAATCTCGCTATCAGGATACATGGCGTGTTATAAAATCTCCGCCGGATAAGATCACCCTTTCCACCAAGCGGCTCCGCGTTGGCACAGGCACCAGCGCGAGGTCGAAATCAGACGGGGATAAGGTGGGGCAATCATAGCACAATCAGCGCCATTTTTCAAGGGTTAAACCCGGAATTTTAGAAGGAATTTTTTAACCGGCGGCGGCTTCTTCCCCAGATGACCCAGGTGAGCAAGGTGGCTCTTTCCACACCGGCACGAACATCATCCACTGGTCGGGGTGGCTGCGGACAAACCCCTCTACCTCCGCCAACACCCGCCGCACGTTGACGATCACGTCCTGCCGGCGATCCCCGGTGCGCACCATCTCCAGCGGCGGATTGAGGACAATCCGATATTCCCCGGCTTCATAATAGGTGGCCTGGGTGAGCACCAGCGCGTCGGTCATCAACGGGAGCCGGATATAGCCCGCGGGCAGACAGGCGGTCGCCCCAAAAAATTCAACGGGTTCATCGCCGGCGCCAATGGGACGATCCACACCGGTCAACACCAGCCCGCCCTGCCGCAGCCGCTGGATCGCCTCGCGCAGGGATTGCGGTGTGATCGGCGTTATAATCTGCTCACCGCTCCGGCTGCCATGTTGGCGCAGGCGGTTGATGATTTCAAAGCCGGGGGCCGGGTCGGCCAGCGAAAGAATCAACGCCGGGGTGTCCAGGTACTGAGCCAGCGCGATCCCGCCCAGGTCAAAGTTGGACGTATGCGTGCCGAGAATGCAAACGCCCCGCCCCGTCGCCATCGCCTGCCGGAAATTTTCCAGGGAGCCGGGGGCCATGCGAACGGGGGGCCGGAACTCTTCCGCCACCACCTCAGGACGCCCCAGGTTGTGGAAAATCTCATAGTAGGCGCGGGCCGCATGGGAGAGCAACCGTTGTACCGCACGGTCTAACTCAGCCTCGGAGACCTCCGGTCCCAAGACATAGCGCAGGTTGGACCGCGCTGCCCAGTAGAGATCGGGCTTGGTCGTCACCAGAATCCGGGCGATCAACGCCGCTGTGGTCCGCCCCGACCAGGGAGGCAGGTATTTACCCAACCAGAAAGCCAGGCGCGTAGGCCAGCCTTTAGAGAAAAATTCTTTGGCGCTCATAGGGATTTGACACTCATAGGAGATAATGATGTTTAATCTTGTTGGCTTCCACTTTCAGTATAAGGCAAATCGCCCAACGGTCAAGTTCCCTTTTCCGTTTGCCGGAAGTGTGTTAAACTCAAGACCATACAACCCGGAACGAAACGACCGCAGAACTGGGGATAGGTGAAACAGTGACCATGCAGCAGTGCTATCTCTGCGCTCAAGGCGAACTGGAACGCACGCCGGGCGAACGGCGGTGGGGCGGGCGGTTAAGCCGCCCAGACCGGTTGAGCTGCCCCGTCTGCGGCGCGCAGGCTGAGCAGCGCGGCGACCAGCTGCGCTTCGTCTTCATCCCGGCGCCCTACGCTGCGGTGGTAGAGAAACAGCTGGCCGGCTTTGTCTCGGCCAGCTGGGCGACGACGGTCGGAGCAACGGCGCGCCGTTTCCTCACCGAACGGGCGGCGCTGGAGCGCGGTGATCCCTGGGAGCCGCCCTTGCGCCTGGCCAACGATGAACATTGCCTGTATGCTTCGGAGCAAGACACGCTCTTTCTTGAGCAGCGGACCCGCGCCAACCAACCCTACTGGGCCAGGGTGCGGGCCGGGCCGCTGGTCGTGACGGATCGGGCGCTCTACGTCGGGCGGGAAAGCCTCCCGTTGGAGTGCTTTGGCGTCCTGGAGCTCAGCGGTGAGGAGCTGGTCTTCACCCGCCACGACCGCCCGCAGTTGCAGCGGATCGTCTTCCCCGACGCCCAGACGACCCACCTGGCCAGGCTGGTGCTGGCCCGTCTCTTCCCGCGCCATCTTTCACCGCCCACCTTATTAGATGAAAAGCCGGTGCGCCGGCGCCCAACGGGGTTTCGTCTCACGCTCAAGGCAACAGGAAAGGAAGCAGAGGAATAAAGTATGGCCCGTTCCATTGCGACCGTCGC
This sequence comes from uncultured Anaerolineales bacterium, assembly GCA_964437445.1. Classification (GTDB taxonomy): domain Bacteria; phylum Chloroflexota; class Anaerolineae; order B4-G1; family SLSP01; genus CAYTGR01. The sequence continues at coordinate 59,332 of CAYTGR010000026.1, read as the reverse complement.
GCTCGTGGTGCGCGAGTACGAAGAGGCCATCGCCTTCTTCACGGAGGCTTTGCGCTTTAC
>CAYTGR010000026.1:0-59172 GCA_964437445.1 uncultured Anaerolineales bacterium | reverse complement strand
TTCTCCATCCCGGTCCAGCGCGCACTGGCCTTTCAATACCTGTTGGAGCACAAAACGCTTGTCATCCACGACGGCGAACTGATCGTCGGCGAAAAAGGGCCGGCCCCCAAGGCGACGCCCACCTACCCCGAGCTCTGCTGCCACACCTTAGCCGACCTGGACGTGCTCAACTCGCGGGAGAAGATCCCGTTCGCGGTCAGCCCGGAGGCGCGGCGCGTCTACGAAGAGACGATCATCCCCTTCTGGCGCGGGCGGACGATGCGTGAGCGCATCTTCCAGGAAATGACACCGGAGTGGCAGGCTGCCTACGAAGCCGGCGTCTTCACCGAGTTCATGGAGCAGCGCTCCCCCGGTCACACCGTGCTGGACGATAAAATCTACCGGCGAGGTTTCCTGGACTTCAAAGCCGCCATCCAGGCCCACTTAGCCGCGCTGGATTACCTCAACGATCCCGATGCTTACGATAAGCAGGAAGAGCTCAAGGCGATGCTCATCTGCGCCGACGCGCTGATCCACTTCGCCGGGCGCTACGCCAACCTGGCCCGCACGTTAGCCGCGCAGGAGCCCTCCCCGCAACGCCGGCAGGAGTTGGAGCAGATCGCCGAGATCTGCGACACCGTGCCCGCCCATGCCCCGCGCACCTTCTGGGAGGCGCTGCAAGCGTACTGGTTTGTCCACCTGGGCGTCACGACCGAGTTGAACCCGTGGGACTCCTTCACGCCGGGGCGGCTGGACCAGCACCTCTACCCCTTCTACGCGCGGGAGGTAGCAGCCGGGACGCTGACGCGCGCTCAGGCCGAGGAGCTGCTCCAATGCTTCTGGATCAAGTTCAACAATCAGCCCGCGCCGCCCAAGGTCGGCGTGACGGCGGCGGAGAGCAGTACCTACACCGATTTCGCGCAGATCAACCTGGGCGGGCTGAAGGAAGATGGCACCGACGGCGTCAACGAAGTCACCTACCTGATCTTAGACGTGGTGGAGGAGCTACGGCTCCTGCAACCGAGTGCCTCCATCCAGGTGAGCAAGAAAAATCCCGATGCGTTCATCCAACGCGCCGCGCGGATCATCCGCACCGGCTACGGGCAGCCCTCCATCTTCAACACCGACGCGACCATCCAGGAATTGGTCCGCCAGGGCAAAACGGTGGTGGATGCGCGCAACGGCGGGACAAGCGGCTGCGTGGAGGTCGGAGCGTTCGGCAAGGAGAGCTACATTCTGACCGGCTACTTCAACCTGCCCAAGGTGCTGGAACTGACGCTGCACAACGGGGTGGATCCGCGCACCGGGCGGCAGCTTGGCCCGGCCACCGGCGACCCGCGTGAGTTCCAGAGCTTTGAGGCGCTCTTCGCCGCCTTCCAGCAGCAGCTCCGCTACTTTGTGGATCTCAAAATCCGCGGCAACAACGTGATTGAGCGGCTCTACGCCCGCTACCTGCCTGCGCCCTTCCTCTCCATCCTGATTGACGACTGCATCGCCCACGGGCGGGATTATCACGCCGGCGGCGCGCGCTACAACACCGCCTACATCCAGGGCGTCGGGTTGGGCACAATCACCGACGCGCTGAGCGCGCTCAAGACCCACGTCTTTGAGCAGCAGGACATCTCCATGGACGCGCTCCTGACGGCATTAGCGGCCAATTTTGCGGGGGCGGCGGCGCTCCGGCAGCGGTTGCTCCACCGGACGCCGCGCTACGGCAACGACGACGACGCGGCCGACCGCCTCATGGTCGCCGTCTTTGAGACCTTCTTCCAGGCGGTGGATGGCCGCCCCACCCCGAAAGGCGGCGTCTACCACATAGATATGCTGCCGACCACCTGTCACGTCTACTTCGGCGCGGTCTGCGGCGCGACGCCCGACGGGCGGCTGGCCGGCACACCGCTCTCGGAGGGCATCTCGCCGGTACAGGGCGCGGACCGCCACGGCCCGACCGCCGTCCTCAAGTCTGTCGCCAAGCTGGACCACATCCGCACCGGCGGGACGCTGCTCAACCAGAAGTTCACGCCGGCGCTGCTCCAGGACGAGGCCGGGCTGGAGCGGCTGGTCCAACTGGTGCGAGCCTACTTTCGGTTAGACGGGCACCACATCCAGTTCAACGTCGTGGACGCCGCCACACTCCGCGCCGCGCAGGCGCACCCGGAGCAGTACCGCGACCTGATCGTGCGGGTGGCGGGCTACAGCGACTACTTCTGCGACTTAGGCCGCGCGCTGCAAGAGGAAATCATCAGCCGGACGGAGCAGACGCAGTTTTAGCAGGCCCGGAACCAGGAAACAGAAGAGGAAACAACCATGACGCTTGGAAGCAACGGCGCTTTCTGGCGCGCAGCGCAGGATTTCCGCCGGCTGCGCCAGAAGGCCGATCTGGAGGCGCTGCTGGCCCGCCTGACCGGCCAGCCGGTGGCGCTGTTGCCCTACGAAGAGGTCCGCCAGCAGCTGCGCGCTCAGGCGATGTCTGACCAGGGGCTGCACGACATCCCCCTGGACGCGATCATCGGCAGTGCCGGGCGGTACACCGACTTCACCCGCTCGTTTCTGCCCCGCCAGGATGCCGACGAGGAGCGCTGGGCCCGTGTCTTGCTGGCGACCAACGAGTTGACCGGCCTGCCCCCCATTGAGGTCTACCAGATCGGTGAGGCCTACTTCGTCAAAGACGGGCACCACCGGATTTCGGTGGCCCGCAGCCTGGGCGCGACGCACATCCAGGCCTACGTGACCGAGGTCCAGACCCGCGTACCGCTCACGCCCGACGTCACCCCCGAAGCGCTGATCCTCAAAGCCGAGTACGCCGGGTTCCTGGAGCAAACCCGGTTGGATGAGCTGCGCCCCGGCGCCGATCTCACCGTGACCGTCGCCGGGAAGACGGCGGAGCTGATAGAACACATCCGGGTTCACCAATACTTCATGGGGTTGGATTTCAAGCGCGACATCCCTTATGCTGAGGCGGTGACCCACTGGTACGACACGGTCTATTTGCCCTTTGTGCAGGTGATCCGCGCGCGGCAAATTTTGCGGGAGTTTCCCGGCCGGACCGAGGCTGATCTCTACCTGTGGTGCGCGGAACACCGCGCCGCGCTGGAAACGGAATTGGGCTGGCAAATTGACCCGGAGGAAGCCGCGGTGGATCTGCTTCACCGGTTCAGTCCCCAGAAAAGCGCGGCACGGGTCGGCGAAAAGCTGCGGGATTGGCTCACCCCCGATGGGCTGGAAGCCGGCCCGCCACCGGGGGAGTGGCGGCGCATGTGGCTGTCTGGCCGGCAGGACGAGCGGCTCTTCAGCGACTTACTGGTGCCAATCAGCGGGCGCGATACTGCCTGGGCGGCCTTGACGCAGGCGATTGAGATCGCCCGGCGCGAAGGGAGCCGGCTGCGCGGGCTGCACGTGGTTGGCTCGGAGGCCGAGAAAGCCGCGGCCGCCCCCATCCAGGCCGAGTTCGCCCGGCGCTGCGCGGAGGCCGGCATTCCCGGCAACCTGGTCGTGGAGGTGGGTGAGATCACCCGCACCATCTGCGACCGCTCCGGTTGGACCGACCTTGTGGTGGTCCACCTGGCCTATCCGCCCGCCCCGCAGCCGGCCGCCCGGCTCAGTTCCGGCTTCAGCACCCTGGTCCGCCGGTGCCCGCGCCCAATCTTAGCCGTGCCGCAGGCCGTGCACCCCCTGGAGCGCGCCCTGCTCGCCTACGACGGCAGCCCCAAGGCTGAGGAGGCGCTCTTCGTCGCCACCTACCTGGCGGGCCACTGGGGTCTGGCGCTGACGGTGCTCACCGTGGCCGAAAGCGAGCGCCCCAGCACCACAATGTTGGCCCACGCCCAGGAGTATCTGGCCGCGCACGATGTGGCGGCGGAGGGCCTCCAGCGCACCGGGCCCGTCGCCGAGACCATCCTCCAGACTGCCACTGAGCGCGACAGCAACCTGCTCATCGTGGGGGGCTACGGCTTCAAACCGATGCTGGAAGTGGTGCTGGGCAGCACTGTGGATGCACTGCTCCGCGCCAGCCGCTGGCCGGTGCTCATCTGCCGGTAAAAAGCGGCTGCGGAAATTCCTGGAGGCAAATTGTTGGTGGACGGGCAAAGCCTGCCCACCAACAATCCTGCTTTATTCACCCCCCGGCGGCCTCAGCGGCCGGCGCTGAGGCCGGCAGCTCCACCCAGAAGATGGCCCCTCCCTCCGGGTTATCCTCAATCCAGACGCGGCCGTGGTGCAGGGTTACAATCTCTTTAACAATGGCTAACCCCAGGCCGGTGCCCTGGATTCCCACCTTGCTGATCCGCGCCAGCCGGCTGAAAACACGCTCTTTGTTCGCGTCGCTGATCCCGGTCCCCCAATCCTTGATGTAGATGCAATAGCTGCCAGGTCGCTCCAGAATATCAATCTCCAAGCGCTTGCCGGAAGCGGCGTATTTGATCGCGTTGCTGAGCAAATTGGCAAAGACCTGCTCAATCAAGGGGTTGAGCGGCGCAATTTTCTCGCCCTTAGCCCGGTAATCCACCTTGATCTGCGCAGCTTCAAACAAGGGAGTAAAGCGGGTCACCACCTGGTGCAGGAGCACATTCAAATCGCGCGGCTCGTAAGGAAAAACCCCGGTGCTGTTCACGCGGACGTAAAGCAGGGCATCCCGGATCAGTTGCTGGAGCTGCAAAGCGTTATCGCGGATCGTAGTGATGACCTCCGGCGCCATGCCCCGGGGCGGGCGCAGCAGCAACAAGTCGGTATACCCCAGGATCACCGACAGCGGAGTGCCCGAATCATGGCTGATCACGTCGGTTAGCAGCTCTTTGACGCGGTTGGCCTCTTGCAGCCGGGCGTTAGTCTGCTGCAGTTCCGCCACCGCGCGGTGCAGTTCCGCTTCGGTCTGCTTGCGCTGAGTAATATCGCGGTTGACCCGGATGAAAGCGACCTGTTCACCGTTCACGCAAAGGGGCAGGACCATCGTCTCCGAAATACCCACGGTGCCATCCTTGCGGACAAACGTGAGCTCGCCAACCTGGCGGGTAGCACAAGGCCCTCCTTCAGCCGGCCCGGCCAACGGAACCAGCCGGGAATCCGGATGATAGAGCAGCTCCACAGGCTGGCCGAGCAGTTCCTCTTTGGCGTAGCCATATAACAACGTGGCGGCCGGATTCCAATCCAGGATGCGGCCCTGCAAATCGGTCACAATGATGGCATCATACAGGTTCTCAAAAATCAACGCCTGCCGCTGCAACGCCGCTTCCGCCTCCCGGCGCTCGGTAAGATCGTAGGCCATGCCGAGATAACCGGCAAACTCACCGTCCAGATCGGTAAATGGCCTTCCCATCGCCAGCATCCAACGATACTCCCCATCATGGCGGCGCAGCCGGAATTCCCATTCAAAAGGTCGGCGGGTGTGAAAAGCCTCCAGGTAAACCTCCAGGCACCGCTGTTGTTCATCCGGGTGAACGTCCTCTATCCAACCATCGCCACGGGCATCGGCCAGGGACCGGCCGGTGAAATCCAGCCAGGCCTGGTTGAAATAGTTAAACTTGGCATCGGCGCCCGAGCGCCAGACCGGGATGGGGAATTTATCCAGCAATAGCAGGTAGAAATCGCGCGCCCGGCTTAAGGCGGCCTCACTCCGCCGGTGTGGGGTGATGTCGTGCAGGTTGATGATAACGCCCCCCACATCGGGATCGTCCAACCGGTTCTGGGCAATGCCCTCCAGGACACGACGCCCGCCGTCACGATGCCAGACTTCCACCTCCACGGTATGCGGCAGCTCCGGGTGTTGGGCCACGACGGCCAGATCCAGATTGGCCTTGGGCACGCTCTCCGGCGTTAAAAAGGTAAACACATCCTTGCCCGCTTCCTCGCCGGGAGGATAGCCCAGGAGATGTTCCACCGATGGGCTGGCATAAACCAGGCGTCGCTGCCGATCAACGACCAGGATGATGTCAGAACCGTGCTCCACCAAAGCCCGGAAGCGGCGCTCGCTGGCACGCAAGGCCACTTCAGCCTGCTGGCGGCGCAGCAGCTCCTCCTGCATCTGGGTGTAGAGCCGGGCATTTTCCACGGCGATGGCCGCCGAAACGGCCAGCGGTTCCAGCAGCGCCACCGTCACGGCGTCAAAACGGCCGACCGCGCTATCAACTACTTGCAGGACGCCAATGATCCCGTGTTTGGAGCGCAACGGCAGGCTGAGGATAGAACGCAGCTCCAGGCCGGTGCTTTGATCCACCCCTTTGTAATGCCGGCTGTCGACCTGGGTATCCGCCACAATCACATTTTCCCCCGTGAGCGCGGCCCAGCCCACCAGCCCCTGCCCGACCGGCAACCGCCAGCCGCGCACCCGCTCGCTCTGCGAGCCGGTGGCCTGCTGGCAGACCAGCTCGCCGGTCTCCGGGTCAATCAGCCAGACCGAGGCCGCCACGATCCCCAGCAGCTGGCGCACCTCTTCCAACACGATGGTCAGCACCTCTTGCAAATCCAGCGTGGAAGTGAGCGCCTGTCCGGCCCGGTTGAGGAGCGTCAATTCGCGGTTGCGGCGTTGCAGCGCTTCCGCCGTCTCTCGCCGCGCCGCCAACTCCCGCCTGCGCCTGGCCGTGCTGTGCAGGCTCACCCAACGTCTGGCCGCCTCTCCGTGACCTTTTTGCCCCATGTTGCGCCTCGTTCCCCGGCTCTCTTCAAGCCTCTAAAGCTCGCTTCACGGCTTGAGCTAATTCAAAGACACTGACCGGCTTTTGCAGCCACCCAACAATGTCCAAAGTGCTGAACGATCCAGTCCCGCCCTTAAGCGGATACCCGGTCATCATCAAAATCTTGACCGCCGGAACCAGCTGCTTCAAAACGCGCACCAGTTCAGCCCCGCCCATCTCAGGCATGACCAGATCGCTGATCACCAGCGCAATCTCACCACGTCGCATATTGAAGAGCTCTAATCCTGCCCGTCCGTTCGCCGCCAGCAAGACCCGGTAATTCAACGCCTGCAAAGTGCTGGCCACAGCAGTCCGGATGGCTGTGTCATCTTCTACCAACAAAATCAGCTCGCCCTGTCCTTGCGGCAGGGCCGCGGGTTCGGTATCGGCCCGAAAGCCATGCACGGTCGGCAACGCCGGCAGATAAATATCAAAGGTGGTTCCCTCGCCCGGTGCACTTTTCAGCCCGACGTAACCGCCGTGTTGGGTGACAATGCCGTACACTTGCGCCAAACCCAACCCGGTACCCCGATCCGGCGATTTGGTGGTGAAGAAAGGCTCAAAAATGTGCGGTTGCACCTCCGGCGGGATGCCGGTACCGGTATCACTGACCGAAAAGACGACCCACCCTCCCGGCGTCAACTCCGGCAGCGGCGGAGGCTCATTTTCCCTCACTTGCAGCCGTGTCAGGATCAGGCGGAGCTTTCCCCCCTCAGGCATAGCATCCCGCGCATTGACAATCAGGTTCATCGCTACTTGCTGGATACGGGTCGGATCGGCATTCACCAGATATTCGTCCGAGCGGTAGGTCAGTTCCAGGCGGATGGTCTCCGGCAGCGTGCGTTCTACCATCTTGACCATTTCCTTCAACAGGGGGAGCAGGTCCAACGGGGCCGGTTCAATGACCGAACGCCGGCTGAAATCCAGAATTTGCTGGATCAGATGGGCCGCGTTGCCGGCCTGTTGGAGGATCACCAGCAAGCGCTCCCGATCCAGCGCGGCCAGGTAGGGTTTGCGCGACAACATCTGCGCATACAAAACAATCACCGAAATGATGTTGTTGAAATCGTGCGCGATCCCGGCCGCCATCTGCCCCACCACGGCCAGTTTCTCCTGCTGCTGGATCCGCTCTTGCAGCTCACGCTCTTTCGTCACCTCCCGCAGCAACAACACCCAGTTTTCCGCTGCCTGGTTGACGATAACCGGGTGGGTCGTTACCTCAAAGATGCGGCGTGGGGGGCCGGCCACCTGAAAATCGCGGATCAGGGGGGAAACCGGCGCGGCGAACAGTTCTGCCAGCGGTGACTGGCTCAGCCCCCGCAAGGGGCCCTCGGCGTCGGACTGGCACAGCACGGCCAGGTGTTCCTGGGCCACAGGATTGGCCAGCAAAATATCCAGCCGGGCATCCAGCAGCGCCATGCCGGCCGGCACTGTGTCAATGATCTGCTGGAGCTGGTGGGCCTGCTCCTGCATCCGTTCCAGCAACTGCAACCGTTCCGCCGCCCCCCCCAGCTGCCGTCCGACCGCCTCCGCCAGCGTGATCTGCTCCAGCGTCCACGACCGGGGTTCAACGCTCAGCAAGCTCAAACCGCCGATCCGCTGGCCGGCCACCAGGATGGGCACGGTGAGCGTTGCCCGCAGCCCATTCTTAAGCATTGCGGGCGCGAGCAGCACCCAGGGCTCAGTCGCCACCTGCTGCCAGTCTTCCACGCCGAGGGATTGCAACAGCTCCGCCGGGCCGGTCTGCCGGACGAGGTCAACCAGCTCCGGCAAAAGGAGCTCCGTAGCGCCGTGCAGCGCCAGGCAATCTCCCACCCAACCCACGCCCAGGTCCAGGGTGAGCGCATGGAGCGTGGACGCCAGAGCAGTCTCCAACAGTTGATGGAGGTCGGAGGCCGTCGCTGCCGCAGCAATGACAGTGTTGAGATCTTCCTGTTGGGCGGCCCGGCGGCGAATTTCCGCCTCAGCCAGTTGTTCCTCCACAATCTGCTGGGCCAGGGCGGCATTGGAACGCTGTAAATCGGTCACCAGGTGCGCATTTTGCACGGCGACGGCTGCCACGCTGGCCAGGGCAGTCAACAGGTCAATATCGGCCTGGGTATAAGCATCCAGGCGATGGCTTTGCACCTGGATGACACCGATAGGCTCCCCATAAATCTTCATGGGCACGTGCAGCGCCGATTGGATATTCAATTCATCATCGGCTGAAGCCGGATCATCCACCTGCACCACCAGGCCGTCGGCGTTGACCGCATAAATGGTATCATGCTGCTGCCACGTGGCGCGCGCATCAGGGACATACAACGGCTGTCCGGTCCGAATCACCTGGCTCTGTTTACCGCGCCCTTCCGGCGCGAACGGGAGTTCCGGCAGGGTGCGGGGATCCAACTCCCGCCCTTCATCCACGGCATAGACCGCGCGGATCATCCGCCGTTCACGGTCATACAGCGAAATGAAAAAGGAATCGGTATCCATCCAGGCATGTACGTTCTCGTAGAGCCGGCGGTAAATCTTCTCCAAATCGGTATAATCGCTCAGCGCTACGACCAAACGCTCCACGGCCAGCTGGCGATCCAGCAGCTGCCGTACTTCCTGCTCGGCCTGGCGGCGGGCAGTGACATCTTCCACAGCTCCTTCATAGTAAATAATTTGCCCATCGGCCCCCCGGACGGCGCGGGTGCTCTCCCGCACCCAGATGGGCGTGCCGTCGTAGCGCAGCCATTGCACTTCATGCCCCTGCACGACCCCCTGCTCTTCCAACGTTTCACGCCACAGCCGGTGCTCATTGGGATCCCAATTTCCGAACGGTTCAGGATGGAACGCCAACAACGTCTCCAGGTTCAGGTACCCCAGCATCTGTAACAGCGCCGGATTGGCGTCCAACACTTGCCCGGTAGGTGTTGTGCGGTAAATCCCCACCGGCACCCCATCAAACAACGTCCGGTAACGCAGCTCACTGGAGATCAAAGATTGCCGTCGCTCGGCCTCCAGCCGCCGGCGATACAGGCTGGAGATCAGAAGCAATCCAGAGGTTGAAAGTACGAGCATAAACGGTCCGGCCACGAAATCCGGCAGCGAGATTTGGGGGAAAAAGAACGGGAACACTAACATCCCCAACAGGTTAAGAACTATCAAGACCAGACTGAGAGAGTCGGGTAGTAAAATCGTGGCCAGAACGGCCGGCATGACCAGGTAAGCTAAAATGGTAGAACTGGTGGGATAGCGAGGATAGAGCCCCAGCAAGGTGAAAGTAGCAGCCGTGAAAGTCTGGACCGAGAGGGTCTCTATCAGCAAAACAGCGACCAGCCGATCATGCCCCCTGCGGCTCAATCCATAGGTCAGGGCCAACACCAACAGAAAGGTCGTCCCATAATAGAAACTGGGGTCGCGCCACCATGGATGCAGCGCTCGCAATGCCCGCAGAGCCACCCAGCCGCAATACAACGCATCCAGCAAAAAGAAAACGAGCAGCAGTTGAGCCAATAAGCGTGCCCGCCGCTGGCGATCCGCCTCCAGGTCAGGCAACGGCTCAGTGACCGCCCGCCATATCCCTCGCAGCCAGCTGCCCGCCCGCCGATACCAGGGCTCCGTCTGTTTCAATTCGCTTTCCTCAGGAACTATCCCGTTTCCCATCCTAATAAAGCCAGTGCCGCCGGGGCCAGGTCTGCCACACCGGGCGCGCGCCGTCCCTCAGCCGCACAGCGGTCGCCCATCACGCCGGTCACCGTCTCCCGCAGCCAGGCACGCTCGTCCGGGCCGCCGTCGGGATAGGCAAAAGCCAGCACAACCTCGGAATCGCCAGCGTACAGCCCACCGTGGACGCCCGTTGTCGGCCCGCCGAAGTAGAAACCCTGCCGCCCGTTCGCGGCCAGGATGAGGTCGCCGGTCGTCGCCGAGGCCGCCAGCCGCAACCGGTTGACCGCGTCCACGTAGCCAAGCTCCGGACGCTCGGCCAGATAATCGGCCAGCGGCCGGGTCACGCCGTCGCCCAGGTAAGCGCGATATTCCCCCGCCCACCCCTCACGCCCGGTGTCCCGCACCAAGATCAACTCCAGGCTGCCCTGGAGTTCTTCAGCGTAGCGACCGGCGAGATTCAGCTGGTGGAACGCTTCCGCCACCGGCAAAATATCCTCTTCCCAGCGCGGCGGATCGGCCCACCGCCCCACCCGATTTTGCAGGTAGACGTGCGCCAGGCCACCATTCAACCCCACCACCGCGTCACAGGCCGGGTCCTCACCGGGAAAGTCGTGCACGTCTAAGCGCAGCGCCTTGAAGACGTGACCGAGCTCCACATCAAACGGAAACCCCAACCGGATAGAGTGCCGGTCGTCGGGGATAACCTCAATCTGGCCGTGGTCGCTCACCAGCGCGAAGAGCGTCCCGGCCAGCAAGCCCCGCGCGTCCAAAGCCGCCCACAGGCGTCCCACCTGGGGATCCACCACCTCGCGCAGGTAGGCCGGCTGGCTCGCCGGGCCATGCTGGTGACTGTGGTGGTCCAATCCCATCCAGTAGGCCAGCAAGATGGCAGGAGCCTGGCGCGCACCCTCCAACCAGGCGCTCAGCCGGGTCAACATCCCCGCATCGTAAGCGCCGGCCTCCAACCCCAACCGCCCACGCCCTTTCGTGAAGCGCGCAATGTCCAGGATGTTGGGGGGCAGCCAGGTCGTCGCGCCGCGCGCATACATGTGATGAGCCACCACCGAGGTCAGCCCGCGCGCCGCCGCCCGTTCAAAAAGGGTCGGGGCCTCCGCTGAGAGAAATTGCGAGGCCAGCCCGGTGGCAAAAACCGCGACGGCGTCGTCCACGGCCAGCGTATCGCCGACATCAAAGCCCAAATGGCGCGGCCGGCCACCGGAAATCCGCCCGAAGCGATCAAAGAGCTCGTTGCCGGGGACACCATGCACACCGGGATGCTGCCCGGTGACGATACTCGCCTGTCCCGCAAAAGTAATGGAGGGCGCAGTGCTCAAAGCCGGCACCAGACAGGCCGCCGCCGCCTCCCGCCCGCCCAGGATGCGCTCCAGGGCCGGCAACTCGCCGGCCGCCAGCGCGGTCTGGAAGACGTCGCGCCGCAAGCCATCAATGTCCAGAATGACCAGCCGTTCAGGTCGTTTCATGCTTCACCTTTCGTTGGCTCAACTGCCGCCGCTACCCCACCAATGACGCCGGCGGCCGCCAGCCGTGCCAGTTCTGCTTCGGTCAGCCCCAGGCGCGCCGAGAGAATGGCGCGCGTCTGCTCGCCCAGGCGCGGCCCACGCCCCAGATGTGGCGGCTCGGCCCCCGCGATCTGAATCGGTGATCCCGGCACGAGCAGGGCCGTGCCATCGTCCAGGGTCAGGTGGGCCAACATGCCACGCGCCTCCAGCCGGGGATCCACCGCCAGCTCGTCCAGGGAACGAACGCGACCGGCCGGGATTCCCGCCGCGTGCAGCCGGGCCAGGAGCGCCGCCGCCGGCTGCGTCCGGCACCAATCCGCCAGCCGGGGCCGCAAAGCGGCGTAATGGGCCACGCGGCCCGCCTGGGTGGCAAACCGGGGATCGTCCCCCAGGCCGCCACCCACCAGCATCGCCAGCTGCTGCCAGAGCCGGTCATTGCCCACGCCAATCACCACCCAGCCATCGGCCGCCGCAAACGCATCAAACGGTGCCAGCGCCGTATCCGCGTTCCCCTGGCGCGCCGGCACCTCCCCGGTCACCGAGTAGACCGCGAGGGCATTTTCCAGGCAGGCAAAAACCGCATCCACCATCGCCACTTCCACGTGCGCGCCCACGCCGGAGCGCTCACGGCCCCAGAGCGCGCCCAGCAGCCCGACCGCCGCCGTCAGCCCGCTGAGGGCATCGGCGATGGCCGGCCCGGTCTTGAGCGGCAGGTCGGGCAAACCGGTCAGCCCCATCAACCCGCCCTCGGCCTGCGCGACCACGTCGTAGCAACCGCGCCCGGCCGCCGGGCCGGTGGACCCGAAGCCGTTGATGCTCACATAAACCAGCCGGGGACAGGCCGGCCGGAGCGTCTCAGCGTCTAACCCGTAGCGCGCCATCTGCCCGGGGCGGAAGTTCTCCACCAACACATCCACCTGCGCCGCAAGCTGCCGGAGGAGCGCCTGTCCCTCCGGCGCCCGGTAATCCACCGCCAACGAGCATTTACCCCGGTTCAACGTCTCAAAATAGCCGCTCGTCCCGCCGACCAGCGGCCCGAAGGAACGGCTGTCGTCGCCGCCGGCCGGATGCTCCACTTTGATGACCTCGGCCCCCAGGTCAGAGAGCAGCAACGTGGCATACGGCCCGCTATAGACGCGGGTGAAGTCTAACACCGTGAGGCCGGTCAACGGGCGCGCTGACATCACAGAATATCCCCGCCCAGACAGTCCCAACGCGAAAAATCCAGCAGCAACGGCGCCAACGTCTCCTGCAGCGGCTTGACGGTCAGGTAGTAAGGCGAGCGGCTGTACGGCAACGTCAGGCTCAGACCGAGCTGCTGCAATCCCGCCCGCGTCACTGCGCACGGCGTGGTCAAGGCATGGATGAAGCGCCCGCCCTGGGCACGGAGCGCCGCCGCCCACCCGGTCAGCAGTGCCGGCAAGTCATCACTGTAGGCCGCGAGCAAGGTCGCGCCGGGCACACCCCCCCACCGGACCAGCCGCATCACGACCAGCCCGCGTACCGCGCCCTCCTCCAGCCACACCCCATAATGATAGCGCCGAAAAGGATGCGCGGCAAAGCGCCAGGCCACCGTCTCCGGCGTCGCGGCAAAACGGAGCGCCCCCTCTCCGGCGCGGGCAAACTGCCAGGGCGCGGCCGGCCATTGTTCGGTGATGGTAACCGGCGCGCCTGGCCGTCGTTCCCGGCGGGGAAGCACCAGCAGCGAGCGCAGCCGCCCGACCACGTGATAGCCGTATCCCTGGCTGCGGCGGTCCACCTGCACACCCGCCGCGTTGGAAAACCCCACCCCCGCCACGCCGCCACGCTCCGCCAGCGCGGCGTAAACCGGCCCAGCCACTTGCTTGACCAGCCCCCGGCCACGATACTCAGGATGGACCGCCAGATTCACACACAACCCCACCCGCACCGGCGCGGTTTCACCCGGCAGACACAGCGCCGTGAGCCAGGAGCTGTACTGAGCGACCAGCCGGTCGCCCTCCCACGCCCCCCATGCAATCAGCCCCTCGCCCTCGTGGAACCAGGCCAACAATGCCGCCATTTCCGCCGGGCGGCGGCCGAAAGCGAGCGCCAGGAGCGCCGCCCAGGGTTCCATTTGGGCCAGTGTCAAGCATTCCATGCGCATTGCAATACCTAAAACGCGCAACAAGATTGGGGTTTTAACTATAGTATAACTCAAATATGGCACAAGAAAACCCCGCTCTGGTTGCAAGTGCGTTGCTAATGGGTGAACAAAAAGCCCCTGGTCAGGGTATCCCAGGGGCCAATTCAGCCCGGCAACCAGCCAGAAGGAGCGCTTTCAGGGCTCCCAATCGGCAAAAGCATCAATCACCGGCCGGATGTCGTCCATCATCGGATAAAGGATCGGGCAGGTGACGCCCGCCGCGATGTATTCAGCGACTTTGGCGCGGCACTCATCAGAAGTCCCCACCGCCATGATATTCCGCACCACCTCATCGGGAATGACCTGCGCCGCCTTGATGTAATCCTCCTCGGTAGCGGGCCAGCTCATGATGGATTGGACCCGCGCCAGCAGCTCCTCGCTGGCCCCGCTGGCCTTCATGATATGCGGCTCGGTGGCGAAATAGTAGGCCGCCAGCTTCTTCGCCTCGGCCATCGCCAGGTCGGGGCGCTCGTCGGAAAGGCAACAGACCAGCAGCTCCGGCCGGTCCACGTCAGCCAACGTCTTGCCGGCCTTCTGCGCGCCCTGTTCCACCAGCGCCACCGCCCGGCGGATGTAATCCACGGAGACCACGTAGTTGAGCACGACGCCGTCGCAGAGCTCACCCGCCAGCTCCAGCATCTTGTCGCCCGTCGCGCCGATGTAGAGAGGAATGTCGCGCGGCGAGGTGTCCCCAAAGGCCACATCCAGGCGCACGCGGTCTAAGTGGACAAACTCGCCCTGATAGGTCACCTCTTCCATCGTGAAAAGCGCCCGGCAGGCCTCCACGTACTCGCGCATCGCCTTGAGCGGCTTCTCACGCTTGACGCCGACGCGCGAGGCAATCGGCTCCCACCAGGCCCCCAGACCGAGCAGCACCCGCCCGCGCCCATCCGGCCCCCGGCCACCGAGTTCCCACATCGTGCTCCAGCTGGCCGCGATCACCGCCGGGTTGCGCGTCCAGATCGGCAGCACGCCGGAGCCGAAGCGCAGCCGCTGCGTCGCCGTGAGAAAGGCACTCATCATCACAATGCAATCGCGCGCCAACCGGGTATCCGCCTGCCAGATCTCGCTGAAGCCACGCTCCTCCGCATACTTCGCCATCTCCAGTTCATAGCGGATATTGTGTTTGTCCTGCATGTACAAAGCCATTCGTTGGGCCATCAATCGCCTCCTCCTTAACTTTTAACTTTCCCCCAAATACCTCCCCAGCTCCACCGCCGGGTACCTGATCCGCTCCCCGTAATTGCGGCGCTCCGGCTTGTACGTCGCGTCAATCCCGATTTTGGTGTGCACCCCACGCGCGTCGGCCGTCGGATCCATCTCGTGCCCCTGCGCACCGGGGACGGTAAAAACGTCGCGGCTCCAATCCACCCGGTTGGTCAACGCCCAGAGCACATCCGCCGGATCGTAAATATCCACGTCGGGGTCCACCACAATCACCTGCTTGATGTTCACGTGTGCCGTCATCGCCGCCAAAGCAACGTTCTTCGGCTCGCCGGGGTTGGATTTGCGCAGCTGCACGAGGGCCGTGAAGCCGTTGCCGTAGGGCGGGATGTGCAAGCCCGTGACATTCTGGCTGACGTGGCGGACAAAACGCAACAACAACGGCTCGCGCGGCAACACGTTGCCGATGTAAACATGCTCCGCCTCGCCGGGGACAATGGTCTGGTAAATGGGATCGTCGCGATAGCAGACGGCGGTCACATGGAAAACCGGGCTTTCCCAAAACTCCCCGTAATAACCGTGGAACTCGGCCAGCGGGCCTTCCGGGTGACGCTCGTGCGGCGCTAAATAGCCCTCAATCACAATTTCAGCCTCGGCCGGGATGTCCACCTCCACGGTCACACCCCGGCTAACAGGAACGCCGGCCCCCCGCAGCGCCCCGGCGATCAGCAGCTCGTCCCCGTCATAGCGACACCCGGCCGCGATCATCACCGCCGGATCTAACCCAATGGCAATGGCGATCTGGAGTGGCTCGCCCCTGGCCTCCTGCACCCGGTAGAATTGCATGACGTGCCGCCACTCGTTGACGTTGAAACCGAGCGTCTGCGGGCCGAGAATCTGCATCCGGTTGTACGAAAGATTGCCGCGCCCGCTAAGGGGATCCTTCGCCACGGTCACCCCGCCGGTGATGAACGGCCCGCCGTCGTGCAGGCCGTGCGTCGGGATCGGCAACCTGCGCAGGTCAAGAGCTTCCCCCAACACCACGTTAGCCCGCCAGGCCGCCTCCGGGCCGCGGACAGGCGGGACGCCGTTCGCCGGCTCTAAGGCCCGGCCCATCACCTCCACGATCTCCGCCACCTCGCATCCCAGGGCCAACGCCACCAGCGGCGGGCTGGCCACCGCCCCGACCACGACCGGCCAGCCGGCCTCAGCCACGCGCTCAAAGAACGTCACGCCGCGCCCCTGACGGGTCGCCGTCGCCGCAACATTCGCCAGCTCGTGGATTAAACTCACCGGTTGCCGGACCCGCAGCAGCGCCCCGGCCGCCTCCAACGCCGCCAGATAAGTACGCAGGTCGTGGATGTTTGCCATGCTGCCTCCTGTGTCAGCCCGTCAGTCGCCTGGTCACATTTCCAGGGATCAGGCTTCAACGCCTGGCCCCGCCGTCGTCTGAGATCTGTTGTCGGTGGTCAGAAACTGCACGTCAGGCGGCCCCCCCCCGGCCGAGCCGTTGCGACAAACCTATCATAGCCGCATACGCGGCCAATGTCAAGCATCACTTGGCATTTTTGTAAAGTGCCACTTGACATTTGGGCGATTTCATTATAAACTGTTAAGTAGATCATAACACCTCATCTATGCGCTGCTAGCATAGATCACTTACAATTAATTTCACTTTCAAGAGCAAAAAATGCCAGAAGACTCTATCGGTCTACGAATCCAGGAACGGCGCACAGCTTTAGATTTGAGCTTGCGCGAGCTCGCCCGCCGGACAGAGCTGACCGCCTCTTTCCTCAGCCAGGTGGAGCGCGGGCAGGCCAACGCTTCCATTGACTCCCTGCGCCGCATTGCCGAAGCCCTGGAGGTCCCCATCCTCTATTTTCTTGCGGAACACCCGACCGCCGGGCCAACGCCCGTAGAACCCTCGCCGTCCAGCCCACCGGCCCCCGCCCCTGCCTACACGCCGGTCGTCCGCGTGGCCGAACGGCCCCGGCTCACCCTCCCCGTCTCCGGCGTCGCCTACGAGCTGCTCACCCCCGACCTGGGGCGCAAGATGGAAGCGATGTGCGGGCGGCTGGCGCCCGGTACCGGCAACGTCGCCCGGCGGCTGCGTATCCCCACCGAAGAGTTTATCTACGTGCTCTCCGGCGCCCTGCTGATTGGGCTGGACTCAGGCGAGTACATCTTACATGCCGGCGATACGATTTACTTTGAAGGGCCAACCCTCCGCCAGCTGGCCTGTGCTTCCGAAACGGAAGAGGCCGTCTGGATCTCCATCATCACCCCGCCCGTTTTCTAAACAAGCCATGGATGCGCTGATGCGCTGATACCCATGTTTGACCTTGTCATTCGCGGCGGCACGCTGATCACAGCCGGGGAAACCGTCCGGGCCGACTTAGGCATCACAGCCGGACGCATTGCGGCCTGGGGCGCGGACCTGAACGGGGTCGCCACGGTGCCGGCGGAGGGCTTGCTCGTGCTGCCGGGCGCAGTGGATCCACACGTCCACCTGGAGATGCCCACCGGCGTCACCACCACCAGCGACGACTGGGCCAGCGGCACCCTGGCGGCCGCCTGCGGCGGCACCACCACCGTGCTTGATTTTGTGGAACCGGAGCCGGGACAGTCGCTCTTAGCCGCGCTGGCCGCCCGGCGCGCGCAGGCCACGGGCCGCGCCAACGTAGATTTTGCGCTGCACATGACGCTCCCACGCGCTGACGCCGCCACCTTAGCCGAAATCCCGGCGGTAGTGGCTGCCGGCGTGACCTCGTTCAAGACCTACACCACCTACGAAGGCTTCCGGCTGAGCGATGCCGAGCTGCTCGCGGTGCTGCAAGCCGTCGGGGCCGCCGGTGGGCTAACGCTGGTTCACGCCGAGAACGACGCAATCATCCAGGCGCAGACCCGGGCGCTGCTCGCCGCCGGGGAAACCCAACCGCGCGCCCATCCGCTCAGCCGGCCGCCTGCCGCCGAGAGCGAGGCCATAGAGCGCGCCCTCACCTTAGCCGAAGTCGCCCAGGCGCCGCTCTACATCGTCCACGTCTCCACAGCGCGGGGCGCGGCGGCGGTGGCCCGCGCTCAAGCGCGCGGGCAAGCCGCTTACGGCGAAACCTGCCCGCATTACCTGCTGCTCACCGCTGCCCAATACGACCGTCCCGGCTTTACGGGCGCGAAATTTGTCTGCGCGCCGCCGCTGCGCACCGCCGACGACATCGTGGCCCTCTGGCAAGCGCTGGCCTGCCGGGAGCTGCACACCGTCGGCACCGACCACTGCGCCTTCTTTTGCCGGCAGAAAGAACTCGGCCGCCACGATTTCACGCAGATCCCCGGCGGCCTGCCGGGTGTGGAAGCGCGCCTGGCGCTGCTCTACAC
This sequence comes from uncultured Anaerolineales bacterium, assembly GCA_964437445.1. GTDB lineage: Bacteria > Chloroflexota > Anaerolineae > B4-G1 > SLSP01 > CAYTGR01. Next base: position 40,672 of record CAYTGR010000026.1, on the reverse strand, counting down.
CTTCGGCGTGCGCACCGGGCGGATCACGCCGGAGCGGTGGGTGGAGCTCTGCTGCACCGCGCCGGCGCAGCGCTTCGGCCTCTACCCGCGCAAAGGGACACTCGCCCCTGGAGCCGACGCCGACCTCGTCCTGTTTGACCCCGCCACTTCAGTGACACTCTCCCAAAGTGTGCTCCATGAGCGAGTGGATTACACACCCTACGAGGGACTGGTCCTGCAAGGCTATCCTGTCCTGGTCTTCGCCCACGGGCAGCTCTTGATGCAGGCCGGTCAGTTTGTCGGCCCCCGGGGTCAGGGTCAGTTCCTGACCCGCCGGCCAGTTCAGTAGACCTTTAAACTCTCTCCGTAGCTAAGCCAGCTCATAAGTTGGCTTTAATTAATTTCTGTATTTGAAAAAATAATTACAATGCCAGGAGGAGGTGAGACGCCGGCGACTGCACTGGACCATTTTGTAGAGTAAGACAGCCTGGCACGCTGTCGGGCAATACTCAGCAACATATTCATTTGCAAAGAAAAGATTTAATCTCAGGAGGAGAACATGAAACGGGTATCTGTTTTGTTAGTACTGCTGACTCTGGTCAGCTTGCTCGCGGCCTGTGGACCAACCCCCACCCCTGAAACGGTCTACGTCACCAAAGAAGTGCCAGTCACCGTGGAAGTGACCAAAGAGGTCCAGGTGACGGTGGAAGTACCGGCCGAGGCTGGCAGCCTGCGCATCTGGGGTTTCTATGATCTGACTAACACCGATCCCAACGACAGCCGCCCCACCCAGATGAAAGCCTCCATTGACTCTTTCCAGGCGGCCACCGGCATCAAGGTGGAATACGAACAGGTGGCCTGGGACCAGATGGCGACTAAAATTGCCCTGGCCGCGCAGGCGGGCGGCGATATGCCGGACCTGATCATGGTGGGCTACGAATATGTGCAGGGGCTGGTTAATGCCGGCGCGTTGACCAATATCTATGAACCAATCGCCAATTCGTTCTTCTACGCTGACTTGAATGACTTTGAAAAGGCCTTGAACGAGGTCAACGGCGAGCGGTATGCGGTCGGCACGTTTGTCGGGGGCGGCCAGTGGTACTACGACACGGCTATGTTCCCCAATGGCTGGCCGGAGACCGCGGAAGGTTGGGCTACCGAGTGCAAACGCCTGAGCGCTGAGGGCAAGTATGTCGCCACTTTCTACGCCGGGCGAGCCTCCGCGGCCATGGTACAAGGGTTGGCCCCGCTGGTCTGGTCGCTGGATGGCACTCTCTTTGATGCCGAAGGTAAACCCATCTTCGCCAGCGACAAAACCGTCCAGGCCATCACTTTCTGGCGGACCATGCTGGCCAATAAGTGCGTGCCAGAAGTAGCTTTCACCGGCGACTGGTCGGCTACCGAAGCACCGTTCGTGGATATGAGCGCCGGGGGTGTGCGCGGCGGCACCTGGTCGTATATCTACATCTCGGGCCTCAAGGACCGCTTTGAAGCCGGCACCGTCAAAATCGGCAATCCGCCCGCGTTGACCGGCGGCAAGCAAGGCTACGTCTTCATGAATACGGAGACCTGGGCCGTCACCTCTGGTGCTAAGAACGTGGATAACGCTATCAAGTTCATCAACTTCTTCTTCAACCCGGCCGTGCTGGCGCCCTGGGCCAAAGCCAACTACGGCGTCCCGGCCACCGCCAGCGCACTGAACAGCCCGATCTTTGACAGCCAGTTCTACAAAGACACGCTGGACAACCTGACCCGCAACGGCCACAAGACCGAGACCAGCCCCTACTTCAACGAATGTATGGACGCGCTGGCAGCTGCCGTCCAGGAACTGATCCTCAATCCCAATATGGATGCGGCGACTAAATTGCAGCAGGTTCAGGACGAGCTGATCAACCAGTATTTCAAGTAAGCTGTGCTTGCCAGGATGTGGAGGGCGCCGGTCAAACCGCGCCCTCCCATCCCCCGCCGCCGGCAGAGCGAATCCGTTCGGCGCTCGCCAGCCTTTTATCAGTGAACCGTGAGGATGCCCATGAAAAACCAGAATGGTTACTATCCCTACCTGCTCACTGCTCCTGCGTTGCTGTTTATCACCGCAGTCTCTTTGTATCCTACCCTGTACAGCCTCTACCTCTCCATGACACGCAGCAAAAAAGGCGTGACCCAATTTGTCTGGTTGGATAATTTCAAGATCATTCTCCGCAGCACCGATTTTGCAGAAAGCCTGCGCAACACGCTGGTTTTTTCCTCGCTGTATGTGATTTTGACGGTGGTCATCGCCTATGTCCTGGCTCTGCTGTTGAATCGTGGCCTGAAACTGACCGGGGTCTACATGACGATTATCTTCCTGCCCTGGATCCTTTCAGAAATCACCACCGGCGTCGTCTGGCGCTGGATGTTCTACCAGGACTACGGTATTTTGCAGAACCTGCTGGGGCCGCTGTTCAACAACGTAGCGCTCATCACCCGGCCCTGGGGGGCAATGGGCATCGTTATTGCCGCCACCGTGTGGCGTTCTATCAGCTTTGCCATGCTCTTACTCCTGGCCGGACTGCAAACTATCCCTAAAGAAGTCCACGAGGCGGCTGCCATTGATGGTGCCAGCGGTTGGAGTGCCTTCTGGAAAGTAACCTGGCCCCTGGCGTTGCCCACCACCATCGTCACTATTGTTTTCATGACCATCCAGGCCGTGAACGGCGTGGGGATGATCCTCTCCATCACCGAGGGTGGCCCCGGACGGGCCACCGAGGTGCTTGGCCTGCAAATGTACCGCCAGGCCATGCAGTTCTACAATTTCGGTTACGCGGCGGCTCTGTCGGTCATGTTGCTGCTGTTGAACGTGGTCCTGGCGTTCTTCTACCTGCGCGCGCTGCAACGCGAAAACGCGCTGGCCGGCTAATCCAACCGCCAATTGCCAGTTCAAGGAGACTCCAATGATCAAGCGCAAGAAAATCGCTGACCTGTTCACCCATGCCCTGCTCATCGGGTTCTGTCTCATCATCATTTTCCCGGTGATTTACTCCATCCTGGTCTCGTTACACGAGCCGAAAACCGGTTTCTTGAGCATCATCCCCCAGAAATGGACACTGCAAAACTATACACGCCTCTTCGTCTACGGCCAGTTCCCACGCTATATCCTGAATAGTATTATCAATGCGCTGGGCGGTGCCATTGTCAGCACGGCCCTGGCCGCCCTGGCTGCCTATACCCTGGCCCGCTTCAACTTCCGGGGCAAACAGGCAATCAACGCTTTCATCCTGGGGATGATGATGCTGCCCGGCCTCACCAATATCATCCCTATTTTTAAGCTGGCCAGCCAGCTCAAACTGCTGGATACTTACACTCTGATGATCATGGTATTTGGCGCCTACGGCATCCCTTTGGGCATCTGGATCCTCAAAGGGTTCTTTGAGAGCGTCCCGCGCGTGTTAGATGAAGCTGCCGCGATTGACGGCGCTACCCCCTTCCAGGCCTTTCTACTGGTCGTCCTGCCGGTCACCATGCCCGGTCTGATTGCCACGTTGCTGATCAACTTTGTGTACAGCTGGAATAACTTCTTCACCCCCCTGGTGTTGATCACCAAAAGCAGTATGAAAATGGCCACCGTCGGGCTGTTTGATTTCCAACACGTCCTGGAGGGCAACCAGGATGAGCTGCTGGCTGCCGCCTGCGTGGTCATCATGGTTCCAGCCATCATCCTGTTCATCCTGCTGCGCAATTACTTCATGCGGGGTGTGGTGGAAGGCGCTGTGAAGGGATAAGTGAAGGGGCATGAATCATCGCCAGCGTTTTGCCGCCACCCTCCACTACCGGCCGCGCGACCGCGTGCCGATGTTTGACTTCGGCTATTGGGACGAAACGATTGATACCTGGCATGCTCAGGGGTTGCCCGCTGAAGTGAACAAGGAAAACATTTTCAAATATTTCGGACTGGATTTCAATCTGAGTACGGCCAGCGACAACTTCCCGGGCGTGACTTTTGCTACCGGCACCGAGATGGGCTTGTATCCCCCTTTTGAAGAACGAATCCTCGTAGACCGCGCCGATGAACAAATCGTACAACAGACCGACGGCGTGCGTGTGCTGCGCAAAAAACACCACCAGACCATCCCCCTGCACATCGGTCACCTGCTGGAAGATCGCGAAAGTTGGGAACAACACTACAAACCTCGTCTAGATCCTTCACGCCCGGAACGAATGCCGGCCGATCTGGCCCGGCGCGTGGCAACCTGGCAGGATCCCGAGCATGGCAACCTGGTGATCCCCTGGGTCGGCGGGCTGTACGGCTGGCTGCGCGACTGGATGGGCGTCGAAAAACTGTCTTACGTCATGTACGACGACCGTCCCTGGTTTGAAGAGATGGTCGCCACGGTGGCGGACTGCATCTACGGCACCCTGGAACGCCTGCTCAGCGCCGGGGCGCACGTGGATGCCTGCGCCTTCTGGGAAGATATGTGCTACAACGCCGGGCCGCTGATGAGCCCGCGCCTTTTCAAGCAGGTACTCGTCCCGCACTACCGCCGTATCACCGACTTGCTGCGCCGCCATGGTGTGGATATCGTCTGGGTGGATTGCGACGGCAAAATAGACCTGCTCATTCCATTGTGGATGGAAGCCGGCCTCAACTGCATGTTTCCCCTCGAAATCGGCACCTGGAACGCCGACCCGGTCGCGTACCGTCAAACCTACGGGCGCGACCTGCTGCTGATGGGCGGCTTTGACAAGCGCATCCTGGCCGGGCCTCAGGACGGCATCCGGCGCGAAATAGAACGCCTCGTCCCACTGGTGGAAGAGGGCGGCTACATCCCCTTCTGCGACCACCTTGTCCCGCCGGGCGTGCCACTGGCAAACTACCTGTATTACCTGGAAAAAGCCAGGGATATCTGGTGTGACAGCATCAATCTGAACCCGATGGGTGCAGTAGTGCGGTAGATGTGGATAAGGAAAAAAGTAAATCATGGTCGATACTGCCCGGCATAACGAAGAAGCCCAAGCAGTTTGGGAGACCTTCCATACAGGGAGGCCAACCCGCCCACCCGTCTATCTGGGCACCAACACCCAGTTTTTCATCTTCAACGATGACTTGAACCCCGGTGAAGCGGTCACCTTTGAAGCCTACTGCACCGACGCGCCGACGATGCTGGAGTTCCAGCTGCGCGCTCAGGTCTGGCGCGGCGAGCACATTGCCCCCTATTGCGACGATCCCGTCGGCCTGCCGGAGCCCTTTACCGTCAAGGTGGATTTGCAGAACTACGACGAAGCCGCTTATTTCGGCGCGCCGGTCGTCTTCCTGCCCCATCAGGTCCCCGACACACGCCCCATTTTCAACGGTGACCGCCAACACGCCTTCCTGGACACAGGCTTGCCTGCCCCCCTGACCGGTGGCTGGTACGCCAAAGCGCACGAGCTCTATGAGCAGATCGCCGAGACGCTACACCGCTCCCCCACCTATCTGGGCCGTCCCATCCGCCACGACCCGTTTGGACTCTGGACCTGCGGTCCGCTGACCCTGGCCGTCCAGTTGCGCGGGCCAGAGCTGTTGACCGATTTCTACGAAGACCCGGCCTATGTCCAGACGCTGTTGGATTTCATCGTAGAGGGCACCATCCAGCGCATTCAGGCCCATCTCCGGTTCTTTGGCCTGCCTGTGCCGGCGCCCGACCTGTTTTTTGCCGACGATGCTATCCAGTTGATCTCCACCCGGATGCTGAAGACCTTTCTCTTGCCCGCTTACCGGAAACTTAAAGCCGCCCTGACCACCGCCGACCGGGTGAAAGTCCACCTCTGCGGCGACGCCACCCACCACTTCAAAACCCTGCGCGACGAGCTCGGCGCCTATGAGTTTGAGACCGGTTTCCCCGTGGATTTCGGCTGGCTGCGGCAGGAGTTAGGCCCGGAAGTGACCCTCCAGGGCGGGCCGAATGTGATCCTGTTGCGTGACGGTTCACCTGACGAGGTGCGCGCCGAGACCGAACGCATCCTGCATTCCGGCATCTGCCAGGGCGGGCGCTTCATCCTGCGGGAGGGCAACAACTTAGCGCCCCACACACCGGCAGCCAACCTGGCCGCTTTCTACGAGACCGCCCGCCAATTCCGCTACTCTGGGGAAGTATGATGCCACCAACACCGTTGCTGATCTTGCCCGATTGGTTGATCGCCACCCCTACCGCCCCGCCCCGCCAGGGCTGGGGCGTGCGGCTCGTCGCCGACCAGATCGCCGAAGTCGCGCCGCACGCCGAGCTGCGCGCCCGCTATCCCGCCGACCCGGTTTGGGAAGCGCCGGGTCAGGTGCTCGCGCCGGGCTTCGTCAACGCCCATACCCACCTCTACGGCGTCTTAGCGCACGGCATCCCGCTGGCGCAGGCCCCCGCCGGCTTCTGGCCCTTCCTGGCGGAGTTCTGGTGGCCGCGGGTGGAGGATCGCCTGGATCACTCCCTCGTCTGCGCCGCTACCGACCTGCAATGCGCGCGGCTGCTCCAAAGCGGCGTCACCACCTTCTACGATTGTACCGAGGCTCCCTCTGCTCTGCCGGGCGTGCTGGCGGCTCAGGCGGAGGTCGTGCAGCGCCGGGGCAATCGCGCCCTCCTCTCGTTTGAGGCCACCGAGCGCGTCAGCCCGGCCAACGGCCAGCTGGGCCTGCAAGAGAATCTCAACTTCATCCGGCAGTGCCGCGCCCAACCGGCCACAGCCACCGCTCCCTCTGCTCCCCCGCTGCTCTCCGGCCTGGTCTGCTTCCACACCACCTTCACCTGCTCCGCCGACTTCATCCGGCAAGCCTTTGCGCTGGCCCGCGAGCACGGCGTCCTCGTCCACGCCCACGTCTCCGAGGGGACTTACGAGCCGGAATACAACCTGGCGCAGCATGGCGTGCGCACCCTGCTCTACTACGACCGGCTGGGCCTGTTGGGGCCGGATTTCCTCGCCTCACAGTGCGTCCAGCTGGATGCCGCCGAAATAGCGTTGCTGGCCGCGCGCGGCGTCAAAGTGAGCCACATGCCGCTCTCCAACTGCGAGGTCGGCGGCGGGATCGCGCCGTTGCCGGAGCTGGTCGCCGCCGGCGTCACGGTCGGTCTCGGCTCCGATGGCTACGTGGACGACTTCTTTGAGGTCATGCGCGGCGCCTTTCTCATCCACAAGGCCACCCATTTAGACCCGCAGGTCATGCCGGCGGCCCTCGTCTGGTATCTGGCAACGGAAGGCGGGGCGCGCGCTTTAGGACTGCCGCTGGTCGGGCGGCTGGAACCCGGCTGGCAGGCCGACCTGCAATTGATTGACATCACCACGCTGCCCACGCCCCTGGCCGACCACAACCTCTACGACCAGCTGCTGCTCTACCGCAACGCCCACGATGTCCGCGCCGTTTGGGTGGCCGGGCAGTTGCGCGTCCAGGACGGCGCTGTGCTGGGGGCCGACCTGCCGGCGCTCATCGCCCACGTCCACGAAGCCGCGCAACGGCTCTGGTCTGGCTGCGCCTGAAAGCCTCTCCTATGTCCCCTGATGTCATCCTCATCGGCGGCGGCCTGGGCGGGACGGCGCTGGCCTACACGCTGGCCCGGCGCGGGGTCAGCGTCCTCCTGCTGGAAGCGGCCAGCCTGGGCAGCGGGACGACCGCCGCCTGCGCCGGGCGGGCGCAGCTGGCCGACAGTCCTCCCGGCCCCTACCTGGAGCTGGTGCGCGCCGGCCTGGAGCACCTGGCCACGCTGAGCGCCGAACTGGACTGCGATCTGGAATGGGAAGAACCCGGCCACCTTACCCTGCTCCGCACGGAGGCTGAATGGCAGAGCTGGGCCGCACAGGTAACGTTGCTCCGCGTGCAAGGCATCCCGGCGGAGCTGCTGGACCGCCAGGCGCTCCGCGCAGCCGAACCGGCGGTGGAAACTGCCGATCTACTCGGGGCGGCCTATGCCCCCGAAGGGCGCCTCAACCCGTTCAAGCTCTGCCGGGGACTGGCCTGGGCCGCCGGGCGTCACGGCGCGATCTTCCGCCGGCAAACCCCCGTCACCGGCTTTGAGCGCAACGGGGCCCGCCTCACCGCCGTCTTGACCCCAGCCGGTCGCTTCTCTGCCGACAGCATCCTCCTGGCCGCCGGCGCCTGGACCGGGGAGCTGGTAGCCCGGCTTGGACTGCATCTGCCTCTCCATTACACCCACGCCGAGGCCGCCGTCAGCGAACCGCTCCCGCCGCTGCTCCACCACCACATCGGGCTGGCGGGTTTCTACGAGACCGTCCACGCCGGCGAACGCCAGGTCACGCTGGGCGTTGGCCAGCCGCGCCACGGCTCCCTGGTCATCTCCAACGCCATCCAACCGGCCACCACAATTGACCGTCGCAGCACGGCCTGGGGGCTGCCTGCGCTGGCCGCCGCGTTACAGGCTCGCTTCCCGGCCCTGAGCGGCGTGCGCTTGCTCCGCACCTGGGCCGCGCCCAGCCCCTTCCTGCCAGATAGCCTCCCGGCGCTTGGCCGCTGGCCGGAGCCGGAAAATCTCTGGGTGGCGGCCGGCTTCCATTTGGCCGTGCCGACCGTCTTGCCATTGAGCGAACTGCTGGCCGAGGCCTTAGTGACCGGCACGATCCCGCCGGCGCTGGCCCCTTTCAGCCCGGCGCGCTTTGAGACAGCGCCGCCGGCCGCCCTGCGCCCCGCCAAAAGTCCCACCGCCGTGAACCTGGTAAGCGCCAGGCCTGAACCTGCGGCATTCAGCCCCAACGCCGGGCCTGCCCCCGCCGGCGTACCGGCGCCCCCGGCGACCTGCCGCCTCACCCTCAACGGGCAACCGGTCACCGTACCGGCGGGCACGACCGTAGCAGCTGCCCTGCTGGCGGCCGGCCTCCGCCGTTTCCGTCACGCCCCGCGCCACGGTGATCCGCGCGGCCTCTTCTGCGGGATGGGCCTCTGCTACGAATGCCTGGTCACGGTAGACGGCATCCCCAATGTCCGCGCCTGCCTCACCCCCGTGGCCGAGGGCATGGTCGTTGAAACCACCGCGACCGTCCGGTAGTCAAAATTCACAACCAGGACCCCCTGATGGCTGAAAGGCTTCCCAATCCCCCACTCTCTACCGACATTGCCGTCGTCGGCGCCGGGCCGGCCGGGTTGGCAGCAGCGCTCGCCGCCGCCGGCACAAGAGCCACGGTCACGCTGGTGGAGAGCGCCCCCCACCCCGGCGGCGCTTACTACGCGCGCCCCTGGGCGGCTTCCCCCCGCTCCCCTGAGCAACGCGAGGGCCAGCAGCGGGTAGAGCAGCTGGCGGCGACCTCTGCTCGCCTGCTGACCGGCACCCTGGTCTGGGGCGCCTTCCCCGCCCCTGAGGGCGCCGGCTGGCTGCTGGCGCTCCAGGGTCCCGCGGCCCCGGCCCACCTCCACGCCCGCGCCGTGATCCTCGCCACCGGCGCTTACGACCGTCCCCTGGCCTTCCCCGGCTGGACGCTGCCCGGCGTGCTGACCGCCGGAGCGGTACAGCTGCTCCTCAAGCAGCAGGGAGTGTTGCCCGGAAAGCGCTATCTGCTTTCCGGCTGCGGGCCGCTCCAGCTGGCCGTGGCGGCCGCGCTGCTCCAGGCCGGGGCCGAGCTCGTCGCCGTGCTGGAGGCCACGCGGCCCCATCCCCGGCTGCTGGCCCGCCTGCCCGCGCTCTACGGTCAGGGCGCGCGGCTCCGCGAAGGCTGGGGCTACCTGACCGCCCTGCGCCGCGCCCGCGTCCCTTACCGCCTGGGCTGGACGGTCGTGGCAGCACAAGGCGCCGGCGAGGTAGCGGCCGCCGTCATCGCCCGCCTGGATGCCGCCGGACGCCCGCTCCCGGCCACCCGGCAGACGGTCGCCGTGGATACCCTGGTCCTCGGCTACGGGCTGCTGCCCAATGACAGCCTGGCGCGGCTGTTGGGCTGCCGCACCGAGTTTGACCCGCTGACAGGCCGCTACCGGCTCTGGCGCGATGGAACCGGCCAGACCTCGCTGCCGGGCGTTTACGCCATCGGCGACGGTGTCAGCATCGGCGGCGCGGCGCTGGCCCGCCTGGAAGGACGGCTGGCCGGTCTGGCCGCGGCCGCCGCCGTGGGTCGGGTGCCGCCGGAGGTCGTGTCAGCCGAACAGCGCCGCCTGCACCCTCAGCTGGCCCGTGAACGACGGTTTGCCCGCCTGCTGGCAGAGAGTTTTGCCCCTCCGCCGGGGTTGGAAACGCTGGCGACCGACGCGACTCCCCTCTGCCGCTGCGAAACCGTGACGCTCGGCGAGGTGCGCGCGGCGGTGGCCCACGGCGTGCGCACTCTAGCCGAGCTCAAAGGGTGGACGCGGGCCGGCATGGGTAACTGCCAGGGGCGCATCTGCGGTGAGCTGCTGGCGCGCGCCCTTGTCGCCGCCGCCCACGATCCCACCGTCACGCCGGCGACCGTCGGCCCGTTGCACGTCCGCCCGCCCCTGCATCCACTGACCGTGGCGCAGCTGGCCCAACAAGCTCAAGACGCCAACTGAAGTTTGCGCTACGTCTGCCCTTGACTGCTGACCGAGCAACCAGAGATTATTTTCATCAGGAGAAAGAGTATGGTGAATGAATCAGAGAGTGCCCTTTTCACATGCGAAGCAAATGCCCTCACGTTCACGGCCTACCACCAAACCGTGCGCCTGGAATCGTGGGGGGCCGATAGTTTGCGAGTCCGCGCGACGCCCAACGCCACCCTCCGCGATGATCTGCCCGGCGCGCTGCTCCCTCCGCCTGACCTGCCGGTGGAGATCACCATCACGGGCCAACAGGCCGTCATCCGCAACGGCAAAATCGCCGCCGAAGTGACGTTGGGGCCCCAGGGCACCGAGCCGTGGGCACCGGGCTTCATCCGCTTCTTCAACGCGGAGACGGGTGCCGAGCTGCTGGCCGAATCGCCGCAACATTTCGCCTGGCCCCCGGCGCGCACCTTCAGACCGCTCCGCGGGGAGCTCTATCAGCTGGAGGCTCGCTTCAAGGCTTACGAGGGCGAACGGCTCTACGGGCTGGGTCAACACCAGCACGGGCGGCTGGATCAAAAAGGCTGCGTGATTGACCTGCTCCAGCGCAACAGCGAGGTCAGCATCCCCTTCCTGCTCTCCAACCGGGGGTATGGCTTCCTCTGGCACAACCCGGCGGCGGGCCGGGTGGAGCTCGGCTACAACGCCACCCGCTGGGTCGCCGAGGCCACCCCGCAGCTGGATTACTGGATCACCGCCGGGGAGACGCCCGCCGAAATCCTGTGCCATTACGCCGACGCCACCGGCCATCCGCTGCCCTTCCCGGCCTGGGCCGCCGGCTTCTGGCAGTGCAAACTGCGCTACCGCACCCAGGAAGAGCTGCTCACCGTGGCCCGCGAATACCACCGGCGCGGCCTGCCGCTCTCCGTCATCGTCATTGATTTCTTCCACGGGCTGCTGATGGGCGACTGGCAGTTCAACCCGCGCGACTGGCCCGATCCTGCCGCGATGGTGCAAGAATTGGAGCAGCTGGGGGTCAAAGTGATGGTCTCCGTCTGGCCCACCGTCAACGCGCTCAGCGAGAGCTTTGAGCCGATGCAGCGCCAGGGTTGGCTGGTGCGCACCGCGCGCGGCGTGGCGGCCCACACCCTCTTTGTGGATACCCAGCCCAAAGGGCCGCTCTATATCCACTTCTACGATGCCACCCATCCTGAGGCGCGCCGTTTTGTCTGGGAAAAGGTGCGCGCCGGCTACTACCGCCACGGCATCAAAATCTTCTGGCTGGATGCCAACGAGCCGGAAATGTACCCGATGGACCCGGAGAACCTGCGGTATCACCTGGGCGATGGGGCCGCCGTGACCAACCTCTACCCCTTCCTGCACGCGCGGGGCTTCTACGAGGGGCTGCGCGCCGAGGGCGAGACCGAGATCCTCACCCTCAACCGCTCGGCCTGGGCCGGCAGCCAGCGGTATGGAGCCGCCGTCTGGTCGGGCGACATCCGCTCCAGCTTTGAGGCGTTGCAGGCCCAGGTCCGCGCCGGGCTGAACATCGCCGTCAGCGGCATCCCCTGGTGGACGACCGACATCGGCGGCTTCTACGGCGGCGATCCGGCGGACCCGGCCTTCCGCGAGCTGCTGATCCGCTGGTTCCAATACGGCGCCTTCTGTCCCCTGTTCCGGCTACACGGCTTCCGCCAGCCCACCCAGGGATGGGATACCGGCGGCCCCAACGAAGTCTGGTCGTTTGGCGAAGAGGCCTACGCCATCCTGTGCGATTACCTTTTCCGGCGCGAGCGGCTGCGCCCCTACATCATGGCCCACCTGCAAATCGCGCACGAGACCGGCCTGCCGCTGATGCGCCCGCTCTGGGTGGATTTCCCGGATGATGCCACCGCCTGGACGGTGGAAGACCAGTTCATATTCGGGCCTGACCTGCTGGTCGCACCGGTCTTGGAGGCCGGCGCACGGGAACGCCCGGTCTACCTGCCGGCCAGGACAGCCTGGACCGACGCCTGGACCGGCGCCACGCTGCCCGGCGGGCAAACCGTGACCGCCGCCGCGCCGTTAGCGCACATTCCGCTCTACCTGCGTGCAGGAGCCTCCCTGCCCATCCGGTAGACCGATTGCTCAATCTGAGGTAAAATAGCCCTCAGGTCCGGCAGCTCCGGCAGAGGGGCCAAAACAGACGTGAAACGTGAGCCGGTCATCACGTTTCACGTCTCACGTTTTACGTTTCACGTCTTACGTTTCACGTTTCACGTCTTAATCTTATCTTGAACGGAGTTTTCAATCCAATGACATCATCCAATCGTTTTTACGTCCTGCGGGCCTGGCTGGTCCATCTCTACACCGGCCTGGGATTGGTTGCCGCCCTGATCGCCCTCAGGGCCATCGTGGCCGGCAACTTCAAATTAGTGCTGCTGGCGTTGGGGCTGGCCCTGTTCATTGACACGACCGACGGGCCGTTTGCCCGCCGCTGGGAAGTGAAAAAGTGGGTCCCGACGTTTAGCGGGCGCAAGTTGGACGACATCACCGACTATATCAACTACACTTTTCTGCCGGTCTTCTTCGTCTACTACAACCACCTGCTCCCCGCTGGCTGGGACGTGGTGGTACTGGCGCTGGTGCTGCTCTCCTCCGCCTACGGCTTCTGCCAGGAGGCCGCCAAGACCGACGATGGCTACTTCACCGGCTTCCCTTCCTACTGGAACCTGGTCATCCTCTACCTCTACCTCCTCAACCTGCCCCCGCTCGTCAAAGCCTTAGCGTTGCTCTTCTACGTCGTCCTGACCTGGATTCCGATCAAGTATGTGACCTTCCACACCCCCTACCTGCGCCGCCCTAATTTCGTCCTCTTTCTGGTCTACGTCGGGATGTGGCTGTTCATGCTCTATCAGCTTGTCCGGTTCAACCAGGTGAACCAGCCCCTGCTCTACGTCTCCCTGCTCTTCCCATTCTACCACCTGCTCTTCTCGTTCTATCTCTTTTTCACCGGCCGCAGCCGCCAGCAACGCGCAGAACCGCCAACAGAAGTTTGAGCCACATTTTTTGAGGGATACCATGACGTTTGAACCCACTGGTGAAGAACGCTCTGTTAAAGTCGCTGCTGGCGTGACGGTGGACGGCGCGCCGGTCTCGTATCTGGTTGTGCTGGCGGCCACCGTGGCCGCGCTCGCCTTGATCCCGCTCTCCGTCGTCCTCAGTTCCGGCAAGAGCTTCCCCCTGAGCCAGGCGATCTATCCGCTGGTCGGCTGGCTGCTGGGACCGGTGGCGGGCGCGCTGGCCAGCGGCATCGGCGCGCTCATCGGCGTCTTCGTGGCCCCGCACACAACCACGCTCCCGCCGGCGACCGTGCTGGGAGCCGCGCTCGGCAGCCTGGCCGCCGGGGCCATGGCGCCGGACGGGCCGCGCCGCCGCTGGTGGATACCGCTCACGCTCTTTTTCGGGCTGGCCTACCTGCTCTACGCCGGCCGGGCCGTCGTCCAGAACGGCGTCGCGCCGGTCGCGGTGCTCGCCGGGTCGTTCATAGATTGGTCGGCGCTGCTGCTCTTTGCGTTGCCGACCCGGTCACTGGCCGGCCGCTGGCTCAGCAGCCCCAGGCCCACGCGCCTCTCGGCCGGCCTCTTCCTGGGCACCTGGATGATCGCCGGTCTGTCCCACCTGACCGCCGCCACCCTGGTCTACTTTGTCACCAACTGGCCCGCGCCGGTCTGGCTGGCGATGGCCCCCCTGGCCCCCTGGGAACACTTAGTGCGCTGCGTCGTCGGCAGCGTGATCGGCACCGGCGTGATCGCCGGCCTGCGGGCCACCGGGCTGGTCAAACCGAGGTGGGCGCTCTATTGATTCCTCCGGTTGGCAGTCAAAGGGCAGCGCGTTTGGGCAAAGACCACGGACCACAGACCACAGACCGCAGACTACGGACCACGGTTGTGGTCTGTCGTCCGTTGTCCGTCGTCTCTTAGCCACGTATGACTACAACCAGGTCTGATCCCCTCTCAGCAACGCCGCTGGCGCGCCTGGACCGCGTCTCGTACCAGTACCCGCGCGCGACCGCGCCGGCGCTCCGCAACGTGACCCTGGAGCTACATGCGGGAGAATTCGTAGGGCTGATCGGGCCGACCGGCGCCGGCAAGACCACGCTCTGTCTGACGCTGAACGGGATCGTGCCGCAGGCCCACGGCGGCCGCTTTTTCGGGCGGGTCACGGTGGCCGGGCTGGACACAGTAGAGCAGCCGGTCAGTGAGCTGGCCCGCCACGTCGGCCTGGTCTTTGAGGACCCGGAAACGCAGCTGGTCACCACCTCCGTGGAAAACGAAGTCGCCTTCGCGTTGGAGAATCTGGGCTTCCCACGGGCTGAGATTCGGGCGCGCCTCAGCTGGGCGCTCCAGGTTACCGGGCTGACCGGGTTGGAGCAGCGCCCCCCGCACACCCTCTCCGGCGGGCAAAAACAACGGCTGGCGATCGCGGCAGCGCTGGCGCTGCGGCCGGCGCTCCTGGTCCTGGACGAACCCACGTCGCAGTTAGACCCTGCCGGCGCGCAAGAGGTCTTCACCACCGTCCGCGCGCTCAACCGCGAGCTGGGCGTGACCGTCTTGCTGGTCAGCCATGCCGCCGAGGAACTGGCCGAACACGCCGACCGCATCGCGTTACTTGCCCACGGAGAACTGGTAGCCGTGGGCACGCCGGCGGAGATCTACGGCGACGTGGCGCGGTTGGAAGCCTGCGCGCTCAGGCCGCCACAGGTCGCCCGGCTGGCTGCGCTGCTCTCCCCCTCACCCACCGCGCCGGTCCCGGTCCGCCTGGCCGAAGGGGAAACTTACGTGCAGGCGCTGGCGGCCACCCGCCCCCGCCACTCCCCGCCGCCCTCCCCCCCACCCCTCTCCCGTGCGGGACCCCCGCTGCTCGCCGTGCGCGACCTGCACTACCGCTATCCCGACGGCACCGAAGCACTGCGTGGCATCTCGCTGGAGCTCCACGCCGGCGAATACCTGCTGATCGCCGGGGCAAACGGCGCTGGCAAGAGTACCCTCGTCCGGCACTTCCTGGGCCTGTTGCACCCCACCGGTGGCAGCGTCACGATAGATGGGGTGGAAACCCGCACGCTCAAGACCGGCCGCCTGGCCCGCCGGATCGGTTATGTGGCCCAGAACCCCGCCCGGCAACTGTTCAACGCCACCGTCAGCGCCGAAGTGAGCTACGCCCTGCGGCTGGCCAAATTTCCACCGGCGGAAGTAGAAGCTCGCGTGACCGCCAGCCTGGCAGCGCTCAACCTGCTGGCCGTCCGCCACCGCCACCCTTTGACGCTGCCCCGCGGCGACCAGGCCCGGGTGGTCATCGCGGCCCTGCTGGCCTTGCAACCGGAGGTCTTCATTTTCGACGAACCGACCACCGGCCAGGACGAACAAGGCGCGCGGGCCATCCTGGAACTCACCCGCCGGCTCCACCACCAGGGCCACACCATCATCGTGATCACGCACCAGCTCCATCTGATGCCGGGATACGCCGAACGCATGGTGATCATGGATCGGGGGACGCTGTTGCTGGATGCGCCGCTCCGCCAGGCCCTCCGGGCGACCGAGGCCTTGCGCGCAGCCAGCCTCACGCCGCCCCAGGCGGTGCTCCTGGCGCAGGCCCTGGAGCGGCAGACCGGGCAACCCTGGCCCTTCCTCACGCCGGAAGAGCTGGCAACGGCGCTGGGCGGCCCTCAGGAGCCCCAGGGATGAGCGCCCTCCCCACCGTCAGCCGCGATTCCCTCTTCACCCGGCTGGATTTCCGGGCCAAGCTAGCCTTGATGGTCAGCGTCACCCTGGTCGCCTTCCTGTGGGAAAGTGCGGCGCTCAATCTGGTGCTGCTGGGGAGCGTCGTGGTCGCCTGTTTAGGAGCCGGGGTCAGCCCGCGGTATCTCAGCCGCGTGGTGACGGTGCTGCTGCCCTTTGCCCTGCTGCTCCTGCTCATCCACGGCTTTTTCAACGTGACGCAGCTGCAACGGCTGACCGGTGGCGCGGCGTTGACGCCGCTTTTCACGTTGCCGGCCGGCTGGCCGCTGATCGGCGGCGCGAGCTGCTCGCGCGAGGGGCTCCGCTACGGGCTGGCGCTCATCGCCAAAACGCTGACCATGACGCTGGTCATCCCTTTGGGCATCTTCACCACCGACGCCAACGCCCTGTTGACCGGCCTGACAACCGCCGGCATCCCCTACCGGCTCGCTTTCGTCTTTGCTTCCACGCTGCGCTTCTTCCCGCTCCTGCTGGAAGAGGCGCAGGCCATTGTGGAGGCCCAACGGCTGCGGGGCATCGCCCCGGAAACGCTGCCGCCACTGCGACGAGCGCGGGTCTACGGCAGCATCGCCGTCCCGTTGATCTTGGGCGCGCTGGTGCGCTCGCAGCAGCTGGAGATCGTGTTGCAGGCGCGGGCCTTCTCCGATCGCGCTGACCGCACCGCGCTGCACGAAGCGCACCTGAAGCCGGCCGATGTCGCGCTCATCGTCGTCAGCGCGCTGTTCCTGGTGGCCGCGCTGGCGGCCTACCTGGGATGGGGAATCGGCAAATTTGCCAGGCCGTGACGTCAAACGTGAAACGTGAAACGTCAGCAGTGAGATGAAAAGTGGTTTGTAGTGCTGCGCTTGAGCGCGGCTAAGACGGCGCTGAAGTTAGCGTCTCAGCGTTTCAGCGTCTTAGCGTTTTAGCATGTTTGTAGTGCCGCCCTTGAGCGCGGCTAAGACGGCGCTGAAGCGCCTCACTACAAACGAAGAGCGTTACTTTCAGAGGAGGTTTCATCCTTCCGCCTTCATCCTTCATCCTTTCAAATGTGAGCGGTGAGCAGGAGACAGAAACTTCTACTACTTTCTGCTCTCTGCTCACTCTTCTGCTCTCCGCTCACTCCTTAAACTGGTTTCTACATTTCAAGGGAGTAGAAGAATGAGCACCTTTTTGATTCAGGGCGGGGCAGTATTGACCCCCACAGGTTGGCTGGAACCCGGCTACGTGGTCATTGAGGGAACCACCATCGCGGCGGTAGGCGCAGGCACGCCCCCGCCAACGCTGGTGGTAGATGAAAGGCTCAACGCCGCCCATAGCGCCATCTTGCCGGGCTTCATTAACGGCCACACGCACCTCAGTCAAACCTTCATGCGCGGGCTGGCCGGCGGACGCCCCCTCCTGCGCTGGCTCAAAGAGCTGATCTGGCCGTTACAGGCCGCTCTGTCGCCGGAAGAGCTGCACCTGGCGGCGCTCCTGGGGCTGGTGGAGAACCTTCGCTGCGGCGCGACCGAGGTCGTGGACCACCACAAAATCACGACCACGCCCGCCCATACCGACGCCGTGCTGGCCGCCGCGCAGACCGTCGGCCTGCGGCTCACGTTGGCCCGCGCCTGGGTGGATCGCGGCGCCAACGCCGAAGCACCGGCAGCGATTCTGGCCGATCTGGAACGCCTTTATGCAGCCGTCAGCCATCAGCCATCAGCGGTCAGCGGTCAGCCATCAGCGCGCGACCGGCAACCGATGGTGACGATAGCCAACGGGCCGCTGGCGACCTGGCGCTGCTCCGCCGAGACTTTGCACGCCACCCAGGCACTCGCCCGCCGCTACGGCGCGCCGACCCACATCCATGTGGCCGAAACTCAGGATGAGGTGGCGCTGAGCCGGCAGGAGACCGGCCTGCCCCCCGTCGCCTGGCTCGACAGCCTCAGTCTGCTCGCCCCTGACACGCAGATCGTCCATGCCGTCTGGGTCAACGAGGAAGAGCAGGCCCTGCTCGCAGCGCGCGGCGCGCTCGTCGTCCACTGCCCGGTGAGCAATGCGGTGCTCGGCTCCGGCATCGCGCCGGTGGCCGCCCTGCACCGTCAGGGCGTTGCCCTGCGCCTGGGCACCGATGGCCCGGCCAGCAACGATACCCAGGATATCCTGGAGACGGCCAAAAGCGCGCTCCAGCTGGCGCGGGCGGCCACCCTGGACCCCACAGCTCTCACCCCCGCCACCGTGCTCGCCCTTGCCACCGGCGGCCGGACGCTCGCGCCGGGCGTCCCCGCCGACCTGATCGTCGTCAACCTCAACCATCCGCGCGCCGCCCCTGTCTATGATGTGACTTCGGCGCTGATGCTCAGCTGCCACGGCTCTGACGTGGAGACCGTCTTCGTCAACGGGCGCTGTCTGCTGCGCGAGGGCCGGCTCCTGGTGCTGGACGAGGCCGCCCTGCTGGCCGAATGTCGCACCGCCATCCGGGGACTGCGTCAGCGCGCCGGCCTGACCGTTTGAAGGGGTGACTGTCAAGCCTCACTTCCCAATATGTAAAGTGACACTTTACATTTGGCCTTTTGGGTGTACAATAGAGTCAAATCACCCAAGTCTACCATTCACGGCCCGGAAGAGATGGCATGGGATCCTTACCGATTTCATTCACTGCCGAGGACTGGGAACGGCTGGCCCGCGATTGGAACGCCTGGTGGGCCGGGGAACTGGAACGCCCGCTAATCCTGATTGAGGGCCGCGTCCCGCTCCCTGATGGCACACTGCCTACCGCCCCCCGGATCGCTGCGGCCTACCCGCTGGAACTGCCGGTAGATGCCGTGCTGGATGCCTATCAAGCAGTGCTGGCAACCACCCGCTGGTATGGCGATGCTTTCCCCAAGTGGTGGCCCAACTGCGGCGCGGGCGTCGTCGCCGGCTTTTTGGGGGCTACCGTCCGCCCGGCTCCGGAGACCGAGACGGTCTGGTTTGAACCGCTGCCCCGCCGGCCCATCCAGGAGCTCCAGCTGAGCTATGATCCCGAAAACGCCTGGTGGCAGCGAGTGCAAGCGCTCACCCGCCGGGCTGCTGAGCGCTGGGGCGAGCAGGTCTGCGTCGGCTACACCGATCTGGGCGGCAATCTGGATATTTTGGCCGCTTTGCACACCACCGCGCAGCTGCTGGTAGAGCTCTACGATGCGCCGGAGGAAGTGGCCCGCCTGACGCAAGCGCTGACCGCGCTCTGGCTGCGGTACTACCGCGAATTGGAGAGCCTGCTGGCACCTGCCCAGCGCGGGCGCACCCCCTGGGCCGCGCTCTGGGCGCCGGCGCCCTGCTACATGCTCCAGAGCGACTTCGCCTACATGATTTCCCCCAAAATGTTTGAACGCTATGTCTTGCCCGACCTGGCGGCCTGCTGCGCAGCCATCCCCTATCCCTTTTACCACCTGGACGGCAAAGGGCAGCTCCGCCATCTGGAGCTGCTGCTGAGCCTGCCCAAGCTGCGCGGCATCCAGTGGATTCCAGGCGACGGCGCGCCGCCGCCGGAGGAATGGCTGCCGGTGCTCAAAAAGATCCGCGACGCCGGCAAGCTCTGCCAGCTCTACGTCAGTCCGGCCGGGGCACAGACCATCGTGCGCGCACTGGGTGGACGCGGCTTTGCGCTCTTCATCCAACAGGAGATGAGCGCCGCCGAAGCCGAAGCTTTCTTAGCCACTTTCAGGGCTTGACTTGACTGCTACAGGGAGGGAACAAGATGGACTCAACGCTCACCGTTATTTTCAACGGCATCCTGGAAGGCGACCGCGAGGCTGTGAAGACCGAGGTACAGGCTGCGTTGGCGCAGGGCCTGGCCCCGGAGCAGATCCTCAATCAGGGGATGATCGCCGCTATGGCAGAGGTTGGCCGGCTCTTTGAGGAAGGCGAATACTTCGTGCCGGAGATGTTAATCGCCGCCCGCGCGATGCAGGAGGGGCTGGCGCTGCTCAAACCGCACCTGGTGGCTGCCCACGTTGCCTCCCCCGGCAAGGTGGCCGCCGGCACCGTCCAGGGCGACCTGCACGACATCGGCAAGAACCTGGTCTGTATGATGTTAGAGGGCGCCGGTTTTGAGATCGTAGACCTGGGGACCGACGTGCCGGCAGAGCGCTTTGTCGCCGCAGCGCAGGAAGGCGCGACGATCGTCGCGCTTTCGGCGCTGCTCACCACCACCATGCCCGCCATGAAAACCACGCTGGAGGCCCTCCAGGCCGCCGGGCTGCGCGATAAAGTCAAAGTGATGGTGGGGGGTGCGCCGGTGACCGAGAGCTTCGCCCGTCAGATCGGCGCCGACGGATACGCCCCCGATGCCAGCCGCGCCGTAGCCGTGGCCAAGGCGCTGGTCGGGGCAGCGTGAGCTGGTGCACCGTTTAAAACCACCACACTCCTGATCCCGCAGGGCGTGTTGCGTCAACGGAATACGCAACACGCCCTGCGTTTGATGTTTCAGGGCAGCGGGCCTAAAATCCGCTCCAGGTCGGGCCGCGCAAGCCGGTTCTTGTCCAGCAGCTCGGCGGCGAGCCGGTCCAGCGCGTCACGGTGGGTCTCCAACAGCTGCCGGGCACACTCCAGCTGCGTCCGCACGATGCGCTCGGCCGCCTGATTGACCTGAACGGCCACCTCGCCCTCGCGCGCCGACTCCGGGTCCAGGAAAACCTGCCCGATCGCGTCGCTCATGCCAAACTCGCGGATCATCCGCGTGGCCCACCAGGTCGCGTTGCGCAAATCGCTTGCCACCCCGGTGGAGAGGCCCTCGGCATCACCGTAATAAAGCAGCTCGGCGGCGCGCCCTCCCATCGCCTGGCAGATCAGTTGCTCCAGCTCAGCGCGCGTGTAGATGATCTTTTCTTCCTGCGCCTCGCGCTCCACGTAGCCACCGGCACTGCCGCGCCCCACTACCGTCACTTGCACCGGCGGGTTACCGGTGAACCAGCCGACCAGCGCGTGCCCCCCTTCGTGGCGAGCAATGCGTGCCAACGTGGCCGCGTCGGGCACCTTGCTCGCCTCACCCATCCGCAGCTTCTCAAACGCCTCTTCCAGAATGGCATCGGTCAACAGTTCGCCACGCCGGGCCGCCATCACGGCCGCCTCGTTGGTCACCCGCCGCAGGTCGGAGATGGTCATGCCGGCCGAGCGGCCGGCAATGCTCTCCAACGTCGCATCAGAGACCTCTACCTGCTGCCGGCCGGAAAACTCATGGCGCAGGTAGGCCAGCCGGGCCGCCTTATCCGGCGGCGGGACCTCAATCTCGCGGTCAAAGCGCCGGCGGAGTGCATCATCCAGGAGTTCGGCCAGGTTGGTGGCTGCCAGGACGATGACCGGGCGCAGGGTCGGTGCGCCAAAGCCATCCATCTCGGTGAGGAGCGCGTTGAGCGTGGATTCCTCGGCCCGTCCGGCCCCAACCGCGCCGGAGCGCTTCCGGCCAATGGCATCCAGCTCATCAATGAAAAGGATGGAGGGTGCATAGCGCCGCGCCCGCGCAAAGAGATCACGGATGTTCTGGGGGCCGCTGCCCTGCCAGATCGTGACAAAATCGGTCGCCGAGGCCACTAAGAAAGCGACGTCGGATTCTCCGGCCAGCGCGCGGGCCAGCATCGTCTTGCCGGTCCCCGGCGGGCCGAGCAGGAGGATCCCCTTGGGCGGGCGCACGCCCAGCGCGGCATAACGCTTGGGATCGTGCAACCAATCCACCACAAATTGCAGCGCCTCCTTGGCCGGATCGGCCCCGAAGACGTCGGCAAAGCGCACATTGGGACGTTCCACGTCGTCCAGCAGCTCACTGGCATCCTCGGCCGCCACCGCCCGCGCCAGGTGCAGGTTCCGCAGGCGGACGGTGACCCGGCGCTGGCCCACATCCACGGTCGGTACGGTGTCAAAGGCGAGCGCCTTGCGCTGTTGGGCCAGCGCCCGCACTTTCTTTTCGCGGTACATCCGCAGCGCAATGTCCTGCAAGGCCTGCATGAAGCGCTGGCGGCGTTCCTGCCAGTCGGGCGCGGTGTCGTTGACAAATTCGGTCGGGACGACGCCGCGCGCGCCACCGCTGCGCATACAGGCCAGCAACAGCACTTCGTCCACCGTCCCCTCCGTCCCGGCTTCCACAAACGAGAGCAGGTAGGCCGGCAGGTTGGGCAGCCGCTCATGGATGCGGTGCAGGCATTCCTGGCCTTCGGCCAACGCCTGCGCGCCTGCCGGGATGAAATCAAACATACGGACTGTGCCCATGGAAAGCGTCTGGGCGGTCTGCGGGCTTTGGCCCAACCAGATATCCAGCAGCGCCAGGTCTACTTCAGTGGTCGCCAGGATCTGCAACGCCTCCACCGTCGTGCTGGCTACCCGCCATTCCACTTCAGGGATATGACGCTGGACCAGGTCACCGAAGGTCGGGCTGGCCACCAGGAGCACCGCTAATTTGCCGGGCGGCTGGAAGATACTGGCGGTCTCGGCGTCGGCCGGGGCGGCCGCATCCAGCCCAAAGTGGAGGGCATCCACCCCCTCCAGGACCCGCTGGAGCCGGCGTTTGGTGTAAAGCTCCGAGAATTTGAAGAGCTCCGTCTTGATAAACGTCTCACTCTGGCCACGCACCGTGCGGGCATCGGTCAGTCCGCCCTCCCGCAGCACCAGCGCCAGCGGCAGCATGTCATCAAAGGTAATCACTTTGTAATATTGCTGCTCCACCAGCACCGCCACCCGTTGCAGCTCCGTGCGGGCAATCCGCTCCAGCTCATTGATGCCCAAGTGGTTAAAGAGAACCGGGTAGCCGGTTGCCAGGCGGGAGCAGAGCGCCGGCGGGAAGGCCGGTTGCCCGGTGGTGGGGTTCTTCTCCGTGCGCAGCGCATCCAGTATGGTCCGGCGGTGGAACGCCGCATTGGCCGCGCTCGCGCCGGTCTCGTTGGGGCGGTCGTAGAGCGAGGCCCCGGCGTTGGTGGTGAAGATCATCACCGTATCGCGGAAGGAGACCGTCTTGCCGGTGAATTTATCCTCTAAACGGCCGGCATCTAACACCTGCAAGAACAGATTGACCGTGTTGGGATGCGCCTTCTCAATTTCGTCAAAAAGCAAAAAGGCGGTGGGATTTTCGGCGACGAAGCCGGTAAGCGAGCCGGCCTGCGCGGCCTGGTAGCTGGGCGGGAAGCCGACCAGCTGCTGGTGCGCCTGGTGGTCGGAAAATTCGGTCATATCAAAGCGCTTGAAGGGTCGCCGGAGTGCCTCGGCGCCCAGCTCGGCCAGGTAGGTCTTGCCCACCCCCGGCGGTCCGGCAAAGACGAAGACGGCCCGGGGCCGCTTGCGCTCCACGTCCGCATGGGCAACCACTTCGGCGTTGAAGAGCGCCTCCACAAAGGCCTGGACCGCATGATCCTGCCCAAAGACTTTGCGCAGGAGTTGCGCCCGGAGCAGCCGCAATCGGGAGCCCAACGCGCTCAGCTCGGGCATCTCGGCATCGCCCTCGTACCAGGCTGTCAGCTGTTCCAATGCCGTCTTTTCGGAGATCGGGGAGGCCTGCAGCAGCTCGCAGGCCGGGCGGGACATGGCCACGGCGCAGGCCAGATGGCGCACCGCGACCAGCCCCGGATGGAGCAAATCGGGCATCTGGGTGGCAAGTGTCCGGGCTGCGGCCAGCACCTCCTGGACCTCGCGCGAGAGCGGTATCTTCTCCATTAACGGCATGGACCGCCCGCGCGGGAACTCCGGCGGCCGGGCCACCTCCCCCAGGTTCAACGCTTTGGCCAGCAGGACGCGGGCTTCCCCATGCCGGGTGACGACGGTCACCAGCGAATCCACTCCGAGCTCAGGAGTTCCGCGCGCCGCCGCTTCGGCCTTGGCCTGTTCCAACAATTGTTGGGTCTGTTCAGTCAACAGTTTTGGTGCCTCTCCGGTCAACATGGCTCCCTCCCGCCTTACAGTTCAACCAGCGGCCCGACCTCGCCCAGTTGATGGAGCCAGAGGGGGCGTAGTAAATCGTCCAGCTCCGGGTCGGGCTGGATGGCCTCTTGATACAGGCTCACGCTCACCACGACCCCCAGTTGGGGCACGGGAGTAGCAAAGGCCGGCCGCAATGCCGGCATGAGCCGGGCGATGTCCGACACGAGCAAAGACCGGCCGTCCAGGAAAAGCACCAGGTCTTTCACGTTGGCCTCGGTCAAAAGCCGGCCGATGAGGGAAGAGAACAGCCGTGCGTCATCCCGCGCCGCGCTGAAAACCGCTCCCAGGTCAAAAAGGCCGACCACTTTCTTGCCGCCCAGCTCCTGGGCCAGTCCCTTGAGCACCATGGCCAGATCCACCGGTGGTTCGCAGATGACCAGCAAATCCATGGCGTCGGCGGCCTGCACAGCCCAGCTCAAGACTTTCACCTGCGGGGCGATCCACGGCGGCGTGGTAGGGCTGCCGGTCTTCACCTCTTCGCTCAAATTGCGGCCGTAGAGATCCAGCAGCAGCGTCCCCGCCTCCGGGGGGGGCGGCGTCGCTCCGGCCGGTGCTGGCGGGGGCGGAGGGGGAGGCACCGTAGCCGGCGGCGGACTGCCTTTTCGCCCGCCGATGACCTTGGCCAGTGCCGGCGTCGGCTTATCCAACAACAGCTGGAGCAGTGCCACCGATTCCAGCACGCCCTGCCGGGGCAACGCTTGAGAGGCCTGCGCAAAGAGCTGGCGTGAGGCCTCCGAGCGGTGAATCTCGCCGCCCTGATGCTGATAGGTGCCCTGCCCCAACGTCTGTCGCAGCTGGCGGCGCAGATCGGTGCTGGAGAGGGACCGCGCCGAGAGCAAAGACCGCAGCCGGTCGCGCTCAGCGATCAGCCCTTTGACCGCCAGGGGTGTCGGGGCCAGCTTTTCCAGCTCGGCGTTTTCCAGGTCACAGAATTTGAGCAGAGCGCAGAAAAAATGCTCCGGTTCAATCTCCCGCATCTGGGCAGCCACCGCTTCGTTTGCCGCCAGGTTCCAGATCACTTCTACAGCCGGGGAAAATTCCATCGTCCACCTCGTCTCATCGGTATTTGCCCATACCGTCCTGAGAAATCCCGCCGGGCCCGCCGTGATGCTGCCGAAGGACCCGCCGAGGATTCCAGCGTTACCCCTACAACTATACCACAAACAGACAAAGGGACAAAGGGAGTTAGTTGTGGTCACGGCACTGCCACAACCTCATGCTCTCCCGGAAAACTCGCCGCTTGAGCGGTTGACAAACCGGCGGTTTGCGTTACAATACCCCGGCCTATCGAGATGGGCCGCAAAACCTGCGGCCCATTTGATTGATAAAACTAAACAGGGATGATCCACACCTGGATCAGGTTAAGCTTGACGTGAACGAGGAGTAAAATGAAACAGCTGGAACTCAACGCGACCCCGCGGACGGTGATTGGGAAGCAGGTCAATGCTCTGAAACGGGAAGGGCTGATACCGGGGATTTTATACGGATACGGGGTGAATCCGATCCCGGTGCAATTTGAGGCGCGCGAGGCCGAACGGGTGGCACACCAGGCCGGCAGCAGCACGTTGGTACAGGTTCATGTGGAAGGGACGCCCGTGCCCTACACCACCATCATCCGGGACCTGCAGCGTGATCCGATCAAGCGCAATCTACGCCACCTGGATCTACAGGTGCTGAACCTGGCGGAGAAAATCCGGCTGCCGATCCAAATCATCCTGGTCGGGGAATCTCCGGCCGTGAAGAACTTCGGCGGGCTATTGCTGCACCTGCTGGATGAGGTAGAGGTGGAATGTCTCCCCACCGCTCTGGTGCCCGCCATTGAAGTCAACATTTCCGGTCTTAAGGAGCTCGGGCAGGCCATCTTCGTGCGCGATCTGGTGCTCCCGCCCGGGTTGACCGTCCTGACCGACGCCGACGAAATGGTAGCCCAGGTCACCGCCGCCGAGGCCGAAGAAGTGATCGCCGAGGTCACGACCGAAGCCGCCGCCGAGGTAGAAGTGATCCGCAAGAAGAAGGAAGAGGAAGTGGAAGAGGAGAAGAAAAAGTAATCCTCCTCTCGGCACAAGAATTAACCCGTGCGGCTCCGATGGGAGCCGCACGGGTTTTTGGGTGACCACTGAGTCATCAGTACAACCTGGCTATACAGAGAAATAAGGGTGAAAACGTGATTGAAGAAATCACCCGACCGGCGCTTGACCTCAACGCCTTGTGCCGGCTGCAGGAACGGCCGTCCCTCTTCGCCCCGGGCGAGGAGCACTTCTGGACCGACCCCCACATCGCCCGCCAGCTGCTGGCAGCGCATCTGGATCCGGCCACCGACGCCGCCAGCCGCCGCCCGGAGACAATCCAGCGTTCTGTCGCCTGGATAGTGCAAACGTTGGGCTTGCGAGCCGGCGACAGTGTTCTGGACCTCGGTTGCGGGCCGGGTCTATACGCCAGCCGCCTGGCGCGGTATGGGCTACAGGTCACGGGGGTGGACTTCTCGCAAAACTCCCTTGATTACGCGATGCAGGCAGCCCGCCAGGAGGGGCTGGCGATCACCTACCGTTGCCAGAATTATCTGCACCTGGAGGATGAAGCGTTATACGACGTCGC
Source organism: uncultured Anaerolineales bacterium (assembly GCA_964437445.1). Taxonomy (GTDB): domain Bacteria; phylum Chloroflexota; class Anaerolineae; order B4-G1; family SLSP01; genus CAYTGR01. The sequence continues at coordinate 13,993 of CAYTGR010000026.1, read as the reverse complement.
CCTGTTGATTTACGGCGACTTCTGCCCGCTGGCCCCGGAGCAACGCGCCCGCCTGCTCGCCAACGTGCAACGGGCCCTGAAACCCGGCGGGCATTTCGTGCTGGACGTCTCCACGCCCGTCCTTCGCCAGCAGAAGGGGCTGAAAAACGGCTGGTACGCCGTCCCCAGCGGTTTCTGGAAACCCGACCCCCACCTGGTGCTGGAGCAAGGATTTGCCTACCCCGGTGATGTCTACCTTGACCAGTACATCGTCGTGGAGCCCGGCGGCAAAATCAGTGTTTACCGCAACTGGTTCCAGGACTATACCGCTGAGACCATCCGCGCCGAATTGGAATCCAACGGTTTTACAATCCAAAGTCTATGGGGCGACCTGACCGGCGCCCCCTATGAGCCAACCTCAGATTGGATTGGGATCATCGCGAGACGATAACAAAACCTGAGCCCCGATCACTTGTAGTTGCGTAACCGCAAGCTATTCGTCACCACGAAGACGCTGCTGAAGGCCATCGCCCCCGCCGCCAGCATGGGACTGAGCAGCCCTAACGCCGCTGCCGGGATCAGCACCACATTGTAGAAAAAGGCCCAGAAAAGATTCTGTTTGATCGTGCGCAGCGTCCGCCGCGAGAGCGCAATCGCCCGCCCGACACCCCGCAAGTCGCCGCTCATCAGCACCACCGGCGCAGAAGCCAGCGCCACATCGGTCCCCGTGCCGATGGCGATCCCCACATCGGCCTGCGCCAGCGCCGGCGCGTCGTTGATCCCGTCGCCAACCATCGCCACCACCGCCCCGCTTGCCTGGAAGCGTTTGATCTCAGCCGCCTTAGCGCCGGGGAGTACCTCGGCCAGCACGCGATCCACGCCGACCTGCCGCGCAATCGCCTCCGCCGTCTGCCGGTTGTCGCCCGTCAGCATGGCAACCTGCAATCCCAGCGCGTGCAGCGCCGCAATCGCCTCCGCCGAACCCTCTTTGACCGTATCCGCGACCGCGATCAGGCCGGCGACCGCGCCATCTACGGCCACCAGCATCGCCGTCTTTCCTTCGCCCTGCAATCGCGCCAGGTCGCTTTCCCAGGCCGCCAGCGCAAGTCCCAGTGCCGCCATCAGCCGCGCATTCCCAACCCATACTGCGCGCCCGTCAACCTGCGCCACGACGCCCTGCCCGGCCTCCGCGCGGAAGCCCTCCGGCTCGCCTAGCGTCAGGCCACGATTGCCCGCCTCGGCCACCAGCGCCTCGCCCAACGGATGTTCGCTCCCGCGCTCCACCGAGGCCGCCAGCCGCAGCAACTCATCCTCCGTGATTCGTGATTCGTGATTCGTGATGATGTCGGTGACCGCCGGCTGCCCGCGGGTGATGGTGCCGGTCTTGTCCAACACCACCGTGGTGAGCTGCCCGGCCCGTTCCAGCGCCTCGCCCGATTTGAGCAAGATGCCCCACTCCGCCCCCTTGCCGGTGCCGACCATCACAGCGGTTGGCGTCGCCAGCCCCATTGCGCAGGGGCACGCAATCACCAGCACGGCCACCGCCCGAATCAGTGCGCGGGTGAAGAGGCTCATTTCGGCGTTGACCGGCGGCGGCACGAGAAAGTACCAGACCAGGGCGGTGAACAATGCGATCCCCATGACCGCCGGCACGAAATAAGCCGCAATCCGGTCCGCCAGTTTTTGAATGGGCGCTTTGCTCCCCTGCGCCTCTTCCACCAGCCGGATGATCTGTGCCAGGGCCGTCTCTTTACCGACCTTCGTGGCCTCAACCCTGAGCAGCCCCAGCCGGTTGAGCGTCGCGCCGATGACCGGGCTGCCGGGGCCCTTCTCCACCGGCAACGATTCGCCCGTCAGCATCGATTCGTCTACCGAAGAGCGCCCCTCCACCACCACCCCATCCACCGGGATCTTCTCGCCAGGGCGGACCAGCACCAAGTCGCCCACACAGACATCGTCCGCAGCCACTTCCAGCTCTTGCCCCTCCCGCACGACGCGCGCGGTCTTGGAGCGCAGGCTCATCAGCTTTTTAAGTGCGTCACTGGTATGCCCTTTGGCGCGCGCTTCCAGGAATTTGCCCAACTTGATGAGGGTGATGATCACCGCCGCCGTCTCAAAATAGAAATGGCCATCGAGCCAGCCCAATGCCACCGGTAGTGAGTAGAAATAGGCCGCCGAACTGCCCAATGCTACCAGCACATCCATGTTTGCCGCGCCGTTACGCAGCGACTTGTACGCGCCGCTATAATATTGTCCGCCCACATAAAACTGCACCGGGGTCGCCAGGAGCAACAACAGCAGTTTGAACCACGGCAGATGCATCCAGGCCATGGGGAACAGCCCTACATCGCCCCCCATGGAAAGGATAAACAGCGGCACGGTAAAAATCAGCCCGATGATGAGCAACTGCTTTTGCTGGGCGATCTCGGCTTCCCGCGCGCGTGCTTCTATATCCTCCGCCTCGCCGCCGGCCTCCATGGCCTCAAAACCGGCCGCGGCAAGGGCGCGCCGCAGTTCAGCCTGCGTGATGATCGTGGGAACGTAAATCACGCGCACGCGCCCCGAAACCGGGTTGACCTGGGCGGTCAGCACGCCTTCCAGCTGGCCGAGCGCCTTTTCCAGGCGCGGCGCAGCGGTGGCGTCGCTCCACCGGCGCAGCGTCAGGTCGGCCTCCCCGGTGGCGATGCCGTAGCCGGCGCGCTCCACCCGGCCGATCAAATCCGCCAGCCGGACCAGCGTCGGATCAAACTCCACCAGGGCCCGCTCAGAGGAAAGATTGACCGTAGCCCCCTGCACGCCGTGGACTTTTTTCAAGCTGCGCTCCACCGTCGCCACACAATTGGCGCAGGTCATCCCGGTGACAGGCAACGTTAAGTGACGGGTTTCAGCCATCGTTCACCAGATATAAGAAAACAGGGAATAGAGAGCAGAGAGCCGTAAGCAGAGGGTTCTTCCCGCTGGCCTCATGCTGCCGGCGGATAGTTAATCTCGGCTAACAGCGCTCTGATCTGCGCCTCGGTGGCCGGTGCCTCAAACGTGATGCGCGCCTGTTTGGTCTGGGGATCCGCCTCCACCGCTTGCACACCGGCCAGCTCCCCCAGCTCGGTCTTAATCGTGCGCACGCAGTGCTGGCAAGAGATATTGGGGATCGTGTACGTTACAGTTGTCATTGTTTCCTCCATTTTTTAATCTTGACTTCGCTGCAAAAAAAGCCTCACGCAAAGTCACTAAGACGCCAAGCAACCATTATTTGAAGAAAATCTTTGCGGGCTTGGCGTGAGATTTCAGGCTTTTTGCAGTAGCCTCTTGAAATATTTCCGGCTACACTTTGGTCGCGGCCTCAAACACAGTGGCGATCTCCTGGAGTACCCGCTCGCGCTCCGCCGGATCGTCGCCGCGCACCGCCGTCATGACACAGGAATTGAGGTGCTCTGCCAGAATCTGCGCACTCACCTTGTTGAGCGCCGCCTGCACCGCCTGAATTTGGCGAATGATGTCTATGCAATAAGCGTCCTCTTCCAACATCCGCTGGATGCCGCGCAAGTGCCCTTCGGCGTTCTTGAGCCGCTTGAGGGCCTCTTCGTGATGCGTCCCGTGCCGCATCGGCTCAGGTTGATGCTGATCGTGCATTTGGCCTCCCTGTTTTGTTCTGCCAGATTCCTGGCCCATCACCCCCTCCCCCCCAGGGGGGGGGAGGGGTATCGCAACTATACAGCAAACGCCGGCGGTTGTCAAGAGGAAATCGGTGGAAAAATTATCAAACTTCTTTCTTACTCTATTGGGTACTTTGGTACTATTGCAATTACCAAGCGGCCCTGCTAAAATAAAATCAATGGTATTCACCGCCTGAAGACAAAACTTATTAGCAACAATTGAATGATCCGCATACCTGTAGTCCTCTGGTCCCCAAGCCGGCGCTCCACAGCGCCCGTTAGCCCTTTAGCGGGCGTGGAGTTGGCAGAGCGTCGTCGCCCTCACGGACGAATCCGGCGCGGACGTCTGCCAGTGGAAGTACAACGAGTACGGGAATCTGCTGCAAGATTGCCCGGCGTTGAACCACTACACGTACACGGGTCAGGAATACGATAATGATGCGTCTCTTGATCCTATCGCTCACCCTCTCTCTGGCCGCGCTCATGCTGCTCGCCTGGGGCGCCGGCGCCGCGCCGGCCACGCGCTATGTCGCGCCGCACGCCGACTGCGCGGGCGCGACGCCGTGCTACGCCACGCTCCAGGCGGCCATTGACGCCGCCGCGCCCGGCGACGAAATCCGCGTGGCGGGGGGCGTCTATACTGCCGTGACCGCGTTCCCATATGCCCTGGGCGGCTGGACGCAGGTGATCACGCAAGCCATGTTCATCAGCAAACCACTGACGGTGCGGGGCGGCTATACCGTCACCGATTGGACGGTCTCGCAGCCCCTCAGCTACCCCACCGTCATCAATCCACAGGGGCAGGGGCGCGGCGGCGTGATTGCTGCGCCGACGGGACAGCCCCCCATCGCCGTGACGATGGAAGGATTGGGCATCACCCACGGTTACGCAGAGGGTAGCGGCGGCGGCCTCTACGCTGAGGGCGGCGCTGTGACCATCAGCCGATGTCACATCCACCACAACGAAGGCGGTTCCCTGGCCAGTGGGCTTTATCTCAACAGCGATACCGTCACCTTAAGGCAGAATCGCATTGAGTACAACACCGGTGGCCATGGGCTGGCGATAGATATGGGAATAGTGGTCTCGCTATCGGATAATGAAATTCTAAGCAATACCAACGGGCTTTTGCTGTGGAATAATCGCGTGGTGATGACCAACACGGTCAGCGCGGGTAACGATGGCTCTGGATTGATTGCCATTGGCAGCAATGTGCGAGCGTGGCATACCACCCTCGCCGATAACGGTGTTGCCAGCGTGTGGGTGCAGAACTCCGGTCAAGGGCCGGCAATGGTGGCGCTAACCAATACCATTCTGGCCGGGCCGGGAGTGGGTGTCCAGGTAGTGGACTACAGTCCCAGCCCCTCAACGGTACGGCTGGCAGCGACGTTGTGGCACCATCTTACGGAAACACAGATTACAGGCAACGGCTTTATTACCCGCACTCGTGATCTTACCGGCGATCCGGCCTTTGTTGGTACGGGCGATTACCATCTCACGGCAGCATCACCGGCGCGCAATCGGGGGCTACCCTCCGGCGTGACGTATGACATCACCGGCATCCGGCGCGACCCGCTGCCCGATCTTGGCGCTTACGAATACGATGATCCCGACAGCATCCGGCAGGTTTGCTTGCCGTTGGTCTTGAACAACACAACCTCGGTGGCCTCCCAGCGGTGAAAGGATACCGCCGCGCCACGCAGAGACAACCGCCTGACAAAAAAGCCCCGCCTTAGCGGGCGGGGCCGCACGTTAACAATTAACGCCAGTTGCTCAAATACTCAAACTGGTTACACATTTCTTCAGCAGAACGTGTCGCCAGCAGTTTAAGCAGACGGCGCACCACAATGCCGGTTTCCAGTTGGTCAGAAACGATAATCCCAGCATGGGATTGTCCGGCAGCCGACCAGGCTTTGTGTAACCGCGCAAAATCGCCCCGGTTGAGGTGAAAATCGTTCGCATCTGGGCCGTCGCATAAACTAACTGTTCTTCATCGGGATAGCCCAACAAGTTGGCTTCGGCAGCGGTTGTGACATCTACCTGCCGAGCGCGCAACGCGCGAAGCAGACTGGCACGCATTGAATCTTCATCCAAATAGAGCCGGATTAAGGAACGCAGTCACACCCCGGCGTTGTGCATCAAGGCACTCTCCGCGTCAGCCTGGATGTCGGCTTCGATCTCTTCCATGTGCAAGTGATAATAGGCCAGCGCCGCGTAAATCTGCGCTAACGTCAAAGGCAACTCACCGGCAATCTCTTCCGCTGATAGTCCCAGTTTGTAGAGTCCGGCAATGGTGCGCACGGTAATCCCCGTGCCGGCAATGATCGGGCGACCGCCGCGCAACGCTGGGTTGGTAACAATCACCGCGCCCTGCGCGCCTGCATTGACCCATTGTTCCAACATGGCCTCTGGCGTGCACTGCTCACGAGCAGCCAGGGATTGCAGCCGGCGGTAGAGGCCGACTGGAATCTGTAACGTCATGGTTGAAACACTCATCTGATCACCTGGGATTTATCTTTATTGTACCATTGCTCACCGGGTGGGTCAATGGAAAGTGGGGCAAGACCCCCCAACTTTATAGTCTATTCAGGAGGGACTCTATGCAATTCTGGCGTATCCTGTTGACGTTTCTGGTAACATTGACCGCGCTGGCGCTTCTCGCCGCCGGCCTGGGACGCCCGTTGCGCGCCGCCTCGGCGCAGCCGGCCACGATCATCCCGCTCGGCCCGGCACAGCCGGAGGTACGCACCGCTTATCATGACGGGCTGACGCATCTCTACGGGGGCGGGCGGCTCTGGTGGGCCGCCGCGCCGTTGGCCGAACCAGCGGTGCTCCCCGGCGATCTCATCGCGCCCGAGGGGCTGGCCACGACGGTGACGCATACGGAGGTGGCGGCGCCGCCGGCGCTGCCGCGCGCCTATGCGCTGCGCCCTGGCCGCGTGGCGCTCTTCCGCTCCTCTGTCATGGTACCCACGCAGGACGGCGGCGAAGTCGTCGCCGGCTGGGAACTGGCCGACTTCCGCCAGCTGCTGGATGGCTACCTGCTGGGTGCTGTCCCCTACACCGTGCTGACCGACACGCAGCTCACCGCTGATCTGGCCGGCTATGACGTGCTGCTCGTCCCCGCCTTCCGTAACGACGCGCGCGAGGCCGTCCTGGCCACGCTGGAGGAGAGCGGCGCTTTGGAAGCCATCCGCGCCTTCGTGGAGGGCGGCGGGACGCTCTACGCCCAGGGCACCGGCCTCTTTGTGGCCGAGGCGGCCGGCCTCCTCCCGGAGGGCACGGTAGACCCCTTCATGACGCTCGCCCTGCCCGACCCGGAGGACCAGCGCCTCAACCGGGGGCAGCTGGCGCTGGTCATGCCGGAATCGCCGCTGGCCTACGCCTGGCTGACCGAGACGCTCTATCTGCTGGATGACCCGTTGCTTTACCCAACCGCCGGGCTGGAGGTGATCGCCCGGTTCACCAATGCGGATATCTGGGAAGCGCCCGCCGTGGTGCGCTATGAAGCCGGGTCCGGGCAGGTGCTTGGCGTCGTCGGCCACCCGACCGACCCCACCCACCGGCTGGAAACCCCCCTCTTCATGGATGCGCTCCTGTGGGGGCTGGCGGCAAAGGCTGAGCTCTACGGTGACGCGGTGCAGACCTTTAACCCGCTCTACCCGCCGCACGAGTTCCCGGCCTACGAGACCGTGCCGGTCAGCGTGACGCTGGTCGCCGCCAACCTGTGGGATGACTCGCTGAGCGCCGCCGTCGTCACCGAGCGGGTAGCGCCCGGCTACACGGTGCTGACCGAGACGGTGACGCCGCCCCCCACCGACCTTTACACCACCTCAGAGGGCGAAACGGTCATCGTCTGGGATCTGGATTACCTGGAGGTCCGGACGGCGGTGACGCTTACCTACCAGGCAGAGACCGATCCGCAGGTGTTGCGGGCCGGTGTGAGTACCTTCAGCCGGGGCGAGCTGGCCTACACGGAGCCGACGGGCAAGCCGGTGGCCGTTGCGCACCGGCCCTTCGTGCTCACCGCGAAGATGGCGGCCCGCCTGGTCGGCGACCGCGACCTGGAGGGCGACCGCCACTACCGCATCCCCGCCGAAGGGCTTTACCTGGACCTGGCGCTGCCCTTAGAGAATAAAGAATCCACGCTCGCCAGCACGGTGGTGCTGACCGATTGGGCTTACCTGGTTGTCCCCTTCGTCGGGCTGGAAAATCAGCACGTCATCCTCAACACCAACGATGGTGAGACGATCTGGATGCTGAACGAGCCGTACCTCTGGCGCGGGCGGGCGGTCTACCCGGCCTGGGAGGGCGCGACCTCGCCGACGCAGACGATCACCTTAGACGATTGGCGCGCACTGCCGGAAAAGTACTGGTGCGTTTTCACCAGCACCTACGGCATCCACACCGACCCACCGCCGCTGCGGGCCACCGGCACCGTCACCGATTACGGCTCGTTTGTCACTATTCCCCCCACCCTGACCGACGCCATCACGGTCACGGCGGATCACCAGCTGCTCCTGCCCTGCTACCCGCTCACCTGGCAGTTGGGTGACTTCCCCGGCTACTGGTACGAAGAACCCGCCGTCCGCTTCGGCGTCCACTCCTACGAGCTGCTGGGGCGCGAGGTGGTCTTCCAGGGGACGCCACGCGAGAACACCGTCGTCCTGCCCTACGATGCCGGCTCGGTCTACGTGATGGCGGGGACCGACCCCGTGCCCTTCCGTGAGTACCTGCCCGCCGCCGAGCCTTACGCGCCCGCCGCGCCCACCCTGCCCACGCTCAGCTGGCAGGATGTCTGGTCGCGCACCCACACCATGACGCTGCGGGCCACCTTCTACGATGTCTGGGATTGGGACTCCTGCGGGACCTGTGACCTGCTGGCCGAGCAACACGCCGGGTTTGCCGTCACCTTTGGCCTCTGGATTGACAGCGACGGCGATGGCATCGTGGATCGGCCGGTCAAGGAGATCCCCACCCGCCTGAACACGGCGCAATTGCGCCTGCTGGGCAAGACCTACAGCGCCGGCGATTCCAACCTGACGATTCCGGCGGACGAGAACCTGATTGAACTGCCCGTCTTCCACGGGCTGGGCATCCAGATCGGGCCGGAAGGGGCGACCTGGTACGATTCCTGGCGGAATGCCGGGCCGGGCGCAACCACCCTGCTCACGGTCGCGGAGCAAACGGCTTACGATTCCCTCTACTTCCAGCAGACCATCCCGCCGGGCTCATGGGCCTCGTTCGTGGTTTCGGCCACGATTGAGAACTATCCCTTCAACCGTGAAGGGCTTTACAAACTGCATGACGGCGGCCGGCTGGTCTACCGGCAGCCCATCGCCGGGCCGAACCGCTACGAGGTTTACGATGCGCACGTGCAGGTCGCCGAGGGCTTCCGCAGCGACGGCGCTGTCACCAAGTGGGGCGGGCCGACGGCGGTCAGCGTCTACAACGACACGCTCCTGTTCCTCTACACGGTCAGCGACCCCAATGAACCGCGCACCTTTGCGGCCGATTACGATCCCTTCATAAAGAGCTGGGGCTACGGCGACTTTGTGGCGACAACTTACGCGGGCGGACGCGAGGGCCAGACGCTCTTCCACGCCGTCCTGGGGCCGGGCGAGCGCGTCCGGGTCCGGGAGTCGCTGGACAACAACACCGGCCTCACACTCACGCACCTCAACGTTAGCCTGCTGCCCCCGCCGGGGATCACCGTCACGGCGCTCTACACCGATCCGACCACTGCGCCGGAGCCGATCTGGCCGGAACTGGCCTTCCTCAACCGCACTGAGGTGCCCGATGCCTGGCGGAGCGTCTGGTACTTTGAGCTGACCGTCAGCGACGAGATAGACCCCGCGCTCTGGGGTACGGTGATTGAAATTCCGGTGGTGCTCACCGCCGACAACCTGCCCGCCGGTTACGAGGCCCCGCCGGTGCGTCTGGCGCTCCAACGGCCGGGCGATCCAGCGCCGCAGTACGTGGCCGCGCCAGCGCAGGGGCTGGTGCTGACCGATACGCTGCCGGAGAACGTCACCTTAGAGGCCGCCGTGCTCATCACCGACCCCGTGACGCTCAACGCGCTGCGCGCCGCGCTGGATCACGATGCCGGCCAGGTCCTCTCCGATACCGCCGGCGAGCTCTTCGCCACGCTGACACCGACGCTGCCCTTCACCGTGACGGAAGGCACCGTCACGTTTGAGCTGCCGCCGGCCTGGCAGACGCTGCCCGCCGCCTCCGGCCCGCTGATGGTGGCGGCGCGCGCCCGCCTGCTGCACGCCGTGCACGGCCCCAACGTGGTCAACGAGGGACCCGGCATTGCCTACACCGATCCCTTCCAGCTGACCTGGACGGAGCGCGGCCCGCGCGTCATCGTGGAAGCGCACGGCGCGACGGTCTGGGTCTCCTACCTCTGCCAGAGTGGTGATCCCCCCTCACTGGCCCGCACCGCCCGGCAGGCAGACATCGGCCTGGGCGAGATCTGCGTGATCCCCGATGAGCCGAGCGCGGTCACGGTGCGCATCACCGCCTACAACGAGGGCGACGCGGTGGCCGATGATGTCATCATCACGTTGCAGCTGCCCGCCGGGGTCACGCCGATCGGCGCAACCCCCTTGTGGAACGCCGCGGATGAGCAGAGCGTCACCTGGCACCTGGGCGACCTGACGCCGGGCGGGGCGCGGGTCGTGGAGGTCTCTTTCTGGGTGGAGCCGGCGGAAGGTGAATGGGACAACGGGGATTTCCACGCCACCGCCACGCTGCGGCGGCTGTTGGGCATCCGCCGCACCGATGGGGTCTTCACCGACACCTTCACCCAACTGGCCCGGCAGGGCGTGGTCGGCGGCGACTTCTGGTTCCGGGTTGTTACGCGCCCGCGCTCTGTCTACCTGCCCCTGGTGCTGCGCGCTTACGATTCCCGGCCCGATCTGGTGGTGACGCAGGTGGCGGTCAACCCGGCCGATCCCGGTGCGGTGCAGGTGCAGGTTGCCAATCATGGCCTGGGCGCAGCGCGCAGCTTCTGGGTGGATGCCTACTTTGACCCCGCGACCCCGCCGCAGGGCAACCAATCCTGGTGGGACCTGAACCCCGGCTACGGCGGCGCGGCCTGGTTCATCCCGGAGCTCGCCGCCGGGGGCAGCCTGACGCTGACGCTCCACGACGCCTTCTACCGGGCAGACTATAGCCGGTGGCCGGCCACCTACCCGGCGGGATCGCACACCGTCTGGGCCTACGCGGATTCCTACCACCCGGCCAACCCCTGGGGCGCGGTGGGGGAAGTGGATGAGACGAACAACCGTTACGGCCCGGTCACGTTCACCGGGACGGGAGTGGCTTTCCGCGAAGCGGGGACGCTGCCGCCCCTGCCGGCGCGCCCGGCGCAGCCGTTAGCGGAGGGGGCGCGATGAGCCAGCGCTGGCTATGGGGCGCGCTCCTGGGGCTGCTGGCTCTCGGCCTGGCCCTGAGCAGCTCCTGGGTGCAGGCGGCGCCGGTCGCCCAGGAGCCTTCACCCACGGCGACCCGGCCCACGCCGCCGCCGCTCCCGACGGTCACGCCCGCGCCGACGGTGGCACCGTCCCTCACCGCAGCGCCGGTCGCCACGGCGGAGCCGCCCACGGCGACGGCGTCCCCGATGCTGTTGCCGGTTTCGGGGGGAGCGGCCCACCTCTGGGGGGCCGGGTGGCTCCTTCTGGTCGGATTAGGGCTGGTGGGGATCGGCCGGCGCTGCCGGCGTTAGCTCTCCGGCGGTCCTGAGCATTCACATTCAGCGGGCGCCCCTCAGGTGGGCGCCCGCTCTTCTAACCCTCCAGCGCTCCCTGCTCCCGCAGGAAACGCGCGTGCAACGCCACTACCAGCGCCTCGGCGGCCGCGAAATCCGGCGTCTCCGGCAGCGACGAGGTCTCATACAAGGTGGCCAGCCGCGCCGCCATCGCCGTGGCCTGCGCCAGCAACGCTTCATACGTCAACGCCCCGTTCCGCACCGCGAGCAGCCACTCCCGGTCTGGCCGGCGGACCTGCACCACGCCGGTCTCCAAAATCTCCAGCCCCATTTGCAACAGCCGCAACAGGTGCATGGCATGTTTGGTGTCGTAGCCATAGCGGGCCTCCAGCGCCGCCCGCTCCGGGTTGCGCTCCCGCCGCCAGGTCTGATACTGGTTCCATTGCTTGAGCGCGTTCTGGTAAGCCCGTTGCGCCTCGTGGTCGGGAAACTTGTACCGTCCGGCCACGGCCCACCCTCCGAACTCCTCTGGCGCCGGGGGGTGAGCCGGCGGCGAGACCAGCCAGCGGTGATGGCCTTCCAGGCGATGCAGTTGGGCCAGCGCGTACTCGCTGAAGGTGCGCCCTGCCTGGCGCGTCAGGAAAAGCGCCCGGTGCGCCACCAACTCGCGCCCATACTCGTTCATCAACAGCACACACTCCGGCGGCGTATAGAGCATTTCCACAACACTGGGGTTGCAAACCAGTGCCAGCTGCACGAATTTGCTCAGCGCGTAGATGGCGTGGTCATGGGTGGGATTTTCCCACTGCTCAAACGGTGTCAGCCCCAACAGGATATGGGCGGGCGGGATGCAGACGCCGCGCGTGTCGGTGTCGCTGGTCTCCGTGGCCAGCCCGTAGGCCTGGCTGCCGGTCACCACGCGGTAGATGAGATTGGTCTCCCAAAAAGGCGCGCTCATCGGCCCTCCAAGCGCAAGCGGATCAGGAACTCCTCCAGCGCGGCGGAGGTCGTTGGCATGTTGGGCAACGCGGTCGTGGCAAACGCGGCCTCCAGCTCGGCTTGCAGGCGGGCCAGGGGCGCTTCATGCGCGGCCAGCGCCGTCTCCGGCAGGTCCGCGTGTTCCTGGCGCTTCTGCGCTATGAGATCGGCCAGGAACGGCAGCCCGAACTGTTGGCTGAGCGTGGGCAGGTGCGCCTCCACCTCGCCGGTTCGCAACAACCAGATGCCGGTCAGCAGCACCCGATAGAGATACAACAGCATCTTGACCGTGGGCGGCTGCGCGGCGGCCAGCAGCTGCTGTTGGTGGCGGGCAAAGCCGGCGTAGTGGTGGTAGACGTGACGGGTGATGGCGCCCCGCGCCAGGGTGCGCAGTTCGGTCAGCTCCGGGCCGCCCTCTACCACGAGCGGCGAATAGAGTTGCTCCAGCACATAGCCGTTCTTGTTCAAGAGCAGCTGCAGGAACTTCTTGAGATCGTGGGCGACCAGATCAATTTCTTGCCCGGCCTGCCTGAAGGTGGCGGTCACCGTCTCTACCGGCGGGTGCAGCCCCACCACCGCCGGCAGCGGGAGCAGGAAGACGCCGCGCAGGTCCACATCGCTATCCGGCGAGGGGAACCCGTACAGATGCGCGCCGCTCACGGTCACGAAGAGCCGGCGGTAGGGCAAGCGGTCCGCCGGCACTTGCCAGGCAAACAGGTCTCCAGATTCCATGGCTGCACCTCCCTCCCCGAAATAAAGAAACCAGTTTAAGGAGTGAGCAGAGAGCAGCGTTCCTGTTTCCTGCTCACTGCTCACATTTTTTATCCCACCGCTGGTGAAAGCCTTCTGAAAGGATGAAGGATGAAGGCGGAAGGATGAAATCTCCTTTGAAAAGAGCGTAAAGAGTTGGTAGTGAGGCGCTTTAGCGCCGTCCAACGCGCTAATGAATTTTAACTAAATAATCCGGATATTTTGCTCTGAAGGGCTACCGCCAAATATGGGATAGGCTTCGCAAATAAGGATATCCGAATTTATTGGTTAAATTTCATAAGCGCGTTACTACGAACCAATTTTCATCCCACGGCTGATGAACGCCAGTGCATGGCGACCTCCTGGTGAAACACACACGGCTACCTAAGGCTGTGCCCAGGTGCGGAGCGTGAGTGGCAGGTAGAGCTGCTGGACCGCTTGATAGCTCCAGCGCACGGGCCCGGCGACCAGGTCATTGCCCGCCAGGTCCCGCGCCTGGCTCACCGTCACGGTGTACCAGGTGCCCGGCGCAAAGGCATAGTGAGACAGCGTTGCCACGTGCCGGTTGGGACTCCACTGCGCGCTCCAACCGCCCGGATCGGGGATCACGGTATAAGCCAGCGTAGTCGTGCTGATCGCCTCGTTGAAGGTAAGCACCAGACTGGCAGTGAGCGGCACGCCTCTGGCGCCGGCTGGCGGGAACACACCAAGCACCTGGGGCGGCAGCAAGTCCACCGCTGTGGTGGTGAACGACCAGCTGACCGGCGCGCCGGCCAGAGGATTGCCGGCCAGGTCCCGCGCCTGTGACAGCGTCACCGTGTAACGGGTGGCCGGGGTCCAGGGGAGATGGGTCAATGTCACCTGCCGGTGCTGGCTGTCCCAGGTGGCATTCCACCCGCCGGGGTCTGGCGTCACTGCGTAA
>CAYTGR010000025.1:0-66566 GCA_964437445.1 uncultured Anaerolineales bacterium | reverse complement strand
GCCGATTATAACTGCCTTGGGGGAATGTCAACGTGTGAATCAGGCTCCTCTAAAATAGAAACCAGTTAAGGAGTGAGCAGAGAGCAACAGGTAGCAGTTTCTGTTTCCTGCTCACCGCTGGTGAACGCCAGTTTATGGGGAATTCCTTTGAAATAGTTGGTTAATCAACTGTCACTCGGTTGAGAATGGTCTTGAGTCGCGCCGTCAACAGTCAGGAGCCGGTGTAATGTAAACTTTAGTTTGTCCTACTTCATCCCACCGTCAGCGGGTGAATTGCTTAGCAAAAAAGCAAAAGCGCAGGGGACGGGCGGAAACGGCAGGCAAGGTCAAAAAAATCTTAAAGAAAAAATAGAACTTTGCATTCAGGGCGGAAAACGGCAGGGGGGTGACCTTTTTGCTATTGATTTTAATGGCGGTTCGTGATAAACTGTATTCAAACTACCGATTATCATGTGTTTTATATTCGTCAGAAATCTGGCACAAAAAAACAATCCTAATTGTTCAGCAGGCTCGTTATGGGGGAGGTGGTGGATGATCAAACGTTATTTGGCACGCGAAAAAGGGCAAGGTCTGGTTGAGTATGCGCTGATCCTGGTCTTAATTGCCATCGTCGTGATCGCGGTATTGACGGCCTTAGGGCCGCGGGTGGGGGGCGTTTTCTCCCGTGTGGTCTCGGCCCTGAAGAACCCCGGTCAGGCTGGCGGGCCGACGGTTTCGGTCTCTTCCATCAGCGTTCACGCGACCGCCACCTGCAACCCGGTCACCGGCAGCTGTAGCGGCGTTTCGGCCACTGCCAGCGTCAGCCTGGTGGATGAGGAGGGCGGCCCAGTGTCGGCCTCCACGGAGGTGCGCTTTACCAACCAGGGTGACGGCACTCAGCGTACCGCCTCGGGCAGCGGCAGCATCAGCTCTGGCAACCTGGGCGGAGGTCCGGCCGGCAGTGTGGTGCAGGTCTGTGTGGTATCGGTGTCCGGCTATACGCTGGTGGGCGGGGGCTGTGTCCAGGCCACCTATCCGTGAGCTCTGCCGGTAAGGGGATTGGGCAACAGCCGTTGGCCGCGTTGAGGGCGACGGCGGGCTTTTTCGTTTGTTTCCTGTGATGATTCATCCTCCGGCTTGTTTCAGCTTGCGGGAGGATGGAAAAAGTGGTTCTATTTTGGGTCACGTGGCGGCGACAGAGGCACACGGTGGAAAAATGTTCCAAATGTGCCTCTGTTGCTTGTCTCGCTTGGGTTTCCTCATATAATTAAATTATAGTCGTGCGCAGGCGTTTCACATGATCATGAACCTCGCCCTGCCATAGAGACACCAACGATTCCGCGCGAGGTTCGTTTTTTATCCCCAGGAGGAGCGATGCAATACCTTGCAGTACAACACAGGAAAGGTTTTTACCGCTGGTGTTTGGCCGGCCTGCTGGCGCTGGGCGCCTGGCTGCTGGTTTTCCTGCTATTGCGTGGCACTCCCCCCCTGGCCGCGGCGGGCCAATATCGCTTTGTCGCCCCCAATGGCGTGGATGGGGTGAACTCCTGTGCCGATAGCCGGACCCCCTGTGCCACCGTGCAACACGCAGTGAATCAAGCGCGACCGGGGGACGAAATCCGCGTGGCTACGGGGGTTTACACCGGCGTTCAGAGTATTGCCGGCCTCACCCAGACCGTTTATGTTGGGAAGGATTTGACGTTGGTCGGCGGTTTCACCACGACCAACTGGGCCCTGCCCGATCCGGTGGCCCGGCCCACCATCCTGGATGCACAGGGGGCGGGCCGGGTGGTCTATGTCCCCACCGGCGTGACGGCCAGATTGGTTGGGTTCCATCTCCGCGGCGGCGCGGCGAGTGAGGGGGCCGGGCTGCACAGTGAAGGTACGTTGACGGTGGAGCAGTGTGCCATTTACAGCAACGCAGCCACGCTGGCCGGCGGCGGGGTCTACGTTGTTGCGGGGACCCTGACCCTAAAAAAGAGTGAGATTTACTCCAATAGCGCCGGTGCTACGGGCGGAAGCGGGGTGTTGGTCGGAGCCGGTGTGGTAGTGATAGAGGACAACCGGATTAACAATAATCAGGCGCCCGGCGCTACCGGCGGTGGAATTCAGGTGCAGGGCGGCCAGACGACGATCCGGCGCAACCGAATTTGGGGCAACCAAACCTCGGACGGAGCCGGCGTTTTTGCTTATGGTAACACCACCGTCGTGTTGGAGAACAACTTGATTTACAGTAACACCGCCAGCACTGGCAACGGCGGTGGGCTGCTCATTGCCAGCGGGGCTACGCTTCACCTGCTCAACAATACCCTCTACGGCAACCGGAGTGCCGGGCGGGGCGGCGGCCTGGCCCAGCTGGGCGGAACGGTGCGGCTGACGAATACATTGATCGTTAGCAATACCGCTGTTTCGCAGGGCGGCATCAGCATGACTGTTCCTGCCAACGTGGCGGTGGTTTCCTCCGACTTCTTCGACAACAGCCCCAACGATGGGTACACCGGCGGGACAGGCAACCAGTATGGGCGCAATCCCCTGTTCGCCAACCCGGCGGTGGGCGATCTGCATCTCACGGCGGCTTCCCCGGTGGTTGACGATGCCGTAGTCGTGGCCGGTCTCACCGAGGATTTTGAGGGGCAGGGCCGTCCGTTTGGCAGCGGGATAGACCGGGGCGCGGACGAGTATACCGCGCCAGGGCCCTGTTACGCGCGGCTCCAGGGCGGCGCGGTCTACACGGATGTTCAGGCGGCGGTGGATGCGGCGAGTGCCGGTGCGCTCGTCCAGGTGGCGGGACATTGTGCCGGCGTGACCTCACGCGAGGGCCATTCGCAGACCGTTTACATCAGCAAGAGTTTGACTTTACAGGGTGGCTATACGCTGACCGATTGGACAGCGCCGCGCTACGGCCCGGCGGTACTGGATGCACAATCCTTGGGCCGCGTGGTGGTGCTCACCAGCACGGCGACAATCACCGTGGAAAATGTCCAGGTGACCCGTGGCGCTGCGGTCAACGGCGCGGGGCTCTACGTCGGGCCAGGGGTAGGCGGGGTACTGCAAAACAACATTTTCCTCCACAACGTGGCGACCGGTGACGGCGGGGCGGTTTACAACCAGGGGCCGGTGCTCACGCTGCTGCACAATACGTTTTACAGCAACACCGCAGTGAACGGCGGGGCCATCTTCGGCGGCAACAAGGGCGGGGGGCAATTGTTGCGGAGCAACGGCGCGACGCTGCCTATGCTGGCGGGGTTGGTTGAACCGCCGCAGTTGCAGCTGCGGAGCGGGGCGTTTGATCCCCTCCAGAGCGAGCCGGCCGTGCCGGCGCCCTGGCGGCGGACGTTGGCGGCGACGCAAGCAGGATTGCGGCTCGTGCAGTTCCCCGGCCCCGTCACCGACGCGGCTTACCTGGCGCTGCTCCGGTCTGGATTGGCGGTGGTCGCCTACATCCCGGATAACGGCTACCTGGTCTGGGGGAGTGAAGCGGCCGTGACGCAGCTGGCGGCTGCGACGCCGGTGCGTTGGAGCGGGCCGTTCCAGCCCTATTACGCGCTCCATCCGGCGCTGGCCGATCCGGCGGCACTCCCGGCCGAGGTAGAGGTGGTCGTCCAGGTCTACCGCCACGCCGGGGCCGAGGCGACGGTGCAGCAGATTCAGGCTGCGGCACTGCAGGTGATCAATCAGCCCACCGCGATCCTGAATTATTACAACCTGGCGGTGCGGGTCAAAGCGGACCAACTGGCCTGGCTGGCGGCGTTGTCCGACGTGGTCAACGTGGAGCCACTGCCTCAGTTTGAGAAGCTGGACGAAGTGCAGGGCCAGATTATGGCGGGGGCGCTCAACGAGGCCGGCACGCAGCCCAGCGGGCCTGGCTATCTGGCCTGGCTGCAGGGTTTGGGCCTCTCCACCGATCCGGCGGACTACCCGATCGTGGACGTGACTGACGACGGGATTGACAATGGCACCAACACCCCCTTGCACGCCGATTTTTACGCTCTGGGGGTCATGCCCGGCACGGATCGCCTGATCTACAATGTCAATTGGACTACCGACGCTCTGGCCGATAGCATTGGTGGCCACGGTAATCTCAACGCGGCCATTGTCGCCGGGTATAATAATCTGAGTGGGTCGGCGTACCAGGACGGTGATGGCTATCATTACGGTTTGGGGATCAACCCCTTTGGCCGGGTGGCCGGCTCCAAAATCTTCTGTAATTCGGGTCTCTGGTGCTTGACTAACAATGATTTTGCCGCTGTGATTAGCAACACCTATGCGTTGGGCGCGCGGATCAGCAGTAACTCCTGGGGCCAGAAACTTGCCGGGGGCGATTATAATGCTTACGCGCAAGCCTATGACGCCCTGGTGCGGGATGCTCAGCCGGGAAGTGGTCTCTACACCGGCAATCAGGAAATCGTTGTAGTATTTTCTGCTGGCAATGATGGTTCCAGCAGTAGTACGATTGCTCCACCGGCCACGGCCAAGAATGTGATTGCCGTTGGCGCGGCAGAGAGTTACCGCCCCACCTGGACCGATGGCTGCAACAAGGGGCCCACCGATGCCGACAGCGCGATGGATATGGCGGCTTTCTCCAGCCGGGGCCCGACCGACGACAACCGCGTCAAGCCGGACCTGGTCGCGCCGGGAACCCACATTATCGCGGCGGCCTCGCAAGCCGCTGGTTACAAGGGCAGCAGTGTCTGCGATCCATACCGCCCTGACGGTCAGACACTCTATGCGGCCTCCTCTGGTACCAGCCATTCGGCACCGGCGGTGGCCGGCGCAGCCTCGCTGGTCTACCGTTATTACCAGGATCACTTTGGCGGGGCGGCTCCCAGCCCGGCAATGGTGAAAGCCTATTTGGTCAATGCGACCCGCTATTTGAACGGGACCGGGGCGGGCGGCACGTTGCCTTCCAACGATCAGGGCTACGGTGAGGTGAATCTGGGCCTGGCGCTGGATGGCACGCCGCGTGTGGTGGTGGATCAGGAGCGGCTGTTAGGTGAGACGGGGGCTGTCTATGAGCTGCAAGGGGTCGTCGCCGACCCTGGCCGGCCCTTGCGGGTGACGTTAGCCTGGACCGACGCTCCCGGCACCCCGTTGGCGGCCGCCTACGTGAACAACCTGGACCTGGAAGTGGTCGTCGGCGGGCAAACCTATCAGGGCAACGTTTTCTCCGGTGGGGTTTCCATTACCGGCGGGAGTGCCGATACCCGTAATAACGTGGAGAGTGTTTTCCTGCCGGCCGGCGTGAGCGGTCCTTTCGTGGTGCGCGTGCGGGCCACGACCATCGCCGGCGACGGCGTGCCGGGCAACGGTGATCCCACCGACCAGGACTTCGCGCTGGTGGTTTACAACAGTATGCAATCGGTGGTCATGCTGAACGGCAACAGCGTGGTGGGCAACCATGCGTCCGGGACCGGCGGCGGCATGGATGGGGCCGGGTTGTTCCTGCTGTCCTACAACAATTTTTACAACAATACGGTGGGAGGGGGTGGCGATCCCAACTATGGCAGCGTGACCCCTGGTGCCACGGACTTTTCCGTCGCGCCCGGCTTTGTGGACGCCGCCAACGGCGATTTTCACCTGACCCTGACCTCGGCGCAGATCAACGCCGGCGATCCGGCCCTGCCGTTAGCGGCTGACTTTGAGGCCGATCCGCGCCCCCAGGGAACCCGTCCCGACGTAGGGGCCGACGAAAGCCTCATCTTTGCCGAGGTGGCACTGAGCGACGCGCCCCCGCAGATCTTCTACACCCTGGGGGAAGTGGCCGGCCGCCCCGTGACCTTCACCCACACCATCACCAATCTGGGCAAGACGCTTTCCATGACTGACGCTTTCACCCTGGAGGTAGTCAACAACCAGGGGTGGACCTGGCAGCTGTTGGGGATCAGCCCAACGGTGGTCCTGACTTCCGGCGGGCACCAGACCTTCCGGCTGGTGGTGATGGTGCCGCCGACCATTACGGCGCTCTACAACCGGACTTTCCTGACGGCCACCTCGCGGACCAGCCCGGTGGCCCTGGACGTGACGGAGGATATCATGGCCCGCCCGGGTGTGAGCCTGATCCCTAACTACGCCGAGAGCGGGGATCCCGGCGAGGTGCTGACCTACACGCATACTCTGATCAACACCGGTGATGCGCCGGATCGTTACGCGCTTTCTATCGCTTCTCCGTTACAATGGGGCATCCTGTTGACGCCCACCACGCCGATCACAGTGACGCCGGGCCAGACGGCCACTGTGGTGGTCCGGGTGGTGGTGCCCAAAACCGCACCAGCCGGCCTGGCTGACGTGATGACGGTGACGGCCACTTCGCGCATTTTCCCCGGCGTTTCGGCTAAGGTGACCGATACTACCACCGCCAATGCGACCATTGGCACGCGCTACGTGGCGACGAGCGGGACGGATAGTATGAATAACTGTACCCAGATGATCCAGCCCTGCCGCTCCGTCGGCCACGCTGTCCGGCAAACGGCCTGGGGGGATGCCGTCCTGGTGGCCCAGGGGGTCTATACCGATGCGGACATTGATATCAACCAGAGTATTAACCTGTTGGGCGGTTATGCGTTGCAGGGCGGCGATTTCATCATGCCGGCAACGGGCGTGGATCCCAATACGACCATCCTTGATGCCGGCAATGTCGGGCGTGGTATGCGCATTCAGGTGCCGGCCGGGGTCCGGCCGGTAGTGCGCGGCTTCACGATCCGCAATGCGCAGACCAGTGGCGTCGGTGGCGGCATCTACGTGCAGGGGAGCTCCGCGCCGACGTTGACGCAGCTGATCATCCAGAAGGCGCGGGCCGCGCTGGGCGGCGGCATCTACGTGGAGGGGGGGCTGGCGGCCCTGCAGCAAATCACGATCACCGAGGCGGCGGCGACGACCGGCGGCGGTGGTGGCCTTTACATCAACAACGGCTCGCCGGTGGTGGAGCAGCTGGTGATCTCTCAGACGAGTGCCTCCCAGGGCGGCGGGATCTACGTGCAGAATGGCTCCCCGGTCTTCAACCGGGTGCGCATTGGCCTGGCGACCGCTAATGTTGGCGGCGGGCTTTACCAGGCCGGCGGGACGCTCGCACTGCGGAATACGATGATTTATAGCTGCACCGCGGCGGCCGGCACCGGCGGCGGTCTGCACCGCGAGAGCGGCCTGCTGACGGTGATCAATGCGACCTTTTACGGCAACCGGGCGGCGACTACGGGCGGGGCGCTCTACGACCGGGTCGCCAGCACGCTGGTACTCTCCAACAGTATTATCGTCTCCAACACCGCGACGATGGGCGGCGGGGTGTACCGGCAGGCCGGGACACCGCCCAGCGCGGATTACAACGATGTCTGGCATAACAGTGCTGGTACTTTCCCCGACAGCAACGTGGCGTTGGGTAGCCATTCCCTCGCCGCTGACCCGCTTTTCGTGGACCCGGCGGCCGGCGATTTGCATTTGGCGTATGACTCTCCTTGTGTGGACAAGGCCGATCCCCAGACGCCGTTGACCGACGATATAGACGGTGATATCCGTCCTACTAACCAGGGGTATGATATCGGCGCGGATGAACTGGTCGGTTGTCTGGCCCGCATCAAGAGCACCGGCGTAATCTACGGCAATGTCCAGCTGGCAGTGGAAACGGCGGTGGAGACCGACACGATTCAACTCTCCGGCCTCTGCCAGGGAGTGACGCCGCGCCTGGTCAATGGACTGTGGCTCAGCCAGACGGTCTTTCTCAGCAAGAGTATGACGCTGGAGGGTGGGTACAACGCCCGGTTTGACAACGATCCCTATGTCAACCCCTACACCACGACGTTGGATGCGCGCAGCTTGGGGCGCGTCCTGGTGGTCAGTGGGACGGGGGAGGTCTCAGTGACGGTCGTGATCTCCAATTTGATACTGGCCCACGGCGACGCGACCGGGTTGGATGGCATCGGCGGCGCGCTCTACAACAACGGCGGTGAGGTCGTGATCGGGCATAGCACCATCCAGGCCAGCCGGGCGGTCTACGGTGGCGGCGTCGCTAACGTCAGCGGTACCTTGACCCTCGTCACGGCGGGCGTGGGCGAGCGTATGCGGGTCATCAGCAACACCGCGACTCAGCAGGGAGGCGGCGCTTACGTCGCGGACGGCCAGCTGTGGCTGGAAGCGAGCACGCTGCAAGAGAACGTGGCCCAGTTGGGCGGTGGCCTCTACGCGGGCGGCGGCGCGGCTTTTGTCCACCGCAGCGAGGTCTTCAGCAACACGGCAACGAGCGGCGGTGGCCTCTACGCCCCGGCGACCGGTGTCCTCACGGTTGTCAATACCCTGGTGGCTTACAACACAGCGACGGACGGCGGCGGCCTCTACAACCTGGCCGGGAGCGGATTGGCGGTGCGCCACACGACCTTCTATGCCAACCGGGCGACCGGACAGGGGGGCGGGATCTACCACGACGCCGCGGTCACAACACCGGTTATCAACAGCACCCTCATCGTTAGCAACACGGCGGCGAGCGGCAGCGGCATCTATTCGGCCAATGCCGATCCGCGCTTCAATTACAACGACCTCTGGAATAACGGTTACGGCGGCAATCTGGTCGCTGGCGACGGCGTGGGGAACCTGACCGTGAATCCGGCGTTTGCCTCCCAGGATCCAGCGGCGCTGAATTTCCTGCGGCTGACCCCGGGCTCGCCGGTGGAGGATCGCGCCGATCCGCTCAGCCCGATTCTGGTGGACATTGACGAGACGCCGCGCCCCTCCAATCAGGGGTTTGACATCGGCGCGGATGAGCTGGGGACCTGCTACATCCGCGTGAACGGCTTGCCGCCCACCTATGGTAACCTGCAGGTCGCCATCCGGGCGGCTAAGGGGCTAACTGACGTGCTGCGGATTGCCGGGACCTGCCCTGGCGTGAACCCGATGGTGGAGGGGGGGCAGGTGCTCAGCCAGGCGGGCTATCTGACCAAATCGTTAGGGCTGCAGGGCGGCTACACGGTGACGGATTGGACGCTGTCAGACCCGGCGCTCTACACGACGACGCTGGATGCACTTGGCTTAGGGCGCGTTCTCTACATCACCGGCACGGCGAGGGTCACTGTGGATGGGCTGCACCTGCGTGGCGGTTTCGCCGATAACGGTGGCGCGCTCTTTGTCGGGCGCGGCGTGCTGACGGTGACGCAATCGGTCTTCTACAACAACGCGGCGACGTTGGGCGGCGTCCTCTATGCGTTTTCAGGGACCACGACGCTGGAAAATCATAACCGGTTCTTCAACAACAGTGCGCAAAATGGCGCCGTGGTCTACAATGCGGGCGGTATGGTGACGGTGGATAGCAACGAGCTGCGGGCCAACACGGCCAGCGCCGGCGGCGGTGGCGTCTACCATGCCAGCGGCACCACGTTTGTGCAGAACAACGTGCTTGAGAGTAACCGGGCGGCAAACGGCGGCGCGGCCTATAACGCCGGGAGCGGGCTGACGTTCTGGCATAACGTGGTCTACTCCAACACGGCAACGAACGGCGGCGGTTTCTACACCGTTAACGCCACGCCCTGGGTGGTCAACACGCTCTTCCTGAGCAACACGGCAACGGCCGCCGGCCGGGCGATTTACAGCACGGTGGCCTTCACGCCAGATTACAACGACGTCTTCCCGGCGACGAACGGCTACGGTGGCAGTGCGACCGCCGGTGCTCACAGCCTGGCGGTAGAGCCGCAGCTGGTCAACGTGGCGACCGGTAATTTCCACCTGCTGGATACCTCGCCGTTGCTGGACCGGGGTGATCCGGCCGTGACGCTTTACCACGACTTTGAGGGGGATTACCGCCCCGGCGACCAGGGCTTTGACATCGGCGCGGACGAGCGGCCCAGCTGTGTGGCCCAGATCGTGCGGACCGGCGTGATCTACGGCAATCTCCAGTGGGCGATCAATTTCAGCCAGCCGGGCGATGAAATTCTGGTTACTTCGGATTACCCCTGCCGGGGCGTCCATCCCTGGAACAACGACGGGCAGATCATCAGTCAAACCGTGCATGTCACCCATAGCGTCTGGCTGCGCGGGGGGTACACCCTCAACAGCCAGTGGGGTGGTTTTTCACGCTCTTACCCGTTTGTCCCCACCACGTTGGATCCGCAGGGGTTGGGCCGCGCCGTGCTGGTGACCGGTACCACGGTCATCACGGCGGATGATTTTATACTGCGCAATGGTACGGCGGCGGGGCTGGGCGGCGGTCCCGGCGGGGCAGATGCGGGCGGCGCGCTCTACTATCATGGCCTCGGCGGCCTGCTGGGAGCCTGGCACTTCTTCAGTAACACGGCAACCTATGGGGGGGCACTCTTCAGCAATGGACAGGGGCTGACCTTGACGTTGAGCGAGCTGAGCAACAACAGCGCCGGTCAGCAAGGGGGAGCGGTCTTTGTGGCGGCCAACGACTTTACGCTGCTTCAAAGCAGTCTCAGCGGTAACCAGGCGCAGCGCGGCGGCGGGGTAGCGAACGGCGGGGGCCAGCTCCGCTTGCTGGGCAGTCAGATCTTCAGTAACACGGCCACGTTGGAAGGCGGCGGTTTCTACAATGGGACCGGCACCCCGCTGTTAGATCTGGGCAACCGTTTTTATGGCAACCAGGCGCCCAAAGGTGGCGCGCTCTACCACGCGGGCGGTACCGCCGCTTATTGGAACAACCTCCTTTACCACAACCTTGCTACTGAGCAGGGGGGAGGGCTGTATGTGGCAGGCGGGACGGCCGCTTTCCTGCACAATACCCTTTACTCGAACCAGGCATACGACGTGGGCGGTGGCGTTTACATTGCCGGGGGCACCGTTGCCATCACCAATACGATCTTTGATACCAACGAGGCTGATCAAGGCTCCGCGATCTACGGCAGCGTCGGGACGTTGGGCTATAACGATTACTGGCCCGATCCTGCCGAAGTACAGGTCGCGGGCGGAATCCTGACCGGCACGCACAACCTGAATCTGGAGCCACTTTACGTTGGCCCGGTGGACGATGTGGAAACTCCCGGCACTGAGGATTTCCATCTACAAGATCGCTCCCCACTGATTGATGTGGGGCAGACCCTGACCGCTGTCACGCGCGACATGGACGACGACCCGCGCCCGATCAACCAGACCTCCGACATTGGAGCCGACGAGTTTAATGCCTGTCTGGCCCGGCTGGCGCGCACCCAACAGATCTACGGACGGATCGGCGATGCCGTGAACGCGGCGGAGGCCGGAGATACCATCCAGGTCGCCATCGGACGTTGTGAGGAGAGCGTGACCATTGATAAGCGGCTGACGATCTCCGGCTCCTGGCTCAAGGATTTCTCGCGCCAGACCAGGACCGATAGGGGTGAGGATTATGTGGCGACCACGATTGATGCGTTGGACCAGGACCGGGTCGTTTACATCGCTGTCTCTCACGGCGGTGGTACCTATGACGTGACGCTCTCACGCATGGACTACACCCGTGGCCGGGGCGGCGACGGTGGCGGTGTTTATGTCGCGGATAACACCTGGGCGCGCCTGGAATACGGTGAAATCTACAACAGCGTGGCTACGGGTAACGGTGGCGGGATCTACAATGGCAGTGGCAGTCATGTCATACTCTGGGGGGTGGGCGCTTACAGCAACACGGCTACCGGGCTGGGCGGTGGCGTCTACAACGCCAGCGGTAGCACCGTTCATCTTACCGGTGCTGATATCACGAAAAACCGAGCTTATCAGGGCGGCGGCATCTATGACGCTGGCGGCGAGTTCTCAATCATCAATGAGGGCGTGAGCCTCAACCAGGCGTCAGAGAATGGCGGTGGTATCTATCTGGCGAGTGGCGGCAGCGCGGAGTTCATCAACCTGACCCTGGCCACCAACCTGGCGCAAAACGGCGCGGGCCTCTACAATGCCCGCAGCGATACGCAGCTCTACCATGCCACCCTCCGAAACAATTCGGCCACTAACAGCGGGGGCGGAGTTTACAGCCTGGGCTCAGGCACGGTCATCAGCGCCTGTATCGTCGCCAGCAATAGCGCCGGTACGGCGGGCAGCGGTATCTATGGCAGCCCGGCTGTGGCGGTGGCCTATACCCTGCGCTGGATCAACGATTACGCGGGGGTAGTGGAGGGCGAGGGCAACCTGGTGGGTAATCCGGCCTTTACCCTCTACGGCTCATTGAGCCTGGATTCGCCGGCGATTGATGCCGTGCCCAACGCTGCTTCCAGCATCGGGTATGATACGGCCAACAATCCCCGGCCGCAGCTCTGCGCCAAGGATATGGGGGTGGAAGAGTACGGGGTGGGCAGACGGTTGTTGGAATGGGTGAATACGCCGCAGCCCCCGGAGTGGTTGGTGGAGCCGCCGGTGACGGTGCCTTTTACCTTCACTCTGAAAAACAGCAGCGAGCGGTGGTTTAATGTCCTGGATTCGGATACCTCGCTGGGCCCCGGCACCGGTTATACCGAAAGTGTCACCCTCACCTTGCGCAGCCAACAGGGGTGGGCGGTCATTGACCGGATTATCAACGGAGGTAACATTTCCATCGCGCTCGACCGGCGCAGTGCCCGTGTGGACATTGGTCCCTCGGTCTACATGCCGGGCCAGGTAGTGTACATTGTGGTGAGCGCCACTGTGCCTATGGGGACCTTCGCTTCAGTCACCGATACCATCTCGCTCTCGGCGACGGCCGCTTCCTGCATTGGCGCGCCCCTGGGGATCGAGAGCCCGCCCGCCGTGGTCCGCATTAAAGAGGTCCGCGACTTCGTCATTGCGCCCGACCACGTGGGCGCGGCCTTGCCCGGTCAGACGATCACCTACACGCATGTCCTGACCAACCTGGGCAATATTACCGACACCTACACGCTTTACCCCAGGGCCGGTTTCTACGCGGTCGGGGCGATCGCTCAACCGCAGCCGCCGGAGGTCACCTTAGGACCCGGGCAGAGTGCTTCGTTTGTCATGAGCGTGACCGTTAAGCCGGAGGCGGCCGGCGGGCTGGTGGATGTGACAAACGCCATGGCACAGTCGGAGGCGGGCACAATCCGGGGGGTCGCTGATAGTACTTTCATCAGCTACACGGTGGGCACGCGCTACGTCGCTACCGATGGGCAGGATTCGCTGGTGGATGAGCGCATCAGCAATCCTGACCCGCTGGCGGTGGACTACCGGGACAATAACTGTACGCAACCGGATATCGCGGCCTGCCGCACCTTGCCGCAGGCGTTAGCGCAGGCGGCGACCGGCGATCTGATCAAGATCGCGCGCGGCACTTACACCGAGACCTACAGCGTGTCGTATCAGGGGATCACGGTGACCCAGCTGGCTTTCGTCAACAAGCCGGTGGTGCTCCAGGGCGGCTACGATAAGGCCAACTGGAACGAGACGCCGCCCAACCATATCTCGCAGACTACGGTCCTCTCTCCGACGCAGGGGCGGGCGATTTTCGTCACAGCGGGCGTCTCGGTGACCTTAGACCGGTTGGCCCTGACCGGCGGCTCGGCGAGTGGCCTGCACGGCGGTCCGACCGGCGAGGACGCGGGCGGCAACCTCTATCATGCCGGCGGCCCGCTCTGGCTCAACGCGGTGCGGCTGAGCGACGGGCAGGCAACCGTCGGGGGCGGCCTCTATGCCGGCGGCGGTCCGGTCTGGATCCAGAACAGCCTCTTCTACAGCAACACCGTCAGCGGGCCTACCGGCGGCCTGGGCGGCGGTGGGTATGTCAGCGGCACGGTCACGTTGCTGAACAACACCTTCTACAACAATCGGGCCAGCAATATGGGCGGGGCTTTCTATGCCATCCATGGAGCGCTGGTGGTGACCAATACCATCGTGGCGAACAACCATAATGGTGAGAGCGGCGCGGCGCTGGTCGCTGAGAACGGCGGCGCGGCCGATTACAACCTCTACTGGCAGAACGTCACGACCCATACCAACAGCCTCCTCCCGCCTGGCGCCAACAGCCTGGTGGACGTGGATCCGCTGCTGGTAGCGCCGGCGGCTGACCCGCCCGATCTGCGCCTGCAACGGAGCTCGCCGGCCCGCGAAAGAGGTGATCCGGCCACCCCGCTGGCGGTCATGCCGCTGGATTATGCCAACCAGTCCCGCTTGCAGGGCAACCGGGTGGATATCGGCGCTTACGAGTATCCGATCTTGCCGGGGGTAGCCCTGGAGCCGGACTATACGCAGTTAGTGGATAAAGGGGTGGCCATCACCTACACGCACACGCTGACCAACATCGGTGACTTCCAGGACGTTTTCACCCTCACGCTTTCCAGCAGCCAGGGGTGGGCGACTCTGTTGACCCCGGCAGTGGTCTCCCTGAATGAGGGAGCGACGGCGACCGTGCAGGTGCGCGTCGTTGTGCCGGCGGTGGGGAGCGGCGGCCTGGTGGATACGACCGTCATCACGGCCACCTCCAGCCGCGGGGTCGGCGTCTTTGATACGGCGACCGACATCACTCAGGTCCGCTTACAGCCCGGGCTGGCCTTAGCGCCAGACCGCACCGGCCTGGCATATCCTGGCACCTGGATCACCTACACGCACACGCTGACCAACACCGGTGACGGTCCCGATACCTACACCCTGACGGTGCAAAGTATGCCTGGGTGGACGGTGATGCTCACACCGCCTTCCCCGGTGAGTGTGGGCTATGGGCAGACCCAAACGCTCAGTGTGGCGGTGTACGTCCCGGCCGGAACGTTCAGCGATACCGTCCACACGGTCCGGCTCACGGCTTCTTCGTGGGGCGGCCCGACGCTCACGGCGGCGGTGACCGATACGACGACCGTGCGCCGGGTCTGGGGCGTGGCGTTGACGCCCGACTACAGCCAGACGGTGACCACCCAACCGCAGGTGGTTTACACGCACCGGCTGACGAACACCGGCAACTTCACCGATACGTTTGCGCTGGTACAGACCAGCAGTGCCGGCTGGAGTGGATTGACGCCGTCCGGGCCGGTGCTGTTGGGACCGGGACAGGTGGCGCTGCTCACCGTCACCGTGACCATCCCGGCGGGCAGTGGCGGCCTGAGTGACGTGACCCAGATTACGGCCACCTCGCAGACCAGCCCGACCGTCACCGCGGCTGTCACCGATACGACCAATGTCCAGCTGTGGGAGGCGCTCTGGTTCTACCCCGACCAGGCGCGGGATACCAACGCTAACACGGTCGTCACATATACCCACACGCTCAGCAACGCGGGCAACGTAGCGCGCACTGTGACGTTGACTTACACCGGCAGCCGGGGGTGGCCGACCGTGGTGGTGCCGTCCGGCCCGCTTGTGCTGGCGGCCGGCCAGGCGGTGCCGGTCGTGGTCACCATCACTGTACCGTCTGGCACGGCGCTACAAGTAGACCGGACGGTGGTCACGGCAACGCTGATGGAGAACCCGGGCGTGCAGGCCGCGGTCGTGGATACCACAACGGTCCAGCAAATCGTCCAGGTAGCGTTGGAGCCTAACCGGACCGGTGCCGGCTATCCCGGCACCTGGATCACCTACACCCACACCCTCACCAACGAGGGGGATGGGCCGGATACCTTTAACCTCTCCTACCAGAGCAGCCAGGGCTGGACGGTGAACCTCCAGCCGGCGAGCGTGGCGCTGGGCGCGGGGGCGACCGCCCCGGTGACGGCGGCGATCTGGATCCCGGCCGGCAGCGGTGGCCTGGTAGATGTCACTACGCTGCGGGCCACCTCCACGGTCAGGCCGACGGTCTCGGACGTGGCGACCGACACCACCACCGTGACCCGCACGGTGGGCGTGCAACTGGTGCCAGACCGCGCGGCGCTCGCTGATCCCGGTACCGCCGCCGTCTACACGCACACGCTGACCAACACCGGCAACGGCATTGACACCTTTACGTTGACGGTTACGTTGGACCAGGGAGCGCCCTGGGCGGTAGCCGTTGTCCCGGCGCAAGTCACATTGCCGGCCGGCGGCACAGCCATCGTGACCGTCACGGTGACTGTCCCGGCGGGCGCGCTCAGCGGCACGGTGGCAATTGCCACCGCCACCGCTACTTCCTGGGCCGCCCCCGGCCAAGCGGCGTCCGCCCAGGACACGACCACCGTCCGACAGGTCGCCGGCCTCCTGTTGGAGCCGGACCGCAGCCAGAACACGGCGCCGGGCACGGTAGTGACCTACACGCACCAGTTGACCAACACCGGCAACAGCGCCGATACGTTTAACCTGAGTTTCACCAGTAGCCAGGGCTGGGCGGCCCTCACACCGGCTGGTCCGGTGGCCCTGGGGCCGGGCGCGTCGGCCTGGATCACCGTCGTGGTGACCGTCCCGCCGACGGCGGTGGATAATACGGTAGATACTACCGTGGTCACGGCGCGCTCGCAGGCCGATCCGACGAAAGCCGACACCGCTACCGATGTGACGACGGTCGGCCAGCATCCGGGCGTGATCTTCGTGCCCGATCAAGTGGGCCGCACCGATCCCGGCACCTGGATTACCTACACGCACTGGCTGACGAACAGCGGCGATGGGCTGGATACCTTCACCATCACCCACCGCAGTGGTTGGACGTTGACACCGCCAGCGCCCTTCACCGTCACCCTGGGAGCGCAGCAGGGGACAGCTCTTGTCGTAACGGTCACTGTCCCGCTGGGAACCGGCGGTCTGACGGATACGGCCTGGCTGACGGCGACTTCTGCGTTCAGCCCGGCGGTCTATGCGGTCGTCACCGACGCAACAGGGGCGATTCACCAGCCCGGCGTGGCGCTCTCGGCGGGGCGCGCCGTTACAACGACGCCCGGCTCGGTGGTCGCTTTCACCCATATCGTGACCAATACCGGCAACGGGCCGGACGTCATTACCTTCCAGGCGGCCTCCAGCCAGGGCTGGCCGGTCGCACCCGTCCCGCCGCTGGCGGTGGGCTTTGGGGCCGCGCAGCCGGTCACGATCTCGCTCACTGTGCCCGCCGGTGCCGTCAGCGGCACGGTAGCAACTCTGGCGATCACGGCCACGTCGCAGGCGCAGAGCAGCCTGTCCGCCACCGCTACGAACACCGTCACGGTGGTTGGCCCGCCGCCGCGCTTCGTCTATCTGCCGTTGGTGCTGCGCAACTTCTCACCTGACGGGCCAGATCTGACTATCGCCGGCCTGACCTTCTCGGCTACGCCGTTAGCCGGGCAGCCGGTGACCGTATCGGTCACGGTGGCGAACGTCGGGAACCGGGCGGTAACGGTGGGCAATAACTTCTACGTAGACTTTTACGTAGATCGTGTGCCGCAGTTGACCCTGAACGGCGATCTCTCCTGGGGAGCGCAGGGAGCCTGGTTCGGCGTGGGCCAGAGCCGGACGTTGACCGGTGTTTACACCTTCACAACCGGGTTGCACAACGTCTACGTCCAGGCGGACACGGATAACACGGTGCGGGAAAGCAATGAGGGCAACAACATCTACGGCCCCCAGCCGGTGAACGTGACCGGCCTGACGGGACTGCAGGGCAGTGGCCCGACGCCGCCACCGCTCTACGGCCCGCGGCCGACGCCCACTCCGCTGCCGTAGCTGGCATTCTGGGAGAGGGGTTTGCAGATGGGCATAGCTCATCTGCAAACCCTCCCTTTCAATGCGTGGCTGCGTGGGGGTTGGTTGTGCAAATTCTAATTTTCGGAGTACAATAAAGAGGATAATTGCTGCACAAGGGGGAGCACCATGCCGAAATCGTTGCTGGTACGGTGGGCAATTTGCCTGTTATTCTTGCTGGCGCTGGCGTTAGCGCTCAGCCTTCCCTCCTACGGGGCCAGACCCTCGCTGGCCCAGGAACGACCTACGCCGACGAATGAGGGGCTGGTGACCGATACGCCGCGGCCAACTCCGACGGAAATAGCTCCAACCACCACGGCGACCCCGGAACCGCCGACTGCCACGGCAACCCCGGAGCCCCCGACCGCCACCGCTACCGCTACCGCGACACCTGTCACTCCTACCCAGGAGCCGACACAAGAACCCACGCAGCAGACAGCGCCGCCGGCGGTAGCACCCGAGGTCACGGCCGCTGCGACGACTGCTACGCCGACGCTACAGCCTACCCGTACCCCCCGGATGCAGGCTTTGCATCTCCCCAAGACTGGATATTTCACCACTCTGGCTCCCACCGGCTTGCTTTTGCTGGTGCTGATTGGGGCACTTTTCGGGGCGCGGTCGCTGCGTCAGCGTCGCCGGGATGACGATCTGCCCGACCAGCGATAATCCTTTTGCGTCTTTCTTGTTCTGTGGTATACTCTGCTCCAGGTAAAAGGCCGACCGGATGGGAGTAGCACCCCCTCTGGCAGTCTCTGGAAAGGAGTTTTTGAACGTGCTAAGCAAGCAGGAAAAAGAGTCGATCATTCAAGAGTTCGCGCGCACGCCGGGAGATACCGGTTCGCCGGAAGTGCAGGTGGCATTGCTCACCCGTCGTATCAGTCTGTTGACCGAGCACCTGAAGGTGAACAAACATGACGAGCATTCCCGGCGCGGCCTGTTCAAGATGGTCGGGTTGCGCCGCCGGCAGCTGGGCTATTTGCAGAAGGTCAGCCCGGAGCGCTACCGCGAGTTGATTCAGCGGTTGGGTCTGCGCAAGTAGTCCTCAACCAAGGTTGGCCCCAAGACAAACGAGTAGATGAGGCCGTCCACATCTACTCGTTTGTTGTGTTGGGGGCGATGGGCAAACCGGTGGCTCTGACCAGGGTCGGTGTCACGGAGTTGAGCCGGTTTGCCGGCTTAGTTTTTAACAATCGTTTATTCCCCGGCCGGCCGGATAGAAAGGGTCAGGTATTGGGGTGTGGCGCGCACTCCCGGTGCACGCTACACCCCAGTCCCTTACCCCACACTCCAGTCGCGTTGGGATCAACAGAAAGAGGGATTGAGTTAGATGAAAGAAGATAGAGTGTTTACAGCCCATTTAGGGCAGGATACGCTGACCCTGGCGACTGGCAAACTGGCCGGTCAGGCCGGGGGCGCGGTGGTTATTCGCTGCGGGGAGACGGTTTTGCTGGCGACGGCCACGATGGCCAATTCCCCCCGCGCGGAGGCAGATTTTTTCCCCTTGACGGTGGATTTTGAGGAGCGGCTCTACGCCGCCGGGCGCATCCCCGGCTCTTTCTTCCGCCGCGAAGGGAAGCCCTCGGAGAACGCGATTCTCACCAGCCGGTTGATTGATCGCCCGCTCCGCCCGCTTTTCTCCCACGATTTGCGCAACGAGGTGCAGGTCATCGTCACGGCGCTCTCGCAGGACGATGAGCATCAGGCGGATACGTTGAGCATCATCGCGGCCTCGGCGGCCCTGATGATCTCCGATATCCCCTTTGACGGCCCGGTCGCCGGGGTGCGCATCGGCTGCCTGGATGGGCAGCTGGTGGTGAATCCCACCATCTCCCAGATGGCGGAGAGCACGCTGGACCTGCGTGTGGCCGGGAGCGCTGAGGCCATCATCATGGTGGAAGCCGGCGCGGATGAGATCGCCGAGTCGGTGATGGTGGATGCGCTGGAGCTGGCGCACCAGTCGCTGGCCGACGTGCTGCGGGTCCAGCATGAGATGCGCGCCGCGCTCGGCAAACCCAAGCGCGAGTACCTCTCGTTTGCGGTACCGGCCGCGCTGATGGCCCGGGTGCGCGAACTGGTGACCGACCGGCTGCGCACGACGGTCTACCAGACGCAGCTCAAGGGCGAGCGGCTGGAGGCTCTGGAAGGGTTGAATGCCGAGTTGCAGGCGGCGCTGGCTGAAGAGGCTGCCGCCAACGGCTGGACTGCGGCGCAGATCAGTGAGGCGTTCGGCGACATCCTCAAGGAGATCGTCCGCCGCCGGATCCTGGACGAGGGGGTGCGCCCCGATGGCCGCGACCCGGTCACCATCCGCCCGCTGTCGGCGGAGGTGGGGTTGCTGCCGCGCGTCCACGGTACCGGGCTCTTCACCCGGGGCGAGACGCAGGTGCTCAGTGCCGCGACTTTGGGGATGCTCAGCGAAGTGCAGATGTTGGATGACCTTTTCCCTGAGGACACCAAGCGTTATATGCACCACTACAACTTCCCGCCGTTCTCCACGGGCGAGACGGGCCGCCTCGGTTCGCCGCGCCGGCGGGAGATCGGCCACGGCGCGCTGGCCGAGCGCGCGCTGGTGCCCGTCATCCCTGACGAGAAGGCGTTCCCCTACACGATCCGCGTGGTGAGCGAGGTGCTTTCGTCCAACGGGAGCACTTCCATGGCCTCGGTCTGTGGGAGCACGCTCGCCTTGATGGACGCCGGTGTCCCCATCAAAGCGCCGGTGGCCGGGATCGCGATGGGGTTGGTGACCGACGGCGAGCGTTATCGCGTCCTGACCGACATCCAGGGGATGGAAGATCACTTGGGCGACATGGATTTCAAGGTGGCCGGTACGCGGCAGGGGATCACCGCGCTGCAGATGGACATCAAAATCAAGGGCGTGACCCGGCAAGTGCTGAGCGAGGCGCTGGCCCAGGCCCGCGTGGCCCGCGAGACCATCCTGGCCCTGATTGAGGCGACGCTGCCGGCGCCACGCGCACAACTCTCTGAGTATGCGCCCCGGATGTTGAGCCTCCAGATCAGCCCGGATAAGATCGGCGCGCTGATCGGCCCCGGCGGGAAGAACGTCCGCGCGCTGCAGGCCGAGTTCGGCGTCAAGATTGACATTGAGGAAGACGGGACCGTCTACATTGCTTCGCCGGGTGGCGTGGGGGCCGAGGAGGCCCGGGCGCGCATCCTGGCGACCACCGAGCCGGTGGAGGTGGGGAAAATCTACAGCGGCAAAGTGGTGCGCATCACCGACTTTGGGGCTTTTGTGGAGCTGGTGCCCGGCACCGATGGCATGGTCCACATCTCGCAGCTGGCGCGGGAACGGGTGCCCACTGTGCGCGACGCGGTCAGCGAGGGCGACGAGGTGCTGGTGATGGTGACCGACGTGGACCGCGAGGGCAAGATCCGCCTCTCGCGCCGGGCGGTGCTGGAAGGCTGGACGGTAGAGCAGGCGCGGGCCCAGGATCAAGGGGCGCGGGCTGGTGGGGGTGGCGGCCGCGACGGTAACCGACCGCCCCGCCGTCGCTAACCCCTGGATTGAGCGTTAGTTGCTATGGAGGTGACCGGCACTTTCTCGGTGCCGGTCACCTGAAAGAGAGGTGTGGAACTACCATGACCTCGCCTCCCTGGTCCTCCACAGTTAAAAGCATTGTCGCCGCCACGCTCCTGATCCTGGCGGGTCTGATGCTCTATTGGCTGCGCTCCCTGGTCCCGATCCTGGCGCTTTCCCTGTTGGCAGCTTATTTGCTGGCCCCGCTCATTGATCTGCTGGAACGGTGGTTACATCTCCGGCGCGGCCTGGGAGTGACGCTGGTCTATTTGCTGATTCTGGCCCCGGTCATTGTCGCCCCGGCTTCTTTTATCCCGTCGCTGATTGCGCAGCTCCGCGATGTGGAGTTGGACGTGCAACAGATCGTCCAGGATTTGCTGGTCTGGTTACAGAAGCCGATCCACATCGGGAATTTCACCTTTCAGATGGAGTGGCTATACACGCAGGTGAGCCAGGCCCTGGCCGATTTCGTCTCGCGGCTGGCGCCAGGGACGGTGACGTTTATCTTCTCGGTGGCCGGGCGCTTTGTGGAAGGGTTCCTGGTGCTCGTTTTCTCGTCGTATTTCTTGATTGAGGGGCCGGGGATTGTCGGCTGGCTGGTCAGTGTGGCTCCGCCGGGCTACGAGGAGGATTTCAAACAGTTGCTGCTCCAGATCAACGCCGTGTGGAACGGGTTTTTCCGGGCGCAGCTGTTGCAGGCTTTGCTCTTCGGTTCGCTGGTGACGCTGGTGATGGGGGCGCTCGGAATCCGCAGCGCCGTCATTCTGGGGTTGGTGGCCGGCGTGATGGAGATCGCGCCGCGTGTCGGGCATACGTTGTCGGCCATCATCGGCACGACCATCGTTTTCTTTGAAGGTTCGGCTTATATCCGGTTGGGGGAGAGCAATTTCTGGATTGCGCTGCTGATTCTGGGTGTCTACATGGTGTTGAACGAGGTGGATACAAACTATCTGCTGCCCAATTTGATCGGGCGACGGGTCCATCTCTCCCCAATGGTCATTTTGTTTGGGATTGTCGCCGGTGCTGTCGTGGGAGGTGTCTTGGGAGTGGTGTTGGCGACACCGGTGATTGGTACACTGCGAGTGTTGGTCCGTTATTTGTACACGAAGTTGTTTGACCTGCCGACGGCTCCGCCGTTGCCGGAAGAGCCGTTGCCTCGCCGGTCGTTGCTGGCGAGGGCCAGATGGCCCGCCAGCGTGGGGGGAGTTCCGCCCCTCTTTTCATCCAAACGTGTGAAGCATATTTCAATCCAAAAGGAGGATACCGATGAGCGATCCTGAAGTCAATAACCTGGCTGAGACGGAAAATTATGTGGTGTGGGTGGCCCAGGAGCCGGATGGTGAGCAAACTTACCACCTGGAGCTGGGCAACGTGACGGTGCACTTTTTCTCAGAGGAGTGGGATGAGTTTCTTTCCCTGATGAAAACGGTCATCCGTCCGTAACTGCGCTGCGTCGTTTGTCAGTCGGGGGAGGGGTTTTTGTGGGACGGCTTGCCGTCCGTACCCCTTCCCTTTGTTTTTCCCGCAGGGCTGACGCCTTGAAAAAACAGCGCCTGGTGGCGGCCCTGCGCTGGGCGCGGGATGAAGAATGCTTGGGAGGGTTTTGTGCTATAATGAAGTCGTAAGCGCTTATGCCGGACGTGGCGAAGGATTTACCGGCGGGTTCAGGAGGTCACTGTGTTGCGTGAAGCCGATTTAGTCCAGCCGCTGCGTGAGCAGGCCGTGCAGTGCCGGGTCTGCGAGCACTTCTGCCTGCTCAAGCCGGGGATGTGGGGCCAATGCGGGGTGCGGATCAACCGGGGCGGGACGCTCTACCTCGTCGTTTACGGCAAAGCGGTCGCCGCTCACGTAGATCCTATTGAGAAAAAGCCGCTTTTTCATTTCCTACCGGGCTGCCGGGCCCTTTCCATCGGCACTTACGGTTGCAACCTCACCTGCCGCTGGTGCCAGAACTGGGACATCTCCCAGGTCCGCGAACTGGATTTGGAACACGACGACCTGGGCCGCGATCTCTCGCCGGAGCAACTGGTCGCCATCGCCCGGCGCGAGGGGATTGAGGCCATCGCCTATACCTACAACGAGCCGACCGTCTATTTTGAGTATACCTACGATACGGCGGTGCTGGCGCACGCGCAGGGCATCAAAAACGTCTATGTCTCCAACGGTTTTATGTCGCGCCAGGCACTGGAGCGG
Source organism: uncultured Anaerolineales bacterium (assembly GCA_964437445.1). Taxonomy (GTDB): domain Bacteria; phylum Chloroflexota; class Anaerolineae; order B4-G1; family SLSP01; genus CAYTGR01. Next base: position 43,378 of record CAYTGR010000025.1, on the reverse strand, counting down.
CTCACGCCCTACCTGGACGGCATCAACGTGGACCTCAAAGGATGTACCGAAACGCTCTACCGCGACTACGCCGGAGCGCGCCTGGAGCCGATCAAGCGCAACATCGCTACTATTGCTCGCGAGACCTCCATCTGGATTGAGGTGACGACGCTGCTGATCCCTGGCCTGAACGACTCCGAGGCGGAGCTGCGCGCGATGGCCGAATGGTTGGCCGGCGTGGACCCGGCGATGCCCTGGCACGTCTCGGCCTTCCACCCCGATTACCGGATGCACGACCGGCCGGCGACGCCGCCGGCGACCTTGGAGCGGGCCTACCAGATCGGCAAGGAGGCCGGCATCCAGTTTGTCTACGTCGGCAACATCCTGGATCCGACGCGCGAGAGCACTTACTGTCCTGCCTGCGGTGAGTTGTTGGTTCAACGTTTGGGCTATCGGGTGCAGCCGCGTTGGCGGGAGCCGGGGCAGTGTCCCCGCTGCGCCACGGTCATCCCCGGTGTATGGTCATGAATTCTGTATTGTAAGGAGGTGGCGGATGGGAAATCAGGTGCGTCCTCCGGCTGTCGCCGGGATGTTTTATCCAGCCCAGCCGGCGGCTTTGCGACAGATGATGCAGAGTTATCTGGATGCCGTGCCACCGCCGGCGCTGACTGCCGTTCAGGCGGTCATTGCGCCTCACGCTGGCTACATCTATTCCGGGCCGGTGGCGGCCTACGATTACCGGCTACTGGCCGCTCAACCCACGCCTCCCCAGCGCGTGCTCCTGTTAGGCCCTTCGCACCGCGCCTGGTTCCCTGGCGTCGCGCTGGGCGATTACGACGCTTTTGAGACGCCCTTAGGCGATGTCCCGGTGGACCGCGCTTACCTCCAACGGTTGGCCGACGCCGGCGAGTTTTTCGCCCTGCTGCCGCAGGCCCACGCCGCCGAGCATTGCCTGGAGGTCCAGTTGCCTTTCCTGCAACTGATTGGCTTGACGGCCCCCATTGTGCCTCTGTTGTTTGGCGAGGTGGACGCCCGCGCCGTCGGCGAAGCGTTGGAGCCGCTGCTGGAGCCGGGCGATCTGATCGTGGTCAGTTCCGATCTGAGCCATTACCACCCCTATGAGGTGGCGCGGAGCCTGGACCGGACATTCCTGGAGGCGGTGGTGCGGGGGGACCGGATGGCAGCGGCCCAGGGTGAGGCCTGTGGCGAAGCGCCGGTCGTGGCCCTGATGACCATTGCTGCGCGGCGGGGCTGGCAGCCGCACTTGCTGGATTACCGCAACTCCGGTGATACCTCTGGGGACCGGCGGCAGGTCGTGGGCTATGCGGCCGTGGCCTACACAGCGGCCTGAAAAGCTCATGCGTTATTCTTTCAAGGGGGAACGATGACAACCCAGTCCTTGACGCCTGAAGAACAACAAACCTTGCTCAAACTGGCCCGGGAGACGATTGGGCGAGCGTTGCATGGTGACCCGGAGCCCCCGCCGGTGCCGGAACCTTTGACGTCCCGGCTACAGGAGCCGGGCGCGGCCTTCGTCACTTTGACGCTGGGAGGAACCCTGCGCGGTTGCATTGGCTCATTGGTCGCCCGCCGCCCATTGGTGATAGATGTGCGGGAGAATGCTCTGGCCGCCGCGTTTGAGGATCCGCGCTTCCCGCCGCTCACGCTATCCGAATTTCCCCGGCTCCACATTGAGGTTTCCGTGCTCACTGCCCCGCAGCCGTTGCCCTACGACGGCCCTGATGATCTGCTGCGCAAGCTGCGCCCGGAGGTAGACGGGGTGATCATTGAACGGGGCTGGCAGCGGGCCACTTTCTTGCCGCAGGTGTGGGAGCAGCTGCCCGACCCGGTGGAATTTCTGGAGCATCTTTGCTACAAGGCCGGGTTGCCGATCAATGCCTGGCGCTGGCCGGACCTCAAGGTCTCCATCTATCAAGTGGAAAAGTTTGAGGAGGCTGCAGTTTAATCCGGGTTGCTCTGGCCAACAGGCGCTGTGTTATGGGATGGACGACGCCTGGAGCGACCGCCGACGGGGGCCGCTGGATAGGGTCCGGTCGGCGGTCGGTCATGTCCACTGGGCGCAACTTTTGGCTGGTTGCCTCGTAATGAAATTACAGATCACGAAAGCGCGATCTGTGATGCATGAAAGAAGCGTAAATTTGAGGAGGCAACCATGAGCACCAATCCTGAGAATGTAACGCCGGAACAGCCGGTTCCGGCTCCGACCCCGGCTCCGGCCGCAACGCCTTACGTAGCCCCGCCGCCGCTCTCCCCTTCGGACGAGCGGACCTGGGCGATGTTGGCGCACCTGAGCGTGTTGTTGAACCTGGTCACCGGCTTCCTGGGCGTCGGGGCCGCGCTGTTGATCTACCTGCTCTACAAAGACCGCTCGCGCTACGTGGCCTTTCAGGCGCTGCAGGCTTTCTTCTTCCAGCTGGTTTTCTGGGGCGGCGGCGGCCTGTTGATCGGGCTGATGTGGGCAGGCGTTGGGGTGTTGAGCGCGTTGCTCGTCGGCCTGATCCTGATCCCGGTGGCTTTGTTGTTGACCATCGTCCTGGCCCTCTTCCCGCTGATCGCGGTGGTCTATGGCGTCATCGGGGCCATTCAAACCGGGCAGGGGGCAGATTTCCGCTACTGGCTGATCGGCAACTGGATGGTCAGCGCGACGCATTAGCCAGCCATTTAAATTTGAGGTGAGATAACTATGAGCATGGATCCTGAAGTTCCTGAGACGCCTGAAACTCCTTTGCCGGAACCGGTTGCCCCGGAACCGCCGGTGGCTGTCCCGCCGGCCTCTGTACCGCCGGTGACTTATGCGCCGCCGCTTTCCCCTTCGGATGAGCGGACCTGGGCAATGCTGGCGCACTTGAGCGTTTTGCTCAACCTGGTTTCGGGTTTTCTGGGCGTGGTGGCGGCGCTGGTCATCTACCTGGTTTACAAAGAACGGTCGCGTTATGTCGGTTTCCAGGCGTTGCAAGCGTTCCTGTTCCAGCTGATCTTTTGGGTCGGCGCCGGTGCCCTCACCGGGGCGGCCTGGGCTATCTCCGGCGCATTGACTGCGGTGTTGATCGGCTTTTGCTTGATGCCCATTGCGCTGCTGGTGACGTTGGTCCCGCTGGGAGCGTTGGTCTATGGCATTGCAGGCGGGGTGGAGTGCAATAAGGGCGCCGATTTTCGGTATTGGCTGGTGGGCAATTGGGCGGCGGGCATGATATAAAGTGGGAACTGCCGGCCGGCGACGCGCTTGCTCAAAGCGCGTCGCCCTCGTTGTCGCCGCCGGTAGTCGCCCTCACGTTAATGGGGGTGCCTATCCATGATGTGACGCTGGCAGAAGCGGTGGTCTGGGTTGGGCGGTGGTTGACGCGGGGTGGCAGCTATCAAATCGCTACCGTCAATCCGGAATTTTTAATGCAAGCCCGCCGCGACGCGGCGTTCAGGGCGACCCTGCAAGGGGCCGCCCTTTGCGTGCCAGATGGGATCGGGGTAGTCTGGGCGGCCCGGCGGCGTGGAAAGCGGCTGCGCGAACGGGTGGCCGGTGTGGAATTGACCGAGCGGCTGGTGGCTGAAGCGGCCCGGTGCGGCTGGCGGGTCTACTTCCTGGGGGCCGCGCCCGGCGTGGCCGAGCAAGCCGCGGCCCGCTTGCAGGAGCGGTATCCCGGCCTCCAGGTCGCCGGCTGTTACGCCGGTTCGCCGGCCCTTGCCGAGGAAGCAGCACTCGTGGCGCGCGTGCGCGAGGCGCGTCCTGACTTGCTGTTTGTGGCTTACGGCGCGCCGGCGCAGGACCTCTGGTTGGCGCGCAACCTCGCCCGGACGGGTGCAACCGTGGGCATGGGCGTCGGCGGGTCACTGGATTTCATCGCCGGCATCACCCGGCGGGCGCCGGCCTGGATGCGGCGGCTGGGCCTGGAATGGCTGCACCGGCTGATCCGCCAGCCCTGGCGGTGGCGGCGGCAGCTGGTCCTGCCCCAATTTGCGCTGCTGGTCCTGTTACGGCGTGATGCACCGCCATGACGAGGTTGGGGAGCCGCGCGTTTGCCTGAAAACTGCCCGGCCGTTGAATGACAGGCCGGGCAGTTCGTTTTCAATGAAAACTTACCCCACCAACGTTTCCAACCGCTCCACATAGCTCGCCAGGATATCAAAGGCGATGTTCACCGGCTCCGGTTGCGTTAGATCCACGCCGGCCAGCTGCAGCGCCTCCAGCGGGTAGCGCGCGCCGCCGGTCTTCAAAAAGCCGAGATACTGTTCCACCGCGCCCGGCTGGCCCTGCAAAATCCGGTTGGCGAGAGCGTGCGCACCGGAGATGCCGGTGGCGTACTGGTAGACGTAGTAATCGGTGTAGAGATGCCCAAAGGTAGCCCAGGTGATTCCCTCACGCTCGCGATCTACGGCTACTTCCCCGCCATAGCCCTCGGCAAAGAGATCGGCCATCAGTGCGTTCATGTCATCGGCGGTCAGCGCTGCCCCTCGTTCGGCGCGTTCGTGGATTTCCAGCTCAAAGCGCGCCAGGGTCGGCATGATGAAGAAATAGCGGTGGAAGTTGGACATTGCTTCTTCCAGCACGGCCAGCTGGAAGGCCGGGTCGGTCTGGTGCTCCAGCAGGTAAGCCCGCACCATGGCCTGGTGAAAGTTGGAGGCCACTTCTGCGGCGAAGAGCGAATACTGGCTGTACAGCATCGGTTGAGTCTCCCAGGTCAGGTACGAGTGCATGGAGTGGCCCAACTCATGTGCTAAGGTGCTCAGGCTGGGCACATTGTCGTTGTAGTTCAGGAGGATGAAGGGATAGGTGCCGGGCCATCCGGCGGAGAAGGCTCCAGAACGTTTCCCCTGGGTAGGATAGACATCTACCCATCGCTGCTCTAACGCACCCCGGCGTAATGTCTCCACATAGGATTCACCCAGGGGGGCCAGCCCTGCGCAGATCCAGGCCACGGCTTGCTCATACGGCACCACCGGCGGCGTTTGGGAGGTCAACGGCGCCCAAATATCGTAGGTGTGCAGTGTCTCTACGCCTAAGGCCTTGCGCCGCAGCGCCCAGTACCGATGCCAGGTGGGCAAATTCTGGCGGAAAGTCTCAATCAAGTTGTGGAAAACCGCCACCGGAATATCGTTTTCAAAGAGGGCGGCCTCCAGCGTGGTGGGATAACGGCGCGCCCGTGCGCTGAACACGTTCTGTTTGACGGAGGTGATGAGCAGATTCGCCAGTGTGTTTTTGACGGCCAGGTGGGCGTCAGCATAGTGCTCCCAGGCTGTGCGGCGGGCTGTGCGGTCCGGGCCGGAAAGGATTTTGTGCAAAGTGCCCTGGGTCAGCGGCAACGAGGTCCCGCCCTCGGTGATGGCCGGCTCAAATTTCAGCTCGGCGTTGGTTAAGATACCGGCTGTCGCCTGCGCGCCGCCGAACGGGTCGGTGAGCATGCCCAAGAGTTCTTCTACTTCGGCGGAGCGGACGTGTGCCTGCCGCCGGAACAGGTTGTGCAGATAGTGTTCCAGTTTCGCCAGTCGCGGCTCCTCTTGCATCCAGCGGCCTAACGTTTCCTCGCCAATGACGAGCAGCTCGGGGTCTACGAATGCGGTGGCGGTCAACAGTTGCCCCAAAAGCCCCTGGGCGCGCCCGAAGGCGCCGGTGGCTTGTGAATTATCCACTTCCACCTGGTGGCTCATGAAAGCGTATATGTACACGATGCCAGCCCGGCGGAGCAGCAGCTCCAGCAGCTCCACAGCTGCGGCCAGCACGGCCGGCCCTTCGCTCAGACGGCCCTGGAAGCGGCGCAACTCGTCCAGATCGGTTGCGACGGCGTTGAGCTCGGCTTCCCAGGCGGCCGGCGAGGCAAAGACGCTTTCGGCATTCCAGGTGTAACGCCGATCCACTTCACGGTGGGTGAGAATGGTGGTTTCAGACATGCAAACGCTCCTCCTTTGAAAATAACGTGCTGAGTTTGTAGTGAGGCACTTTAGCGCCGTCTGAACCGCGCTAAAGCGCTACCAGCCTATCGTCACTGAGTCGGTTAGTCGTGGTAGGCGACAGTAACACGAATCGGTTCGCGATTTTGTCCAATAGCATACCTGAAAAACAGAGTGGTGTCATCCATCCAAAGGCGTATTGGGGGGTATTTGACTAGGGGGCTGGTGTTGGGGTAGCTGGCGGCTCCGTGGTAGCGGCCAGCGTCGGCGTTTCGGTTGGAGCCGGCGGGGTGGTTGGCGTCGGCGTCGGTGTCAGGGTGGGGGTAGGCGAGAGCGTAGGCTCAACGGTCGCCGTCGGGGTTTCAGTCGTGATGATTTCGGGCGTCGGGGTCAGAGTCGGCGTGAGGGTCGGCGTGACCGTCCCCGTGATCTCCGGCGTCGGGGTGGGAGTGAAGGTTGGCTCCAACGTGGGGGTCGGCGTCGGCGTGGGGGTCTCGGTCGGCGGGACAGGCGTCCAGGTGGGCCAGATGACCGGCACAGGCGGCAGGTAGAGCGCCTGCCCGTAATAGAGGTTGTAGCTGGTCAGACAATTGGCCTGGCGAATAGCGTCAATGGTCGTGCCATAGGTGAGCGCCAGCCGAAAAAGTGTATCACCGGGCTTGACGTAGTAGAGCCGCCAGCTGGCCGGGGGCCCGCAACGGTAGGGCGTGGCGGTAGCGAGCGGCAGCGGCGGCAGGTAAAGCAGGTCGCCGGGCGCCACCTCAGGGGCCGGCCGGCAGTTGGCCTGCATCAGGATCAGGGCACTGGTCTGGGTGCTCCAGGCCAGCGTGAAGATGGTCTCGCCGGGCTGGACCAGGTGGGGCAGCCAGCCGGGCGGCGGGGTGCATTGGACAACCAGCGAGGAACGGGGCGTCGGCGAAGGGCCCGCGGTCACGCCGGCAGTAGCGGTAGGGGTGGTGGGAGCCAGGGTCGGGTAGAGGGTCGCGGTCGGACCCAGGGCGATGCGGGTGGGCCGGGGCCGCACTAACGTTGGATCTACCTGAGCCAACTGGGTGCTGCCCAGGATGAGCAACAGAAGCAGCAGCCCGGTGATCAAACCGCCCGCCAGCCGAGAAAGGCTGCGCCCTTTCACGAGGTAGCCTCCTTGACCTGCCAGGATTTGCCGGTCAACCAGCCGATTTGTACCTCGGTCACCCCTTCAAAGTCGGGGACGTAGGGCTTGATGTCCAGCAGGGGGGTGCCGTCCACCATGTCCACGCCGGTGATGTGCAGGGTTGCGCCCGCTATTCGCTCCAACCGCACGACGGAAAGACCGATGGGGTTGGGGCGGCGCGGCGCGCGGGTGGCGAAAACACCGCGCAAGGTATCATCCAGAAAGGGTTTGACCTTCAAGGTATACCCTGCGGAGAGATGCAGGTGCGTGATCAGGATGATGTGTGAGAAACCCGCCAGGTCACACAGCCCCTCGGCGTATTCAGGGAAAATTTCCACCGTGCCGGCGATTTCCCAGGCTCCAGGCGGCTGGATCGGCACGGCATGCGGCTCCTGAAACGGTGAATGGACGACGCCGATGGGCCGGTATTGAATCACGAGCGTTTCCTCCGAGGGCGCTGGGGGCGTGCCAGCAAGGCCTGCCATTCAGCCACGCGCGGATCATCTGGCGCCACATCGGCCCAGAGGGCCAGCCAGGTGCGGGCGCCCTCCGGTTGTTCTTTGGCCAGGTTCAGCGCAATCTGGGCATCGCAGAAAACCGCGAACTCAGAGAAGTGAAAGCGCTTGCGGGAGAAAAGGGGCTCCAGGAGCGCTTCTGCCTGGCTAATTTCCCCCTGGGCGATGTAGGATCTGGCCAGGCTGACGATGGTAAACAGATAATCCGGGAAACGCTCGTGGATTTGCTGGGTGAGCGCCTGGGCCTCTGCCGCACGGCCCTGGAGCTGGTAGCTCAGGGCCAGGTTGTTCAACAGGTCGGGGGATTCCGGTTCCAGGGCCAGCGCTTCTTTCAGCAGCGCTTCAATCTGCGCGCCGTCGTTTGCTTTAAACGCCCCAGCCACTTTCTCTAACAATTTTTTCACTTGGGGACCATGGGCGACGGTGGGTTCGTCGTGCAGCTCAAAACCCACCAGTAACACCTCTTGCCAGCGGCCCTCGAGCCAGAGTCGCACCATCCCGGAGGGCAGGAGGCCAGCTTCCACGGCGGCCTGAGCGGCCTGGTGACGTTCTGAATCGGGGCCCCGCTGCCCCAAGGCGAAATCGCGCAGGGCAGCCAGGTTTTCAGGGGTTCGGTCAAAGAGCGCAGCGGAGAGGGCGATGTTCCGCGCCAACGGATCCCCCCGATCCAACAGTAGCGGGATCAGCGATGTCACCTCTGGATGCTCACGCGCCAGCCACCGGAAAACCTGTCCCAGCGCCGAGTCATCCTCTTGTTGCACCGCCTCACTGATCCTGGATATCAGGTCTTCCAGCAATTTCATATCCAGCCAGGCGTAGGCGTGGAACGGCCAGGGACCCTGCCGCTCGCCTACCGGCCGCTTCAGATCCTCCAGGTTATCCTGGGCCAGCCTGAAATCGGGCCACCGTTGGAGCAGCTGCCGCCACTGGCGGCGCGCTTCATTTTCACGGCCCAGCCGGTAGAGGGCCACCGCGGCCAGATGCCAGAGCATGGGGTCGTCGCTGGCCAAACTGGCCTGATCGGCGGCTTGCGCGGCCTGGAAAGCCGCAACTACCGTTTCGTCATCTCCCAGGTAGCTAAACGCCTCGGCTTTTTTGGAGGGCAGATCAAAGGCGCTGCTCTGGACGGTTTGGAGTTGTTCCGCCTGGGCGCGGGCTGCGGCCAGCTGCCCGGTGCGGCAAAAATACTGGACCAGGTTAGCCCGCGCGTGGAAATTGTCTGGATCGGCGTCCAGGGCCCGTTGAGCCAGGGCGATGGCGGCCCCCAGTTTGCCTTCCAGTGCGTTCAGCAAGCTGAGATTGTTGAGCGCCGGAACAAACCGGGGCTGTCGTTTCAGGATTTTCTCCAACAGCTGGCGCGCTTCGGCGGAGCGCCCCTGGCTCAGTTGCCATTGGGCTTCCTCGTGCCATTCGGCGATGACGAGGTTCTCAGACCCGCTGAGGCCCAGCTCCGCCAATAACTCATCCAGGTGGGATTCCAGTTCGGCGCGCAGGGGCCGCGCTTCGGCGGCCAGTTCGTGGTCGGGCCAGCGTTCCAGGAAATGCCGTAAGGTTCGCAGTCCTAAGGCCGGCTTGATATTCATGAGATAGGCCCCGGCTAAGTTGTACTGGTACTCCGGCTCTTGGGGGGCCAGTTGCACCAGCTGCTCGCAGACTGCCAGGTAATTATTACCATCTTTTAGCCCGTGGTAAGCTTCCGCCAGCCGGCTCAAAATGGGGATGCGGTTGGGATAGCGTTCGTCCAGCTCACTCAAGACGGTGCAGGCTTCGCTCCAGCGCTGCCGGTCCAGCAGGCGCGCGGCCCTTTCCAGGCCGGCTTCCACGGCCGCTGGCGGGGTGTGACTGCTCAGCTGCCGGGGGGTATGTTGGGGTCGCTCTTTGCGGGTTGGCAAGATGAACTCCTTATGAAAATAATCGTCAGTCTTCAGTCAAGGTTGCTATGGCTCATGATTTTCCCAGAAGGCGGGGAGGGCAAAATTGAACGTGCTGCCTTCCCCAGGCAGGCTCTCCACCCAGATGCGACCGCCGTTGGCCTCCACCAGCGTTTTGGCGACCGCCATGCCCACGCCGGTTTCCCCCATGCCGGCGATCAGCGGCTGACCGGCGCGGTAAAAGCGGCGGAAGACACGGGCCAGGTCCTCCGGGGCGATGCCGCCGCCGGTGTCGGTGACCGCGACGGAGATGTACGGCGGTTTGTCTTTGGTCGGGGCAGATTCCTCGCGCGCCCCCACCAGAATTTCACTGCCCTCCTGGGAACAGAGCGCTGCATTGGATAGCAACCGCAACATGATCTGGTAGAGGCTGTCGCGATCTACACGCAGGGGGGCAAGCTGGGGTGGGAAATTGAGCCGCACTTTCAGCCGCCGTTCGTTGAAACGGGCGGCCAGCGCTGTGAGCACAGTTTGCACAGTCGTAATCAAATCTACCGGTTCCGGGACCAGTTCCAGCCGGCGGGAGTCGGGGGAAGCCAGGCGCAACAGGTCGTTGAGCAGCCGCCCCATTTGTTCCACGTTGGCCTTGATCCGCACCAGGAATTGCCGTTGCATTTCGTTGAGGATCCCGACTTGCTCGCCCAGGAGCAAATCGGTGTAGCCGACCATCGCTGTCATCGGCGTGCGCAGGTCGTTGGCCAGCCCGGCGATGGCCTCGCGCCGCTCAATGGCGCTTTCCTCAGTCCCTAACGTGATGGCCAGCCCGTCTGGTTGGCCGTCGCGCCCCACCAGTGCCACCAGGTCGGCTTCCACTACCGAGCCCTCATGGTTGAGCGAGAGGTGAAGCCGGCGCGGCGTGTCGGGATCCGCCGAGAAGAGCGTCTGCACCGCCTGGGCCCAGCGGGGATCGGCGTAAGCGCCGCTGATGGGCAGGCCGACCACGTCGCCCTGGGGCAAACGGAGCAACTGGCGGGCCATGGCATCGGCCATGGTGATCTCGCCTTCTTCATCCACGATCACCAGTCCAACGGCTGTGTTCGCGACCGGACGTTCGGTCGCCCCGACTGTTTGGGGAGTCCGGCGGGCTGTTTCAAGCTCGGTCTGCAACTGGGTCAGGCGTTGCGTCAGGTTTTCCTGCTCCTCGGTGGCCGCCTCCAACGCTTGTTGGGTCTGGCTCAGCCGGTCGCTTAAGCGGACCTGTTGTTCCAGCAGCATGTCCCGGTCTTGCACTAGCTCTTTGACCTCATTTTGCCAGAAACTGAGCTCGGTCTCGCTGGATGGTTGGCCACGGGTTTCCAGTTCTCGGTTGACGCGGACCAGTTCCGCTTCCTGGCTGTGCAGGTCGCGGCGGGCTGCTTCCAATTGGGCGGTGAGGGCTTGCACCTGTTCCTGCGCAGCCCGCAGCGTTTGTTCCAGCTGCTGCCGCTCCTCGTCCTGACCGCGCAGGCGCGTGCGCAGTGGATTAGCTGCGGTCTGGCGCTGCACGCGGATGGCACCGGCCAACAGCGCGGCGATCAGGTTGGGGGCCTCCAGCGCGTTGGGATTCCAACGGCGGCCGCTCTCCTGGTTCCCGAAGAGCAGCAACCCCATCCGCTCTTCGCGATAAACCAGAGGGAGCACGAGCAGGGGGCCGGTAGTGGTTAACCCCAGGCATTCGTAGAGCGCGCGCAGCCAGCTGGGCGCCGTTGGCGCCTGAATGATACGGGGCTGCCGGCTGCTCCAGGCTTCGGCCAGCGTCACAAAGGTGCCCAAATCCAGAACGGGGCGCTCGTTCTGGGTGGCGGTGGGAGGATGGATGGCGACGACCGGCAGTTGAAATTTATCGCCGTTGGTGGCCAGCGCGATGGCGCAGCTGTCGGCTTCCACCAGCTCGGCCAGTCGGGTGGAGGCCATGATCAGCGCCGGTTCCAGGTCGCGCCCCGTTTCCACCCCCTGGATCAGCTCTTGCAGGGCGGTGGCGTCTAACGTGGGTGCGCGTAGCGTGGTCGGGAGCGTCGCCAGCTGGCGTTGCACCAACGTTGCCAGCAGCGGCAGCGTGACCAACGCTGCCAGCCGCCCCCAGCCAGGGATGTGACTTTGCAGGTCCGGCAGGAGCAACTGCGCTACCTGTCCGACCAGCCAGAAGAGGAGCAGCCCCTCGGCCCATTCCCACTCCGGGAAGCGCAGGAGCGGCGTCACGATGAAGCCGGCTAACAGGAGCGCCAGGGCCGCCAGCGTCCAGAGCGAATCCAGGAAAGTGCCATTGAAAGCCTGTCCGGCGGTCTCCAGGGGCAGCCAGGTGTAGGCGGTGTAAGCATACGCCAGCAGGCTGATCACCAGCAGCGGTACCAGGAGGACAGTTTGCCAGCGGGCGGCACGCGCGCCCAGGAAAGCCCACAGTACCAACAGGATCCCGGCCACCTCCAGGAACCGTTCCAGGGGAGGAATGCTCAGTGCCGGATCCAATAGCCCGTTGTTCCCTAACAACCCCAGGACGATGAGGACGGCGCGGCCCACCAACATCCCGCCGGCGGCCCAGACCCACCTCCGCGCCTGAGCCGGGCGCGAGGGGGCCTGGCGGGCGTTCAGGGCGGGCAGCAGCGCTTGTTGTAACGCAAACAGCGTCACCAGGAAATAGACCAGATCTCCTGGTGGTTGGGTTAACAGGCGCATCGCTTCACGCAGGACGTTCATGGCTCCCCCCTCGCGGGTTTAGACTAATTCTACATCAAATTATATCGCCAATAGAACGAAGGGCAAGCGGAACTTTTCGCGCGTCGGGGGCGTCTTTAATCTTTAGGTGAGCGCCGGTATGCCTGACGCGGATAGCCGGGGCGTTTTCCTGCCCCAATAGCAGGGTTTGGGCGGTAACGCCGGGCCCGGTTCTGTAAACTCAAACTAAAAGAGATTGTGGTATAATTTGTATTTTGAGTAGAGTCGCTCTTTGCGCGACTGCATATAGCGGAGGATGATTGAGGAAATGCCACGCCTGCTTGGGGTTTTATTGACGATCACATTGCTTTGCCTGGTATTGCCCGGGGTGGCCCTGGCTGCCGGCCCTGATCAATCAGAGCTGGCGCTCTTTGCGAATGGCACGGCGGTGGAGGATCTCTGCCCGCGGAGCCTGACCTTACGCAATCCGGAGCGCTGTTCGCCGTTCAGCCCCGGGGCACGCGAGGTCCGCTTGAATTACCTGCGGGCCCGGTTGCCCAATCCCCTGCCGGAGCTGCCCGTCCAGGCCATAGAGGTGCCGGAGGACGCGATTTCGTCATACACCTTTGCTTACGTGCGCCCGCTGCCCGCGCCGACTTACCGCCACCCGGCCGAGGCGGAGGCGAACCTGCCCCCCCTCCGTACCTTCCAGCAGGGTGATAATTGGGTCACCGTGATGGGGCTGGTGGAGTATAATGGCCAGAAGTGGTATCAAATTAACAATGACGAGTACATCCGGGCTGAGAATGTGGCCATTGCCCGCCCATCGCGCTTCCACGGCGTGGTGCTGACCGAGCAGCCCCAGTATCCCTTTGGCTGGATCAACCGCAACGTCAGTCCCTCTGCCACGCCCGGTGGCGCTGCGCTGTCTGACGTCTCGCTGCGGCGTTACGATATGATCACCATCTTTGGCCAGGAACAGCTGGGGGATCACCTCTGGTATATGATCGGCCCTGATCGTTGGGTGGACCAGAGTTTTGTCGCCCGGGTGGACGTGGATCTGCCGCCGGCTGAGGTGGGGGCCGATGAAAAGTGGATTGAGATTGATACCTTTGAGCAGACGTTGGCTGCTTACGAGGGACCGCGCATGGTGTTTGCGACGTTGATCTCTTCCGGCCGGCCGCACACCTGGACGCCCGACGGGCTCTTTCGCATCTGGGGAAAATTACCCTCCACGCCGATGAGCAATCAGGACGTGGACATGGGGAATCCGGCCTGGTACTACCTGGAGAACGTGGAGTGGACGCAATACTTCAATCATGACATTGCGCTCCACGCGGCCTACTGGCACGACTCATTTGGCTTCACCCGCAGCCACGGCTGCGTGAATCTGGCGCTGCTGGACGCCAAGTGGTTGTACGATTGGACGACCCCTTACGCTGCCCCGCAGCAAGATCTGGTGCTCAGCAGCCAGGCCGGGGCGGGGACCTGGGTTTGGGTTCACCGTTCAGCGCCGGTGGCCGGCGTGACGCTGGCTCAGGTGGGGACGGCGGGGCAGTAACAACTTGCTTTAACCGGCGCGTCGCACTGCTCAAGTGCGACGCACTGGTTTATAGTGGCCGGTCCGGGATCGGGCTGGCCTTGCCTCTCCTCAAGCCAATGGTATAATCTTTGCGGGGCGGCACAGCCGCCAGGGTAGCTACGTGAGGAGTCTATAGCATGGATCAATTGCTGGAACAACTGCCCCAGATTGTGCTGGTGCTGGTGCTGATGACGTCGGTTTTTGTCACCAGTTTGTGGATTGGGATGGTACTGTGGACGTTTCGGGATATGCGCTCCCGGACGCGCGATTGGGTCGCGCAAATTCTGGCTACGCTGATGGTCGCAATCTTGACGCTGCCAGGGCTCTTCGTTTACTTCCTGACTCGTCCCAAAGAGACGCTCTCCGAGGCCTACGAGCGAGCGCTGGAGCAAGAGGCGCTGCTGCAGGCCATTGAGGAGCCGGAACTTTGCCCGTCGTGCGGGGCTAAAGTCCATGGCGATTTTCTTTATTGTCCGCACTGCCACACCAAGCTCAAGAAGAGCTGCCCCTCCTGTCGCAAACCGTTGCAGATGGATTGGAATCTCTGCCCCTACTGCGGTGCGCCGCAGGCGGCGCAGGTGGTGGAGCCGGTGCTGGAGCGGGCTTAGTCTTACCGCCGGTCACGGGAGCGGGGAGAGGGACTTACCCTCTCCCCGCTCTTTTGTGTGGGTTCATAGTGGAGCTGTCGCGTTGTCTTCGCCGCGCTGATGAAGTTTAAAACCGGATTATTTTCTTTAAGACCATGAGCGCGGCACTACAGACTCATTCCTGCTCACTACTCACACTCCCCGCTTCCTCAGCGCAAATCTTCAGGGCGCACGGAGTGGACTTTGACCATGTTGGTCACACCGTGGACCTCCAGCGGGATGCCGGCGGTCAGCACAACCTCGCGGCCAATCGCGGCATAACCCCGCGCGACGGCGGCCTGCACCATCATCTGGATCATCTGGTCGGTGTCGCGGAAGCCGCAGACGACGGCCGGGATGACGCCCCAGACCAGATTCATGCGGCGGGCTGTCTCCTCAAAGGGCGTGATGCCCAGGAGCGGGGTCTTGGGGCGGTGGCGTGCCACCATCCGGGCCGTCCGGCCTGATTCGGAGGAGGTGAGGATGGCGGTGGCGTTGACCTCTTGCGCGATTTCCACCGTGGCCCGGCTGATGGCGCGCGAGACACGCTCCGTCGTCGGCTCTTCCACTTCCGGCGCGACTTCCAGCAGTTGCTGGTAGGGGAAGGAGGCGGAATGTTCTACACTGTCGGCGATTTTAGCCATCATGGCGACCGTTTCCACGGGGTATTTCCCCACCGAGGTCTCGCCGGAAAGCATCACCGCGTCGCTGCCGTCCAGGATTGCATTGGCTACGTCGGAGGCCTCGGCGCGGGTAGGACGGGGGTTATCCACCATAGATTGGAGCATCTGTGTGGCGGTGATGACCGGCTTGCCCACCCGGTTGCAGAGCCGGATGATCCGTTTTTGCGCCAGTGGGACCTGCTCCGGCGCGGTCTCCACGCCCAGATCGCCGCGCGCCACCATCACCGCGTCCGATTTGCGGACGATGGCCTCCAGCTCCTCCAACGCCTCCGGCTTTTCAATTTTGGCGACGATGGCCGGGATGACGTTGGGGTTTTCCCCCGCCAGGCGCGCCGGCAGCCCGCCGGCGTACGCCACCAGCAGGGCGCGCAGCTCGTCCACGTCGGCGGCGTGACGGACGAAGGAGAGTGCCAGATAGTCCAGGCCAAGCTCTACCGCCAGCCGGGCATCCTCGCGGTCCTTGGTGGTGAGCGCCGAGAGCCGCAACGGGACGCCCGGCAGGTTGACGCCTTTGTGTGAGGTGAGCCGCCCGCCGACGTGGACGCGGCAGCGGACGCGCGGCGGTTCCACCACGAGCGCTTCCAATTCCAGGGTGCCGTCGTCTAACAGCAGCCGGTGACCAGGGCGGATATCCTCCACGATGTCGGGGTGCGGGAACGGGATTTCCGCCGGACCGGCGGCCCCGGCCGTGAGCGTCACCTCGGTCCCCTCCTGGAGCATGATCCCGGCCGGCGGCAGGTCGCCGACGCGGATCTTGGGTCCCTGCAGATCCCCCATGATCGCCACATAGCGCCGCTCTGCCTGGGCCACCCGGCGAATCCGCTCCACCAGCCGGCGTTTCTCGTCGGCAGAGCCGTGCGAGAAGTTGAGCCGGGCCACCGTCATCCCGGCCTGCATCATCGCCCGCAGAATTTCTTCAGATTCGCAGGCCGGCCCTAAGGTGCAGACAATTTTGGTCAGTGGCATAGTTTTCTCCTTGTAAATCGTGTGTAAAGTTGGTAGTGAGGCGCTCGAGCGCCGTCCCCCCGCGCTAAAGCGCGTTACTCTCCCTTAATTCCCCCAATGGTAGTAGGTGAGCAGTTATGGGTGGTCGGTCGTCTGTGGTCCGTGGTCGCTTTAGAGCCGCTTGAGGATGGCCCGCGCGGCCACCAGGCCGGCGGCCGAGGCCTGGATCAGCCCGCGCGTCACGCCCGCGCCGTCACCGCCGGCGAAGAGGTTCTGCACCTCGGTTTCCAGTTCGGCAGTCAGGTGGGGCCGGCTGGAGTAGAACTTGACCTCCACCCCATAGAGCAACGTGTGGCGCGAGGCGACGCCCGGCGCGATTTCGTCCATGGCGTGCAAAATCTCCAGGATGTTGACGACGTACCGGTAGGGCAGCACCAGGTTGAGGTCGCCCGGCACGGCGCTGGTCAGGGTGGGACGCACGATGGAACGCTCCAACCGTTCCGTGTTGGTGCGCCGTCCGGCTTCCAGGTCGCCCAAGCGTTGGACGATGATCCCGCCGCTCAGCAGGTTGGCTAAACGGGCAATGCTCTTGCCGTAGGTGATGGGATCGTCAAACGGCTCGGTGAAATTCTTGCTGACCAGCAGCGCAAAGTTGGTGTTGCTGGTGTGGCGGTCGGCGAAGGAGTGGCCGTTGACGGTCAACACATCCCCGGCGAACTCGGTGCTGACCTCGCCGTAGGGGCACATGCAGAAGGTGCGCACCTGGTCGTCAAAAGCGCGCGAGTAGTAGATAAACTTGGATTCATAGACCAACCGGGTGATCGGCTCCAGGACGGCAGCGGGCAGTTCCACCCGCACGCCCAGGTCCACCGGATTGCGCGCGAGCGTCAGCCCCAACGTTTTGGCGGTCGTCTCCAGCCAGGCGGCTCCCTCCCGTCCCGGCGCGGCGATGACGGCGCCCGCGGCCAGCAGCTCGCCCTTAGCCGTTTCCACGCCGGTGACGCGGCCGCCGCTCGTCAGGACACGCGCTACGGGCGCCCGCGTGCGGAGGGTGACGCCGCGCCGCAGCAGCTCGTCACGCATCCCCCGCATGATTTCCACGCAGCGCTCGGTTCCCAGGTGGCGGATCGGCACGGAGATGAAGCGCAGCCCCGCCAGCGCCGCACGCTTCTCCAGCGTCTCCAGCTCGTCAGTCTGCTCGCCGTAGACCCGCTCCGGTGCGCCGAACTGCCGGTAAATGGCGTCGGCCTCGTGGACCAGCTGAGCGGTCGCCGCTTCGCCTAAGATCTCGCTGAGATGCCCCCCCACCGCCGGCGAGAGCGTCAGTTTGCCGTCGGAGAAAGCGCCGGCGCCGCCCCACCCGGTGAGGATGGAGCAGGGCTGGCAATGGCGACAGGGGCCGCCCGTCTCCCGGATGGGGCAAAGCCGCTTCTCTATGTCGCGCCCTTTTTCCAGGACGGCAATCTTCAGGCCGGGCCGCCGGCTCAATTCCAGCGCCGCAAAGATCCCGGCCGGCCCCCCGCCGATGATGATGACGTCGTAAGTGGTTGGTTCCATAGTTAGGGTTGAAAGTTAAAAGTTGAAAGTTAAGGTTGGGGGGGCGCGGGCCGGGTTTTGACGGCCCGGGCGATGGCCTGCAGGTGTTCGGGGCTGGTGCCACAGCAGCCGCCGACGATTTGCGCGCCCGCGGCCAGCCAGGTTGGCGCCGCGGCCCCCATCTGTTCCGGCGTGACGTTGTAGGTGACCTGGCCGGTTATCTCGTCGGTGTGGGGCAGGCCGGCGTTGGGCTTGAACCAGAGCGGCAGCTCCGTGGCGGCGCGCAGCTGGTGCAGCGCTTTGACGTTGTCCTCCAGACTGCGCCCGCAATTGATGCCGATGGCGTCGGCGCCGAGCGCGGTGAACTCGCGCCCCACCTGCTCCGGCTTGACGCCCATCATCGTGCGCGTGCCCCGGTCAAAGCTGAACGAGACCACGACGGGGAGTGGGCTGACCGACCGCACGCCCCGGAGGGCGGCTTTGGCCTCGGTCAGATCAAACTGCGTCTCAATGACCAGCAGGTCCACGCCGCTCTCGGTGAGGATACGGGCCTGGTCGGCGTAGGCCTGGGCGGCCTCCTCCTCGGCCAGGGGGCCGTAGGGCTTGAGCATCTCGCCGGTCGGCCCTAACGAGCCGGCGACGAGTGTCGCGGTGCCGGCTACCGCCGCGCGGGCTAAGGCGGCAGCGCGGGCGTTGATCTCGGCCATCCGGTCGCCCAGGTCGGCGTGGCGCAGGCGCAGGGCCGTCGCGCCGAAGGTGCAGGTGAGGATGATGTCAGCGCCGGCAGCCACAAATTCAGCGGCCAGCTGCTGGATCAGCTCCGGGCGCTCCAAAACCCAGCGTTCCGGCGGGGTGCCCTCAGGCAGCCCGCGCCGGAGCAGGTTGGTGCCGGTCGCGCCGTCAGCGACAAGCGGTATGCCGGTGTGTAGACGGTCGGAAAATGAAAAAGTACTCATAGGATAAGCTCCTCATTACTGAACTGATTTATTCCACTGCCGCATACTGGAAATAGGCCGCGCAAGCGCCCTCGGCGCTGACCATACAGGGGCCGACCGGGTTGCGCGGCGTGCAGGCGCGGCGGAAAAGTGGGCATTCGGGCGGCTCTAAGACGCCACGCAGGACCGCGCCGCAGCGGCAGCCGGGCGGTTCGCGGGCCGGCGCTACCGCCACCGGGAAGCGCAGCGCGGCGTCGCGGTGGGCCAACTCCGGCCGCAGCGTCAGGCCGCTTTCTGGGATGGGGCCGAGGCCGCGCCATTCGGCGGTGGCCGGGACAAAGACGCGCGCCAGGAGCTCCTGGGCGACGCGGTTGCCTGCCGGGCGGACGCCGCGCGCGTAGGCGTTGACCACGGCGGGCCGGCTCTCGGTGACGCAGCGGACCAGCGCCTCAATCGCGCCAAGGATATCCAACGGCTCAAAGCCGGAGACGGCGCACGGAATGCCGTATTCGCGCGGCAGGAAATCCCAGGCGTCGCTGCCGGTGATTGTGCTGACGTGCCCCGGCCCGATGACGCCCTCTAACGCGACTTCGCCCGCGTTGAGGATGGCCCGGATCGCTGGCGGGGTCAGCTTGTGGATGCTGAAGACGTAGAAGTTGGGCAGTGCTTCGCTCTCAGCCTGCACGAGCGCGGCGGCAATCGTCGGCGCGGTGGTCTCAAAGCCGACCCCCAGGAAGATGACGGGACGCTCCGGGGCGTGGCGGGCGAGTTCCAGCGCATCCAACGCGGAGTAGACGATGCGCACGTCAGCGCCGTGAGCCCGCGCGGTCTGCAGATCGCCCTGGCTGCCCGGCACGCGGACCATGTCGCCGAAGGTGGCAAGGATCGCGCCGGGGACTTGCGCCAGGGCGATGGCACGGTCCAGGTCGGCGGCGGCGGTGACGCAGACGGGGCAGCCGGGGCCGGAGCGCAGGATCACGTGGGGGGCAAGCAGCTGCCGGAGGCCAAAGCGAAAGATGGCGTGCGTGTGCCCGCCGCAGAATTCCATCAGGCGGATCGGGCGGTCGGCCCGCCGGCGGATGCTTTCCACCAGCTGCCGGGCCAGCGCCGGGTCGCGGAATTCGTCAATGTATTTCATGGGTTGGCAATCCTTGGGCGTTTGCCAGCACTCCATGGCGGCACAAGTCGGGTGTCGTCAGGCGTCGCCCTCCAGCGTACCGATTTCCGCCAGTAGTTTCAGCGTCTCCTGCGCTTCGTCGGCGTCAAGGACGTTGATGGCGTAGCCGGTGTGCACCAGGACGTATTGGCCCACTCTGGCCTCCGGCGTCAACAGCAGGCTGACCTGCCGCTCCACGCCGCCAATCTCCACGGTGGCGAGGTCGCCCGGCGCGATGGTTTTAATCAACATGGGCACGGCCAGACACATCAGAGACCTCCTCAAAGACAGGGATTGGAGAGCAGGAAGCAGGGATCAGGCTCTCTTCCCATCCTCCCGCGCTTTGATTTTCCCTCACTCCCTCAAGGACGGGGGAGCGCCGCCAGCCAGCCCAGCCAGCTCTCCAGGCCTTCCCCAGTCTTGGCCGAGAGCGGCATGACCGGTGCACGGGCGTTGAGGCCGGCGACCAGCTGCCTGAACGTTGCCAGGTCAAAATCCAGGTAGGGCAGCAGGTCGGCTTTGGTGACGACGACCAGATCCACCGCTTCAAAGATGGCGGGGTATTTGTAGGGTTTGTCGTGCCCTTCGGGCACGCTTAAGACCCCCACTTTATAGGTCTGGCCCAGGTCAAACCCAACCGGGCAGATCAGGTTGCCCACGTTCTCAATGAACAGCAGGTCCAGCTCGTCTAAGGGTAGTGCGCCGAGGGCCTGATCCACCATGCGGGCGTCCAGGTGGCACTCGCCGCCGGTGTTGATCTGCACGACGGGAGTCTCCGCGGCGGCGATTTTATCGGCGTCTATCTGCGAGGCGACGTCGCCTTCAATCACGCCGATGCGCTGCTGGCCCCGCAGGGCGGCAATCGTCGCCAGCAAGAGCGTGGTCTTGCCCGCGCCTGGCGACGACATGAGGTTGATGGTGATAATGCCACGCGCGGCCAGGCGCGCCCGGTTGCGGGCGGCGACTTCGTCGTTCGCGCTCAAGATTTTTTCTACTACCGGCACGCGGCCGGGGATGGTGGGTTGGGTTGTACTCAAGGTTACCTCCTAAGGAATCAAGAATCGGGATGTCTTTGGAACAGCGATGTTTTCTGGCGCTCTTTGTTTTCCTGTTCCTCTATTCTACCTCAATACTCTCTACGAAAAACTCTTTCCCGGCGATGACTTCGCCGCCTAACGCGCCGCACTGCGGGCAGTGCCAATTCCTCCCCTCTGGTGTGAATTCGTGCCGGCACTCCCGGCAGCGGAAACGGGTGGGAATCCGCCGGAAATCCAGCCGGGCGCCGGCGGCCAGGGTGCCGGGGGAGAGGATATCAAAGTAGAATTGGATGGATTCGTCTATGAAGCTGGTCAGGTCGCCGATGACCAGGTAGATCGTCTTGATGTGGGTGGCCCCGGCACGTTGGGCGTGGTCGGTCACGATGCGGAGGATATCCTCCGTCACCGGCAGTTCATGCATAGTATGGGTCGCTCCTTTTGTACGAAACGGGTCTATTATACTCCAGGAAGGACCAGGCAACAACTTGGGGAAAGGCAAAAGGTGGTGGTATTGGAGGGCCGTAGTAACGCCTTTGGCGTTTCGGTGGTATACCAGCGGGCCGAAGCTACTATCACATATGTACCCATCCATCCTTTTGCGTAAGTCTTGACGTAATCTTTGTGCGCGGCCCGGAATGGGAGTTGTGTCATCCAGCTTTTAAGATGTTTGTCAGGGGAGAGGGCCGTGAGCCTCGGTTACAGTTGAGAGGGCTGCTGCGTGGCTTTGCTGGCCCGGTTCCCGGCTGGGGCCGGCCTCGTTCCGTCATCCACCTGGGGTGGGGCAAGCTGAAAAATTGATCAGGAGGTGTTTTTATGGCGGCAGTGTTAGATTGGGGCATCAAGGTGGTTTTATGGCTGCAACAGTTCAGCCCGGCGCTGGATGGGCTGTTCAAGGCCCTGACGTTTATGGGCGAGGAGGAATTTTTCCTGGTGCTGTTGCCACTCATCTACTGGTGTCTGGACCGACGCAACGGGCTGCGCGTGGTCGTGATATTTCTGTTCTCCGCCTACTTGAATGGTGTGGCCAAGGTGGTGGCTAACCAGCCCCGGCCCTTTGAGTACGACGCGCGGGTCCGTCAACTGGTCAATGCCCCAGGGGGTGGGCTGCCGAGCGGGCATACACAAAATACCGTCGTGATTTGGGGCTACCTGGCAGCGCAGCTGCGCCGCCGTTGGCTCTGGGTGGTCGCCGGTTTGCTCATCGTATTGATTCCTCTGTCACGGCTTTATACGGGAGTACATTTTCCCACGGATTTGCTTGGCGGATATGTTCTCGGCGCGGCGGTGTTGGGGTTGGCCCTCTGGTGGGTGCCGCCGGTGGAACGCTGGCTGGCTGCCCAGAGTCTGGCCTGGCAATTGGGGCTGACTGCGGCGGTGGCCGTGTTGTTGGCGGTACTTTTCCGCACTGAAGATGGCGCTGCAATTGCGGGGGTGCTGTTAGGGCTGGGCGCCGGCGCGGCGCTGGAGCGGCGTTGGGTCAGGTTTGCCGTGCCAGGACGCTGGTGGCAGCTGGTGGCGCGGGCGATGTTGGGTGTGGCGGTGCTGTTGGGGTTGCGGTTTGGATTGAAAGCCGTTTTCGCCGGCCTGGAGCCGCTGTTGCTCTTTCGTTACGTGCGCTATGCCTGCCTCGGGTTATGGGCAGCGCTGGGAGCACCCTGGGCCTTCGTCAAACTGCGGCTGGCGGAACAAAAAACGACAGCGGCTTAATGTTTCCCTGAAACGCCTCTCAGCAGGCCGGTTTTCACTCTGTCTCGCATCTGTTATAATGGGTATCACTGCTGATCAAGAGGTGAGGGTGTGAATTTGCTGGTAGCCGGCGCAAAGGATTTGCAGATCAATCTAAAACCAGAGCAGCTGGAGGCTTTCCGGCTTTATTATCAACAACTGGTAGAATGGAACGGGCGGTTCAACCTGACGGCCATCACCGACGATGAGGGGGTGCAGGTCCGCCATTTCCTGGATTCTATCTCGTGCCTGCGGGCGTTGGAGCCGGGTGAGCGTTTTGCGGGGGCGTCGGTGATTGACGTGGGGACCGGGGCCGGCTTCCCCGGCATTCCCCTGAAGATTCTCTGTCCCGGCATGGGGTTGACTTTGTTGGAGGCCACGGAAAAAAAGGTGCATTTCCTGGCTCACATCGTGGCGCGGTTAGGGCTGGACCGGGTGGCGATTATCCACGGCCGTGCCGAGGAGTTGGGGCAGGCCCCAGAGCACCGGGAGCGGTACGATTGGGCACTGGCGCGGGCGGTGGCGGAGATGCCGGTGTTGGCCGAGTATTTGCTGCCGTTGGTCAAGATCGGGGGCCGGGTGCTGGCCCAGAAAGGCGAGGATGCCGTCGCCGAAACTCACAGCGCCGATTGGGCCATCACCACCCTGGGGGGGCGCGTCAGGCGCTTGGTGCCTGTAGAACTGCGCGGGTTAGCCGAGACCCGCTATCTGGTGGTGCTGGACAAAGTGGCGGCTACCCCGTCGCAGTATCCCCGCCGGGCCGGGATGCCGGCCAAGCGTCCCCTCGTGGTGAAGGGCGCGGCGGGCAAGGAATAGCGAGCCAGCTTCCCTTATTCTTGATCCCTGATAGCTGTGATCACACCGCCGCGCACCTCCAGCAGCCGTGCCTGCCGGCGGAAAGCCAGGGGAAACTGCTCGGCATCGGTGGTGGCTAAAATGGCCTGTTCCACGCCCGCTAACTGGGCCAGCAAGTAACCGCGCCGGGCCTGATCCAGTTCGGCCAGTACCTCATCCAGCAACAAGACTGGTGCTTCGCCGGTTTCTGCCTGGAGCCAGCGCAGTTCGGCCAACCGCAGTGCCAGCACGACCGTCCGCTGTTGCCCCCGCGAGCCAAACGTCCCCAAATCTACATTATCGGAGATAAAGCGCAGCTCGTCGCGGTGCGGTCCCAACAGCGTACTCCCCTGGGCGATTTCCTGCCGCCGCTGCCGCCGTAGCACTTTGAGATAAGCGGCTTCCAGCGCGGCGGCGTCGGGCAGGCGGGTCATTTCGGGCATCAATCCCAACTGGAGCGTGAGCGCGGGCGGGTGCAGCAGGTCAAAGCTGGGCTGATAATGCAGCTGGAGCCACGAAGCCCCGCCGGTTAACTCCTGGTGGAGCCGGTCGGCATGGAACGTCAGGACATTGACCAGCTGTTGCCGGTAGAAGGAGAGTGCCACGCCGGTCCGCGCCAGCACTTCCTCCAACGGCTCCAGCTGCGCAGCATCCCCCCCCTCGTCGCGGAGATGGCGCAGGAGCGCGTTCCGGCGAGTCAGCGCTTCCTGGTAGGCGCTGAGCGCCTCCACGTAGGCCGGGTAGACCTGCGAGAGCAGGTCATCTAAGTAGCGCCGCCGGCCGGCCGGCGGGCCACCGACCAGCCCCACGTCCTCGGGCAGGAACAGGACGACGTTCAGGTGCCCGGCCAAGTCCGCCCGGCGGATTAACCGACGATCCACGCGGATCTGCTTGACCAGGCGGGCTGTGCCGTTGCTCTGGGCTGTCCGTTCCAGGGCGATTTCCAGCTGCTCCGTCCGGTCCTGCCGGACTACCTGGGCCTGCAGGTGGGCAAAGGGCAGGCCGGCCTCTAACGCGCCCCAATGCAGCAAGTGCTGCTCGGTCGGTGTCAGCGGTGAACGGCCCAGGGCGAAGCAGGCCAGCGCCTCCAGCAAACTGGTCTTCCCTTGCGCATTGGCCCCCAACAACAGGATCGGGGCCGCGGGCAGGTCCAGCTCCAGCCGGGAGTAGAGACGAAAATGGCGTAGACTCAAGCTTTGGACGTGCATCGGAGGCTTATTGTAGCACGGCCGGGCGCAGGAGCAAGCCAACAACCTGGCTTGCCTCTGTCAAAGTTAGCGGTAAAATTCGCCTTATGCCAACACCATTTCAACATTTGGTTTATGCCCGAAATTTTTTGGCGGATCAGGCGTTGCCCGAAGCCCTCCGGACCGTGCTCCAGGCCGAGGCCGGCGCTTTTTTATTGGGTGCGACCGCTGTGGATGTGCAGGTGCTCACCGGCCAGGCGCGGGCGGAGACGCATTTTTACGAGTTCCCGCCGCGCGAGGAAGTGCGGGCGGTGCCAACGTTGCTGGCTGCCTACCCGACCCTGGCGGATCCCCACCGCCTGCCGCCGGATCAGGCTGCTTATTTGAGCGGTTATCTCAACCATCTCATCTGGGATGAGGTCTGGGCCTGGGAGGTCTACCTGCCCTGCTATCTCTATTCCGGCCAGTTCCCCACGCGGCAGGAGCGGGCCATCCACCACAACGGGCTGCGCGTCTACCTGGACCACCAGGCGGAAGCGACCCTGCACACCTGGCCGGAGGTGGTCCCCTGGCTGGTGAGCGCCGAGCCCCGGCAGTGGTTCCCTGTCACTGACGATGCGGCGCTGCGCCGGCTGCGCGATTGGCTGGTCGCGCAACTGGCGGGACGTGAGCCGGTGGAGACGGCGCGCATCTTCGCCGAGCGGGGTAAGTTCCCGCCCGAACGGCTGGAGGAGGTGGCGCAGGCTATCGCAGCGAGTACCTACGTCTCCCCGGTGCCGGGGTTGTGGGAGGCGCTGGCGCGCTACGAGACGCGCGGGGCGCAGGAGAGCCGCAAGACGGTGTTGCGCTACTGGCGTGATGGAGCGTTGTAGTTGCAGCGTTTTAGCGTGTTTGTAGTGACGCGCTTTATGCTTGTAGTGACGCGCTTCAGCGCGGCAGACGGCGCTAAAGCGCCTGACTACAAACAGAGCGCTATGTTCAAGGGAGGAGATTTCATCCTTCCGCCCTCATCCTTCATACTTTTCAAATGTGAGCGGTGAGCAGGAAACAGGCATTTCTACTCTGCTGCTCTCTGCTCACTCCTTAAACTGGTTTCTATTTTCGGAGGAGGTATAAGGGTTATGCATGTCCTGGTTGCAGGTGGGGCCGGGTATATCGGTAGCGTCGTGACGGAGGAACTGCTCAGGGCCGGCCATACGGTGACGGTCTACGATAGCCTGGTCAAGGGCTACCGCGCGGCGGTGCCGGCCGGCGCGCGCTTCGTCCAGGGGGATATCCTGGACCCGGCGGCGCTGGAAGCGTTGTTCAGCACCGAACGCTACGATGGGCTGATCCAGTTTGCGGCTTTCATTGAGGCCGGTGAATCCATGCAGGCACCGGGCCGGTTCTTCCGCAATAATGTGATGGGCAGCATGACGCTGATTGAGGCGGCGGTAGCGCACGGAGTGCCGCGGATCGTCTTCTCATCCACGGCGGGCGTCTACGCCAGCGGCGACGAGCCGCTGACCGAGCGCCATCCCATCGGTCCCGTCAGCGTTTACGGCCACACCAAGCGGATGGTGGAAGAGACGCTGGCCTGGTATCACCAGATTCACGGCCTGAAGTATGCTGCGCTGCGCTATTTCAACGCGGCGGGCGCCACCGCCGAACGCGGTGAGGCGCATCGCCCGGAGACGCATCTGATCCCGCTGGTGTTGCAGGTGGCGCTGGGGCAACGGGAGACCATCGCCATCTACGGCGACGATTACCCGACGCCTGACGGGACTTGCATCCGCGACTACATTCACATCCTGGACCTGGCCTCGGCGCACATTTTAGCGCTGGAGGCGTTGGACGAGCGCCCGCAGATGATCTACAATTTGGGCAACGGGGCGGGCTATTCGGTCAAAGAGGTGATTGAGACCGCGCGCGCGGTGACCGGCCATCCGATTCCGGCGGTGGTCACGCCCCGGCGGCCCGGCGACCCGGCCCGGTTGGTCGCCGACGCCACCGCGATCCGCCGCGATTTGGGCTGGCAGCCGCGCCTCCCCGCGCTGCGCGACATCATCGCCAGCGCGTGGGCCTGGCACCAGGCGCACCCGCAGGGGTA
The DNA here is from genome assembly GCA_964437445.1 of uncultured Anaerolineales bacterium. Classification (GTDB taxonomy): domain Bacteria; phylum Chloroflexota; class Anaerolineae; order B4-G1; family SLSP01; genus CAYTGR01. The sequence goes on along the minus strand of CAYTGR010000025.1, from coordinate 16,933 downwards.
TGCGTGAAGAGTAAGGCGTAGGGAGTAAGAGGTGAAGAAATGGGAGGGGTTATGCAGGGCGGGACAGGTAAAAAGTTAAGCGGATGGTTACTGCTGTTGGGGGGTGGACTGGCACTGGCTGCACTGGTGATGACGGCGCCGTTACCCGTGTGGGCTGAGGCAATGGAGCCACCTCCTGACATTGCCTCTTACACCATTGCCGCGCGCTACGATCCGGCTACTTACACGCTGACCGGCACGGAGACGGCGACGTATATCAATCGCACCGCCGACCCGATTCCCGACCTGGTCTTCCACCTCTATCTCAATGCCTTCAGCGGGCCGGAGACGCTCTGGTTGACCGAAGCGGGCGATGTAAGCCGGGGCTTTGGCTATGATCCGGCGTATCCTGGCTGGCTGAAAGTGACCTCTCTCCGCCTGGCCGAGGGGACGGCGCTGGTGTTGGAGCCGGTGGATAAGGATGCGACGTTGGTGCGGGCGGTGCTGCCGCAGCCGGTAGCGCCGGGACAGGCGGTGCAGGTGCAGCTGGAGTTCACCGCCCAAATGCCCAAGGTCTTCGCCCGTACCGGTTGGGCTGACGAGGGGCGCTTTGTGATGGCCGGGCAATGGTTCCCCAAATTCGGCGTCTGGCAAGATGGCGCCTGGAACGCTTATCCTTTCCACGCCAACAGTGAGTTCTACGCCGATTTTGGCAGCTATGATGTCCAGGTGACGCTGCCGGAGGGCTGGGTGATTGGGGCCACGGGTGAGCCGGTCGGGGAGCCGCAGGCCAACGGCGATGGCACGGTCACCCATGCCTTTCATGCCGCGCAGGTGATTGATTTTGCCTGGGGCGCTTCCGCGCGCTTTCGGGAGGCGACGCGGGAGGTGGATGGCGTGCACCTGCGGCTGCTCTACTTGCCCGAACATCAGGCCGTGGTGGAGCGGACGCTGGATGCTACCGAGGGAGCGTTCCGTAAGTATTCTGAATGGTACGGCCCGTATGGCGGCGGTTTTGCGCAGCAGCTGACCGTGATTTTGGTGCCGCAGGATGGCGGCGGGGCGGGCGGCATGGAGTATCCGCGCCTCTTCACCGCCGGGATGCAGGGCGTCCATACGCCAGCTTGCTTCCGGTTACATGAAGTGGAAGTGGTGCACGAATTAGGCCACCAGTGGTTTCAAGCGGCGGTGGCCACCAACGAAGCCGAGGAACCGTGGTTAGATGAGGGCTTCACCGACTACACGACCGTCCGGGCGATGAACGCGCTGTTCGGGGGGGCAGTTTCCGATTGCGGCGGCTGGACCTGGTCGTACCTGGATATGCGGCGGACTGAATACGCGCTGGCGCCGGAGACGTCCATTGCAGGCACCGCCTGGGCATTTGACAGTGCCACTTATGGCATCGCGGCTTATTCCAAGCCGGCGGTGGCGTTGACTACGTTGGAACGGGTGGTGGGCGAGGAGGCGATGCTCCGCTTCTTGCGCACCTACTATCAGCGATATGCGCTGGCCCATCCCACCGGCCAGGATGTCCGCGCTGTGATGGAAGAGACGTTGGGCGCGGAGACCACGGCCTGGTTCTGGGAGGGTTTGGTGGAAGGCAGCGCCGTGTTGGATGCGCAGGTGGCCTCGTTGGAGGGGCAGCGGGCCACGGTAGAACGGCGCGGCGAGCTCTGTATCCCTTCCGAAGTGCGCGTTACCTACCGGCCAGGGACATCGGAGACGATCGCCTGGCCCTGTGAGCGGCGCACGCTCACGGTGGAGGGCACGGCACCCATTGCTGCTGTGGAGATTGATCCGGCGGGCAAGGTCCCGCTGGACCTGAACCGCGCCAACAACAGCCGGCGGGCCGGCCCCGATTGGCCGGTGCTGCTCAGCTTCACCGCGCGCGCCTTGAGCACGTTGCAGAACTTTTTTTTCTGGGGCGGGGCGGCCTGGTGAGACGGGCCAGCTTCAGCGAATCAATGAATCAGCCAATCAGTGATCAATTAGTGAGTGTAAGATGAGCCAAGAGACTTTGACGGAACACGCATCACGCGACACGGCAGACGCCGCACGCCCTAATGTGCAAGAATCTCCCTCTGGTCTGGGGAAGTATCTCTCCCGGCTTTTCACCCGGCCCCGGCCCTGGCTGGCGTTCTACCTGTTCATCTCGCTCCCTTCGGCGGTGGCGGCGCCCCTTTTTGCCCTGCCGCTGCTGAACTGGGCGCGCTCTTCCCTGCTGCGCCAGGCGCTGGGCGAACGTTCGTTGGACGCCCTTTTGCGGCTGACGACCGGGCCGCTGGCCGACATGCGGTTGGGCGGGTCGGGGGGGGATGCCACCCTCCTGTTCCTGCTGCTGGCCGTCTGCGGCGTCTTGTTGCTCTGGCCGCTCCTGGGACTGGGCTGGGTCTGGCTGGAGGGCGGCGCGCTGACCACGTATGCCGATGCGGAGCGCCCGGCCTGGCGGCGTTTTGGGGCCGGCTGTAAGCGCTGGTTTGGGCCGTTCCTGGTGGTCAACGTGCTGGGCGTGCTGGCCGTTTTTGTCGTGGGCGGCCTTTTCGTGGCTATCGCGGCCCTGCTGTGGGGGGTCTCGCCGATCCTGGGGGGCGGGGCAGGGGTGATGGGTTGCTTGTTCGTGGGGGCGCTCGCCACCTGGACGGAGCTGGCCCGCGCGGTGATGGTGGCGCGCGACGACCGCGCGCTGGGTCCGGCGCTCAAGGGAGCCTGGCGGGTCGCCTTCCGGCGGCCGCTGCCGCTGTTGGCCCTCCTGTTGGGCGGACTGGCACTCTACGGCGTGCTTTTCCTGCTCAACCGGGCCGTGACCGGGGCGTTGCCCTACAGCTGGTGGCTGGCCGTTCTGGTAGTCCAACAGCTGAGCGTTGTGCTGCGGTTGGGGGTCCGCCTGGGCCGGCAGGCGGGCGAGGTGGGGCTGGCCGGGAGCCTGTTTCAGGCGTCTTAGTGACTTTGCGTGAGGCCTTTTTGCAGTGGAAAATCATCTAATTCTTGGAGGAGATCATGCGCAAGTTGCTTTTGGGTAGTCTGTTCGTGTCAATCATCTTGATGAGCCTGGGCCTGACCCAGGGGGCGATAGGGGCCCTGGATAAGCGTCCGGTCGCGGCAACGACCGGCGGCGATGCGCCGCTCACCTGGCTGAATCAGCTGGGCGGTACCGTTAAGGGATTGGTGGTGCGCGATAATCGCGCCTATGTCGGCACGGGGGCGCAGCTGGCAGTTTTTGATCTGACGAATCCGGCGCAGCCGGCCCTGTTGGGCCAGACCGCGCCGGGGGTGCATTTGGTTCGGGACGTGGCGCTCTACGGCAATTACGCCTATGTGGTGGATGGCGGTGAAATGGTGGCTCAGGGCGGCGGTATCGTCGGCTGGAGTGGCGGGATGCGGGTGGTGGATATTTCTAATCCGCAACAGCCGCAAGTTGTGGCCACGATCACGGTGCCAGATTATCCCACTTATGTGGCGGTGCAGGGGCATTATGCCTATATTTCTTGCATGAGCAAATTTTCTATCTGGGATTTAACCGATCCTCTTCATCCTACCCGGACCGGTACTTATACGGCTGCTATTTACCCACCGACGGCTGGCATCGTGCTGCCCAGCGGGACGGTGGCTTATTATGCGCTCGGCAGTATCGGGTTGGTAGTCGTAGATATTTCCAATCCCAACCAGCCGCAGGAATTGGGCCACTATTTGCCCGACACTTTGGATAAGGCGTCGGTGATCGCCATCCGGGACCATTATGCTTATCTGGCCGATTCAAGTGGATCCGGAATTTCGGTGGTGGATGTCTCCAATCCTACCGCTATGCAGGAAGTGGGTTCCTATTCACTGGGTGGGGTTAACGACATTGCCATTGCCGGTTCTTACGCTTACGCAGTGCATTCTTATGGTGGTTTTACAAGGTTGACAATCCTGGATATTTCCGGGACCACGCCGGTCAAAGTTGGGGGACTAGAATTGCCAGGAAAGCCCTTGACCATTCAAGTAGTGGGCAATTTCGCCTATCTCAGTGGTGAGCTGGGCGGGGTGTGGGTTGTGAAAGTTTCTAATCCGGCAGCGCCGACGCAGGCCGGTATAGCGCCCCTTGTGGGATATGCTCACGATGTGACATTATTCAAATCCTATGCCCATGTATGGGGAAGCGGGTGGCACATTATCAATATCGCCAATCCGGCCCAACCTCGTGAAGTAGGATACGATGAGAATGGTGGTCCTTTAGCCACGGTTGGTAATTACGGCTACCAGGTCTTTGGCAATTCAGGTGGTCAAGCCGGCGGCAATTTGCGGGTATTGAATCTGACTGATCCCGTCCATCCGCAGGAAATCACGCGGATTTCGTTGCCTGGATATGTGCAGGGAGTTGCAGCTGCCGGCAACTTTGTGTATGTGAATGAAGCGTTTGATTACAATACCGGTGTTATCCGGGTGGTGGATGTGGCTAACCCACAAGCGCCGGTGGTGCGTGGGACCTATACCAACACTTCAGCTTCCCAGGGCTACGCTAATGGTATGGCCGTAGTCGGTTCATGGCTTTACGTCTGTTACCCATCGGCTTTCACGATTTTGGATGTTTCCGATCCTGATTACCCGGGCAAGATAGGAGAATATACCGATTCCATTGCCCCACGCCGGGTGGTTGTGCGCGGTAAGTATGCCTATGTCGCCAGCGGGGTCTGGGCCTCTCATCCAGGGTTATGGATTTTTGACGTCTCTGACCCAGAAAACCCCGCGTTGCTTGGTGTCTACCATGGCGGCTGGCAGCATACGATGGGGCTGGCTGTGGAGGGCAACCGCGCCTATATCGCTACTGACATGTCGGGACTGCACGTCGTCGATATTGCCGATCCATACAACCCGTATCCAGTCGGAGTGGATGGCAAGTATGTGAACAACATTAAGCCATATTATTACGGGGGCGTGGCCGTCTCCGGCGGGACCATTTTCGCGGCGAACGGTGACAATGGCCTGGAAATCCTGCATGAACTACCGCCCAGCACGATCTCCGGCCAGGTGGTGGACAGTGCCGGTCAACCGCTGGCGGGGGTGACTGTGTGGGCCGGGATGGCGTACAGTGCGACGACTACCCTCAGCGGCACCTATGTCCTCACCAATGTTCTGGCCGGCACCTATACGGTGCGGCCGGAGCTGCCCGGATACCTGCCGGATCCGCCGACCCGCACTGTGACGGTGCCGCCTTCGGCGACCGGGCAGGACTTCGTGGCGCGCCACCTCTACAAGACGGCCACTCCCAGCGGCTTGCAAGCGCTCCACTACGGTGAGACGATAACTTACACGGTCCAGGTGGTGGTTCCTGCGGAGACCAGCGGCCTCTTTTACGATGCGGTGCCAACTGGCACGACCTATCTCACAGAGTCACTGGTAGCGCCCGCGGGGGTGGTCTATGACCTGGAGCTCAATGCCATCACCGGGACGGTGACGGCGGTGGCTTACACACCGCTTTCTATCACCTTCGCAGTCCAGGCTGCGATCACCGGCACGGCGGAATCAGCCCCGCGCCTCACCAATCAAGCCTGCCTGACCGGCCCTCTCACCGAGTGTTCCAACGTCGTCACCAACTACACCTACGTGTGGGCCACCTACCTGCCCCTGGTGATGCGCCAGTATTAGCCCTTGTTGACCTTTGAGGAATGGCTTTTGCCGGGAGGTCCCTATGAATCCCTTGATTTTCAAACCCCGCCCTTCGTGGGGTTGGGTCTGGTTGTTGGGGCTGGCGCTGCTGATTTTGGCACTGGCAGTCTGGCCGTTGGCGGTGGCCGGCAACGCGCTGCCCTGGTGGGGGTGGGCGCTCAACCTGGGGGTCGGGCTGTTGATCGGCTTGCCCGGCCTGGCGCTGATGGCCTGGTTCCCCACGCTGCATTACGAGCTGGACGCGACCACGCTCACCTTGCGCTACGGGCCGGTCCTCACCTACCGCATCCCGTTGGCCCAGATCCGCTCCATCCGGCGGCGTGATCTGGCGATCTCGCTCTGGTCCAGCCTCCGGCTGCCGGGCCTGGCGCTCTTCAGCGTCCCTTACGCCGATGTGGGGACGGTGAAGATGTGCGCCACCGCCGCCGCGCGGGGCATCCTGCTCCTTGAGACCATCGCCGGGGAAAAATACGGCCTGACCCCCGCCGATGAAGCTGGCCTGGTTGCCGCCTTGCGGGCGCGGATGGGCGAATCAACGAGTCAGCGAGGCAACGAATCGGCAAATCAGTGAACCCGTGAATCACCGAACGGTCTTTCACGCATCACGTTTCACGTTTCACGCTTCACGTTTCACGCGACACGAAACGAGGCTCCCATGGCACCCATTTACATCATGGCGCTCATCACCATAGCCGCTTCCACTCTCTTGTGGGGAGGCCTGCTCTACGCGCTCTCCGGGCAACAGCGGCGTTATCTCTGGCTGCTGCTGCCGGGCTTGCCGCTCAGCGCGGCGGTCAATCTGCTGATTAAACGGCCTGTTGCGACCCTGGTGGGCAATTGGGCCCACATCCCGGTCGGCCTGGGCCTGGCGGGCACGCCGGTTTGGTTTCTCGTTTTCTTGTTCCTGCTGGCGCCGGTCTTTGAGGAAGCGATCAAGATCACGCCGCTGCTGCTGCCGCCGGTGCGTCGGCTGCTCACCGACCGGGCCGGCGCGCTCTGGACCGGGCTGGGATTGGGGGTCAGTTTCGGGCTGGGCGAGGCGGCTTACCTGGCCTATGGTGTGGCGCAATCACCGGCTTACCTGGGATTGCCCTGGTACGCTTTCACCGGCTACCTGAGCGAGCGGTTGGTGGTCTGTTTCGTGCACGGCGTGATGACTGCGGTGGTCGTCACCGGGCTATACCGGGGCCGCGTTCACATCCTTTGGGGCTACCTGGGAGGCGTGGCGCTTCACGCCCTGGCCAACGCCGGCGCGATGCTCTACCAGCTGGGCTGGCTCTCCCTGGCGTTGACTCAGATGAGCCTGTTGGTCACTTTGATCGTGGATGTCTTTGTCTTGGAGGCGTTGCGCCGCCGGGCCCGGCAGGAGGCCAGCCCTGCCACGGCGACTGAGGTGGTCTATTTTGAGCGAGAAGAAGATGAGCAGGAAGCAGTGAGCAGTGAGCGGTGAGCAGGAAGGAGGAGCAATGATGAGCCGTCAGCCGTTAGCCATCGGCTATCAACCGTCAGCGGTCGGTGCACAGACATTCGTGGTCAACTGCTGTTAACGGCGCTCAGCTCACTCGTTCCTGCTCTCTATATCCTTACCGATGCCCAAACGTCAAGTTGCCACTCTGCGCGCAGCGCGCCCGACGCCGCCCTGCTGGACGGTGTGGTTGGACGCGCCGCATCCGCCGGCGCCCGGCGCGTTTGTCCTGGCGGAGCTGGGGGAACCGGTGCGCACATCGCTCTTCCCGGCTGCGATAGAGGCCGAGGGGTTTGCGGTGATGGTCCCGCCGGGCCATCCGCTGATCCGGCTGCTGCCGGGCACAGAGGTGGACCTGCTCGGCCCGTTTGGGCGCGGCTTCCGGCTGGAGCGGGCCAACAGGCTGCTGCTGGCGGCTGAAGTGGCCTGGCTGCCACCGCTCCTGCCGTTGCTGGCAGCGGCTCCGGAGGTAGCGCTGGTGGTGGAAGCCCCTACCCGCGCCCGTTTGCCCGCGCCGGAGCGTTTCCCGCCCGCCGTGGAACTCCATTTGCTGGCGGTAGATGGCTCCACCGGTCCGGCGGCGACGTTAGAGACGGCGCTACCGGAGCTGGTGCGTTGGGCCGAGCGGGTTTTGCTGGCCTGTGACCCGGCCCGCTACCCGGCGCTGGCCCGGCTCGTGCAGGAAGTCCGCCTGGTCCCCGCCGCCGATTTCGCCCAGGCGCTGATCCAGGTCGCCATGCCCTGCGGCGTCGGCGCGTGCGACGTTTGCTATGTGGAGACCCGTCACGGCGACCAGCACGCCTGTACCGCTGGTCCGGTCTTTGATCTGCTGGACCTGCTGCCCAACAGCTGACGCGGTTTCACATTTCACGTTTGACGTTTCACGTTTGACGTTTCACGTTTCACCATGCTTGAACTGGCACCCAACCACAAAACCGGCCTGCCCCTCCCCGGCCCGGTGATGCCGGCGGCGGGCGCTTTGGGCTGGGGCGATGAATACCGGGGGCTGGTGGATTACAGCGCGTTAGGCGCGCTGGTCACCAACCCGGTCAGCTGGCGGCCGCGCCGGGCCACGCACGAGCCGCGCCTGGAGACACGCGGCGAGGCGCTCCTGGTCCACACCGGGCTGCCCAATCCCGGCCTGCCGGGGGTGCTGCGGCGCTGGCGAGAGGTCTGGGCGCGGTTGGAGTGTCCGGTCATCGTTCACCTGATCGGCACGACGGCCGCCGACGTGGCTGAGGCCGGCGAGCTGCTGGCTCAGACCCCGGAGGTCGCCGGGGTGGAGCTTGGGCTGAGCGATGAGGTCACGCTGGCACAGGCGCTGGCGCTGCTGCGCGCCGCCCGGCGCGCGGGTGGCCAGCCGGTGCTCGTGCGGCTTCCGTTCGGCAAGGTGGAGACGCTGGCGCTCCCGCTGGCCGAGGCCGGCGCCGACGCCCTTACGTTGACTGCGCCACCGCGTGCTGCCCTTCCGGCCGGCTCTGGCGGGGCGGGCCTGGTGCGGGGCCGGCTGTACAGCGCGGCGCTCTTTCCGCTGTTGCTGCCCATTCTGGCCCGCTGGGCCCCCCAACTGCCGGTGCCGGTCATCGCCGGCGGGGGGATCGCCTCCGCCGCCGATGCGCGCGCCTGCCTGGCGCTGGGGGCCAAGGCGGTTCAGGTAGACGCCCTGCTCTGGCGCGAGCCGGCGCTGCTGGACCAGATGACAGTTGGCTAAAGGGCTAAGTGACTGCGGACTCATTGACTTTCCGATAGGAGGTTATTGATGAAATCGCGCGTTGGAATGATCATCTTGTGGATTTTGGTGTTAGTCTCATTGGCGTTGAACGGCTATCTCCTGTTCGCGCTCAACCAGGCCCGCCTTCAGGCCCAGGAGGCCCTGACCAACACGCGCGCCAGCGTGCAAAATTTGGGCACGACGCCGTTCACCACGACCGTCCGCGTGGACCAGCTCATCCCCTTCTCCACCACGCTCCCGCTCAGCCAGACTTTCACCGTCCCGATTGATACGACTTACCCCCTTAACACGGTGGTCCACACCGCGATCCAAATCCCCTTGTTGGGCCCGCAGGATATCGCCGTTCCTATCGCGGCCAATATCCCCTTACAGCTCAACCTGCAGATCCCGGTGCGGATGCAAATCCCCATCTCATTGACCTATCAGCTCAAAACAGACCTCCCGGTTCAGGTCAAATTGCCCCCTGAGACGTTAGATTTCTTAGATCAGCTTCTGGAACAAGCCGCTGGCGCTTTAAAGTGAGCATCATCAATAAAATCCATAACACATCACACTAAAAAGCCCCCCTGGCGGGGGATACAATGACAGCATCCATAATCTCAGCCACTGGGGATCAGGGAGTGGAAACTTTTATCTCTGATCCCTGATCTCTTATCATTTTTTTCAGGAGGACGGATGAGCGAAACGACAGATCCGCGTCTGGAGAAGCTGCACGCGCTACATGATCGCGCGCTCCAGGGGGGCGGCCCGGATAAGGTCGCCCAACAACATGCTAAAGGCAAGGACACGGCGCGGGAACGCATAGAGAAGCTGCTGGATCCCGGCACTTTTCGCGAGCTGCAGCCGTATGTCCTGACCCGCAACCCGGAGATGGGCGAGCCGATCTCCGGCGACGGCGTGGTGACCGGTTACGGTCAGATTGACGGGCGTACCGTCTTCGTCTTTGCGCAGGATTTCACCAGCTACGGCGGTTCGGTGGGGGAGGCGCACGCGGCCAAGATCTGCCGCCTGCAGGACCTGGCGCTCAGCAACGGTGCGCCGCTCATTGGCCTGTTAGACTCCGGCGGGGCCCGGATCCAGGACGGCGTGCTCTCCCTGGCTGGCTATGGTGAGATTTTCAAGCGCAATGCACTGGCGTCGGGGGTCATCCCGCAGATTTCGGTGATGTTGGGACCCTGTGCCGGGGGCGCGGCCTACAGTCCAGCCCTGACCGACTTCATCATCATGACCGACAAGACCTCCACGATGTACATCACCGGCCCGGACGTGGTGAAGAGCGTCACCGGTGAGGTCATTGACCACGAGGGGCTGGGCGGTGCCACGGCCCATACCACGGCCAGCGGTGTGGCGCACTTCATGGCCGGCAGCGAGGCTGAATCGCTGGCGCTGGTCCGGCGCTTGCTCTCTTACCTGCCCTCTAACAACGTGGAAACGCCCCCCTTCGCCGACTGCGGTGACGATCCCAATCGTACCGACGCACGGCTCAACACCATCGTCCCGTTGGATCCCAACGTGCCCTACGAGATGCACGAGGTCCTGCAGAGCGTTGTGGACCGGGGTTCCTTCCTGGAAGTGCACGCCGGCTGGGCGCAAAACGTCATCGTTGGCTTTGCCCGGCTGGGGGGCAAGGGCGTCGGCATCGTTGCGCAGCAGCCGATGATGATGGCCGGTTCGCTGGACATCAACGCTTCTGATAAGATCGCCCGCTTTGTCCGCTTCTGCGATGCCTTCAATTTGCCGCTTGTGACGTTTGTGGATTCTCCGGGCTTCCTGCCGGGGGTAGCGCAGGAACATGGCGGGATCATCCGCCACGGCGCGAAGGCGCTCTTCGCCTACATTGAGGCCACGGTCCCGAAGATCTCTATCGTGACTCGCAAGGCCTATGGGGGTGCTTACCTGGTCATGAGCAGCAAGAGCATCGGCGCTGATCTGCACCTGGCCTGGCCGTCGGCCGAGATCGCGGTGATGGGGCCGGAAGGCGCGGTCAACATTGTCTACCGCAAAGAGATCGCGCAGGCCGTGGATAAAGCGGCGGCCCGCGAGCAACTGGTGCAGGAGTACCGCGACAAGTTTGCCAATCCCTACCGCGCCGCCGAGTACGGCATTATTGACGACGTGATTGAGCCGGCCCAGACCCGCCCGGTGCTGATCGCGGCCCTCGCCATGCTGCGCGAGCAGATCCGCCAGAACCCACCCCGGAAACATGGGGTGATGCCCGTTTAGTCAGGTAGTCAAGATGAACACTTTATTTTCTCAGGCACTGTGGCTAACCCTGTGGGGGATGGGGACGACCTTTGCCGCCATCGGGGTGCTGGTCGGGGGAATGTATCTGTTGACGGTGTTGTTTAAGGACCGGCCGGGAGAGGCGGAAGCGGAAGGCGAGGAAGAGGAACCGGCGGAGATTTCCGCCGGGACCGACCAGCGCGTGGTGGCGGCCGTGGCGGCCGTGGCGACGGCGCTGGCGCAGGCCGGTTCTGGGTTGCGCCTCCCCGTTGGTGAGACCTTAGCGGCCGGCAGCTGGGATAGCTTTGCGCGCAGCCGGCGGCTCTCCGGACGGGCGCAACACGATCAACGCCGTGCCGTCCGCTGACAAACTGGAAACTGGATACTGGAAGCTGGCTGCCAGCTTCCTGATTGCCGACTCGCCGATTCGTTGATTCGCTGATTCTTTGGAGGATTCTATGCCCGTTTATCATGTCACGGTGGGTGACAAAACGTATACCGTAGAGGTTCCCAATCCGCAGGAGCGCCCGGTGCGCGCCATTGTGGATGGGGAAGTGATTGAAGTCGCCGTCGCAGAGGCCGCTGGCGCTCCGTCGGTAGCGGCGGTAACGCCGATGGTGGCAGCGCCCGTTGCCGCACCGGTGGCGCCCCGCCCGGCCGTGGCCGGCGCTGGTGACGTGCGGGCCCCGCTTCCCGGCACGATCGTCAAAGTCGCGGTCAAGGCCGGCGATCAGGTCCAGCCGGGACAGGAACTGATGGTCCTGGAAGCGATGAAAATGAATAACCCGATCAAGGCGACCCGCGCCGGGAAAATCGCCGAAGTTTTCGTGACCAAAGGACAAAAAGTTCAGCACGGTGATCCGCTGTTGAAATTTGAGGACTGATTGGAGTAGGCCCATGGAAGGCAACGGATCGACCGACCGGGTGGCATCGCCCCTCACGGCGCGGGTAGAGGTGCTCTCGCGGGACCTGCAATGGACGCTGGCCCACTTCCCGTTTGTCGCTGATGTGACGGAACTGGCGGGCGAATGCGACATTGCCCACTCGCCGGCCATGTCCGTGGCGAGCTGCCGCAGCCTGCCGTTCCAGGCGCTGGCCTTTTTGGGCGAATCGGCCGATTTGCTGGCTAATTACGCTACCTTTCTGGTGGATCGGGGCAGCGCGGTCTATTTCCTGGTCAACGAGGAACAGCGGGCGGTGGTCCAGCAGGCCTTCCCCGTGTTGGAAGAGATCCCCGAATGGCAGTTGCTCTTCCAGGGTGATCCAACCCGGCTGGAGCCGGAGCCGGCCGTGCCCTTGCGGTTCAAAGACCTGCCGGCCATGCAGGCGCTGGCCGAGGCCGAAGGGCTGCTGGCGTTTGAGAAAGAGCCCTTCGCGCGTGGCCCGGCCTTTGGCGTCTGGGAAGGGAGCACGTTGGCGGCGATGGGGACCACCCATCTGCGGCTGCCCGGCGCGGCCGAGATTGGCAACATCATCACCCGCACCGGCTACCGGGGCCGCGGCTATGCCACCGCGGTCACCTCTGCCCTGGTCCGCGAATTGACCGCCGAGGGGCTGCATGTTTTCCTGATGGTCTATCAAAGCAATCTGGAGGCGATTCGCCTCTATCGGCACCTGGGGTTTGAACCGGTGCGCCCTATGTACCTGATGCGTTGTCTCATCGGGTCTGAACGAGACTCAATCTCTGAGGAGTGATCTGTGGATGGCATTAACCTGACCAATCTTTTAGCCGGTTTGCAAGCGCTCAGCTGGCAAAATCTGGTGATGATGGCGGTCGGCGGGGTCTTGATTTACCTGGCCGTCGCCAAAGAGTATGAGCCCAACCTGTTGCTGCCCATCGGAATCGGCTGTATCATCGGCAACCTGCCGCTCTCAGCGATGGTAGCCGAGGATGGCATGTTGGGCATTCTCAAGAAAGCCGGCGTGGATACTGAGCTCTTCCCGCTGCTCATCTTCGTCGGCGTGGGTGCCATGATGGACTTCCGTCCTTTGCTGGCGCAGCCGTTCTTTGCGTTGATGGGCGCCGCCGGGCAATTTGGTATCTTCGGCACGCTGATCCTGGCGATCCTGTTGAAGTACCCCATGAATGAGGCGGCTTCCATCGGCATTATCGGCGCGATTGACGGCCCGACCAGCATCTACGTCTGCACTAAGATCGCCCCGTACATGTTAGGCACCATTGCGGTGGTGGCCTATTCCTACATGAGCCTGGTGCCGATCATCCAGCCGCCGGTGATGCGGCTGCTGACGACGAAGGCCGAGCGCGCCACCAAGATGGAATACGCGCCGCGTCCGGTCTCCAAGCTCTCGTTGATCCTCTTCCCCATCATTGTGACCATTGCCGTTGGTATCCTGGTCCCGCAGGCCGCGCCCCTGATCGCCACACTGATGTTGGGCAATCTGATGAAAGAGGCCGGGGTGGTGGATCGGCTCTCGGAGGCGTCCCAGAAAGAGATCATCAACATCTCTACGCTGTTTTTGGGCCTGGTCGTGGGCAGCACAATGACCGGCGCTACTTTCTTAACGCTCAAAACGCTCGGCATCCTGGTCCTGGGCCTGATCGCTTTCATCCTGGATACGGCCGCCGGGCTGCTCTTCGGTAAGTTGCTTTACCTGATCTCCGGCAAGAAGATCAACCCGCTGATCGGCGCGGCGGGCATCAGCGCCTTCCCGATGGCCGGTCGCCTGGTGCAGAAGATGGCTTCCGAGGCTGATTACTCCACTTTCGTGCTGATGCACGCGATGGGTGCCAACACCGCCGGTCAGCTCGGCTCCGTCATCGCGGGCGGAGTGCTGCTGGCGTTGTTGGGAGTGAAGTAACCCTTGCGAATCCAGGGAAATCATCTATCATGCGTAATGCGTAATACGTCAAGTGTTACGCATTACGCATTTTTGATTCCCGGCACTGCGACCTGGCATAACTCAGGAACTAGCTGACTGAAAATTCTCAAACCATTGGAGGGAGTTTATATGGCTGCTAAGGGCATGGTTGTGATTGACGTAGACCGCTGCAAGGGCTGCGGTCTCTGCACCCACGTTTGTCCCGTCAAAATCCTGGAACTCTCGCCGGATGCTTTCAACGCTAAGGGCTATCATCCCGTTATTGTCACCGACATGGAGAAGTGCACCGGTTGCGCCTCGTGCGCGCTGATCTGCCCGGATGTGATCTTTACGGTCTACCGGTTGAAGCCGCAGCGGGCGGCCGCCGCCGTGGCCGGAGCCCCGGCTTAGAAAGGAGCAGCAGTCATGGCCAAACAATTGCTGAAAGGGAATGAGGCGTTTGCCGAGGCCGCCGTCCGCTATGGTGTGCAGGCCTACTTCGGCTATCCGATCACGCCGCAGAGCGAGGCGTTGGAGCACCTTTCGCGGCGGATGGTGGAGGAAGGCCGCGCCTTCATCCAGGCCGAGAGCGAACTGGGGGCGATCAACATGGTCTACGGCGCGGCCTGCTGCGGTGTCCGCACAATGACCTCCACCTCTGGCCCCGGCTTCAGCCTGATGGAAGAGGGCCTCTCCTACATCGCCGGCTCCGAAGTCCCCGCCGTCGTCGTCAACATGCAGCGTGGCGGGCCGGGACTGGGCAACATCCAGCCCTCCCAGGCCGATTATCACCTGATGACCAAATCCGCCGGGCATGGCGACTTCCATCCCATCGTTTTGGCTCCCGCCAGTGTGCAGGAGCTGATTGACATGATGGGGCTGGCCTTTGACCTGGCGGAAAAGTACCGCACCGTTGTCCTCGTTGCCGGCGACGGCAGCTTAGGGCAGATGATGGAATCGGCGGAGTTGCCGCCGCTGCAACCGGTCGCCAAGACGCGCCCTGAGTGGGCGCTGACCGGGGCCGCCGGCCGCGCTCCGCGCATCATCACCTCCCTGGATCTGTCGCCGGAGGGGCTGGAGCGGACCAACCTGCGCCTCCAGGCCAAGCTGGCCGAGATCAAGCGGCAGGAGACGCGGTGGAAGGAGTACGAGACCGCCGATGCGGAATGGCTCCTGGTCGCTTTCGGCACCGTTGGGCGGATCTGCCTTTCCGTTCTGCGCGAGGCCCGCAAACAGGGGCTGAAAGTCGGCCTGTTGCGCCCGCAGACGCTCTGGCCCTTCCCCGACGAACGGCTTTACGAACTGGGCGGGCAGGTGCGCGGGGTCCTCGTCTCCGAGATGAACGCCGGGCAGATGTTGGACGATGTGCGGCTGGCCGTGTTGGGCCGCGCGCCGGTCAAGTTCTACGGGCGGATGGGCGGCATCGTTCCTTCGGTGGAAGAGATCCTCGGTGCGCTGCTGGCGCAGGTGAACGGCCATTGAGGCTGTGAGAAGGTTTAAGGAGAGAAGCCATGACAGTCCAGATTCCTGAAGGCATGGAAAAAGTCTATAGTTACCCGCCGTCGCTGACGCCGAAGAGCACGCATTATTGCCCCGGCTGTACCCACGGTGTGATTCACCGCCTGGTGGCCGAGGTGTTGGACGAGCTCGGCGTGCGCGAGAAAACGATCGGCGTCGCCCCGGTTGGTTGCTCCGTGCTGGCCTATTATTACTTCAACGCCGACTTCGCCGAAGCGCCCCACGGCCGCGCGCCGGCCATGGCGACCGGCATCAAGCGGGTCAACCCCGACCACGTCGTCTTCACTTACCAGGGCGACGGCGACCTGGCCGCCATCGGCACGGCCGAGATCGTGCACGCCGCCCATCGCGGGGAACTGATCACGACCATCTTTGTCAACAACGCCATCTACGGCATGACCGGCGGGCAGATGGCCCCCACGACGTTGCCGGGCCAGGTGACCACCTCCACCCCCTTTGGGCGTGACCCCGAACTGGCCGGTGTGCCCGTCCGCATGGCCGAGATGCTCGCTACGGTCGGCGGGGCGGCCTACGTCACCCGCCAGGCGGTGCTGGACCTGGCCGGTATCACCAGGACCAAGCGCGCCATCAAGCGGGCCTTCCTCACCCAGATCAACCAGCTGGGCTTCTCCATGGTGGAAGTGATCTCCACCTGCCCGACCAACTGGAACCTGGAGCCGTGGGAAGCCCTGCAATGGGCCAAGACCAACATGTTGCCGGTCTTCCCGGTGGGCGATACCAAAGTCACCGACGAAGTTGCCGCACTCAAGGTGTAAAGGCTTAAAGGCTTAGGAGGGAAACGATGCGACACGAAGAGACTATTTTCGCCGGTTTTGGTGGTCAAGGCGTGCTGTTTGCCGGCCAATTGCTGGCCTACGCGGGCCTGGCTGAGGGCCTGCAGGTGACCTGGATTCCTTCTTACGGGCCGGAGATGCGCGGCGGGACGGCCAACTGCTCCGTCATCCTCTCCGAGGAAGAGATCGGCGCGCCGATCATCCAGCGCCCGACGGCCGCCGTGGTGATGAACATCCCTTCCATGGACAAATACGAGCCGCTGGTCAAGCCGGGGGGCCTGCTGGTGGTCAACAGCTCGCTGATCCCGGCGCGCAGCGAGCGGACCGATCTGCGCGTGCTCTACGTCCCGGCGAGCGACGTTGCCACCGAACTGGGCAACTCCCGCATGGCGAACATCGTCATCCTCGGGGCCTTTGTGCAGGCGACCGGGCTGGTCAAGCTGGAGACCGTCGCCGGGCAGCTGGCGGAGCACCTCTCCGAGCGCCAGCGCAAGTGGCTGGCGCCGAACCAGACGGCGCTCCAGCGGGGCGCGGCCCTGGTCTGAGAGCAACCACCGGCACTCGTAAGAGTGCCGGTTTTCTTTTCCCCCTCAAGGTAGTAATGCCTTCAGGCGTTCTCTCCCCTTCAGCGGCCGGCTAAGAAACGCCTGCTGGCCTTTAAAAATTAAATGCGGTAACACCGGGCGACTCGTTTTTTTCCTGGTGGGGTGCCGGGCGATCAATCGCCCGGCTACCCAAGCCACGCCCGGTAAACCG
>CAYTGR010000024.1:0-67166 GCA_964437445.1 uncultured Anaerolineales bacterium | reverse complement strand
TCTTCATCCTGGACGAGGCAACGGCGAGCATTGATCCCTTCACCGAGATGCAGATCCAGGAGGCGATTGGGCTGCTGCTCAAGCGCAGCACCTCCATCCTCATCGCGCACCGACTCTCCACCGTTCGCGCCGTGGATCGGATCATTGTGCTGCGCGAGGGGCGGATCATTGAAGAGGGGAACCACGAGGCGCTTTTAGCCAGCGGCGGCCATTACGCGGAGCTTTACCAGACCTACTTCCGCCACCAATCGCTCAGCTACGTGGACGAGGTCGGCGCGCGGCGGGGACGGCTCGCGCCGGTGCCGGCGTGAAAGAGACCGCAGACGACGGACCACGGTCTTGACATCTTATGGTCTGCGGTCCGTCGTCCGTGGTTGCCGGTCATCCCTCGCCTCACCAGTTGGTGTTTGCAAACGCTTTCTGCACCGCTGAGATGATTTCGTCGCAGGCGATGCGTTGCGCCTGGCGGCGCGTGCACAGGCCGACCACTCTGAGCCGGGTAGTGCCTTTGATCTCACCCTGTAACACATAGACCGTTCCCGGCACGGTGGCGGTAAAAGGGGCGGAGAAATCCACGCTGAAAGCTTTGTTCAAGGGCAGCCAATCGTTGCCGGAGATGACGGTCGTCAGGGCCAGCGGGATGTCAAACGTGGGAGCGCCGGCCGCGGCTGGCCGCGAAGCGGTGGCTACCGGCTCCCCGTCGCAGGAAATGTGCAGTGTATAGCCCGGCGCGGAGGTATCACCTTGAGGCCGGGTTAGCCCGGAGGTCAGGATGTGATTGGTAGCCACCTCGGACCGGTAAAAATTCAGGTTGAGCACATCCGCTGCGCGCAGCCAGAAGATGGCAATGAGCAGCAGTACCAGCGCGGCCAGAATCAAAAACAGCGTTTTCTTTGACATGGCTGAACCTCCTGGAAAATAGTCATAATTAATTTAAGGAGCCTCCGCTCCAGCAGGGCACGGAGCGGAGGCGGTAAGCCAGGGCGGCGACTATTCCGCGATCGGCAGATAGAGGTCCAGGGTGAAGGCGCTGCCGGGTTCGTTCACCTTAATGTGCTCTTCCAGCCACTGGTGCGAGGCCTCCCGGTAGCGGCTGGCCTCGCGCCAGGCGACCAGCTGCTGCCAGGTGGAGGGGATGACCTCATAAGGATCGCCCTTGACCTCACAGCGGGTGACGGCGTAGAGGCCACCGGGGAAGTCCAGCACCTTGACGCCCTCCTCCGGTTGCGTCTCCGGCCCGACGGTGAGCCAGTACTCGTAGCCGTAGTTCGGGCTACCCGGCGTGGGGTCCGGGTTATTGAAACCGAAGATGCGGTGGGCCGGGGTGTAATCCAGCAGCCCGCGCGGCTCAGCCCAGGCCGCCAGCTGCTGCCAAGCCAGCTCCTCGGGGCCTGGCCCGAAGCCGTGGAAGCTGACGACGCGCAACGGCTCCAGCTTGACGATACGAACAGCGATTTGCTCCATAGGGTTTCCTCCGTGAGTCTTGAAAGCTCCTTTTTGATCGCTGACCGTTAACCACTGCCGGCTGTGGCCCCGGTCTGCAATCTGAGCTTAGTATACGATTTTTACCCTGACATCTCCTGTCAGTATTTTTGTGCTATACTGAAACTGGATGTTGACGGCTGGTGGCTACTGCGGAGGTATCGTGCGCGCAGATCGGTTGCTTTCACTGTTGATGCTTTTGCAAAGCCGGGGGCGGATGTCGGCGCGGGCACTGGCGGCGGAACTGGAGGTCTCCGAGCGGACGATCTACCGCGACGTGGAGGCGCTCGGCGCGGCCGGTGTCCCCATCTACGCGGAGCCGGGCCGCGAGGGCGGCTACGCGCTGCTGGACAGCTATCGCACGACGCTCACGGGGCTGTCTGAGGGGGAGGTGCGCGCTTTCTTCATGCTCAGTATCCCGGCGCCGCTGGCCGACCTGGGGATCGGGCAGACGTTGAAGGCCGCACTGCTGAAAATGACGGCCGCACTCCCGGCCGCGCGCCGCCAGGATGAAGAACGGGTGCGGCAGCGTTTTTACCTGGATTCCACCTGGTGGAAGCAGGATGGCGGGCCGCTTCCCTACTTGCAAACGCTGCAACAGGCCGTCTGGCAGGACCGGCGGGTGTGGGTCAGGCAGCGGTTCTTTTTCTCGCGGGAGCTGGAGCGGGTAGTGGAGCCGTATGGACTGGTGGCTAAAGCCGGCGAATGGTTTCTGGTCTTTGCCGGGAGTGGGCGGGTCCGCACTTGCCGCGTGGGAGACCTGCTGGACGTCCAGTTGACGGCCGAGCGGTTTGAGCGGCCGCCCGATTTTGACCTGGCGGCGTTCTGGCAGCAGTGGTGTGCCACCCGCCAGGAGACGCGGGCGGCTTACCGGGTGGTCGTGCGGGTCGCGCCCGCGCTGTTCCCGTACCTGCCGGCGTACTTCGGCGAGCGGATCCGCGCCCAGCTGGCGCAGGCCGATCCACCCGACGCGCAAGGCTGGACCACGGTGACCCTCTGGTTTGAGGACCTGGCGGCGGCACGTGCCCGGCTGCTTGGACTGGGAGGGGCGGTGGAGGTGCTGGAGCCGGAGCCGTTGCGGCTCAGCCTGGTGGACTTCGCGCAACAGATCGTGGCGCTTTATCGGTCGGGCTGAGGGATGTGCAGCTGCCTCAGGGGGTATCTTTAACCGCGCCATCCGGCGCGCTGCCGCGCAGCACTACGAGGAGTCTATTTTCGTTTGTTCACAAGATTGAAACACATTTGACACCTTGCTGATCTACGCAAACCGTCAGAATTGAGGTATCATCTTGTTAGCAGGTCATTACTTTCATTCCATCCAAGGTTGTAATAAAGTTAAATGCGGCTCAGGTTTTGGGGGACACGCGGTTCTATCCCGACACCGCTCAAACCGCAGGAGATTGAAGAGAAGCTGTGTCGGGCTATCCTGACCTTGCCTGACATGGATCTTCATGATGAGGCGGCAGTGCGGGCTTACGTGGCGCAACTGCCGCCTTTGTTACGTGGGACCGCCGGTGGAAATACGCCGTGCGTGGAACTCCGGGCCGGGGAACTCGTCTTTGCCCTGGACGCCGGTACCGGCTTGCGGGAAATGGGGAAGGAACTGCTCAAAGGGCCGTTGGGGCGGGGCGCCGGGACGTTGCATCTCTTCGTCAGCCACCCGCACTGGGATCACATCCAGGGCTTCACCATGTTCACGCCGGCTTTCATCCCAGGCAATCGCATCGTGATTTATGGTGTTCACGATCTGCGCGCGGCCTTCACCGCGCAACAGGACCTGCGGTACTGGCCGGTTTCCCTGGCGGAGATGGGGGCCCAGATTGAATTTGTCACTTTGACCGTGGGCGAGCCCCTGTGGGTTGGCCCGGTGCGCGTGGACTTGCTGAAAAACGTCCACCGGGGGGATGCCTACAGTTTCCGTTTTACCGACGCTCACAACACGGTCGTGTATAGCACCGATGCCGAATACAAGCAGCTGGAGGAGGCTAGCCTCCGGCCTTATGTGGAATTTTTCCGCGACGCCGATGTGCTGGTGTTTGACGCGGCCTACACCTTGCGCGACGCCTGGGAAAAAGTGGATTGGGGCCACAGCTCGGCGTTGATCGGGGTTGACCTGGCCCGCGCGGCCGGCGTCAAACGGTTGGTCCTTTTTCACCACGACCCGGCTTATTCGGACACGGAGCTGGCCCAAATGCAGGAGACGGCGGTGGCCTACCAGGCTCAGGATCCGCACCGCCCGACCTGCGAGATCCTGATCGGCTGCGAGGGGTTGACCTTAGACCTGACGCCGGCCGGCGCGGTGGATGTGCAGCTGACCTCCAATGGCGAGATGGCTATCCTGACGCCCGCTCAGATCTTTGACGAGCTGGTGGTGGACCGCCTGGCACAACAGCTGGCCGCCTCCCGCCGCACGCCTATCCTTGACCTTTCCCAGGTGGAGACGTTGACGACCGCCGGCCTGCAGGCGTTAGTGCGGTGGCAGAAAGAGCGTCGGGATACCAACCTGGTGCTGATCGTGCCCTCCGACCGGGTCCAGCAGGTGATCAGGCTATCCGGCTACCAGGACTCCTTCGTGATCTATCCCACCTTGCCGGAGGCTTTAGCCGCCATCCAGGCCCGCGAGATGGCCCGGCTGCCCGGCCAGGTGATTCAGGGCCGTTATCAGATTGAAAAATGGCTGGACGAAAGCTGGCTGGGAGCGACCTTCCGCGCGATAGATTTGCAGCAACACAAGACGGTAGCGCTCAAAGTGTTGTCCCCCGCTCTCAGCCTGGAGACCCGCCATGCGCTGATGCAGCAGAGCCGCCGTATCATGGCGCTGGATCACCCCCACATCGTCAAGGTGTTAGATTGGAGTATGGACCAGGGCGCTATTTGCAAAGCGGAAGAATTCATCCTGGCCCCCACCTTGAAACAGCGGTTGGCTGCTCCTGATCCGCTGCTCTCCGGTGAACAGGCGTTAGATATTGCCATGCAGGTAGCGCAAGCTCTGGAATATGCCCACAGCCGGGGGGTGGTGCATGGCACCCTGCGGCCTTCCGAGATTCTGCTGACCGCCGAAGGGGTGAAACTGAACGGCTTTGGGCTCAGCCCCTTGATTGAAGGGCGCGTTCTGCTCAACGCTCCGCAGCTTTACATCAGCGCCGCTTACCTGGCCCCGGAGCAAATCCTCGGCCAGCCGATAGACGCCCGTACTGACCTGTACGCCCTGGGGGTCATCCTCTATCAGATGCTGACCGGGCACTTGCCCTTTGCCGGGGATGATGAGGCGATCATGCAAGCGCACCTGTCGCAGACGCCGCGCCCGCCCAGCGAATTGAATCCCCAGATTTCGCCGTCGTTGGAGCATCTTGTGCTCAAACTGCTGGCCAAGAATCCCAACGACCGGTATGCCAGTTCACAACAGGCTCGCCGTATTTCCAGTAGCCTGCTGGCGTGGACTGACGAGGCGGCGCTACCTTCCTTGCGGTCTCTGGTCGGGCGCGAATCCGAGCTCCAGGCCTTGCAGGCCTGTTGGGGAAAAGCCAGCGCCGGCGAAGGGCAGCTCGTCTTCATCACGGGTGAGGCCGGGATCGGCAAGACGACACTGGTCCGGCAGCTGGCGGCGCAAAGTGGCGCGGCGGTGTTGTTGGTGGGGCAGAGCAGTGAGCTGGACCATCGCGCTTACGCTCTCTGGAGTCAGATCTTGCAGGCCTACCTGGCGACGGTCCCACCGGAGTGTTCCGACGAGTCGGAGCGGCAATGGCTGGGTAACCTGCTCACACTGGTGCCCGAGTTGCGCCAGATGCTGCCGGATTTGACGGTGTCGCCACCCTTGGAGCCGGCGCAGGAGCAGCTGCGCCTGATGGGGAGTGTGACTCGCTTCATCCAACAGGCGACCCAACGCCGCCCCTGGCTGGTGATCCTGGAAAATCTGCAATGGGCCGATCACCAGAGCCTGGACCTGCTATGTTACCTGGGCCGCCACCTCCCTGAGATGGCGTTGCTCCTGGTGGGGACGTACCGGGACACCGAACTGGCGACCGGTCACCCGCTGTGGGATACCTTGCGGACGTTGAGCCGCCATCCCACCTACCGCCAATTCTCATTAGAGCGGTTGGGTGAGGCGGGGGTGGAGCGATTGTTGGCTGAGGCCTGGCAGCAACCGGTCCCGCCGGCCCTGGTCGCCCGGATTTACCAGCACACGGCCGGCAATCCGTTTTACGTGGAAGAAGTCGCCCGGGGCTTGGTGGAGGAAGGGATCATCACGCCTCAGGGGGGCCGCTGGCAATTCCCGGAATTGCCAACGATTGCCCTGCCGCCCGGCGTTCGCGAGGCGGTCTGGCGGCGTATCAACCTTCTGACGCCCGATACACAGGGGCTCCTGCGCCAGGCTGCGGTGCTTGGTCAGACGTTCAGCTTTGACGACTTGCGGGAGATGAGCAACCTGCCGGAGTGGGAGGCGTTGGAGCGGCTGGACCTGGCCCTGGAGCGCCATCTGGTGGAAGAGGTGCCCGGTGACGGGCTGCTTTCCTTCCGCCAGGCGGAGATCCAGCAGGTGCTTTATGCCGACTTAGGGCCGCTGCGGCGACGGTTGCTGCACCGCCAGGCCGGGGAGGCGCTGGAGCGACGCGCTAAGGAGCCAGGCGGGCGGGCGGCAGAACTGGCCCATCATTTTGCCGAAGCGGGTGAAACTGAGAAAGCGATCCGCTATGGCTTGTTGGCCGCCCAGCAGAACCAGGCGATTCACGCTAACGAGGCTGCCCTGGTGGGTTACACCCAGCTGTTGGCCCTGGTGGAGCAACTGCCCCAGCCGCAGCGGGAGCAGTTCTGGCCGCAGGAACGGTTGCTCCATCGCTCGTTGTGCGAGGTGCTGACCCGGTTGGGCCGCTATGACGAGGCCCTGGTCCATTGCACCACCGCTCAGACGATGGCAGCGGTGGCTGCTTCACCCGAGGAATCGGTGTACCAGGCCGGTATTTGTTATCAACTGGCGGAAATTCACCAGTGCCACAGTGAGTACGCGCAGGCCCTGGAATGGGTGCAGAAAGGATTACAATTCCTGGCTGAAGCCCCCCCTTCCTGCGAGCTGGCCCGCCTCTACACCCTGGCCGGTTCGGTCTCCATGCGTCAGGGCCGGTATCCCGAAGCCCGTACCTGGTTAGACAAAGCCCTGGCTATGGCCCAGACCATGCAGCAGCCCCAGGTGGAAGCGGATAGCCTGCGGCTGCTGGGGATGGTGACCTGGTATGCAGCCAACGACGTGGCGACGGCACAGGATTACTTTGAGCGGGCCCTGGCGCTTTATCAGCAGATCGGCGAACGCCAGGGCGAAAGCCATTCGCTCAACAACCTGGGGGTCATGGCTATTTCGCAGAACAAGGATGAAGTCGCCAGGGCCTATTATGAGCGGGCCCTGTCCATCTATCGGGAGATCGGAGATCGGGCCGGGATTGGCTTCGTGCTCAACAACCTGGGTGTTATCGCGTGGCATCAGAGCCGGTACGTTGAAGCCCGCACCTATTTTGAACAGGCGCTCCAGCTGCGCCGCGAGGTCGGTGACCGGCGCGGCGAGGCGCTGGCGCTGGCCAATCTGGGGACGATGGCCATGCAATATGGCGACTATCCTCAGGCCACGGTTTATCTGGAGCAGGCGTTGGCACTTACCCGAGAGATTGGCGACCGGGCCGGGGAAGCTGCGACGCTCTCTGCCCTGAGCACTTTGTTCAACCACCAGGAGCGCTACGCCCAGGCGCTGCCCTCTGCCTGGCAGGCGCTGGCGCTCTTGCAGGAATTGGGCCAATCGCTGGAGCAGGCGGAGACTCTCATCCAGCTGGCCCAGGCGCAGGTAGGGTTAGGCCAGCCGCACGAAGCTGCCGCGGCTTATCAACAGGTCTTAGCCCTGGCGGGGCCGCCGGATTTTGTGCCGTCCATGGTCCATGCTCACGCTGGCCTGGCGCGGCTGGCGCTGGCCCAGGATGACCTGGTCCAGGCCCGCCGGCACGTGCAGGAGGTGCTGCCGTATCTGTCGGAGAAGGCGTTACGCAACAGCGACGAGCCGGAACAGGTTTATTGGACCTGTTATTGTGTGTTGCGCGCCAGCCAGGACCCCGCGGCCGAGACGTTGCTGCAAGCGGCTTACAGTGAGGTGCAGGCCCAGGCGACTGGCATCACCGAGGCAGCTCTGCGGCGTTCGTTTTTGGAGAACGTGGCGGCCCGCCGGGCCATCGTGCAGGCGTTTGAGGCTGATGGTCAGTTGAAGCCGGCCCACGAATCAAAAACCACCGGGTAGAGCCAGGCCGGCAGCATGGTCAGACCGCGGTTAGTTGAACAGGCAGGTGGGCTATGTTAAAACCAGGCTGGCGGTTGCGAATTCTTTGCTTGCTGTGGGTGCTGGGGGGCGGGGCGATGGCACTGCCCCGGGCATTGCACGGGGTGGCGTATGGGGAACCGGCCGCTGGCGCGCCGCTCCTCTCCGGGGTGACGACGTTTTACACCACGACCGTGACCATCCCCACCTATCCTTACCGCGACTATCTCACCACCGGCTACAATGCCACCTATCACATGACCTATCCCATCCTGCGCTGGGGCGATTACAATGCAGCGCAGCGAACCCCGGCATTACAGACCTATACGTTGCTGGTGCTGGAGAACGATTATCTGCGTGTGACGCTCCTGCCGGAACTGGGGGGGCGCGTCTACCAGCTGATCTACAAAGCGACCGGCCACAATGAACTGTACCAGAACCCGGTGCTCAAGCCGACGGGGTGGGGGCCGCCCGAACAGGGCTGGTGGCTGGCCGCTGGCGGGATAGAGTGGTGTCTGCCGGTGGAGGAGCACGGTTACGAGTGGGGGCAGCCGTGGGCGTGGAGCGCGGTCACCTCTACGGCGGGGGTAACGGTGACCGTGCGGGATACGACGGCGACCGACCGGCTGCGCGCGACCGTGACTCTGTTCCTGCCTGCGGATCGCGGCTATCTGGCCGTCACGCCACGGCTGGAAAATCCCACCGGTGCTTCTATTGCCTACAAGTATTGGACCAACGCCATGTTAGCGCCGGGGCCGGAAAATAGCCCAACGGCCGGGCTGCGCTTTATTTTCAACGCCTCGCAAGTTACAGTCCATTCCACCGGCGTTGAGGGGCTGCCCGGCCCGGGCGAGCCGATGAGCTGGCCGCTTTACAACAACCGCGATTATTCGCGCCTGGGCAACTGGTTAGAGTGGTTGGGCTTTTTTGAGCGCCCGCAGGCGGCCGCCGATTTCATCGGTGTCTATAGCGAGGCGGCCGGCGAGGGCGTGGCGCGCGTTTTTCCCGCCGCCGTGGCCCGGGGCGCGAAGGGTTTTGCCTTCGGCTGGCTGAACCCGTTGCCGACCTCTCTTTGGACGGACGACGGTTCCGGCTACGTGGAGCTCCACGGCGGCGTGGCGCCGACCTTCTGGGACGCGGCCACCTTAGCCGCCGGGGCGACGCTTAGCTGGACGGAGTTTTGGTATCCGGTGGGGGCGGTCGGGCCGTTTGGCGTGGCCAATGCGGAGGCGGCGCTGACCGTGCGCGCGGAAGAGGGAAATCTCCGGCTGGGCGTTCATCCAACGGCGGCCCACCCGGCGGGGACGAGTGCGCTCGTGGCCTGGGAGCGCGACACTTGCGCGTTGCTGGGCCGGTGGGACCTGCCCGCCGTGGATCCGGCCCATCCGGCCGTGAGGACGTTAGCGGCAGCCGGCCGGACGCCGGCGCAGGTGGCGGTGGCCTACGTGGATGTGCCGGCCGGTCGCATATGGGCGGCCTGGGGGCCGACCGGTTGTTTCAACCCGGCGCCCCGGCTGGCCCTGCAACCGGCTACCGCCTCGTTGTTGACCGACGTGGACGAGCCCGGCCTCTTCACGGCGACCACCACTATCCGCAACAGTGGGTATCGTGCGTTGACCTGGACGGCGGAGCTCGCCGACGGCCTCGCCGTCACGCTGCCGGTGACGGCCGGCAGGCAGGACGAGCCGTTGTACGCGGTAGTGGACACGACCGGGCTGGCCGTTGGCATCTACACCGGCACCCTCACCGTCACGGCCACGCCCACCGACGTGTTGGATTCGCCCCAGCGTTTCACGGTGCTGGTGCACGTTGTTCCTGAGGTCAGCCGGGTCTACCTGCCGGTCGTGTTGCGCGGTTCCCCCTGATTTTACGGAGTCCGCTCCTGGCCTTTCTCGCAGTCCGTTTTCATGGGGACGGACTCTGTTTTGCTATTACCCCTCGCGCAAAGAGCACGAACGGAACAAAGCAAATAAGCCCCATTACCAGGACCACGATCACATCGGTTGCCGCGAAGGGCACGGTGGTTAAGAGCGGTTGGAGCAGCAAAAAGATAACCAACGCCATGAACAACATGCTGACCTGAAAGAGCAGCCCCAAGCCGGTCACATATCCGAATTCTTGACGCCGCCAAAGCAGGAGGCCCCCCACAACCAATGCGGGTGAGATAAAGAAATCCGAGACGTTGACCGCGAGGTCGGTTTCAGCGATCAGAGTTCCACTGCTGAGAGCATTGATGATGACACCCATCGCCCGCAAAAGGAACAAAAGGCCACACCCCGCTAAGACTCCCCCGGCGAATTTTTCGGGTACCGCGCCGCTGAGTCGCTGCTGTACAACCTTTCCGTCTATGCTGGCGACCAGGCCGCTGAGTGTATACGCACTCAGCATAGCCAACGTGAGGTGCAAGAGAAAGGCCCAGTTCAGCGGCATGGCAAAGACATAGGCGATGTAATTGTAGAGCACGAAGAAAAGCGCCCCTGTCCAGCAGAGTAATCCAACTAACTTGCCACGCCATGCTAACCCCATTGAGCCCAGTAAGATTGGCAGCCCGATGAAGAGATTGACCACGTCGTTGGGGACGAACGTCTGCAGCAACGCTTCTGTGGGATAGACGATAGCACGGTACAGAATCCCGGCGGCGGAGACCAGCGCCATGAGGATGGCCACGAGAAGGGAGAGGGCATAAAAGGCCGTGAGGTTGCGCCGGATGGGTAAACCGGTGGGGCGGTCTTGATGGGTATTCATTGTCTTTCAACTCCTTACGTCAGGCAAGCACCGCTCAGGCTCCTGATGGTCGGCGGCGAGAATACTCAGCGGGGTACTCAACCCCAAATTTCTCATGGAGCAGCTCCAGATCACGCAGATGCTGGTCTGGGAGCTCGTAGCCCGTGTGACACAACATCTGCATCTCAGGGGAGAGGCAACGGATTACAACCCCGGCAACCAGGCCCTCTCCGGCGAGATCCTCTTTTCTGAAAACAAGCCCTTCGTCGTTTACCCAGGCCGGAATCCCGTTGCCCTGATCGTCAAGACGCATTGCGTGCGCATCCACCTCACGCCCCTTCGGATCCCGCAGCACAAAGGCTGTAGCTGTCTCGGTTCCCTGCGAATCCACCACCCAGCTGTTCTCGGACCAGAGCTCCTTCAAGCCGTATCCGTCGCGCTCCAAAAATTCGCGCATTTGGACGATGTCATCCAGCAGCACGATGATGTCAAGATCCTTGTGCGGACGCGTTTGCTCTCCGAGCAAGGCATCAATTCCCCAGCCACCGGTCAGCCAGACCTGAATGCCATGGGCCAATAAGCGTTGGTAAATGTTGATTACATCTTCAGCGTGAACCATTTTTCCGTAATGTGGATTCTCACTCCATGTACGCCCAACCGTGTCGCCTGCAGCCCGTATTGGGCTGCGTGCTTGGATCATGGGTGAAATTGCCATGTCTTTGCTTCACCCACATCTCTGCAATTCTTGCTGTACTTTCCATACATGCTGTTCATCGCCTACCATTTCAAACAGAGTTTGAGCCTTCTGTAAATGTACGCGAGCCTGGGCGAGCAGCCCCTGATCATAGTAAAGCAATCCCAGATTGTTGTAGTACCTGGCAGCGTTGTGCTTATCCCCAATGCGCTCTAATATCGTCAGTGCTCGTTGATAAAATTCCACTGCTTGTTCCGCATCCCCTGCCCTTTGGTTTAGAACGCCAAGATTTCCGTAAATAAGCGCGATGCCTGGCTCATCGCCCATGCGCTGCATGATTTCCAGCGCCTTTTGATGCATTTCCCTGGCGGCAGGATCGTTGCCGAGTTCAATCTGGATCATACCTAGATTGACATAGGCATTGGCGACCCCCTTCTGTGCCCCAAGACGCAGGCAGATCTCCAAGCTTTTCTCGTGCATCTCGATGGCCTCGGCATAGCGGCCTTCCAGTCCGTAGACTACACCGAGGTTACCGTATTGGTTGGCTGTCAAGCGGTCAATCCCCTGTCTGATGCTATACACCAGACTTTTTTCATAAGCCTGAATAGCCTGCTCAAATTGGCCCTGGTTCTTGTGGACAATCCCGAGATTGCCATAGACGACTGCCAGATTTTCCTCATCCCCCATGTTTGCGGCAATTTCCAGACTCTTGCTGTAATACACAATTGCCTGGGGGTAGTCTCCCTGCTTGCGATATACCTCACCCACATCGTTGTAAATCATCCCAATCAGGTGCAAATTGTGAACCTGTTTGGCCAGTGACAGTGCGTGATTGTAGAGCATCATGGCCTGGTCCATATTGCCGCGGAAACAGTAGAGCGTTCCCAGTGAGCTATATGCGATCGCCTGCTGGTCAAGATTGGCTTCTTCTTTGCCTCTTTCCAATTGTGCCAGAAAGTATCTTTCAGCTTCAAACCAGCGGCCCGCGGCGAGCAGCTGTTCGCCATATACTCCACATTCATGAGCAGACATGGTGAACGGGTCTGGTGCACCGGCTGATTTGTGAGCTTCTTCTGGACGCTGGACAAAAAAGTCATTGGCTTGTCATGTTCCAGCGTCAGATCGGCTTGCATGAAAAGGAGAACAATATCTTCATCTGACATATTGGCCGTTAATTGTGGATTGTTTCGCCGAACTTCCAGAATTTGCTGTCGGATTTTGGGTGGAATCTTCATAGCAACACCTCACTTTCAATAACGTCTTCTTTGTGGCCCCACACTCCGTACCACTCGCTCGGCGCAACAGGCGAACTAAAGCCAACGTCAAGACGGGAACTGCCTGGCTCTGGCGGTTGGATGGAGGGATTGGGCCGCTTGGCGTGTTTAGGGCTGTATCTCCAGCCTCAAGTAATACTGGATGCCCATCTTTCTCAAAATCGCTCGCAGCATGGCCGGGAAGGCTGTCAATCCGCTCTCTTGATCAATGAATTCAGGATGGACGAGGAGATAATCTCTATTCTTCCACCGCAGAGAACAACTCCCTTTTGCTGCTATATTTTTATACCAATCCACTTCTTTACCGTACGTCAGTGCAATCACGAATCCATCTTGCAGCGGCTCGGCGATGATAGGAATTCTATACAGTTTTCCACTTTTGCGACCGACATGACTCAGGATCGCGAAATGGCCGAATCGCTTCCCGGCCACATGGATCAATAGCTTGTTCGTCACGTATTTGTTGATTACCCTTATTCGATTCAGCAACGCTTGTTTCATTGGCATTTCTTGGTTTCTCCTTGTTTGCCACAACCCGGCAGCCCGAAGGGTTGGCTCGTGGCAGCGAGGGGACCGGTCCACCCTATCCTAAATTTTACACTCAGCCTAACGCCAGGCTCGTTTGGGCATAGATCTTCTGACGCTGACCGGGAGGTTCCCCGGGCCCCTTGCCCATGTGCCGATTGGCACGGACCTGCTCAAACCCATGGCGTTGCAACAGCTTTACCGCTGCCTGATTCCCTGCTGGGACAGCCACCGTAACCGTTTCCTCATACGGCAGGGCCAGGGCGGCCTGTAACAGCTCTTCTGCGCTGCACGGTTGAAGCATCACCCACGGCCCGATCCGATTCTCTTGCGCAAAGAGATATCCCATCAGCCGCCCGTCCGCATCCCGTTGTGTAAAGGCGCGCCCTGGAAAATGATCCAATAAAACCTGAAATACCTTGCGCCGGTTGGCTCCAAAAACGTCCGTATCCCATTGGACCAATTCATCCAGTTCTCGCGTAGAGATAGCCTGAATGTGGGGCGGTCGGGCTAACGTGGCGGCATTGCTTTGACGTTGAAACACAAGCGTCTCATCATAGGCCACAAAGCCTAATTTGTCGTATAACGGGCGTCCCATTTTGCTGGCATCCAACAAGACCAGGGGGACCTGTTGCTGCTCAAGTCTGGTAAGCAAAAACTGCATCAGCGTGAAACCGATCCCTTGGCGCTGGACATCGGGGTGCACTGCCATCAGTCCCACGTGCGCGAATGCTCCATAATGGGTGGCCCCCACCATCCCCACGAGACGTTCTTCCTGTAACGCGACGAACCACCCATCGGGTTGTATCTGACGATAGAGCTCAAGATCATGAAGCCGACTGACTGAGTTCCGAAAGGCCAGTTTCAGCATTGCATCGGCTGTCTCCATATCAGCATCTGCTAAATCACGGATAAAAATGGTCATGGGACAACCACTCCTTTCATATTGGCAACCCGTTGCGCGGACGCAACCGCCAGGCGAGGGGTAGGCCCTCTTGGTCCGGCTATCTGTAAATCCGGCTTGCATGGGAGATGATTTTGTAGGGCCTGTTAAAATTTTACGCTCGTTTCCGTTCCCAGTCAATCACCTGGATGACACCACCTTGAACCGTGGTGAATCAAGACTGCAATGAGGCAGTAGGTTTGCAGGGCCGCGGTGAGCCCTTGGGCAATCCAACGATGCTTGTCAAATCCCTTGCCTGTGCTATAATCTTCGCCAAGTCTGGGCATAGCCAGCAGGGAGAGGTAGCGTAGTCCGGCCTAACGCGCGCGCCTGGAGAGCGCGTGTACCGAAAGGTACCGTGGGTTCAAATCCCACCCTCTCCGCCAGAAAACCGGGGGCATCTAAAAGATGCCCCCGGTTTTGTATGACTGCGGATCACGTTGACGACCTGTTGACAGGCGCTGGACTTTGCGCTATTATTGATACGAACGTTCGTTCGTATCTTTTGTGAAAGGTAGCGTGCAATGGACACCACCCTCACCAAAGGCGAGAGCACAAAACAAGCCATCCTCACAGCCGCTTGCAGTCTGTTCATAGAGCAGGGCTTCCACGCCACCTCCATGCGCCAGATCGCCCGACGATCCAACACCTCTCTGAGTGGCATCTACAACCACTTCACCAGCAAGGAAGCGATTTTCACCCAGGTGTTACTGGATCAGCATCCCTACCGCCAGATGCTGGACATTCTGAACAGTTCTGAGGGCGATTCGCCGGAGGAGTTTGTGCGTAACGCCGCCCGCACCATCACCGCTGAGCTGGGCCGGCGGCCCGACTTTCTCAAGCTGGTTTTCATTGAAATCAGCGAGTTCCAGGGCCTGCACGCGCCACATCTGGCGCGCACCATCATCCCGCAGGTGTTGCCGTTGATTGAGCGTTTTGGCAAGGATAAGGGCGAACTGCGCGCTCTGCCGCCTCAGGCCATCTTGCTGTCATTCGTGGGCATTTTCATCTCATACTACCTGGCCCAAACTGCCCTCGACCGGAACGCTTTCCCGGCGCTCGATCCGCTCATCGCTTCCGTTGCGGGGCCGGGCACCCTGGAACCGTATGTTGAGATCTTCCTGCATGGCATCTTGAAAGCGGAGAAACCATGAAATCACGCCTGATCGCCATCCTGCGCAAAGAATTTATCCAGCTATTTCGTGACAAACGGATGCTGGCTTTGGTCTTACTGGTTCCCCTGGTGCAGATGGTGCTGCTCAGTTATGTTTTTTCCAATGATGTGAAATATATGCCCATCGCCGTCTTTGACCAGAGTCACAGCGTTGAATCCACCGCCTTGCTGGATGCTTACCAGACAACCGATTATTTCGTCCTGGCTTATGCGGTCAATACCAACGCCGAGCTGACTGATCTGATTGAAAAGGGCCAGGTCGGCGTGGGGCTGGTGATCCCGCCTGACTACGCCGTCCGCCTGCGCCAGGGACAGGCCCAGGTTAGCTTCATCCTGGATGGATCGGACCCCACCATTGCCAGCACGGCCCTTTCGGCGGCGATGCTCATCGCCCAAAACCATGCCACCGAGTTGATGGTGCAAAAGCTCGCCCGCAGCGGGTTGAGCTGGAAAGTGCAGTTCCCAGTCGAGGTACGTACTACAGTGTGGTACAACCCGGATATGGTTTCGGCTTACTTCATGATCCCCGGCGTCATCGCCATGATCCTCTACGCCATCACCGGTCTGCTGACGGCTTTTGCTGTGGTGCGCGAACGGGAGTTTGGCACGATTGAGCAGCTGATCGTCACGCCCATCCGCCAGCTAGAGCTGGTGGTAGGCAAAATCCTGCCGTATGTGATCCTGGGTTTGTTTGATGCGTGTGAAGTCATCGCCTTTGGGCATTGGATCTTTGGCGTGCCGGTGCGCGGCTCCCTGTTGCTGATCGCCTGCTCCTGCGTGCTGTTCCTGTTTTCAGGGCTGGGGGTCGGCCTGCTGGCCTCCAGTGTGGCAAAAACGCAGCAAGAAGCCATGTTGACCGTCTTCATGACCCTGCTGCCGGGCATTTTTCTGTCGGGGTTTTTATTCCCGATCAACAACTTCCCGCTGATTTTGCAGGGCCTATCGTACTTGATCCCCATGCGCTATTTCTTGATCATTATCCGCGTGTTGATGCTCAAGGGAGTAGGCCTCAGCAGCATCCAGGACGAAATTATTGCCCTGGCTATTTTCGGCGCAGTCATCATGGGCGCGGCTGCCATGCGCATCCGCAAACGCCTGGACTGAGCAACCGTGTGCACATCCAAGGGGGAGGTTCCGATGAATTCTAAAATACGCCGCGTCCTGCCCGGTGGGCTGGCATTGGCCGCCCTGGCCGCGTTGGGCTATTGGTATTTTGAAGTTCGCCCGGCCCAGGTCACAGCTGGCGTTCTGACGGCCTCAGGGACAATTTCTATCACCCAGGTTCAAATCGGCGCTGAGTTAGGTGGGCGCGTCGTGGCGGTCCATGCCCGCGAGGGCGATACTGTTCACGCCGGCGACGTGCTCGTTCAGCTGGACGGCGCGCTCCTCCAGGCCCAGCGCGCCCAGGCGCTCGCTGCGTTGCAACAGGCCCAGGCTGCGTTGACCATGGCACAGGCTCGCCTGGAACAGGCGCAGCACGGCAACGCGCGTGAAGCCGATCTGGTCGCGGCCCAGGCCCAGGTTGACCTGGCGCAGGCTGCCTACGACCGCCTCAAGCAACCGCCGCAACCCTGGCAATTAAACAGCGCCCGGGCCGCCGTCGCCAGCGCCCAGGAATCTTACGCGGCGGCCGTCAAAGCGGCTGGCGTCACCGACTCGCAGCTGGCTGCCAGCCAGGCGTTGCTGGATAAGGCCGCGGCGAACCTGAAAGTCGCGCAGCAGAACTATGACCCGGTGAGCTGGCGCCCGGGCGCCTCGGCGTTGCCCCAGGCTCAGGCCTTGGAGTTTGCCACACTGGACTATCAGGCCGCTGAGGCCAACTACGCTGCCTTGCTTGCCACCGCCGGACCCAACGCGCAGGCGCGCGTGCTCCAGGCTGCGGCCCAGCTTGCGCAGGCCAGGGCCACGCTCAGCCAGTTGGAGCAGCCGTACACCGCTGCCGACCTGGCGGCGGCGCAGGCCAGCCTGGACCTGGCCAGGGCCAACCTGGCGCGGTTGCAAGCGCCGGCCAGCGCCAGCGACCAGGCCATCGCCCAGGCCGCCGTTGACCAGGCTCAAAGCGCGGTGGCCGCCGCGCAAGCGGCGCTCGCCGGGCTGGATGTGCAGATCGCCAAACTGACCATCACGGCGCCGGCCGACGGGGTGGTGCTGACCCGGGTCATTCAGCCCGGCGAAATCGCCCTGACCGGTGCAACTCTGCTGGTCTTGGGATTGGAGGATGAGAAGACCATTACCGTGTACGTCCCCGAAGAACGCTATGGTGAGATTTTTGTGGGCCAGGAGGCGGATGTCCGTGTGGATTCTTTCCCCGGTGTCAGCTTCCGGGCGCAGGTGACCAGCATCTCCGACCAGGCCGAGTTCACACCGCGCAACGTCCAGACCGTGGAAGGGCGCAAGAACACCGTCTTCGCCATCCGGCTGGTCGTTGACTCAGATGACCGGCTCAAGGCGGGCATGCCGGCCGATGTCACGTTCAAGTAGCGCGAGCGGGAGCGTGGCATGGAAAACACCCTGATCCAGGCCAGCGGACTGCATAAAACCTTTTATACCTCAAAAGGCGCTGCTATACATGCGGTTAATGGTTTGAATTTGCAGGTGCGGGCAGGGGAGATCTATGGCCTGGTCGGTGCGGACGGCGCTGGCAAGACAACCACGCTCCGGCTGCTGGTGGGCGCGCTCAAACTGAATGCCGGTCAGGTCACCATCGCGGGATATCCCATTGACAGGCAGGTGGAGCAGGCGCGCGCTCAGGTCGGCTATCTGTCTCAACGCTTTTCGCTGTATAACGACCTGACCGTGATGGAAAACATTCGCTTTTTTGCCGAAGTGCGCGGCCTGCGCCGCGACGAATGGCTACCGCGCTGCCAGGAAATCCTGGAATTCGTCAACCTGAGCAGCTTCAGAGATCGCCTGGCCGGGCAGCTTTCGGGCGGCATGAAACAAAAATTGGGGCTGGCCATTGCCCTGGTGTCGCGGCCGCGCGTCTTACTGCTGGATGAACCCACCACCGGCGTGGACCCGGTGACACGCCAGGATTTCTGGCAGTTGATTATCCAATTGGTCGGCGCCCAGCCAAACGCTGGTGTGTGCGTGCTCATTTCTACCCCCTACATGGACGAAGCGGTGCGCTGCAACCGGATTGGGTTTATGCACCACGGCCAGCTGATCCTGGAAGGCAGCGCCGGCGAGCTGCGCGCCACCCTGAACGACCGCATCCTGGAACTGCGCGGCGAGCCGCAGTTCCTGGTACGCCGCCTGGCCGCCGCGGATCCGGGCGTGGAAGATGTGCATTCCTTCGGTGACCGCCTGCACCTGCGCCTGAAAGAGCCCCAGCCCCAGGCCGTCATGGATCGCCTGCGCATTTCCATTCCGCAAGGCGGGGCGAGATTGATTGATGCCCGGGCTATTCCCCCGGTTCTGGAAGATGTTTTTATCAACCTGTCGCAGCGGGAGGCGTAGCATGGAGCAGCCCGTCATCCAGGTGGAGAACCTGACCCGCCGCTTTGGCGAATTTGTCGCCGTTGATTCCGTCTCTTTTGAAGTGCAAGCCGGGGAGATTGTCGGCTATGTGGGGCCTAACGGTAGCGGCAAGACCACCACCATCCGCATGTTGCTGGGGCTACTGCGGCCCACCAGCGGGCGCGCCAGCGTGTTAGGCTATGATGCCACCCGCCAGTTTGAAGCGGTCCGGGCGCGCAGTGGCTATATGTCGCAGAAATTTGCCATCTACGATGACCTGACCGTGTGGGAAAATCTGAGATTTTATGCCGGGGTGTATGGCATCAACGACAAAGGGCGCATTTTGGAAACGCTCGCCCACGTGGGCCTGACCGACCAAATCCATGAGCTGACCAGCGGCCTTGCGACCGGCTGGCGGCAGCGTTTGGCACTGGGGATTGCCATCGTGCACAGCCCGCGCCTGCTGTTTTTAGACGAACCCACTTCGGGTGTTGATCCCAACGCCCGGCGCATTTTTTGGGACCTGCTCTATGACCTGGCAGCCAAAGGTGTGACCATCCTGGTGACCACTCACTACATGGACGAAATTGAATACTGTAACCGGGTGGGCATGATGTGCGCGGGCAAACTGCTGGCGATGGACACGCCCCGGGCTCTTAAACAGCGCTTCGTGCCCGGTAGTGTCTATGAAATCTATGCTACCCCCCTACTGAGCGGGCTGTCCAGCCTTGAAAAACTGCCCGCCATCCAGCGGGTCAGCCTGGCCGGCGACCACCTGCGGGTTGTCCTGTGGCCCGGCGCGGACCTGGCAGCTCTCCGCCAGGCTCTGGAGGCGGACAGCATTGCCGTGCAGGCCATGCTGCCGGGCGAGCCGGCCCTGGAAGATGTGTTCATGTACCTGGCTAAGGGGCAAGACGGCCCATAGCGCCGGTTCGGGGCGGCACCTGCACATCTGTTGGCTCAACCAGGGCTGACCGTGGCGTTGGTGTTCAGCGATAATGCGGGTCCCCCTTGACGAGGCTGGTACTTCGGAGTATAATGTAACCGGTTACAGAAAACTCAAGTTTGGAGTGACGCGCTTTAGCGGTTGGACGGCGCTAAAGCGCCCACTACAAACAAGCGTTATGTTGTTCGTAGTGCCGCGCTTATGAAGTTTAAAAATTAAATTCGGTCACGGGCGAGCCGGCTTAGCAGGCGCTAAATGGGTAATGACGCCTTTAGGCGTTCTCCCCTGCGACTCGTCTTTTCCGGTGGGGCGCCGGGCGATCAATCGCCCGGCTACCCAAGCCACGCCCGGTAAACCGGGCTGCCGTAGCCCCGTTCACGAGGCGTTGCTGGCTGGCCCGGCGGTTAACCACCGGGCGCCCAGCGCGCACGTGACCGGATTATTTTCTTGAAGACCATCAGCGTGGCTCAGACGGCGCTGAAGCGCCTGACTACAAACGAGCGCTATGTTCAAGGGAGGAGATTTCATCCTTCCGCCTTCATCCTTCATACTTTTCATTCATACTTTTCAAATGTAAGCCGTGAGCGGTGAGCAGGAAACAGGAACTTCCCTACTGCTCTTTGCTCACTCCTTAACGGGTTTCTATTTTCAGAGGAGGGGCATGACCCAATCCAACGCTAAATCCTCTTCGGCCACCATCCGCGATGTCGCCCGGCTGGCCGGTGTCTCGGTAGCCACCGTAAGCCGCTACCTCAACCAGACGGCGGTGGTTTCCGAAGAGACGGCCGCCCGCTTGCAGGCGGCTATGGCCGAGCTCAAATATGTCCCGCAAGCCGCCGCGCGCCGTCTGGCCACCCGCAAAACGAAGACGCTGGGCCTGCTCCTGACCAATATTCACGGCGATTTTTTCGCGCCGCTGCTGAGCGGCATTGAGGCCGCCACCAGTGAGGCCGGCTACGATCTCCTCATCTCGGCCTCCGGGCGGGCCACCCCCCGCCAGAGCTTCCCGCTTTCGCTGGGACCCCACAACACCGACGGGCTGCTGGTCTTTGCCGAAAGCCTGAGCGAGCCGGCCCTCAGGCAATGCTACGAGCTGGGCCTGCCGATGGTCTTCATCCATCAAACCCCGCCGGCCGATCTGGAGATTCCCTGCGTCACAGTGGAAAACAAAGCCGCCTCCCGGCGGCTGGTAGAGCACCTGATCACGGTGCATGGCCGTCGCCGGATCGCTTTGCTGCGCGGGCCGGCCGGGCAGGAAGATTCCCACTGGCGCGAGTTGGGCTACCGCCAGGCGCTGGAAGAGCATGGCCTCCCGGTAGACCCCGCCCTCATCGCGCCGGGTGACTTTAACCGCGATGTGGCGCAGGCTTCTGTCCGTCGGCTGCTCCAGGCCGGGCTAGAGCTGGATGCCATCTT
Organism: uncultured Anaerolineales bacterium; assembly: GCA_964437445.1. Classification (GTDB taxonomy): domain Bacteria; phylum Chloroflexota; class Anaerolineae; order B4-G1; family SLSP01; genus CAYTGR01. The sequence continues at coordinate 46,240 of CAYTGR010000024.1, read as the reverse complement.
TACCGGCGATGACGAAGCTGCCGTTGGCGCCCTGGCCGCCCTGAAAGAAGCCGGCAAACGGGTGCCAGAAGAGGTCGCCGTGGTGGGCTTTGACGACCAGCGGCTTTCGGCTTACCTCACCCCGCCCCTGACCACCGTGCGCGCGCCCACCGAAGCCGTTGGCCGCGAAGCCGTCCGCCAGCTCCTCAACCTGATCCACACCGGCACGGCCGCCCCCTTGACATTACTGCCGACCGAGCTCGTCATCCGCCGCTCGTGCGGCTGCCAGCCAGAGTCGGCGTAACCGGAGCTCCTCCATGAAACAGCTGATCGTCAACGCGGATGATTACGGTCTGGCCCCGGCCGTTTCGGCGGGCATCCGCCAGGCCCACCGGGAAGGGATCGTCACCGCGACCACGGCGCTGATGAACTGCCCTGGGGTAGCAGCTGAATTGCAGACCGCTCAGGCCACCTGTCCAGAGCTAGACCTCGGAGTCCACTTAGTGCTGACCGAGGGGACACCGTTGCTGCCGGCGGAGCAGGTGCCCTCGTTAGTGGAAGCGGAGACGGGGGCCTTCCCACCGCTGCTTCCCTGGCTGGCCCGCGCCGATTCCTTAGTCCCGGCAGAAGTGGCGGCCGAATGGCGCGCGCAAATTGAGACCTTCATCCGCGCCACCGGTCAGGCGCCCAGTCATTTAGACAGCCACCACCATGCCGCCTGCTATACGCCGGCTCTGTTTACCGTTTTGCTCACGCTGGCGCGCGACTACGGCGCGGCCATCCGTTTCCCTCTGATCACGACCACCGGCTGCCTGGATTTTTGGGGCCCCTATCAGGCTGTCTGGGAGGCTGAGGTGTGTCCGCGCTTGCTGGTCCAGGCCGCGGCTGCCCCCGCTCTGCGCCGTCCCACCTGGTTTGAAGGGCGCTTTTACAATGTACCGGAGCCACTGCCTTTCCTGTGCCAGCTGCTGGCGGAGCTGCCGGAGGGCGTCACCGAGCTGATGTGCCATCCGGCCCAGGCCGATCCCATGTTGAGCGCGCGAACCAGCTATCATGCCCCCCGCGCGCAAGAGCTGGCCGCGCTGACCGCGCCCGCCGTGCGGGCACAGCTGCGCGCGGCCGGTATCACGCTGACCACTTTCGCCGCCTTGTAGGCTTCCCCCTTTTGAGGGCTTGACAAAAATACCCGTTTCGGCTATAATGTAACCGGTTACAGTAAACGGTTACAGTAACCGGTTACTAAACACTGTTGAAGATGTGGAATGCCGTGTTTGAGCATGGCGGAGACGGTGCTAAAGCGCCCACTACGAACTCGTTGTGTAAGGAGGTAAACACTTCAAGACGGCCCGGAGACCCATTTCAGACCAGGCAGCTGTGCTATCAACTTTTCTCTAATTTTTACCAAGAAGGAGATCCGCGATGAAAAGATTGACGTTGACGCTGTTGGCCCTGTTGACGGTCTTGTCCCTGGCTTTAACCGCCTGCGGCAGCCCCTCCACCGCCGCCCCGACCGAAGTGCCGGACAAGACGGAAGCGCTCGTCGCCACCACGGAAGCGCCGGCCAAGACTGCCGCCCCCTCGGGCAATGCCCCGGTGGAAATCCGCTGGTTCATCGGGTTGGGCACCGGTACCGACCCCAACCAGTTGGAAGTGGAAAACAAGGTTGTGGAAGCATTCAACGCCACTCATCCCCACATCAAACTGGTCCTGGAAGTAGTCAACTACAATGCCTCCCGCGACACGTTAGCCACTGAGCTGGCCTCCGGCAATCCCCCCGACATTGTCGGCCCGGTGGGCGTCTCCGGCGCTGAAGCGTTCCACGGTCAATGGCTGGACCTCACGCCATTGATTGAGGAAACCCGCTATGACCTCTCCCAGTTTGACGAGGGGGCGGTCAACTTCTACAAGGTCGGCGGTCAGGGCCAGATTGGGCTGCCCTTTGCCATTTTCCCCTCGGTCCTTTACTACCAGCGCGATATGTTTGATGAAGCCGGCCTGGCCTATCCGCCGCACCGCTACGGCGAGAAGTACACCTGGCCCGACGGCACGACGGAGGAATGGAATTACGACACGCTCCGCAAGCTGGCAATGCTATTGACCGTGGACAAGAACGGCAAAGACGCCACCCAGGCAGGGTTTGATCCCACCGCCATCGTGCAATACGGTTACGAGCCGCAGTATCAGGACGCCCGCGCTGTCGGCTCTTACTTCGCGGCGGGCAGTGCCGTCGCCGACGACGGTAAGACCGCACAGATCCCGGAGCCGTGGGTGGCGGCCTGGAAGTGGCTCTACAACGGCATTTGGACCGATCATTTTATCCCCAACCAAGCCATCCGCGAGAGCCAGGAGTACGGTTCGGGCAATCCCTTCAACTCAGGTAAAGTCGCCATGGCGCTGACGCACCTCTGGTACACCTGCTGTGTGGCCGACGCCGGCCAGAACTGGGACATGGCCGTTGTCCCCTCCTACAACGGCAAAGTGACCGCCAACTTTAACGCCGATACCTTCCGTATCTTGAAACAAAGCCAGCACCCCCAAGAGGCGTTTGAAGTGCTCACTTACCTCATCGGTGATGCTTCGCTGGAACTGCTGGCCGTTTATGGCGGCATGCCGGCCCGGATTGCCGATCAGCAGGCCTTCTTTGCGGAGAAGGATAAGCAATTCCCCCAGGACGTGGACTGGCAGGTGGCCGTGGACGGCATCGCCTACGCCGACAATCCCAGTTTTGAAGGCTACATGCCGAACTACAACGAATCCTTTGACCGGTTCAACACGTTCCTCTCGCTGCTGATGACCACCGAGGGGTTGGACATAGACAAAGAGGTCCAGACCCTCAAAGCAGATTTGCAAGCCATTTACGACAAGAAGTGAGTTGAGCCCCTCCAGAGCCTTCCCCCGGCGGCTGGCTGCCGGGGGAAGGCCCGCAACAGTCATCCTGTTCAATCTGTTTCCAGGGAGGCCACCATGAAATCTAACCATCCTTTCGCCCTTTTCAAATTGCCGCCGTTGGCCCGGCGCGAGGCGCTGTGGGGGCTCTTTTTTCTCTCGCCGTGGATCATCGGCTTCTTGATTTTCACTTTCCTACCCATGGTGGCCACGCTTGGCTTCACGTTCACCAACATCACCCTGACCCAGGAAGAGCCTGTGCGATTTGTCGGGTTGCGCAATTACCAGCAGTTGCTTCAGGATTCCCAGGTCTGGAACTCCTTGCTGGTTACCCTCAGGTTCGGGGCGCTCTCATTGCCCATCGGCCTGGCGTTGCCGCTGGGATTGGCTTTGCTCATCAACAGCAAATATCTCAAGACGCCGACTTTATTCCGCGTGCTTTTTTACATGCCCTACGTCATCCCGTTTGTGGCGGGCGTCTTTGCCTGGGGTGGGATGCTCAATCCCGAACAGGGCTGGATCAACATGGCGCTGAAGGCCTTAGGCGTGCAAAATCCCCCTTACTGGGTCAACGATCCGGTTTGGGTCTATCCGGCGCTGGTGATTATCGGTTTGTGGGGCATCGGCAGCAGCATGATTGTCAACCTGGCGAGCCTGCAGGGCGTCCCCACGGAGCTCTATGATGCTGCCAAAGTGGATGGCGCCGGCTGGTGGAGCACGCTGGTCAACGTCACCTTGCCGATGATTTCGCCGGTGATTTTTTACAGTCTCACGTTGGGGCTGGTCGGCGTCTTCCAATATTTTCTGGTACCGCTGGTACTCAACAACGGCACCGGTGCGCCGGGGGGCGCAACCCTGTTCTACAATCTCTATCTCTACAAAACCTTCTTCACGTTTCAGAACATGTCTTACGGGGCGACCCTGGCCTGGGTCCTGTTCGGTGTGATTTTGCTCGTGACCGCTTTCCTCTTCCGCACCGCCAGATATTGGGTCTATTACGCTGGGGAAAATCGTTAGGAGCACCAGTATGGGCACTTTTTTCACCGTCCAGAAATCTACCCCAAGCCGCCGCGGCCGCAAAGATCTGTGGCCCACGCTGAATATTACCCTGTTCACACTGCTCCTGCTGCTGCTCTTCCTTTCACCGATGCTGCGAGTGGTCTCCATGGCGCTGAAAACGCCGGAGCAGATCATGCAACAGGATGCGCCGCTCTGGCCGGCTAAGCCCGCGACTTTCACTTACGAGGGCAAAGAGTACGAGCTCTACCGGGTTCCGATGCCCGAAGGGACCAGAACGCTGGCGCTGTACAAAAAAGGGCGAGCCGAGAGCCAGTTCCTGGATCCGCACGCGCCGGCAGCCGCCCCGCTCACCTGGCAGGGTTCGTGGCGCACGCTCCAACGTGCCTGGGTCTGGGCGCCGGCCTGGGACAACTTCAAAGAGGTCTGGCGGTTGATTGATTATCCCCGGCTGCTCTTCAACACCATCATGATTGCTTTCTTCAGCACCGCCGGCACGCTGATCTCATGCACGTTAGTGGCTTACGGCTTTTCCCGCTTTCGCTTCCCCGGCCGCGACCTGCTGTTCACGCTGATGATCTCCACCATCTTCCTGCCGGCGGCGGTGACGCTGATCCCGACCTACACCGTCTTCGTCAAATTGAACTGGGTGGGGACCTGGCTGCCGTTGATTGTCCCTACTTTCTTTGCCAACGCTTACGATGTCTTCCTGCTCCGGCAATACTTTCTGACCATCCCGCGCGAGATGGATGAGGCCGCGATGATTGACGGCGCGGGACCTTTCCGCATCCTGCTCGCGGTGATCCTGCCGCAATCCTGGCCGGTCATCATTTCGGTCGCCATCTTCCATGTTGTTTACGCCTGGAACGACTTCTTTGGCCCGCTGATCTATCTTTCCACCAGGCCAGAGTTGCAGCCCATCGCGGTCGGGTTGCAACGGTTCAACGGCATCCACTACACCAACCCGGCGCTCATCCAGGCCGCCACGCTGATGACGATGATCATCCCGTTGGTGATTTTCTTCTTCACCCAACGCTTCTTCATGCAGGGCGTGGTGATTACGGGGGTGGAGAAGTAGTAATGTGAGCCGTGAGCGGTGAGCAGGAAACAGGAACTTCTACCTGCGGCGCTGAAGCGCCTCACTACAAACTCAGAGCGTTGTTTTCAGAGGAGTGATTTAGAGGAGTGAGATATGAAGGTTGCGGTGATTGGGGGCGGTTCTACGTATACCCCGGAACTGGTTAGCGGCTTTCTGGCGCGCGCGGCCTCGTTCCCGCTGACGGAGCTCTGGTTGATGGACATTGATGCCGAGCGGTTAGCGGTGGTGGGCGGTTTTGCGCAGCGGATGGTAGCGGCGCAAGGCGCGCCGTTCAAAGTTGTCCTGACGCAGGATCGGCCAGCGGCGGTGGCGGGAGCGCGGTATGTCACCACTCAACTGCGCGTCGGGCAGATGGAGGCCCGCATTGCCGACGAATATCTGGGCCGTCGGCACGGGCTTATCGGCCAGGAGACGACCGGCGTCGGCGGGATGGCAAAGGCGCTGCGGACGATCCCCGTCCTCCTGGACCTGGCTGCCGAGATGCGCACGTTAGCCCCTGGAGCCTGGCTGGTCAATTTCACCAACCCGTCGGGGTTGGTGACCGAGGCGCTCTTTCGCTACGCGCCCGGCGTCCCCGCCGTAGGCGTTTGTAATGTGCCGATCACGGCCAAGATGATGCTCCTGGAGCAGCTGGCCGCGCAGCGTGGGCAGCCCCTCGCGCCGGAGCGCGCCGAGTTGCAGACCTTGGGGCTGAATCATCTCTCGTGGCATCGCGGCTTCAGGGTGGACGGCGAGGAGCTCTGGCCGCAGGTGCTGGCCGGCTACCTGGACACGCTGCAAGCCGCCGCCGAACCGGAATACGAACCGTGGCTGATTGAGACGTTGCAGATGATCCCCAATTACTATCTGCAATACTATTACTACCCCCGGCGCAAGCTGGCGCTGCAAGAACAGTGGCCTCCTTCGCGCGGCGAGACTGTGCTGGAGGTGGAAAAGGATTTGCTGCGCCAGTACGCCGACCCGGCGCTGACCACGCCGCCCGCCGACCTGATGAAACGCGGCGGCGCCTATTACTCCACCGTGGCGACGCAACTGCTCAACGCGCTGGAAAACAACCTGGGCGAGACCCACATCGTCAATACCCGGCATCAGGGCGCGGTACCCGGCTGGCCCGCCGATTGGGTGCTGGAACTGCCCTGCCGGGTGGATCGCGCCGGCATCCACCCGCTCCCGGCCGAGCCGCTGCCGCCGGCCTGTTTCGGTCTGCTGGCACAGGTCAAAGCCTACGAGCTGCTCACCGTAGAGGCTGCCGTCCACGGCGACCGCCGCGCCGCTCGCCTGGCACTGCTGGCACACCCCTTGGGGCCGCAAGCCGATCAGGTTGAGGCCGTGCTGGACGATCTGCTGACCACGCACCGGGCCTATCTCCCGCAGTTTTGGGCATGAACGCCTTCCTGGGCGCCGACATCGGCGGCACGAAAACGCACGTTCTGATCGCCACTGCCACGGGGCAGGTCATCGGCTTTGGCGAAGCCGGCCCGGGCAACCATGAAACGGTCGGGTATGAGGGGCTGGTGGCCGCGCTGCAAACGGCCACCGCGCAAGCCCTGACGCAGGCCGGGTTGAAGCCGACACAGATCGCGGGCGCCGGTTTCGGCGTCGCCGGCTACGACTGGCCCTCCGAGGAAACGGCGACCCTGGCGGCCATCAGCACCTTAGGGCTGCCAGCGCCGCTGGCCGTTGTCAACGACACCATCCTCGGCCTGCTGGCCGGTTCCACCGAAGGGTGGGGCGTGGCGGTGGTCTCCGGCACCGGCTGCAACTGTTGGGGCTGGGATCAAAGCCGGCAGCGGATCGGCCACGTCACCGGCGGCGGCTGGCTCTTCGGTGAGGCCGCCGGCGCCAGCGAGCTGGTCTTCAAAGCGGTGCAGGCGCTGGCCCACGAGTGGACCCGGCGCGGCCCGGCCACCGCGCTGACGCCGGTCCTGACGCGCGCCTGGGGGGCGACCAGCCTGCCCGACCTGTTGGAGGGGCTGATGGACGGGCGCTACCGGGCCGATGCCGCCGCCGCGCCGCTCATCTTTCAGGTAGCGGCGGCGGGGGACCCGGTGGCCGTTGATTTGATCCACTGGGCCGGGCGCGAGCTGGGCGAACTGGCCATGGCAGTCATCCGCCAGCTGGAGTTTGAGCCGCTGGCGTTTGACGTGGTGCTCATGGGCAGCATGTACAACGGCAGTCCCCTGCTGATAGAGACGATGCGCCAGACCATCCACGCCGTAGCACCGGGGGCGCGCTTAGTACGGCTGGCGGCGCCGCCGGTCGTCGGGGCCGTCCTGTTAGGCATGGAGCGGGCCGGCCAGCAGCTAACGCCGGCCTGCCGGAAAATTTTGACCGATTCGCTGGGCCAGTTCCAGGAATCCGTGACGAAACCTCGCTCCTGAACGCCCTCTATCACGCGGCCTACGGCCCGTGAGCGTTGGACAATTCCCCCGCTTAGAGTATGATGAGAGTACCTGTCTGGTTATGGGCCAGGGGGCTGTTTTGACCACCGACCACAGCCGCCGACCACGTTGGACCAGGCGGGTGGTCGGTGGTCCCCGGCACGATTTACCTTCTTGAGCAAGGAGTGAGCTATGCAAGACCAACTGGAGTACTTTTTCAACCCTCAGGGCGTGGCCGTCATCGGCGCGAGCGGCGATCCCGCCAAACTGAGCTACGGCGTGGTCAAAAACCTCAAGGAGCACGGCTACACCGGGCCGATCTACCCCATCAACCCCAAAGGGGGGGAGATTTTGGGGCTGCGGGTCTACCCCAGCATTGCCGAGGTCCCCGACCCGATTGAGCTGGCCGTTATCATGACCCCGGCGCCCGCCGTGCCGGAGGCGCTGGAGCAGTGCGGGCAGCGCGGGCTGAAGGTGGTCATCGTCATCACCGGCGGCTTCAAGGAGGCCGGCCCGGAAGGCGCAGCGTTGGAGCAGTCGCTCAAGGGGATTGCCGAACGCTACGGGATGCGGCTGATCGGCCCCAATTGCGTTGGCACGATGGATACGCACACCCCGCTGGATACCACCTTTATCGCCGAAATGCCCAGGCCGGGCGTCATCGGCTTTGCCTCGCACTCCGGCGCGATCTGCGGCGGGACGATTGATTGGGCGATCCAGGAGGGGATCGGCTACAGCCGGATCGCCAGCCTGGGCAATCAGGTGGATGTGGACATTGCCGACGGGATGGAGATGATGGCCCGCGATCCGCACACGCGCGTCATCAACGTCTACGCCGAGGGGCTGCCCGACGGCCGGCGCTTTGTGGAGACGGCCGCGCGCCTTTTCCGCCAGAAGCCGATTGTCGTCGTCAAGGCCGGGCGGACTTCAGCCGGGACGCAGGCGGTGGCCTCGCACACCGGGGCGCTGGCCGGCGCCGGGCGCGCTTACGAGGCTGCCGCGCACCGCGCGGGCGTCCTGGCCGTCACCTCGCTCCAGGAGCAGAACGATATTGCCATCGCCTTAGCCATGCAGCCGCTCCCGGCCGGGCCGCGCGTGGTCTTGCTGACCAATGCGGGGGGGCCGGCGGCGCTCGCCGCCGATGCGCTGGACGAGTACGGTCTCCAGATGGCCGATCTGTTGCCGGAAACGCAGGCCCGGGTCAAAGCGGTGGTGCCGCGCGGCGCGCAGCTGGGCAACCCGGTGGATATGCTCGGCGGGCCGGCAGCGGAGATGTTTGAGCAGGCGATTGACCTGCTGGTGGCCGATCCGGGTGTGGATGCGGTGCTGGCGATGTTCGTCCCGCAGGCGATCACGCCGGTCAATGACGTGGCGCGCCATATCGTCGCCGCCGCGCAGAAATCGGCCAAGCCGGTGGTGGCCTGCCTGGTTGGCGGCGTCTCCATCCCGGAAGCCGTCCAGATTCTCCATGCCGGAAGCGTCCCCTGCTACACCGATCCCAACCGCGCTGCCCGCGCGCTGGCCGGGCTCTGGCAATACGCGCAGCTGCGGACGCGGCCTGATTACACGCCCACGCCGGTGAGCAACGTGGACCGGGCCGGTGCGCTGACGCTGCTGCAAGCGGCCTGGGCGGCGCACGGCGCCGGCTTCTTAGATGCGCAGACGGCGGGCCGGGTCGCTGCCGCTTATGGGCTGCGCGTCCCCTTCTCCGGGCTGGCGAGCTCGGCTGATGAGGCCGTGCTGCTGGCCGGGCAGGCTGGCTATCCTGTGGTGCTCAAGCTGATCGCCGCCGACGTGGTCCACAAAGCCGATGTGGGCGGGATTGCGCTGAATCTGACAGATGCAGTTGCCGTCCGCGCGGCCTGGGAGCGGATGATCGGCGAGCGCGCGGGCGCGCAGGGGATGGTCCAGCAGATGGCGCCGAAGGGCACGGAGGTGATTTTGGGCGCGCAGCGCGACCCGCAGTTCGGGCCGCTGCTGATGTTCGGCATGGGCGGCATCTACGTGGAGGTGCTGCGCGATGTCGCTTTCCGGTTAGCGCCGCTGTGCGAGCTGGACGCGCAGGAGATGATCGCCGAGACGGCGGTCGGCAAGATTCTGAAGGGCGTGCGCGGTCAACCGCCGGGCGATGTGGCGGCGGTGGTAGAGACGCTGCGTCGCGTTGGGCAGCTGGTGAGCGACTTCCCCTGCCTCAAGGAGCTGGATGTGAACCCGCTCATCGTCGGCCCGGCGGGCGCGGGCGCCTGGGCCGTGGATGTGCGGATGGCGGTGGATCGGGAACCGGAATAAGGACGGGAAAATGCGTCTTGACCTGCCCACCGTCGCCACGTTTTGTTGGGAAATGTCAGTGGATGGAAAGTAGAATTCTTGATTGAACACCATCAGGCAACAAAACGCAGGAGCGCCAGATGTGGGATGAACCTATCACGACCCCTCAGCAGGCGAAAAAGTTTTTTAGAGCGATGGGATGCTCCCATTTTCACATGGATCGCGAATATCCGGAGCGGTCTAGAGAATATGGACAACTCAATATATCAATGCAAACTGAAACTGAATGGCGAAAAGAACAGTTCAACGAATACTACATCAGTATCTGGGAAAACGAGGATGCCAGTTTGTTATGGCAGCTACACTCCAGAATGTATGACCTGTTTGAAGCTTTAGGAACTGAGACGGCATTGATGCAAATGCTGGAAGTTACCCGGGAGATGCGGGACAAAGTTCCCGTTGAGGACCGGGTCATTGTCGCAGAAACGATAAACGGCAGAACTGTCCGGAGTGCTCGTACCGGGTTGATTTACAAGGCCTACGATTCAGGCCATATTCCGGTGGCAAGAGAATTTGCAGAACTATCCCTGCATTTCTCGGTTTACGAAGAAGGAAAAAGTCGCGGGAAAGAAAGATGTCAGCGGTCAGCTCAGTTGTGCCAAGACATCCAACGCGAACTGGGATTGTCGTAAAGGTTAACCACTACTGCGGCCGCTGAGATTTATGATTTGAGTCAGGGCCGGCATAGCCTGGCCGCGAAAATGCAGTATATCTTGGACCCCAGCGGGTGACCGTTTGGCTGCCGGCGTGGCAGCTCAGCGGATGGATTAGCAGCTTGAGTGACCCACAGATTTTTATGGAGGAGCGAGGAGCAATGAACATCTTGCGTCGGTTGCTGGGACTGTTTGTGATGATTGCCGGCGTCCTGGGCCTGCTGCTCAGTTTGGCCGGACTGGTCATGGTGTGGGTGGCCCGACCGGCAGTGACCGCCTACGCCACCACCACCCTTAACACCCTCAACCAAAGTATCATCAACAGCAAAAGCGTCATGGAGACCACGGCGGAGGCGCTGGGGGCCACCGTGGATAGCGTGGATGCCCTCTCGGCCATGCTGGGTACCACCGCCGCCACGGTGGAAGATACCCAGCCGGTGGTAGACAAAGTCACGACCATCATGTCCGTGACGCTGCCTTCCACCCTGCAAGCGGCCACCGATTCGCTCTATACGGCCCAAGAGGCCGCGCAAGTGCTGGAAGGCACCATCCAATCGTTGGAAGTTTTTCGCTCTATGATGAGTGAGGTACCGCTGGTCGGCGGCCTGATTGGGCAGACGGGAGAAACCTACAACCCGGAGAAACCGCTGGCCGATTCCTTAGGGGAGCTGGCCGTAACCCTGGAAAAGCTACCGGATACCTTTGTGGGCATCTCGGCTGATCTTGACAAGACTGACGACAATTTGGGCTCCATCCAGGCCAACCTGCTCACCATGTCGGAGAGCGCCAAGGTCATCTCGGCCAGCCTGAGTGAGTATGAAGGAATGGTTACCCAATCCCAACCTACCATGGACGATCTGGCGGCCATTCTCACGAACCTTCAAGCTAATCTGCCCACCCTGCTCAATAGAGTAGCGCTGGTCTTGACGCTGTTCTTGATCTGGTTTTTGGCGGCTCAGGTCGTCATCCTCAGCCAGGGCTGGGAGCTCTATCAGGGCACAGCCAACCGCATGGAAGGCTAAACCGGCCTATCCATTTGCACAATTCGTAGTAAAATAGGTTTAGAGTCTAAAATTTTAAATCCCCCATACCCAAAAGGAGGTATACCGTGAAAGTCACGCTGGATACGACCCTCGGTGCCCTTTTAGACGATCCGCAAGCCAAGGCGGTGCTGGATCAGTACGTGCCCGGCCTCTCCAGTAACCCCATGGTGGCGATGTTCAAGACCATGACCTTGAACAAGCTGCTCGCCATGCCACAAGCGGCCCAATTCGGCCTGACCAAAGAGAAGGTGGAAGCGATCCTGGCCGAAATCAATAAGCAGCTCTAAGGTGTGGCCTGACTGAGACCGTCCAGGGTTGGCTGTCTTGACCACGGACCACGGCTCTACCCCGCCGGTGGTTGGTCCATGGATGGCTTCCTGGCTGCAAAAGGCTGGTCACGGTGAATGCGTCAACGGCCCACCGCTGAGGAAACTCGCGGTGGGCCGTTGGGTTTCGATCCAGCGGGACGAAGGGCCACGGTTAGAGGAACAGAAATTGCCAGGTTTCCAGCCGTTGCGCGGCCGCTCAACCGGTGGTTACCTTTCGCGCGGATAGGGGCCAACCAAAACGTGGTTGTCCAGCAATAGATTTTTACAAATTGTTAATCTATTGTTAAAGTACAGAGTGTAAAATAAGGTGACTGATTTTTGTCTGTGAGGTGGGGGCAATTTTGCTACCTGCGTGTGTTTTTCTCGTATGGATGCTGTAGGGCAGGTCTCTGACTTGCCCGCGCAAATCTGTGATTTGCGCCACCGCAAGGAGCGGGTAAATCGGTAATTTTGCCCGGTCATTGCTTGCGCATTGATGGAATTTTTAATCCTGCTGGATTTTGTGGTTTCACCGCTTCGCCCGGTGATCAATCACCGGGCTGGATGGCGGCGCCCTGTGAACAGGGCTAAGAAGCCCGATTTATCGGGCGTTGCGCGATAGCCCAGACGTTTACGTCCGGGCGAGAACGGCAAACCACTGATTCCGTTAGGATCACAAATTTTTCATTGAAGGATTAAAGCCCTATGCAGACGTTCCGATTTCTTGGGCTTGCCCTGGCCGCGCTTGGCCTGGGGGGGCTCCTCTTTGGCCTGTGGTCGCGCCGCGCGTCCCTGCCCTGCCCGGCCTGGCTGGCCTGGATGGTGGAACTGGATAACCCGCTCTTCCGGGAAAACCGTGCTGCTGAAATCATCCGTCACCTCGGCCTGGAAGCCGGGATGACGGTGTTGGACTTCGGCTGCGGGCCGGGGCGGTTGACCATCCCGCTGGCGAAGCAGGTCGGGACTGGCGGCCAGGTGACGGCTTTCGACATCCAGCCCGCCATGCTGGAGAAGGTGCGCGCCAAAGCGCAGACGCAAGGGCTGACTAACATCCGCTTCGTGCTGGGCGCCGCGGGCGAGGGCAAACTGGAGCGAGACGCTTATGACCGGGCGCTGCTGGTCACAGTCTGGGGAGAAATTTCCGACCAGGAAATGGCCCTGAAAGAGATTTTCTGCAGTTTGAAACCCGGCGGCCTGCTCTCCATCACCGAAGTCATCGCCGACCCGCACTTCCAGCGGCGCGAGCATGTCTGTCAATTGGCCGAAGCCGTTGGGTTCGTGGAAAAGGCGTTTTTCGGCAGCGCGGTTTCGTACACAGTTCATTTCCAGAAACCAGTTTGAGAAAAGGGAATTCCCCAGGAACTGGCGTTCACCAGCGGTGGGATGAAAATGTGAGCCGTGAGCGGTGGCAGGAAACAGGCACTTCTGCCTGCTGCTCTCTGCTCCCTCCTTAACTGGTTTCTATATTTCAGAGGAGGTTTTTATGGAGACCCTCACCATCCTTGCCCTGCTGCTCATCCTGCTGGTCTTTGCGGGCATGGTCATTTTTTCTATCACGGCCACCCGTCGGGCCAAAGAAGCCAAAGCGCAGAGGGCGCAAACGCTGGGCCTGACCCCGGTTGAGCCAGACCCAACCCTGCTGGCGCCAATTTCTGCCCTTTATCGAACGCCAGGGACCACCCCGCGTTACTCCTTGCACAGCGTTACCCGCCGCAACCTGCCCGATGGGGAGCTTTTTCTGTTCGATTTGGTAGATTGCGACATAGAGAGCGATTCCTGGATTGAGCATCTTGTTCCAGGGATAGAAGAATAATGCCACTCTCTCATCCCCGCTTTTCCTGGATTATTTTGCCGGCGATCATGGCCGGCGTCTTTGTCCTGTCCGCCCACCTCCTGGGCGCGGAAGCGGCCTACCTGCTCGGCTTCGGCATCTGATGAAAATTCTAATCCCCACCAGATAAAAAATTTCTTGATAAGGAGCAGTGGATGAAAATCTTGATCGTCGGAGCAGGCGTTATAGGGACCATTTACGGATGGGCATTTTCAGAAGCCGGGCATGAAGTCATTCACTTCGTGCGGCCTGGCAAAGCGGCACGATTTGCCGAGGGTATCCCGATAGATATGCTTGACAAGCGCAAGGGACATCCGAGGCGGTTTTTCGGCCGTTACAACCTCAAGGTGACGGAAACGCTGACTCCGTCTGACAGTTGCGATTGGGTGATCGTTCCCACCAAGCCCTATCAACTGGAAGAAGCTTTGCGGCAGATTGTCCCGAATACGGGGCCAACGGATTACCTGCTCCTGACCCAAAACTGGCACGGCACCGCGAGCATAGATGCCATCCTGCCGCAGTCGCGCTACCTGTATGGCGACGCCAAAGCGGGCGGCTATTTCAAGGATGGCACCCTGATGGCGGCCATTTATCCGACCATTGGCCTCGGGCAAGTAGACGGGCAACAGAGTGAGCGGCTCAAAAAGGCCGCTGCCCTGTTCGCAGGAATTGGGATAAAGCCCACCCTGTACGAGAACATCCTGCACTACATCTGGGTCACCGTCGCCATTGATGCCGGGTTGCGAGCGGGGTTGGTACGTGTCGGCAATCTCGCTGCGTTGCTGCGCGACCGTCGCACTGGCGACTTGAGCCTTCAGGCAGTCAGGGAATGCCTGGATGTGGTCGCCCGGCGCGGCGTGGATATCAAGAAGTATCCTGAAACGCGCATGTTTTACCAGACATCCTCCCTGGCGCGTCAGATCGCGGGTCTCTCCATCACGTGGATGTTTCGCTTCGACCAGAGCGTGCAACGCACCTCTGCTCACGCGCTCGCCGACCCGCTGGAGGTCAAGACCGCCTACTACGACTTGCTGAACACCGGGCGGGAGTTGGGCGTCGCGATGCCTGCAATGAGCAGTTTCGAGGGAGACATGATTGGTTTGGGCGCGCCCCATCCTGGGTGAAATGAGTGGACTAACAGTTTTCTCGAAATGCTCCAACAGGGACGGGCTGGCCCTACGCACCGGCAGGCTGCTCAGACGCATATCAAGCGCCATTGCATCGTCCTTGTGACCAAAGCGCACGGGGTATTGGAAGATACGCTCGTATTCGGCGCGCGATTCTGGTTCGGGCCAGGTCAAGGTCACTTTGAGTGGGGCAATCGGCTGACCGGTCAGGTTGCACGCCAGGCGCACGCTGCTGGAAAAGGTCGCCGCGAAGCAGTGCCGTGACATGGGCGGGGCGTGCGGCGGGGTGAAGTAACCCGCGCGTATCTCGCCCGGGCTGAACCCGGCGCGGATGGGAGACGCTCCTCCCGGACGACACAACGTGGACGATCATCCGCTCAATCGGCGGAGCGCAATCCCCAAGCGCCGAATCCCTTGCTCAATAGCTTCAGGCGTTTGCGTGGCAAAATTAAGGCGCACGTAGCCTTCCCCCTCTGCGCGATCCACGAAGAACAGACTGCCCGGCGCGAATTCCACCCCTTGTTCGGCGGCCAGCGGCAGCAAGGCAAGCGAGGAGACACCTTCCGGCAGGCGCAGCCAGATGAAGAGGCCGCCCTGGGGTGGGGTCACGCGGACCTCCGGCGGCAGGTGACGGCGAATGGCCGCAAGCATGGCGTCCCTGCGCTTGCGGTAGACGCGGCAGGAGCGTCGCAAGTGCGCCTGGTAGCGGCCTACCGTAACGTATTCGTCCAGGCCGCGCTGGATCAGGGTGGAGGTCGCCAGGTCGGTAACACGTTTGTACCTCACCAACTGCGCAAAGACAGGCCCATCGGCGACCAGGAAACCGACGCGCAGACCGGGCATCAACATTTTGGAAAACGTGCCGACGTAGATCACGCTTCCGTTTGGGTCAAGCGCCTTGATCGCGGGTTGGGCGCGGCCCTCATAGCGCAAATCGCCGGCAAAGTCATCTTCCAAAATGGGCACATTGTACCGATTGGCCAGGATCACCAACGCCCGGCGGCGCGCGCTGCTCAGACACATGCCGGTCGGATTCTGGAAATTGGGGATCGTATAGATGAGCTTCGGATGATGCTGCTGGAGCAAAGGCTCCACCAACTCCACCTGCATCCCCCCTTCATCCATTGGGACGCCGATGATTTTCAGGTTGAGCGCCTGGAAAAGCGCCAGCGCAAAATTGTAACTGGGTTTTTCCACCAGGATCGCATCCCCTGGCTTGAGCAGCAAATGGCACACCAACGCCAACGCCTGTTGGGAACCGGAAGTGATGAGCGTATTGTCCGGATTGGCCCGAATCCCTTGACTGGCTAAAATGTGGGCGATCGTCTCGCGTAAAGGCCGGTAGCCCTCATCCAACGGACCGTAATCCAGCGCCGCAATCCCATCGCGCTTAATGACCGTCTGAAGCGCCTTGTAAAAATCCTTGACCGGGAACTGCGCAGGATCGCCCACCCCGGTAAACGCTATGGGATGCGGATGGGGAGCGCGCTCGGATGGCAGGAGCGGGTATCGCGACTGAGAGAGCCTTTCGCCGGTGGATACCTCCTGCTGCCACAAAGGCCAGGACGTATTCGCCGCAGCTTGCTGAGATGATGACAACGTGACGGGCGCCATCACATACGTCCCACTGCCTTCGCGGCTGGCGATCAACCCGTCGCTTTCTAATTCGGCGTAGGCATTCGTGACGGTAATCCGGCTGACGCCCAGACTTTCAGCCAACTCGCGGGTCGAAGGCAGGCGCGTCTCCGGGGCAAGGTCGCCGGAGAGAATGCTCTGGCGCAGGTAACGTTCAATCTGCTGGTACAAAGGCACGGCGCTCTGATGATCCAGGGGTATGCGCATGGTTCACCTCCCGGTCAAAGACTATAAGAGTCTCAGCACGTATCGCATAAGACTTTTGTAGTCTGACCCCAATTGTAGCAAAATTCGCATATTTTACAATACCAGAACCGGAAATGAGTTAACTGGACTTATGAATATTGCTCTTAAGTGGCCCTACCAATAATTCCGCTCATCCGTATAATAAGCCTGAAGCTTATTTCAAAACCTTGAAGAGGCAAATACAATGCAAAAGGTTCAATGGAAGGGTGGCGACGATCAAGTCAGTGCCATGTGTCTGGGAACGATGTATTTCGGGTCGCGGGTTGATAAGCCAACGTCCTATCGTATCCTGGATG
Organism: uncultured Anaerolineales bacterium; assembly: GCA_964437445.1. Taxonomy (GTDB): domain Bacteria; phylum Chloroflexota; class Anaerolineae; order B4-G1; family SLSP01; genus CAYTGR01. Next base: position 29,411 of record CAYTGR010000024.1, on the reverse strand, counting down.
CTTACTTCGACCGGGGAGGCAATTTTCTCGATACCGCCGATTGCTACGTGTTCTGGGTCGAGGGGTTCACAGAGGATGCGAGTGAGGGTTTGTTGGGCCAGTATTTCGCGGATCGCGGCAATCGCCATGCCGTGTTCCTCGCTACCAAGCTCGGCGCGCGTTCAGTCGACCGGGATGATGGCACGCGGGGGTGGGAGTGGGCGAGTCCGAAGTCAATTTACCGGGCGATTGACGGCTCGCTGCAACGCCTGGGCGTTGATCACGTAGATCTGCTCTACATCCACGTGGACGACCGCGACACTCCGCTGGAGGACAGCCTGGAAGCCCTGGATCGGGTGGTGAAACAGGGCAAGGTGCGCTACATCGGCATCAGCAATGTCACCGCCTGGCGCTTCGCCGAGGCGAAAACGATTTCCCGGTTGAGGGGACTGACGCCTTGTACAGCGGTGCAGAATTTCTACACCTACCTGCGCGAACGCTCCGATCAGGTCGGAACCTGGATCAGCCCGGAGTTCACGGATATGGCGAAAACCTACAACGATTTTAACCTGTTGGCCTTCAGTCCCTTGCTCAAAGGTGCGTATGCCCGTGGGGAATTCCAGCCGTGGGACAACCAGGCCGCGCGTTTCGACACAGTTGACAACCGGGCGCGGCTCGACCGGCTCAACCAACTGGCGCGAGAGCTGGGTGTCAGCGTCAACCAGCTCGTGCTGGCCTACGTGATGCACACCGAGCCGGGCGTCATCCCGATCTTTGGCGCGAGCACGTTGGCGCAATTCAACGACAGCATGGGTGCCTTGGACGTCCCCTGGACTGAAGAAGTAGCAGCAGCTTTGAAAAATGCTGGAGCATAAGGAAAGAACCATGAAAAGGAAATTCGACAAATCAGGCTTAGAAGTCAGCGCCCTGGGATTGGGCTGTTGGGCCATCGGCGGCCCGTTCTGGGCGGGGGATACCCCCCTGGGTTGGGGAGAGGTGGATGACGCCGAGTCTATCCGCGCCATCCATCGGGGCCTGGACCTGGGCGTGACCTTTTTTGACACGGCGAACGTCTACGGCGCGGGGCACAGCGAACGGGTGCTGGCGCGGGCGCTGGCCGGCCGGCGCGATCAGGTGGTGATCGCCACCAAGTTCAACGCGCTGTTTGACGAAGAGACGCGCCAGGTCACCGGCGGCGATGCCTCGCCGGCCGGCATCCGCCAGGCATGTGAGGGATCGCTGCGCCGCCTGGGAACCGACTATATTGACATATACCTGTTCCATGACAACGGCTTTCCGCCGGAAAAGGCACAACCCGTGCGCGATGCGCTGGAAGCGTTGGTCAGAGAAGGCAAAATCCGTACCTATGGCTGGAGCACGGACTTCCCCAAGAGCGCGGAATTCTTCGCCCAGGGCCAACACTGCGCCGCCATCGAGGTTGAGTTGAATGTGTTAGATGATAATCCCGCCGTGCTTGCCATCTGCGAAAGCTATAACCTGGCAGCCATCAATCGCGGCCCATTAGCCATGGGCTTGCTCACCGGTAAATATGCTGCCGGGACCGGCGTTTCCATTGACGACGTGCGTGGACAGAAAAGCCCGGAGTGGATGAAGTACTTCAAAGACGGCCGGCCCAACCCGGAGTTCCTGAGAAAGATCGCCGCCGTCCGCGAAATCCTGACGAGCGACGGGCGCACATTGGCCCAGGGCGCGCTGGCCTGGCTCTGGGCGCGCAGCGAAAACAACATCCCCATCCCTGGATTCAGGACCGTCAAGCAGGTCGAGGAAAACGCCAAAGCGATGGAGTTCGGCCCGCTGACCCAGGCGCAGGTGGAGGAAATCAACACCTTGATCAGAGGGTAGTACTGGCTGGCGAAAAATGGTGGACATGTAACTCGTTTGGAGAGGGCCAACTGCATTACCCCGCCGAGGCCGAACTATTGGGCTTTTTATGGTTGAGCGTGCGCCCGATCACCATGCGCCCTGGCTTGCCAACCTCGGTGGGGTGTGATTGGCGTAGAAATTTCAGGGTCAAAATAGCCGGCCGGACGGCGAAACCTGCGACCTGATTTTCGACATCCAGGGGTGGCTTTTGTTTGCGCGTGCCAGGAAGTCGCTCAAACCGGGGGCATCCTGCTCTATGCCAGTTTCAAGAGCCGCGCGCTGTTCGACTCGCCCCGGCGCGGTGGAGCCTGCGTTTGAAAGGTGGACATTTCGATCACGTAGTCTCCTCCGGCTTCACCTCGCGCCCGGTCGCGGCGGACTGGAGGGCCGCCAGCGCGAATTGCAGCACTGCCTTGCCGGTCGGCCCGTCTAAGCGGGGTTGCTGGCCGGCTTTCAGTTTCTCGATGCAGTCCTGGGTGGCGGCGATGAAACTGTCGTGCCACTCCACGCCCTCGACCGGGATGGGGGTCGTCTTGCCGTCCTTGAAGAGCATCAGTTCAGGCAGGTCAACGGTCTTCGCCGTGTAGCGGTTGATGAACAGGATGCCTTTCTCGCCGATGATTTCGATGCGGTCGTCGTCGGCGTAATAGAGCGAGTGGATGCGCATTTTGGGGGTATGCTCAATGTCCAGCATGCCGTATCGGCGCGCGGCTTTGTACTGGAACATGATGACCGCCGGGGCGTCAATCTTGACCATACCGGCGGCCTGGGGCAGGGGAGTCTCGTCAATCCAGGCGTAGACGCGCTCGACCGGCCCGCCCAGGAAGTAGGCCACCGAGAACAGGTGGTAGCCGTGGTCGAAGACCAGCGGCCCGCCGCCGCACTGCTTCTCGTTGAAACGCCACAGCCAGGCCGAGAGCGGCACATCCCAGGAGGTGTCCGCCGTGCCGGTCGAGACGTGCAGGCGGATGGCGCGGAGGTCGCCAATTTCGCCCGCTTCAATGAGTTGCCGGGCACGCACCGCCGGGGCGTAGTAGACGAAATTCTCGTAGACCCGCAGCATGACCCCGGCCTTGTCGGCCGCGGCAATCATCTCGTCCGCTTCGGCGGCGGAGAGCGCCATCGGCTTCTGGACCGAGATGTGTTTGCCGGCCTGCGCGGCGGTCACAGTCATCGGGCAGTGCAGGTGATGCGGGGTGAGCAGTTCCACCAGGTCCACCTCTTTGTCCTCCAGCACCTGCCGGTAGTCGGTGTAGATTTTTTCCACGCCCCACTCTTTGGCCTTTTTCTTTGCCGCCGATTTGTTGGTGTCGCAGACGGCAACGATTTTGGCGTCCTCGCGGCCGCGGTAGCCCATCTGGTGCAGGTCCGAGATTCGGCCACAGCCGACAATGGCAACACGGATTGGGTTCATTGTAATTTCTCCTTCGCCGCCGCGTCCATCGCATCAAGTTTAGCGCGGAGGACGGCATGATTTTTGCGCGTAATCGGGTATTTGAACAGCAGTGGCAGGGACAGGAAGATGGTTCCTGCCGGGACCAGCCCAAAGAACAGGCGGATGCCCAACAGCGCCTGCGGAGTTTGCTCCACGTTGGGGACGTAGCCGAAGGCGGTCAGAATCCAGCCCACCGCGGCCAGCGCCAGAGCTTCGGAGATTTTGGTCGCCAGGCCCCAGACGCCGTAGTACATCCCGCTGCGCTGCTGGCCGGTCTCGGCGCGGTCGTAGTCGGCCACGTCGGCGACCATCGCCCAGGGGAAAATCCACTGCGCCGAAAAGCCGAACCCCGCCAGGACGGAAACCACGTAGATCAGGCCGGTGGACTGGTGTGGCAGGAAAAAGGTCAGGACGATCGCCGCGCCGCCGGCCAGCATCCCCAGGGCGTAGGCGGGGCCTTTGTCCATCCTGCGGCTGACCCACTGCCAGAACGGCAGGGCGAGGGTCACGCAGACCAGGAGCAGTCCCATCACCGCCGAGGTCTGCGCCTTCATCAACAACTGGTATTCAATGTAGTACGCCATCAGGATTTTGATGAAGGCAAAGGAAATGTTGATGACGAAATAGGTCCCACACAGCCACACGAAGGCTTTGTTTTTCAGTGCCACGGCCAGCGACTTGAGCGGTGACGGTTCGGGCTGAACGGCGGCCGGTTTGGCGCGTTCGCGCAATCCTGCAGCGGAGATGAGCAGCGCCGCGCCCGCCAGCAGGCCGTAGGCGATCCCAATGAAGGCGTAGCCCGTGCGCTGGAGGGCAAACAGGCCGACGATGGCTGGGGTCAGCGCCGCGCCGACCAGATAGGCCGGGACGGCCATCACCATGCGGTAGGTCGTCAGGCTGGAACGCTCGTCGTAATCGTCGGTCAGTTCCGAGGTCAGGGCGTAGTACGGGACGTTGGTCAGCGTCCAGAGCGTATCGAAGAGGACGAACGTCACCGCAATCCAGACGAAGGTCCAGAGGCGGTCCTGCGTGGGGACGAACCACAGCAGGGCGATGGAAATCGCCAGCGGGAGCGCGCCGAAGAGCATGAAGACGCGCCGTTTGCCGAAGCGCGATTTCGTCCGGTCGGTGAGCCAGCCGAAGAGCGGGTCGTTGACCGCGTCCCAGATTTTGCCCACCAGCAGGGCGTTGCCTGCCAGCGCGGGCGGGACGAGCGCGCCGTCGGTGTAGAACTTCATCAGGAAGAACTGGATGGCCGAGTTGACCACGGCGTTGCCGAGGTCGCCGATGCCGTAAAAAATTTTCGTTTTGGTGGGCAACTTGCCTGTCTGAGGGGGGGCGCTCATTTCCGGGTTCTCCTTTTTTTCTGAGGGGTTTCAGGGCGTCAGGACCGCGCCCTGGTCGGCCTGGCTGACGATTTGCCGGTAAATGTCCAGAAAGCCACCGGTCGCGGCCGGCGGGCGCGGCTGCCACTTCTCCCGGCGGCGGCTGAGTTCTGCCTCGGAAACCAGCAGGTTCAGGCGGCGGTTGGGGATGTCTATCTCAATGGGATCGCCGTCCTCAACCAGGGCGAGCGGGCCGCCAACGGCCGCCTCCGGGGCGACGTGGCCGATGCAGGGCCCGCGCGTAGCGCCCGAAAAGCGCCCGTCGGTGACCATCGCCACCGATTCGTTTAGCCCCATGCCGGTCAAGATGGCGGCCGGGATGGACAGTTCGCGCATGCCCGGACCGCCGCGCGGCCCCTCGTTGCGGATGATCAGCACGTCCCCCGGCCGGATGGACTGCGCCGTCAGCGTGTCCTCCAGTTCCTCCTCGCACTCGAACACCCGCGCCGGACCGGTGTGCTGTAACATGCCCGGTGCGACCGCGCTCTGTTTGACGACGGCACCGTCTGGGGCCAGGCTGCCGCGCAGGACGGCCAGGCCGCCTTCGGGGGCGAGCGGCGCATCCAGCGAGTGCAGCACCTCCGGGCGCAGGACGCGGGCGGCAGCCGCGCGTTCCGCGACCGTTTCGCCGCTGACGGTCGGCAGATCAAGGTGGAGTAGCGGGGCGAGGAGATGCAGCACGGCCGGAATGCCGCCCGCTTCGTCGAGGTGGACGACGGTATACGGGCTGGCCGGGCGGAACTTGCCGATGAGCGGCGTCTGGCGGCTGAGCGCGTCAAACACGTCCAGCCCCAGTTCGGTTCCCGCTTCACGGGCGATGGCCGGGAGGTGCAGCGCCGCGTTGGTGGAGCCGCCCAGCGCCAGCACGACCCGGATGGCGTTTTCCAGACTCTGGCGCGTCAGGAAGCGGCGGGCGGTTACGTTCTGTTCTACCAGGCGCACGATTTGCCGGCCGCTCGCGAAGCACAACCCCTGCCGCTGCGGGTGGAGGGCGGGCAGGGTGGCGCAGCGGGGGAGGGTCAGGCCGAGCGCCTCGGTGGCGCAGTTCATCGTGCTGGCCGTGCCCATGAAGTTGCACGCGCCCGGGCCGGGGCAGGCGCAACTCTCGATGGTGTGGAATTCCTCTGCGCTGATGAGACCGGCCTTGACTCTTCCCATTCCCTCCTTGACATCGCTGGTCATGATTTCCCGCTCTCCGACCCGGCCGGAGGCCATCGAGCCGCCGGTGACGAACACGGTCGGCAGGTCGAGGCGGGCGGCGGCCATCAACATGCCCGGCACAATTTTGTCGCAACTGCACAGCATCACCAGGCCGTCGAAGCGGTTGGCGCGGACCATCAACTCGACCGAGGCGGCAATCACGTCCCGCAGGGGCAGGATGGCGTGCATCCCTTTGCCCTGGGCAATGCCGTCGCAGGGGGCGACGGTGTTGAATTCGGCCGGCATCCCGCCCGCCTCCCGCACGCCCTGCTTGACCCACTCGGCCAGTTGGCGCAGGTGGAAGTGGCCGGGATTGACCTCGCTCCAGGAGTTGACGATGCCAATCAAGGGCTTTGTAAAGTCGTCGTCCCGGTAGCCCATTGCCCGATAGAGCGCGCGCGGGTATGCGCCGTGCAGACCTTCGAAGACTCCGCTCATGGTCACAATCCTATCTCATGCCGCAGCGCTTGCACCTCGTCGCACCAGTTGCCCACGTTCCAGCGCCCGTAGACGCCCATCCCGCCCAGCGGGTCGGGGCCGTAATAGACCGGAACGTGAATCAGCGACAGACCATCATGCTTGCCAGCCTGTTCCAGCGCCTGCCGCAGGGACTCGGGCGTCCGCCCGCCGTCGAGCGCCAGCAGGCCGGGGACGGCGCGCGCCCAGGCCAGGTAGTCCACGCGCAGGGTGTTCCAGGTAGCAAAGCCGGCCCCATACTGCGCCTCCTGCAGGCCGGTGATGGCGCCCATCCGCCCGTTATCAAGCAACAGGATGCAGCCGCGCGCCCCGTGTTCCGCGCCGTCAATCAGGATTTGCGGGTTCATCGTGAACGAACCGTCGCCGGTCAGGGCGAGCGCGTAGAACGGTTTGGCCGCTGCCGCAGTCGCCAGCAGCGCCGAGACAGCAAAGCCCATGTACGAGGCGCCGGTCTCGGTGAACGTCTGGCCGGGGCGCTCGTCCTCGACAATCTGAAAGCCGTTGGCCTGCACATCGCCGGCGTCGAAGAAGGTAACCGCGCCGCGCTCTCTGGCCCAGTCGGTTGCGATCTGGATGGCGGCGGGCTGAGTCAGCGCGGGGCCGCCCCAGTAGTCATCGTGCAGGACCGGATTCAGCGTCCGCTGCTGCTTAAAGGCCTGCCACTCGGCCTTTTTCTCCGCGCAGGCCCTCAGCCAGGCGGCCTTGCCGCCTGGCCCCTCTCCCAGCGCCTCGTTCAAGCGCGCCAGCGTGCGGCGCACGTCGCCGACCAGCGCCAGCGTGCGGCGGTAGTGCGCAGCGTCGTCCACGTCGGCGTTGATGTTGATGACCCGCTTCACGTTTGGGTAGCCGGTGCGCGAAGAATCCGACTGGCAGACGGCGCGCGTCCCGACCGCAATCAGCAGGTCGGCGTTCTCCATCGCAAAGTTGCCGCATAACGAACCCTTCGAGCCGCCGACGGTCATGTTTTGGGGATGGCGGTAGGGGATGCAGCCGCTGGCGATGGGCGTGTGAACGAGAACCGCGCCGGCGCGTTCCAGCAAAACGGTCAGTTCCGCGCCCGCGTCCCGCCCGCCGCCTCCGACCTTGACCAGCGGCCGTTCGGCCTCCCGAATCCAGCGCGCCGCCTCGGTATAATCCCCCTCCGCCGCGCCGATGGCAATCACCGGAGATTCCGGCAGTTCGTCCAGGTTGAAATTCGGCAGCCAGGCAGCCTGCGTGTTCATCGGCAGGAGCAGGTAGAACGGACCGGGGCGGTATGGATGGTCCACGGTCACCGCGCCGCGCTGGAGGGCGATCGGCAGCGCCAGCGGGGTGTGCAGGCTGTAGGCGCGCCCCATCGTCGCGGTCAGTTGCAGGAACAGCCCCTGTTCATGCTTGGGAATCTGCTGCATGTTGAAGCCCTCGTCCTCGGTCGTCTCGTCGCCAAAGAGATACCAGACGCCGATGCCGTCCGAGGCGGGGACGAGCGAGGCAGCCAGGGCTTGCAGCGCGCCCGGCCCGATGGAGGTGACGACGGCGACCTTCTCGCCGGTGGCCCAGCGCAGGGCGGAGGCGGCGTGCGAGGCTTCGATTTCACTGCGGACGCCCAGCACCCTCACCAGCCCGGCCTCCTGATAGATGCGCAGAACTTCGCCGATTTCGGTGGAACCGTGGCCAAAGACGGCAAAGCAGGTCTTTACGCCCTGACGCAAAAGGCCGAGAATCAGCGCCTCGGAGAGCGTCAGGTCGAGGCGGCGCGGCAAGTTTCCGGCCTGGTATGCGGCGGCGTGTTCGCGCCGCTGGTGGGTCAATTCTTCATGCGGAGGTTTCGTGTTCATCGTTCTCCTCTGAAATAGAAACCAGTTACGGAGTGAGCAGAGAGCAGTAGGCAGAAGTGCCTGTTTCCTGCTCACTGCTCACATTTTTTCATCCCCCGCTGGTGAACGCCAGTTCATGGGGAATTCTCTTCCAAACAAAAACGCCTGTGAACGAATCACAGGCGAATCTCTCTCAAGGAGTGAAGGCCATGCGCTCCGAAAGCGCCCGGCCGATTTCGACCACGACGGCGGCCAGGGCCGGCAATCGCTCAGGCGTGATGCGGGTGGATGGCCCGGAGATGCCCATTGAACCGGCCAGCCGGCCCTCGAAGTCAAAGACCGGGGCGGCGATGCAGCGCACGCCGGGGTCAAACTCCTCATCGTCCACCGCGTAACCCAGGCGGCGGACTTCCTCCAGATGGCGGCCGAGCGTCTCCGGGTCGGTGATGGTGCGAGGCGTGAAGGCCTCCAGCACGGCGGGGAGGGGGAGTCCGCCAAAGGCCAGCAGCGCCTTGCCCAGCGCGGTGCAGTGGAGCGGGTTCATCGTCCCCACCGCAGCGTTGACCCGCAGGGTGGCCGGCGATTCGACCTGGTCCACGTAGAGCGCCTTGCCCTGCGCCGGGACGGCCAGGTGCGCGCACTCGCCCGTCCGTTCCATGAGTTGACGCAGGAAGGGGCGGGCGGCTTCGCGCAGGGGCAGGCGCGCCAGCACGCTGCGGCTGAGACCGACCACCTGAGGCCCCAGATGAAAGCGGCGGGTGGCGGGGTCTCTTTCCACATAGCCGTATTGCGCCAGTGTGGAGACCAGCCGGGAGGCGCTGGCCTTGTCCACGCCGAGCGATTCGGCCAGTTCGGTGACGCTGAGGCCGTTGCCGGCTTCGGCCAGCAGGTCGAGGATTTTCAGTCCACGCGCAAGGGATTGGATTTCGTTCATTGTTGCGTATTATACATCATAATTGCGCTATATGCAACTACCAAAGAGAATACGCGGAACTCTTCTGAAAATAGAAACCAGTTAAGGAGTGAGCAGAGAGCAGCAGGTAGAAGTGTCTGTTTCCTGCTCACCTTTGAAAAGGATGAAGGATGAAGGCGGAAGGATGAAATCCCCTTTGAAAAGAGCGCGAAGAGTTTGTAGTGAGGCGCTTGAGCGCCGTCCAACGCGCTAAAGCGCGTTACTACGAACCTAATTTTCATCCTCCGCTGGTGAACGCCTTCTGAAAGGATGAAGGATGAAATCTGAAAATAACGTTCTGAGTTTGTAGTGAGGCGCTTCAGCGCCGTTCAACGCGCTAAAGCGCGTTACTACGAGCCAATTTTCATCCTACCGCTGGTGAACGCCGGTGCGTGGGGAATTCAGACGGCTTCGGGATGAAAATCGGTTGAAAAAGTCAAGAGGCAATTTGCCTCTTGACAAATCTAAATAAACGCTGTATATTTATACTGTAAATATATGGTGTATATTTTTACGTTAAAGGAATCTTGTGCTCCAAAGGTAATGAATATGGTACGTCCTGTCAAAACTCAACAACACCCCAATTTGCAAGCCGCCATCATCCAAACCGCCTGGCGGCAGATCGCCCAACTGGGCGCGCCGGCCCTCAGCCTGCGCGGCATTGCCCGCGAGCTGGGTATCACTGCCCCGGCCATCTACAACTACTACCCCGACCGTGACGCGCTGGTGACGGCGCTCATCGTCGAAGCCTATACCTCCTTTGGCGATGCCCAACTGGCTGCCCGCGATTCCGTCCCGCCGGACGACCTGGAAGGGCGACTGATGGCAACGGGGCGGGCTTATCGTCAGTGGGCGCTCACCTACCCGGAGCGCTACCAGCTTATCTTCGGCACGCCCCTCCCCGGCTATGTTGCCCCCATGGAACAAGTCTTTCCGGCGGCGGCGCGCTCACTCAGCGCTCTGGTCAGCGTGGTGGACGCGCTGCGCCTGGCCGGGCGGCTGAATGCCCCTGATTTTCCTGCACCTCATCCCGATTTCGTCCCCGCCTTTGAAAAGTGGCATCAATTTGGCGGTGAATATCACCCCTTCAGTCTTTCGGTGGCCATTCTCATCTGGGCGCGCGTGCATGGGATTGTCTCGCTGGAAATCGGGCGGCAAATTCCCCCCTTCGGGCCGGATGGTGGGGGGCTGTATGAGTACGAAATGCAGTCCATCAAAAAACAGTTCTTTTTGTCCTGAACAGGAGAAACCCATGAAAATCGTCATTTTAGACGGCTCATCTGCTAACGACGCTCTTGCCGGGCGCATCCGCGCCGAACTGCTGCGCCAACTCGCCGCCCAAAACCACGCGGTCGAGACCTTCACCCTGCGCGAGCGCAAAATCGGCAACTGCGCGGGCGACTTCTTCTGCTGGGTGCGCACTCCCGGCACGTGCATAGTGGATGATGACAACCGCCTTATCGCCGCCGCCATCGTCCATGCCGACCTGCTGGTTTACCTGACGCCCATCACCTTCGGCGGCTACAGTGCCACGCTCAAGCAAGCCGTTGACCACCAGATTCAAAACATTGCGCCCTTCTTCGCCACGCTCAACGGCGAAACCCATCATGCCAAACGCTACGACCGCTACCCCGATTTCCTCGCCATCGGCTGGCAGCCTGCGCCCAACCCCGCCGCCGAGGGCCTCTTCCGGCATCTGGTCTGGCGCAACAGCCTGAACTTTTACGCGCCAGCCGCGCATGGGGAGATTGTGACGGGCAACCCGCCCGAAGCGGCTCTCTCGTCTCAAATCGAAGCGGCTCTCCAAGCGATTGCCCGCCGCGAGCCTGACCCCGCGCCTGTTCTGCCGTCCCCGCAGGCGCTCTCGGCTCTGGCAACCCCGCCGCGCCGCGCCCTCTTGCTGGTGGGCAGTCCGCGCGGGCACAAAAGCACTTCTCATTCCATCGGCGCGTACCTGATGGAGTGCCTTGCCGCGCGCGGCCTGGAAACTGAAGTCGTCCCCCTCTACCCTCTCCTGAACAGCCCGCAGAAGATGGAGACCCTGCTGAATCAGGTGGATTCTGCCGACCTGACTGTGCTGGCCTTCCCGCTCTATGTGGATACCCTGCCTGGACCGGTCATGCTGCTCCTGGAGCGGCTCGCCGCTCATCGCGCCGCACATCCCGCCCCCGGCCAGGGATTCGCCGCCCTCGCCAACTGCGGCTTCCCGGGGTGGCAGCACAACGCCAACGCGCTCGCCATCTGTGCCGAATTTGCCGTCCAAACCGGCCTGGCGTGGCTGGGCGGTCTGGCGTTGGGTGCTGGCGAAGGGATGGTCCACGGCGAACCGTTGAACCAGGCGGGCGGGCAGGTCATCCCGCTCAAGAAGGCGCTGGAACGCGCCGCCGACTCGCTGGCGTCAGGTCAACCCATTCCCGCCGAAGCGCAGAAATTCATCGCAAAGCCTTTCATCCCGGCCTGGCTGTATCGGCTGCTGGGCGGAGTCGGCTGGAGGCAGCAAGCCAAACGCTGGGACGCGCAACGGGACTTAAAGCGCCGACCGTATGAACAGGGCATGGCCTGACGAGAATGTTGAATTGGACTTGTGGGGTGAAGTGATGTGATGAAGGAAAAAATCAACTCTCTCTGGTTGCGCTGGACTCTTGCTAATGCACTTTCTGAACTCGTGGGGCTGGGAGCCACCTTTGCCGTAACCGGTTTCCTGCTCTCCCGGATGGATGTACCGGGGATGGCGGGCATTCTGCTCGCCTTTGCGTTCTCGGTCTTGAGCGGCGCTATTGAAGCGACGGTGGTGGGGTTGGCGCAGTGGTGGGCGATGCATCCCTGGTTCCCGATGATTCGCCCGTTCCGCTGGTGGCGGGCGACGTTCATCGGCGCTTTGGCGGCGTATGTCTTGGGGTACTTGCCCTCCACGCTCATGGACCTCATGGACATGGAAGCGTCGGCCGCGCAGACGCCGCAAGCCGAACCCGCCGCGTGGCTCACGCTGCTACTGGCCGCCGGGCTGGGCGCGGTTGCCGGGGCGGTTCTGGCGTTTGCCCAAGGGCGGGAACTGCGCCGCCATGTCAGGCGGGCCAATCTGTGGCTGCCGGCAAACATGCTCGCCTGGGCGGCCGGGATGCCGGTCATCTTTTGGGGCATGGACATCGCTTTCCAGATGCCGGCCATCTGGCAATCGGTGTTGGTGGTTGGCACAACCTTGCTTGTGGTGGGAACCCTTGTCGGCGCGATTCATGGCCGGTTCCTGGTTGTTCTGGCCAGGGATAAGATGGGGCGTGAATAGAGGACTGCTGAAATTGTTACGGTGTATATAAAAACGATCCTTGCGAAGTACTAACGCTTCGCAAGGATCGTTTTGAAAGGTGCAGGATCAGACCGTCGCCGGGGAGGGCTTGATCACGGCTTCTGGTGAGAGCGGGGACTCCCGGTTGGTCCCGCCCGACGGTTTGCGTTCGGGGATCGGCAGCCCATCCATAACGGCGGCGAACTCCTCGGTGGTCAGCGTTTCGCGCTCCAGGAGCGCCTGGACTACCCGATCCAGCTGTTCGCGGTGCTCCTGCAGTACTGCCCGGGCCCGCTCGTGCGCCAGGCGTACCAAACGCTGTACCTCGGCGTCAATCGCCTGGGCCATGGATTCGCTGTAGTCGCGCTGCTCGCCAATCTCTTTGCCCAGGAAGACGAGTTCCTCTTTCTTGCCGTAGACCAGCGGTCCCAGGGCGTCGCTCATGCCGAAGCGCATCACCATCGCGCGCGCCATTTTGGTCACCTGTTCCAGGTCGTTGGCCGCTCCGGTGGTGATTTCGTTGAAAACAATCTCTTCGGCAGACCGCCCACCGAGCATCGCAGCCATATCGTCTTCCATTTTGCTGCGCGCGGTGAGGTAACGATCCTCGTCGGGCATGGTGATCGTGTAGCCGGCGGCCATGCCCCGCGCCACAATGGAAATCTTGCGGACCGGGTCACATTTGGGGAGGACGTGCGCCACGATGGCGTGACCGGCTTCGTGGTAAGCGACGACGCGCCGCTCCTCCTGCGAGATGATCCGGCTGCGCCGCTCCGGGCCGGCGACGACCCGCTCAATCGCTTCCTGGAATTCGCTGCGCCCGATACGCCGCTTGCCCCGGCGGGCAGCCAGGATGGCGGCCTCGTTGACGACGTTCTCGATGTCGGCCCCGACGAAACCGGGTGTCCCCGCGGCCAGCTCATGAGGATCCACTTCCGGCTCAATTGGCTTGCCGCGCATGTGGACGCGGAAGATCGCATCGCGCCCCCCGATGTCCGGCTGGTCCAGCACGACGCGGCGGTCAAACCGGCCAGGCCGCAGCAGCGCCGGGTCCAGAATGTCAGGGCGGTTGGTCGCCGCGATGATGATAATGTTCGTGTCGGTGTCAAACCCATCCATCTCGACCAGGATCTGGTTAAGGGTCTGCTCGCGCTCGTCATGGGAGCCGCCCAACCCGGCCCCACGGTAGCGGCCGACGGCGTCAATCTCGTCAATGAAGACGATGCAGGGACTGTGGCGCTTGGCCTGATCAAACAGGTCCCGGACGCGACTGGCCCCCACGCCGACAAACATCTCCACAAATTCGGACCCGGAGATGTTGAAAAAGGGGACACCGGCCTCCCCGGCGACGGCCTTTGCCATCAAGGTTTTGCCGGTGCCGGGCGAGCCGACCAACAACACGCCTTTCGGGATGCGCGCGCCCAGGCTGACGAACTTCTGTGGCTCCTTGAGGAACTCCACCACCTCTTTGAGTTCTTCCTTTGCCTCGGTCACGCCGGCGACGTCGTCAAAAGTGACCGTGGGCCGGTCGCCGCTGAACATCCGGGCGCGGCTTTTGCCGAAAGAGATCGCCTGGTTGTTGACTCCCTGGAACTGGCGGATGATGAGGTAGGCCATCACGCCCAAGGCGATGATAGCCAGCAACGTCCCGCCCGCGTTGAATAAGGCCCCCCAATCGGTGGGCTGCTCGATACTGATTTTGACCTTTTGCAGGGTTTCCTGGTCAAGTCCGTAGGCTTGCAACTGCTCTACAATTGTAGATTCGGGCTCTTTGCGCGAGAGTGCAGTTTTCCCGCCCGTATATTCTATTTCCAGGTCGTCTCCTTTGACTTTAATGCTCGTTACCTTGCCGGTCTGGATTTCCTGGGCTACTTCTTGCAGCGGCACGGTTTGGCTGGGACTGCCGCTGTTCAGATAGCTGTAGACAAGGAAAAAGACCGCAGCAATCAAAATCAGGTAGACAAAGGTGCTATTGCCTGGTCTCGTTTTCATACCAACTTCATCCTCCTGCCCTGTCTCAGGGCTGATAGATCGCTCGCCACTGTATGGGCTGCCAACAGTAGTTCCAATAAGTGAAAGCCATTATACCAGAGAATGGGCAAAAAGTTTAGAGCTTAAGGCTGGATTTGGACTTCGGCGACAAAAATGCTGTTGTCTACCACCTGGGTGCGGCCAGGATCTGTCACCGGCACGCGCTGGTCGCCGCTGTAGAGGCCGACCCGGATCTGGTAGGTCCCGGCGGGTGCATCCGGTGCAATGATGATCTGGTGCGGATCCACGATCAGCTCGCCGGGCTGCCAGGAGGTGGTGGGCCGCACGCCGTTCATCGGTTCGGAGTCACCGGCTGCCACCAGGCGGGTCAGGTCGGGCGTGATGAGGTGGACAAAGACGGTGTAAGAACGATCGGCCATCTGGGTGGCGCGCCAGCGCAACGTGATGGGGATGCTGTCGCCGGGACGGAAAACCACGCGCGGAAGGAGTGCGTCTTCCAACATAGCCAGCCCGTTGAGGTTCACCTGGAGGGGGATGGGACGGTCTAACCCGCCGCTAACGCTCAACGTGACGGTGGCCCCGGCCCGGATAGGGGCTTCGGCGGCCGGCTCCTGCGCGATAATTTGTCCGGCGGGGTCGGTACTCCAGAGCTCTTCCACGACGAGGACCAGGCCCCGCGATTCCAGCCCGGAACGGACGGTCTCCAGGGGATAACCGGTGACCGAGGGCATGGTGAACGCCTGCCCGGCGGCCAGCACTACGTTCAGCGTGCTATTTTGGGCCGCGCGGCTGCCGAAGGTGGGGTTTTGCTCAATCACTGTGCCCGGTCTGGCGTCGGCGGTCTCTTTCTCGCCCAGGACCGCTACCTGAAATCCGCTGCCGTTGGCAAGCCGCTGGGCATCGTCCAGCGGCAGGCCGATCAGGTTGGGCACGTTGATCAGGGGGCCGGCTGGGGTGACGGTAGCGGTAGCGGCGGCGGGAGTCAACAAAGGGGCGGCCTGGCTGTAGGCCCGGTAGACCGAGAACCAGAGGGGAAGCAGTCCCAATACTGCAATCGCGGCCACGCCCCAGAGCAGCCAGAGGAGCCAATCAGAACCACCGGCCGCAATGGGGGTGGTATCCTCCTCTACTATCGCCGGTGCCGAAACGAGAGGGGCGGCGGGCGGCGGCGGCGGCGGCTGGGACCGGGTCGGGGGTGGTGGGGTCGCTGTCCCGGCGGAGACAGGGGCGCGCGGCGCAGTCAGCTCGGCCCCCTGGCGTAGGTACTCATCCAGGACAGCGCCGAGATGGTCGGCATTGCGGAAACGGGCTGCCGGGTCCTTGGAGAGCACTTTGCGCACCAGGGCATCTAACCGGGGCGGGACGCGGGGATTCAGCGCGGTTAGCGGGGCCGGTTCCTCTTGCATGTGTTTGAGCACCAGCGCGGTGGCGTCCTCGTCGTGGAACGGCGGGACGCCGGTCAGCAGCTCGTAGAGAATGACCCCAATGCTGTAAACGTCGGAGGCGGGCGTGGGGGGCTCGCCGGCCGCCTGTTCCGGCGCGATGTAATGCGGGCTGCCCCAAACCACGGACTCCTTAGGGCGGGGCGCACTGCTTTCATTGAAAGCCCGCGCGATGCCGAAATCGGCTACCTTGACCTGCCCCGCGGGGGTGACGATGATGTTCTGCGGTTTGAGATCGCAGTGGACGATGCCGGCCCGGTGGGCATTTCCCACCCCGGCGCAGAGCTGCCGGCCCAACGCCAGCGCCCGCTGGATACTGAGCGGGCCCTCGCGGCGGATCAGTGCTTTCAGGTCTTCCCCTTCCACCAGTTCCATAACGATGTAAGGGCGCGTTTGATCCTCGCCAACGTCGTAGATATGGATGATGTTGGGGTGGTCCAGGCGTGCCGCGGCCCGGGCTTCGGCCAGGAAACGCGCCCGGAAGGCCGGATCGCTGTCATACGGCTCGCGCAGGACCTTGACGGCGACCGGGCGATCCAGCAACAGGTCGTAGCCCCGGTAAACGACGGCCATGCCGCCGGTCCCGGCCAGCCGATCCAGGCGGTAACGATGGTTTAGAATGACAGGGTCCATGGTTGGGTTCTCCTCTGAAATCTTGATCATTGTACCGCAACAGGAGTGCAAGTCAATCGCAGCAGAGATTTTTAAAATGCTTTTCTTCCCGCTGCACGGGGCCGACCACCAGGCCCCGCTATTTTTGCTCCCTCTCACGGGATGCTTGTCAGAGGTGGGTTATGTGTTAGAATATCCCGTTGGAGTTCCGCATGGAATACTTCTACCCGTTGCTCATTTATACCGGCCTTGGCGGGTTGTTATTGCTATTGGGCGTGGAGCTGATCCCCCAGCTCCATCCCTTGCGCAAACCGTTGACGGCTGCCTGGCTGACGGGGTTGACTCTCATCTGGCTGTTGTTGCCCACCACAGCGCGTTGGATGATCTCGCTTTGGTCTCCCTCGGCGGTGCTGGCCGGCGTCATTGTCATGGACCTGACCCCGCCGGTCTGGTGGCTGGGGCTGGCCCTGGGCGTCGCTGTGAGTGCGACGGCCTGGGTCGAGCTGGCCGATCGCCGTTCCACCATCCCGTTGGTGGGTTTTCTGGCGCTGCTGGCGCTGCTGATCGCCTGGTTGGGGTTAGCCAGCGGTTCGTTGCTGGCGACGCTGGCTACCTGGGCGGTCCTGGATCTGGTGGTGGCGGCGGCCGGCTTGATGGCCGGCGGCGAGGGCGAGCGCGTGACGTTGGGGACGGCGCTGCAGGGGATCGCCTCTCTGCTGCTGTGGGGGATTTTCCTGTTACTGGAGTTGCAGGGGGTCAGTCTGCTTTGGTGGTTGATGCGCCCTTCGGCGGCGGTGCTGGTGCTGCTGGTGATCACAGCCTTGGTGCGGGTGGGGTTATATCCCTTCCACCTTGTCTTACCCCGGCGGCCTGGCGTTCCCCGGTTGCTGAACTTGCTGGCTTCACTGGGGCCGCTGTTGGGGATCGGATTGCTTTACCGGCTGCTCTCCCTGCCCGGGTTGGAACGACTGCCCGCCTGGGTGATGCCTTGGGGGGCCCTGGCGTTGCTCTGGGGGGGGCTTGCGGCCTGGGCGGCGCAGGAGACAACCGCGGTCTTGTGGGCAACTCACGCGCTGCTGGGCGTTTTGGTGGCCGGGGCGGTGGCAACCGGCTCTGGCGCCCTCCTGATGGCCGGCGCGGCTACCTGGCTGGTGGCGACAACGGTGCTCTCTCTGATGCGCGGGCGCGACCGTCGCGCTCCGCTCTGGTCGTGGCCCGCCTGGGGGGTGACGCTCTTTTTGTTGGGAGTACCGCCTTCACCCCTCGGTGAGCTTTATCGTGCCGCGTTGCTGGCCTCAGGTTGGGGTTGGCGGATCGTGTTTTTGTTAGGGGCCATGTTCGCCGGCGCGGCATTGCTGCAAGGATTACACCGGCCGGCCCAGGGAGCGGTCTCGCTGCCGCATCCCTGGCAACGGGCCTGCGTAGCGGTGGGCCTGGTGCTGCCGTTGGGGGTGCTGGTGGGGACCGCCACGGTGACGCCGGCCGGATTTTCCTGGCTGGCTCTGATCCTGTGGGTCGTGACGGTGATCCTGGCCGGTGCTCTTAACTGGCACGGGGCGGCTACCCGAGAGTGGTTCCGCCGGGTTCAGGTCCTGTGGGAGATTTTAGATTTGCAGTGGTTCTACCGGGCCTTGTGGCGCGGGGCGGAGAATCTCTTGGGGGTGGTGCGGGGACTGGCCGACGTGATAGAGGGAAATGGCGCCTTGCTCTGGTCGTTGTTGTTCTTGTTGCTGATCTTGTGGGTGGTGATGAACCGATGACCCCTTTCGTGCTCTGGTTAAGCCGCCTCTCTTCTTTTGCTGCCACGCCTGCCGTGTGGGGGGTCTTCTTCGCCGGCGCGGTGATTTATCTGATTGCCGAGTGGCGCATCCGATTGCTGGCGCTGTTGGGGCAGTATTTCGCTCTGGGGCTTCTCTTTGCGCACCTCTTTGACACGCGCCCGGAGCTGGCTTTGCTCAAGACCCTGGTGGGTTGGCTGGTCTGCGGCGCGTTGTTCCTCAGTGCCCGCACCCGCGAGGAGGCCACCCGCGGGGCGCTTCACTTCCATTGGGCGGCCGACCTGCCGTTTCGCATCATCACGCTGACGGTGATGGTGTTGGTGGCCTACCTGGCGACCCAACGGTATCCGCTGCCGTTTTTGACGGCCGATCTCTCCGCGGCCTGCTTCCTCTTGCTCGTCCTGGCGGTGCTGTTTATCGGCACCGACGGGGACGCCGGCGTGGCCGGATTGGGCGTGCTGAACCTGCTCTCCGGCCTGGACCTTTTCTACTCGGCCTGGGACCCGGGGTTGCTGGTGACCGGGCTGATGGTGATTGTGACGTTGCTGGCCGGGTTGGCGATCTCCTATCTGACGGTGGCCGAGGTGGCTGAATGACGCTGCCCGGACCGCTCTTCATAGCCGGCCTCCCGCTGGGGATGGCCGTGATCCTCCAGGTGCTGCGCCGCTGGACGACGCCCTCGGCGTGGCTGGCGGCAGCGGCGGCCGGCCTGACCGGTGCGCTGGTGGCCTTCCTGCCCCTGACCGAGCCGTTCAGGTTGGCCAGCTTCCAGTTGGAATTGGGCAGTCCGCTGATTATCCTGGGCCGTGAGCTGGTGGTCCAGCCGGTGGACCGGCTGGGGCTGATGTTTATCTTCTTCACTGCGGCCGGGCTGTTTATCGTCGCCTGGCGGCTCATGCCGCATTCCAACTTTTTCCCGGTCGGTTTGGGGATGACGGCGCTGCTGGCGTCCGCCCTGTTGGTACAGCAAGTGGTCTACGCGGCGTTGTTGGTGGAGATGGCCGCGCTGCTGGCCGTCTTTCCCCTGCACGAGACGGCCGGGCGGACGGTGGGCGGGGTCCGTTATATGGCCTACACGACCTTAGCGTTGCCGGGCTTGATGATCACGCAGCTGCTGTTGGACCTCTACGCCAGTTTCCCGAACGATCAGGGACTGCTGGGGACTTCGGCGATTCTGCTCAGCCTCTCCTTCGGCATCCTGTTGGGCGCGGTGCCGTTCCAGACCTGGCTTTCGGCGGTGGCTACCGACGGCGCGCCGCCGGTCGTCACTTTCCTGTTTACGGTCAACATCGGGACCGTCTGGTTCATGCTGCTGGCTTACCTGCAATCCTACGCCTGGCTGTGGCAGCAGGCGGCTTTCAGCTCCCTGATCACGACCGTAGGGTTGCTGATGATGACGCTCGGCGGGCTGTTGGCGGCGGCCCAGCAACGCCTGGGCCGGTTGGTAGGGTACGCCACGCTGGTGGATAATGGGGCTTTGTTGTTAGCGTTGGGTTCGCAGCAGAAAGCGGGGCTGGCGTTGGCCGCGATGTTGCTGGTGGCGCGCCCTCTGGCGTTGGGATTGATGACGCTCGGCTTGGACGGGCTGCGGCGGTTGGGGGAAGGGAACGATGACCGGCAGGTATTGATCGGTGCGGCCTGGCGCGCGCCCTGGCGGACCGGCGCTTTCCTGGTGGGCGGCATGGCGCTGGCCGGATTCCCGCTCTCCCTGGGCTTTGCGGCCCGCTGGGGACTCTATCGCCTGGTGGCCGACACCAGTTTTTTCCAGGCCATGTTAGCGCTGGGCGGGAGCGCGGGCGTGATGATGGGGCTGGTCAGCTGCGTCCGCGCGCTGTTGACCCCGGCGAAGCGGCCGACCAAACCGCAGCCAGGGCTAAAGGAAGATCGCATTGTCGTGATATTGATTATCCTGCTGATTGGGGCGACGTTTATCCTGGGCTTTTTCCCGCAGCTGGTCAGCCAGCTGGGGATTCAGATGGCGGAGGGCTATCCGTTCTTTGCCCCGTGATACGAAACAATGGGGTGGGGAGTATGAAAGGGGGGACAGGGCGTAGGAGATGGTTTCCCTGGCCTTTTCCCTGCTTCTTACTCCCGATCCTTACTTCACACAATAAACAGGAGGTGGTATGGTTCAAATTCCAGGGCCGAAAGCGCAGGCCTACGTGGCGCGAGATCATGAGGTGGTCTCACCTTCTTACACTCGTTCTTATCCCTTCGTGATGGCGCGGGGGCGCGGCAGCGAGGTCTGGGATATTGACGGCAATCGCTACGTGGATTTTACCAGCGGCGTAGCGGTCACATCCACCGGCCATTCGCATCCGGAGGTGGTAGAGGCGATTCGCGAACAGGCCGAAAAGTTTATCCATATGTCGGGCACCGATTTCTATTATCCGGTCCAGATTGAGCTGGCCGAATATCTGGATGAGATTGCTCCGATGCATGAACCGGTGCAGACCTTTTTCACCAATTCCGGCGCGGAATCCATTGAAGCCGCGGTTAAACTGGCGCTTTACGCGACCGGACGCCGGTATTTTATTGCTTTTTACGGCGGTTTCCACGGGCGGACGTTGGGGGCGCTGGCTTTCACCGCGAGCAAACCGGTGCAGCGCAGCGGCTTCTGGCCGGTCACGCCCCCGGTAGTCCACGTGCCTTATCCTGACTCTTATCGCCCGTTGCTTTGTGCACTTGACCCTGATGAGGGAAAGGCCGCCGTGCGTTACATAGAAGAAATCGTCCTGGCCCGGAAACTCCCCGCCGACGAAGTGGCGGCCATTCTGGTCGAGCCGATTCAAGGTGAAGGCGGTTACATTGTCCCGCCGCCCTCTTTCTTCCCGGCCCTGCGCAATCTCTGCGACCGGTACGGCATCTTGTTGATCCTGGACGAGGTGCAGTGTGGCATGGGGCGCACCGGCCAATGGTTTGCCATCCAGCACGAGGAGGTGGAGCCGGACATCGTTGCGGTGGCGAAGGGGATCGCGTCGGGGATGCCGTTGGGGGCGATGATTGCCCGCCGGTCGCTCATGACCTGGCCTTCGGGCGCTCATGCCAGCACCTTTGGCGGCAACCCCGTCTCCTGTGCGGCCGCGCTGGCGACGTTGCGCTTGCTGCAAAATGGGCTGCTGGACAACGCGACGCACATGGGCGAATACATCATGGGCCGCCTGCGCGCGATGATGGAGCGCCATACGATCATCGGCGACGTGCGCGGGCGCGGGCTGATGATCGGGGTAGAGATTGTGAAGGACCGCACTACGAAAGAGCGCGCCCACGAGCTGCGGAATCACATCGTCCAGCGCGCTTTTGAGCTGCAGCTGCTCCTGCTGGGCGCGGGGCCGAACACGATCCGGATCGTCCCCCCGCTCAACGTGACTCAGGAAATTGCCGACGAGGGGTTGGCAATTCTGGAGCGGGTGATAGAAGAAGTTGAGTCAACCCTGGAGGCTGCGTGAGCCATGGCGTTTGTGGCTCGTGACCGGGTGTAACGATGTCGCTGGTCTTTACTGATTTCCGCATCCGTCAGCGCGACTACCTGCTGACGATTGCCCGGGCGTTGGTCTCGCGGCTGAATTTGCGTGCCGTGTTGCAGCTGATCCTGCAAGCGGCGGTGGATTTGCTGCAAGGGGGCGTCGGGGTGATCGCGTTGCGGAACGAGGACGGTACTTTCTCCTCGTGGGCCAGCTACGGCCTGCCGCCGGCGCTGATCCAGGCGTTTGATCCGCTGGTGGCCGAGGTGCCGGAGACCGCCGACCCAACCAACTTTGCCATTCCCAATCTGGCGGACAAGGTGGCGCGGATTGCTGAGGAGACAGGGTTGTTGCTGCGGCAGGTGGTCGCCCTGCCGCTGGTGGAAGAGCGCGCGCTGGTGGGGGTCATTTTCGTTTTCCGGTCGCACAGTGGCCTCTTCTCGCCAGACGACCGGCAGATCCTTGCCAGTTTTGCCGATTACGCCGCCATTGCCGTCCACAACGCCCGGCTGTACGAGGCGGCGGTCACCGAGCGCCGCCGGTTGGACGCGCTGGTAGAATCTATCGCCGACGGCGTGCTGGTCCTGCGGCCCGATCTGAGCATTGAGCGGATCAACAGCGCGCTGGCAACGTTGACCGGCTGGCCGGCGGCGGACGTGGTCGGCCGCCCGCATGACGACATCATGGTGCTGGCACGGCTGGATTCTGGCAAGCCCTTGAGCCAGGCGGTGGCGGGGGGCTGGCCGGGCCGGGAAGGCCGCCCGCTTTATGTGGAAGGAGAACTGCGGCGGCGCAACGGCAGCCTGGTCAGCGTTGGGATCACCTACGCGCCGTTGTTAGCGGCCGGGCGTATCTTGAATATCATCGGCAACGTCCGCGAGATCACCCGTTTCCGCCAGGCCGATGCGCTGAAGGACACTTTTATCTCCATCGTCTCGCACGAGCTCAAGACGCCGGTGGCCGTCATCAAAGGCTATGCGGAGACGCTGAGCCGGTCCGATGCCTTGAACGACCCGGCGCTGGCCCACGAATTGCTGGCGACGATTGTGGAGGAGAGCGACCGGTTGGCCCGGCTGGTGGACGATCTGCTGGATGCCTCGCGCCTGCAAGCGGGCGGGCTGCCCTTCCAGGATGTGGAGGAAGTGGACCTGCGCGAGATCGCCCGGCGGGTGGTGGAACGGTATCAGCCTCAGGCAACGCGCCACTCGCTGCGGCTGGAGTTCCCCGAGCCGTTCCCGACCGTGCGGGGCGACGCCCGGCGGCTGGAACAGGTGTTGGACAATCTGGTTTCCAACGCCATCAAATACTCGCCGCGCGGCGGTGACGTGGTGGTCCAAGGGGCAGCCTCTCCGGCCGAGGTGACCCTCTCGGTCAGTGACCAGGGGGTCGGCATCCCGCTGGAAGAGCAGGAGCGCATCTTTGAGCGGTTCTACCGGGTGGAAGGGCCGGAGACGCGCGCGGTGGCCGGCACCGGTCTGGGGCTCTATCTCACGCGGGCCATCGTCCGGGCGCACGGCGGGCGCATTTGGGTGCAGAGCGCGCCGGGCCAGGGGGCGACCTTCTATGTGGCGATCCCGCGCGAGACGGGACTGGCGCTACGAACGACGACCGATCACTGACCGCCGGCCGCCGACTATTGACCGCGGGTCGCCCGCGATCTGGCTTATGTGGTCTGGGTCTGCCGTCTGGGTCAAAACAGCTATACCTTATCTGAAGTAAGGAATTTTACCTAAGGAGAAGTACCATGTCGACACGATACTATGCTGCTGTAAACTGTCCGGCGTGTGGGACCCGGTTCCAGACGCCGATTGAGCAAATCCTGGATGTGCGGGTGGATGCGGAGGCCAAAGGCCGGCTGCTCAGCGGGATGGTCAACGTTGCCGTTTGCCCTTCGTGCGGGACCGGCGGCAAGCTCAATGTGCCGTTCCTGTACCACGATCCAGGGCATGAGATGGCGCTGCTCTACCTGCCGATGGAGCTGGGCAAGACCGAGGTGGAGCGCCAGCAATTCGCCGGCCGGCTGACGCGGGAGCTGGTGGATTCCCTCCCCCTGGAGGAGCGCAAGGGCTACCTGTTGCAGCCGGAGACCTTCTTCAACCTGGATACGCTGATCCGCCGGGTGCTGGAGGCCGACGGCGTGACGGAGGCCGACCTGGAGCGCAACCGCCAGCAGCAAGAGCTGGTGGGGGAACTGCTCCAGGCCCCCCAGGAAGAATGGGAGAGCAAGCTCCAGGAAAAGGGCGACCTGGTGGATGAAAACCTCTTTGCCTTCCTGGATTATACGCTGCGTCTGGTGGCGGCCTCTAATTCTCAGGCTGACATCGCCCGCGTGCAGGCACTCTACCGTTACCTGGTGGAGCACCATCCGGTGGGACAGCAGCTGGCGCAACGCACCGAGATCATCCAGAAGTTTGCGGCCGATCCGAACCGTTGGTCGCTACTGGAGGCCGTGTTGGCGGCTCCCGATGAGGAGACGCTGGCCATTTTGCTGCAGGCCGGCGTCAACCTGATGGATTACGCTTTCTTCCAGGCCTTTCTCCAGCGGATTGAGCGCGCCGAGACGCCGGCCGAAAAAGAGCGGCTCACGGCGCTGCGTCGCCGCTTGCTGGAATTGCGCGAGGAGCTGATGCAGGCAGGCAAGGATGCGGTGGAAGCCCGGCTCGCTTTCCTGGAGCGGTTGGTCAACTCCGAGGATCCGCTCAAGATGGCGCACAGCCATCTCTCCGAACTGGACGAGCTCTTCTTCGCCGTCCTGCGCGACCAAATGGAACAGGCCGCGCAGACCGGCAACCAGGAGCTGCTCCAGGCGCTGCAGGGGGTAGGCCAGGTGGTGGAACGGGTGGCCGAGGAGACGTTACCGCCCGAGGTCGCTCTGGCCCGCCGGCTGTTGGCGGCGGCTTCCGAAGAACAGCTCAACCAGCTGTTGGATAAAAATCGCGGGCTGTTACGGGAACCGTTCTTCCAGTTGTTAGAGGCGCTGGAGGCGAACAGCCGCGAGCAGGGCGAGCCGGAAGTGGCGGCCCGGTTGGCGGAGGTCCGCGCCCGGGCGCAGGCCTTTGTCGCGCCGGCGCCAGCGCCAGCGCCGACCACCGGTCCGGCGGCTCCCACGCCGCCGCCCTCCGCGCCGGCCCCGCTCCGTCCTGGCGAGGAGCAGCGCCCCAGCGGGTTGATTATTGCCAAGAAGTAACGGCGTGAGCAGTGCAATAAGGAGTGAGTAGTAGGAGTTAAGAAGTGAAGGGTGAAGTCGTGTTTTACTCTTCACTTCTTACTTCTTAATCCCCTGACAGGAGGTGGCCCTATGTCCCGTCCCAGGATCGTCCTCGTAGACGGTCATTCGCTGGCCTACCGGGCCTTCCACGCGCTGCCGCCCGACCTCAAGACCTCTAAGGGCGAGCCGACCAACGCCGTCTACGGCTTCGCCTCCATGCTGCTCAGCGTGCTGGCCGACGAAAAGCCGGAGTACGCCGTCGTCACGTTTGATAAGGGCCCCTCATTCCGCGTGCGTGATTACGCCGGCTACAAAGCGCACCGTGCCCGGATGCCGGAGGAGATGCAGACTCAGATGGCGCGGGTGCGCGAGCTGGTCGCGGCCCTGGCGCTCCCGGCCATAGATCTGGACGACTACGAGGCCGACGATCTGCTGGGGACCCTCTCGCGCCAGGCCGAGGAGGCCGGGCTGGACGTCCTCATCGTCACCGGCGACCGCGATGCCCTCCAGCTGGTGGACGAGCACATTACCGTGCTCACCTCCGGCCGCCGCTTTGACGACAAGATTTACTACACGCCGGCCGCCGTCAAGGAGAAATATGGCCTGGTCCCGGCGCAGCTGGTGGACCTCAAGGCGCTGATGGGCGACGCTTCCGATGCCATTCCCGGTGTCGCCGGGGTGGGGGAGAAGGGGGCGGTGGCCCTGCTCCAGCAGTACCGCACGTTGGAGGGGATTTACGAACATCTGGACGAGCTCGCGCCCCGTTACCGCAAGGCGTTGGAAGCGGGGCGCGAGTCGGCGCGGCTGAGCCGCCACCTGGCCCGCATCGTCCGCGACGCGCCGGTGACGTTGGATCAGGCCGCGGCCCGGCGCGGGCCTTACGACCGGGAACGGCTGCTGGCGCTCCTGCGCGAACTGGAGTTCCGCTCGCTGCTCAATCGCTTGCCGGAGTTGGGTGAACCGGCGGGCCCCCGTCCCGCTGAACCCCCGGCCCGGCAGGGCGGGGAAGTGACCGGAGCCGGACAGCTGGCGCTCTTTGGCGAGGAGCTGCTCGCCACGCCACCCGCTGCACCTGCCCCGGGCGCGGGGCTGGGCGACTACCGTCTGGTCGGGACCGAGGCGGATTTAGCGGCGCTCGTCGCTACCTTGCGCGTTTCCGCTGCCCTGCCCGGAGCGTTATTGGTGGTGGATACCGAGACGACGAGCACCGATTCCACCCAGGCGGAGCTGGTGGGAATCTCCTTGAGCGACCGCGAGGGCGTGGCGTGGTACCTCCCGCTGCGCGCGCCGGCCGGCGAGCCGGTGCTGCCGTTGGAGGCGGTGCGTCAGCACCTGGGGCCGCTGCTGGCCGATCCAGCGCTGCCCAAAGCGGGGCACAACCTCAAGTTTGACCTCAAAGTTTTGCAACGGGCGGGCCTCCCGCTGGCCGGATTGGCGTTTGATCCGCTGATCGCCGAGTGGGTGCTCAACCCGGCCTCGCCCAACCTGGGGCTGAAAAACCTGGCCTGGGCCCGCCTCGGCGTCAAGATGACCGAGATCCACGAGCTGATCGGGCGGGGCAAAGAGCAGCGGCGCATGGACGCCGTCCCGCTCAAGCAAGTGGTCCCCTACGCCGGCGCCGACGCCGACATGACCCGCCGCCTGGTAGCGCCGCTCAAGGCCGAACTGGAACAGCACCAGCAAACCGCGCTCTTCCGCGACCTGGAACTGCCGCTCATTCCCGTGCTGGCCGAGATAGAGCTGACCGGCGTCAAACTGGACCTGCCTTATCTGGAGCGCCTTTCCGGCGAGCTGGCCGGCCGTCTGGCCGCGCTGGAGCAGGAGATTTACCGCCTCGCGGGTGGCCCGTTTAACGTCAACTCCACCCAGCAGCTTTCCACGGTCCTCTTCACCCGGCTGGGCCTTTCCACACGCGGCATCCGCAAGACCCAATCAGGGCACTATTCCACCGACGCCGAGGTGCTGGAGCGGCTGCGCGGTATGCATCCGGTAGTGGACCTCATCCTGGAGCACCGGTCGCTCTCCAAACTCAAGTCCACGTATGTGGACGCGCTGCCGCAGCTGGTCAATCCGGCGACCGGGCGCGTGCACACCTCGTACAACCAGACGGGAACGGTGACCGGGCGGATTTCGTCTTCTGATCCCAACCTGCAGAATATCCCGATCCGCACCGAGGAGGGCCGGCGGGTGCGCCGGGCCTTCATTGCGGAGGAGGGCTGGGTGCTGGTGGGGGCCGACTACTCGCAGGTGGAGCTGCGCATCATGGCGCACGTTTCCGGCGACGAGGGGCTGCTGGCGGCCTTCGCCCGGGGCGAGGACATTCACGCCACGACCGCCGCCGCGGTCTACGCGGTGCCGCTGGCAGAGGTGACTTCAGAGATGCGCCGGGTGGCGAAGGCGGTCAACTTCGGGCTGATCTACGGGCAGGGGGCCTACGGGCTGGCTGCCCAGATCGGCGTCACGCCGGAAGAGGCCGACAGCTTCATCCGCCGCTACTTTGAACGTTTCCCCCAGGCGCGCGCCTACATGGAGCGCTTGCAGCGCGAGGCGGAGGAGCGCGGTTACGTGGAGACGCTGTTGGGCCGCCGCCGTTATTTCCCGGAGCTGGCGCCGGGAAGCCGGCTGCCCGCGCAGCAGCGCCAGGCGGCGCTCCGCATGGCCATCAATGCGCCGATCCAGGGGACAGCGGCGGATCTGATCAAGCTGGCGATGCTGCGTTTACGGGCCGGCCTGCGCCAGGCCGGCCTGCGCGCCCGGATGATCCTGCAGGTACACGACGAGCTGGTGCTGGAAGCCCCGCGCGAAGAAGTGGAGAGCGTGATCCCGCTGATCCGCGAGGCAATGGAGCGGGCCTTTACGCTGGCCGCGCCACTCAAGGTGGACGTGGAAGTCGGCCCCAACTGGGAGGAGATGGCGTAGGCGGCCTGTTCCTCACTTGAAGGAAAATATAAGACTTTCTCACGCCAAGACGCAGAGGCGCAAACAAACCCCTTAAAAGCCTGGCGTGAAATTTTCATGCCACTGCTGGTGAACCGCGCAAGGTCATGGTGAATTCCTTGCGGGACCAGGTCCTCACTGCCCTGACCGGGGGACTATCTCCAGTTTTGCCGAGTCCCGCTGTGGACTCTTGTCCCAAAAATTACGCGATTTTGCACCCCGAATACTATTGAACCTTTGGTGCTAGTTTGAAAAAGCATGAGATTCTCCTATGCTATAGGGAGAGCCACCTAAGCAGAAAGGAGAATCTCATGACTACCGTAGATTTTATCACAGAATTGTTTTGCCGTGTTGACGATCAATTGCGCGATGTGCCGAAGCATAGTCAGGCTAGTCTGTATCCGAGCGAAGTCGTCACCTTGGCGCTGTTGTTTGCCCTCAAAGGGGTAGGCAATCGGGCTTTCTATCGTTGGCTGACGCGAGACTACCTGCCCTTGTTTCCCCGGTTGCCGGAGCGCACGCGGCTGTTTCGGCTGTTCAATACGCATCGGCGTTGGACAACGCGCTTCATGGCGCAGCCCACTCTCATTGGGCTGCTTGACACCTATGGGATTGAATTGCTGCACCCCCGCCGCGAAGGCCGCAGTGCGCAGCAAATTGGCAAGCAAGGGTTGTCGAACCAGCGGTGGATCGTGGGCGGCAAGTTGTGTTGCGTGCTCAATCACCTCGGTCTGGTAGTGGATTGGGCGGTGGATACTGCTAATGTCTACGATGGGGCGGCCTTTCAAGCTGTTGTGGAGCGCCAGGGCGAGCACATGGTCCTGTTTGCCAACGAAGGGTTTGTGAAGCCAGATTGGCATCCCGACAATCTCAAGATCTGCAAACGGGGAGAATGGAATAGTCGCATGATTGTGGAAACCGTGCTGGCGATGTTGACCTTGATCAATCATTTCAAAAAGGTCATGCATCGCCAATGGGCGTACTTCCAAAGCCGCTTGGCTTACACGATGGCGATGTTCAATGTGTTGGTCCAATGGGACGGTTGGGAGATTGATGAAGAAGGCGCAGTCCATTTCCATCTGGCTCCCTTCAGCCTGTAAAACTAGCACCAAAGGTTATTGACAGCCCGATTTTCTGGCAGTATAATCATACTTAGTGGACCAAGGTTGTAATCATATAAGTTAGCTCTTTCCCTTTTGCAAGCATCTTTTCTGTACCCTTTTTAAGCCAAATCAACCCTGTATGTTACTCAATCCAGTTCAGGAGGTCTATCCATGCCTGCCGTTCGCCGTGCTGCCCTCACCCGTGGCCTCTGTGGTTGGGTTTTGCCGGTCCTGTTATGGACCCAACTGTCCCTGCCGGCCAGCGCCCCCCCCCCGGACCTGCCGGCCACCGCTGGTGTGACTGACTCTCCCCTGCCCACCCCCACGCCGGCCGTGGAGATAACGCCCACGCCTACCGCCTCGCCCAGCGCGGAGGCGACCCCGCCGCCCGAGACCTTGACCTCACCGTTTCCGACCCCAGCCGCGCTATCATCGCCCCTGGCCGCCCCCCGGGTTTCGCCGCTCCTCACCCCGGCCCCGCCCC